>NZ_CABPTO010000001.1 GCF_902460355.1 Streptococcus sp. Marseille-P6264
GTTATAAATGGTTATTTTTGCCTAAAGTAATTGCACTTTATATTGGTTACTGTATATTGTCATATTTAATTGAAATTACTTTTAACTTAAATAATGAAAAATACGAAATTTTGGATTTTTCTACAAATCACCTCTATCAATTAAATTTCATACCAACTTTTTTAATTATTTTTAGTCTTGTTATACTATTTAAGTTTACTAAGTTAAAGTGGTTGAAATTTGTTTACAATTATCTTTCAGATATTAAATTTCCAAATAAGTTTAATTATTTTTTGTTGTCGCAAATACTATTATCTTTGATACTAACAGATACTCATTTACCTAAAGTTTTTTTGAGTACAAATTTATTAAATCAGGTAAAAAATACTGAAGCAATAGTATATGGAGATTATCATTTTTTTCTAATTACTACATTGCTTATCTATTTATCAATTTTTGGAACATTAATTTGTTATACTATTATTAAGGGTATTAAAGACTTTAGAAGAAATAAATCAAGTTGTTTTTTAGCTAGTACGGCTAGTTTGATACTTGCTATTATTTTTAATTGTGTCATCCAAGGAACTTTAGGAAGAGGGGTATTATTTTTGGGATACTCGCTTTTACCTGGAGCGATGGGGTTCCAAATTTTTATTTTCTTTTTACTATTTTTTAGCCTGTATTTAATTATAAATCAATTTTGGGTAACTACTAATCTTATTATTATAATTGGTGGTATTTTTTCTTATTCAAATTATATAAAATTTTCAATGCGAGG
Organism: Streptococcus sp. Marseille-P6264; assembly: GCF_902460355.1. GTDB lineage: Bacteria > Bacillota > Bacilli > Lactobacillales > Streptococcaceae > Streptococcus. The sequence goes on from NZ_CABPTO010000001.1 coordinate 758, forward strand.
TGAGCCAATTTTACCAAGTGATTTAATATGGATGTTAACTCCAAAAGATTTATTGAGTTTTGTTGATAAATCCTTATTATCTTACGCTATATTTATTATATTAATTGTATTTCTAATTTTATTTGTTTTAAGAAATTATTTATTTATAGGAAAAATTATTCATTCATTAAAAATACGTTTTATCTGGTTGAGTACGATAGTTTTGATTTTCCTATGTATTTTTGGAATTTTTATAAATAAAAGAAATGGGAAAGTTATATCGAATATACCGATAATTTCTATACTAAATAATTTTCAAGATATAACTTGGTTAGGAAATACAAATAACGCTAGATATAAATCATTAAGTTATGTATGGATAAGTCAGATTACAACAGACATAATGCAAAAGCCAGAAGGTTACACAGCTGAAAAAATCAGAGCAATAGAAAAGAAATATTATAATTTAGCTGTTGAAATGAATCAAGAACGCACTGAGAGAATTGAGAGTCAAACTGTTATTTATGTATTAAGCGAGAGTTTTTCTGATCCTTCACGTGTAGAAGGTGTAAACTTGACTCAGAACCCAATACCAAATATCTATCAAATTAAAGATCAGGTAACAAGTGGTTTAATGAAATCGGATGGTTATGGAGGAGGGACTGCTAATATGGAATTCCAAGCTTTAACTGGATTACCTTTTTATAATATTTCACAAAGTGTATCTATTTTATATACGGAAGTATTTCCTAAAATGAACTATGTGCCGTCTATTAGTAATCTTTATTCACAGAGCAATCGAATAGCTATTCATTTAGCAGGAGCCTCTAACTATTCTCGAAATTATATTTATAATTATTTAAATTTTAAGGAATTTATTTCGATTAAAACAAATGGAGTGAAGATTCATAAGAAAGGAATAAGTCCTAGTGATGAGTCTACTTACAATATCGTATTAGATAATTTAAATAATAAAGAAGGTCAATTTTTCTCTGTGATGACTATGCAAAATCATGCTCCGTGGATAGAAGAAAATCCTACTGAACTTCAAGGAACAGGTATAGGGTTTAGCAATGAAGAAAATTCAAATTTAACTTTTTATACTCGCTTGCTCTACCACACAGACAATGCGACCAAGGAGTTTCTAGACAAGCTTTCTAAAATTGATAAAAAAATAACAGTAGTTTTTTATGGTGATCACTTGCCAGGTCTATATCCTCAATCAGCTTTTAAAGATCATCCCGAAAATCAATATTTGACAGATTACTTTATCTGGAGTAATTATGAGACACCTAAGTTGAACTATCCTTTGGTTAATTCTAGTGATTTTTCAGCCCTACTACTTGAGCAGACCAATTCGAAAGTATCTCCTTACTACGCCTTATTGACGGAGGTTCTTCATAAAGCTAGTGTAGACAAGAAGGCGCTGGATCCATCAGCTCAGGAAATTGCAGATGATTTGAAATTGATCGAATATGATATGGTTGGTGGCAAAGGGTATCTTTCGAAGGATTTCTTTGCTATACCAGCAAAATAAAAAATAGAATAGGTTTACCAATTCTATTTTTTATTATTTTATGCTAAACTAGTAGTAAGGGGGTGAAGATATGATAAAGATTTTTGGGAAAGTACGCTATCATTGGCAACCAGAAATGTCGGTGTTGGTGATTTATTGGTCTTTGTCAGTCATTCCAATTTTTATAGGACTGGCCTTGATGTACGAAAGCTCCAGTGTTCCGACTCTTGTCCTCTTTTCATTCTTTTTGTTTATGGTCTTACTTGCTATCGGTGTGCATAGATATTTCACGATTTATGATGACGGTATTTTGCGTATTATTACGGCAAATCCTTTCACACCAATTAAGATTGACATTTCAACGATTGAGAAGCTAGAAGTAACAAAGACGTCTATCACCCTTCATTTTACAGGGAAGAGTCGTAGCAGAACTTTCTGCATGCGGAAGTGGCCAAAAAAATATTTTGTCAATGCCCTAGCTTTAAATGATCATTTTAAAGGCGAGGTTGAACTAGTAGATAATCTGACTCTTCTAGATTATTTTGAAGTCTACTATGGCGACCAAGCCAAGAAACATTAATCTTTTAGTAGAGCTCGGGTTGGACAGTTTTTAATAGCTTCGAAGATCTCAGGCTGACTAGCAACCTCTTTTTCTAAGAGCTGGTCGTCTTGATAAAATTTGACAATGCCATTATCGTGATAATCAAAAAGATCTGAGTAGGTCTGGCAGAGTCCGCAAGCAATGCAACGTTCGGGAATGAGTGTAACTTTCATACTCATATTGTAATAAGATTTTTAGAAAAACTCAAGGAGGAAGTCATGGAGAAAGAACCATGGGAAGCAGATGTATATGATAATGGAGCAGAGAAATTGAATCGCAGAAAGAAAAGTCAGGCGAGTAAAGTTGATCGATGGCTGACAATATTAGCAGCTGTTTTTCTAGTGATGGTCATTGCTATGGCACTATTTTTCGCTTATCTATCTACTGGTGGAAGTAATAAAAAGACCGTTATGGATGGATTTTATGGCACTTCTAACGCAGCAGCAACTTCAAGTAGCAGTGCGGAGCAACCAGCTCCATCAGAGCAACCAAGTGAATCAGAAGAAACACCAACTCAGTCTTCAGAAGGTACTTTGACTGTTCAGCCTGGTGAAGGAGAAGCTGCGATTGCGGCGCGTGCAGGTATCTCTATTGCAAAATTAGAGCAGCTAAATCCATCACACATGTCTACTGGTTCTTGGTATGCCAATCCAGGTGATATTGTTAAAATTCAGTAGGAGTGGGTTATGAAACAGATTCAGATTGCGATTGATGGACCTGCTTCAAGTGGGAAATCCACTGTTGCAAAGATTATTGCCAAAGATTTTAATTATACCTATTTGGATACGGGTGCCATGTACCGCGCAGCCACTTATCTGGCTCTTCGAAATCATCTGACTGAAAATGACGCAGAGGAGATTGTGGCCTTGCTCGAGACTTATTCGGTTAGTTTTGGTCGTTCTGAGAGTGGTGAGCAGTTGGTGTTTGTGGGGGATGTTGATGTCACCCATCCGATTCGAGAAAATGAAGTGACAAACAATGTCTCTTGGGTTTCTGCTATTCCGCAGGTTCGGGAAAAATTAGTGGCCCTTCAGCAGTTGATTGCTACACAAGGCGGTATCGTTATGGATGGCCGTGATATTGGAACGGTTGTCTTACCAAATGCGGAACTGAAAATTTTTCTAGTGGCTTCGGTTGAGGAAAGAGCAGAGCGCCGCTACAAGGAAAATCTTGAAAAAGGGATTCCGGCTGATTTGGAAACGCTCAAAAAGGAAATAGCGGAGCGGGATTACAAGGATAGTCATCGCGAAGTATCACCTTTGAAACCAGCGGCTGATGCCATCCATTTTGATACGACAGGTATTGGAATTGCAGAAGTTGTCAAATTTATTGAAGAAAAAGCAAAAAAAATCATTGACAAATAAAAAGAAACTTGGTATGATGGTAGAGTTGAGAAAAGCAGAAGTGAGAACTTCTCGCCTTGCGACTAACGTTGTCTGGCTCTACAGGATTCAGTTTCAGTAATGAAATACTATCATGTAGTGCGGGTTTGCGTTAGCAGGTCCGCACTTGTTTTTCTCTAAAAATAAAAAAAGAGGTGAAAACCATAGCAAAACAAGACTTATTCATCAATGATGAAATTCGTGTGCGTGAAGTTCGGTTGATCGGTCTTGACGGCGAACAATTAGGTATTAAACCGCTTAGCGAAGCGCAATCTCTTGCGGATGAAGCGAATGTCGATTTAGTCCTGATTCAGCCACAAGCTAAACCACCTGTTGCGAAAATTATGGACTATGGCAAGTTCAAGTTTGAGTATCAGAAAAAGCAGAAAGAACAACGTAAAAAACAAAGCGTTGTCACTGTGAAAGAAGTACGTCTCAGTCCTACCATTGATAAAGGGGACTTTGATACAAAACTTCGTAACGCACGCAAGTTCCTTGAAAAAGGAAATAAAGTTAAGGTATCCATTCGCTTTAAAGGCCGGATGATTACCCACAAAGAAATCGGGGCTAAGGTCTTGGCAGACTTTGCTGAAGCAACTCAAGATGTTGCAATCATTGAGCAAAAGCCTAAGATGGATGGACGTCAAATGTTCATGCAAATGGCACCGATTAGTGACAAAAAATAAACTGTCAGAAAGTTAAATAAAGGAGAAAAAATCATGCCAAAACAAAAAACACACCGCGCATCAGCTAAACGTTTCAAACGTACAGGTTCTGGTGGACTTAAACGTTTCCGTGCTTACACTTCTCACCGTTTCCACGGAAAAACTAAGAAACAACGTCGTCATCTTCGTAAAGCATCTATGGTGCATTCAGGAGATTTCAAACGTATCAAAGCAATGCTTACAGGTCTTAAATAAGAGATTTTGTGACAATTATCTAGGAAATATTTGGAGGAAATAAAACATGGCACGTGTTAAAGGTGGCGTTGTATCACGCAAACGTCGTAAACGTATTTTAAAATTAGCTAAAGGTTACTATGGAGCAAAACACATCTTGTTCCGTACTGCAAAAGAGCAAGTAATGAACTCTTACTACTATGCATACCGTGACCGTCGTCAGAAAAAACGTGACTTCCGCAAATTGTGGATTACTCGTATCAATGCGGCAGCTCGTTTGAACGGACTTTCATACTCACAATTGATGCATGGTTTGAAATTGGCTGAGATCGAAGTAAACCGTAAAATGCTTGCTGACTTGGCTGTTAACGATGCAGCAGCTTTCACAGCTCTTGCAGATGCAGCTAAAGCAAAACTTGCTAAATAAGAAGATAAAAAGTTGAAACGATGTTTCAGCTTTTTTCTTGTTAGGGTGACAATCACCAAGTGTTTTAGTATAATATAGTGAGAATGGATGGAGGAGTGGATGATGATGTCAAATCGGTTAGCTTGGGATGAATATTTTGCAGCACAGGCTCTTTTGATTGCCAATCGTTCGACCTGCAAACGCGCCAAGGTCGGAGCGGTTTTAGTCAAGGATAATAAGGTCATATCGACCGGCTACAATGGCTCTGTTTCAGGAACGGAGCACTGTATTGACCATGAGTGCTTGGTCATTGACGGGCATTGTGTACGGACCTTGCATGCGGAGGTCAATGCTATCTTGCAAGGAGCGGGGCGGGGTGTTCCTAAGGGTTTTACGGCTTATGTGACGCATTTTCCTTGCCTCAACTGTACCAAGCAACTGCTTCAGGTCGGCTGCAAACGGGTGGTCTATATCAATCAATATCGCATAGATGACTATGCTCAATATCTCTACAAGGAGAAAGAGGTGGAATTGGTTCATCTGCCACTCGATGATGTCAAGAAGGCCATCGCTCAGACGGATTTGGTTTAGGCGAGAAGTTCTGGAGGTAAAAGGAGAAGGTAGATGAATGATAAATTGGCAGCCGCTTGGCAATATTTCTTTGAAGGACAGTTAAATAAGGCCGAAGAACTAGAGCAGCAGCTGGAAAAAGATTCCTTTAGCCGCTGGAATTTACGGGCCTATCTAGCTGTAGAAAGGCAGGATTATCAGAACGCTTTTGCAAATTTAGAGGCTTATCTGAATCAGGCTCAGAAAGAAAGTGATAGAGAAAATGAGCATATCTCTTATCATCAGCTAGGTTATGTTGCTAGATCTGCGGGAGATTTTTGTCAAGCTTTAGAGTGGATTGAAAAAGAAGCTGCTTTCCTAGCGAAGTATTTCCCAGATGACCATTATCGTCAATCAGTTAATCTCTATGAGCTAGGTTATCTAAATCTTAAATTAGGCAGGTTGGCTCAAGCTCAGGATTTTATGCAAAAGTCATATATCTATTCTATGGAGTCAGATGATGTGGTAAATCATGCATGTAGTTGCCGAGGCTTGGGTGAAATTGCTCAAGCTTTTGGAAATCTACAAGCAGCAAGATCCAACTTTGCGGCTGCGATTAGACTTTTTGACCAAGCTGGTGATGCTATCGGTAAGGCGGAAGTTGAAGAGTTGTTAGCAAGCTGCCCTTAGTTTATCATTGCAATAAAGCTATAGTTTCTGATTATAGCTTTTTCTATTAAAAAAATTCTGAATTTTTTAGGGAAAAGTGGTATAATGAGAAAGTTATATAGTCCCGATAAGGTGGTAGTTATTTCTATCAGTGCTTTGTAACTCTATAACAATTTATTTAAGGGGGGACATTTCTATGTCAGAACGTAAACTTTTCACGTCTGAGTCTGTATCGGAGGGACATCCCGATAAGATTGCAGACCAAATTTCCGATGCTATTTTGGATGCTGTCTTGAGTCAGGATCCAGATGCCCATGTGGCTGCTGAAACAGCAGTTTATACGGGCTCAGTTCATGTTTTTGGTGAAATTTCGACCACAGCATATGTAGATATAAACCGTGTGGTTCGTGATACCATTGCAGAGATTGGCTACACCAATACAGAGTATGGATTTTCAGCCGAGACAGTCGGTGTGCATCCATCTTTGGTGGAACAGTCGCCAGATATTGCTCAAGGGGTCAATGAAGCATTTGAGGTTCGAGGAAATGCTCAAAAAGATCCGTTGGATTTGATTGGAGCTGGTGATCAAGGCCTTATGTTTGGCTTTGCGGTGGATGAAACGCCAGAGCTCATGCCATTGCCTATTTCTCTTAGCCACAAGCTGGTGCGTCGTTTGGCAGAACTGCGCAAGTCAGGTGAATTGTCTTATCTACGACCAGATGCCAAATCTCAGGTTACGGTCGAATATGATGAAAATGACCGTCCAGTGCGTGTGGATACAGTAGTTATTTCTACCCAGCATGATCCTGAAGTCAGCAATGAACAGATTCATCAGGATGTTATCCAAAAGGTGATTGCTCAGGTGATTCCAAGCGAATACTTGGATGGTCAGACCAAGGTCTTTATCAATCCTACTGGTCGCTTTGTTATCGGTGGCCCGCAGGGGGACTCTGGCTTGACAGGACGTAAGATTATTGTGGATACCTATGGTGGCTATTCTCGCCACGGCGGTGGTGCCTTCTCTGGTAAGGATGCAACCAAGGTCGATCGCTCTGCGTCTTACGCGGCGCGTTATATCGCTAAAAATATCGTAGCTGCTGGCTTGGCTAAGAAAGTAGAAGTGCAGTTGGCCTATGCTATTGGCGTAGCTCGGCCCGTTTCAGTCCGCATTGATACTTTTGGAACAGGAGTAGTTTCTGAAAGCAGACTTCAGAACGCTGTCCGCCAAATCTTTGATTTGCGTCCGGCAGGTATTATCCAAATGTTGGATTTGAAACGCCCAATTTATCGCCAAACAGCTGCTTATGGTCATATGGGTCGAACAGACATCGATCTTCCTTGGGAACGCACAGACAAGGTAGCTGCGCTCCAAGCGGCTTTGCAATAAAATAGTAGTCCTCGGTTTAAACTGAGGGCTTTTTTGTCTAGGAAAATGGATAAAACTATGATATAATAAAGAGTAATACCGTGAAAGAGCTAAATTTTAAAACATGAAAAAAATTGTAATTAATGGTGGTCGCCCTTTAAAAGGAGAGGTGACTATTAATGGTGCTAAAAATAGTGTTGTGGCCCTTATCCCAGCTATTATTTTAGCTGATAATGTTGTTACTTTAGATGGTGTACCGGCGATTTCGGATGTTGATAGCCTCATCGAAATCATGGAAATCATGGGAGCGACTGTCAAGCGGTCTGGAGATTGCCTAGAGGTTGATCCTAGAAACATCAAGAATATGCCGATGCCATCTGGTAAAATCAATAGTCTACGAGCTTCTTATTATTTTTATGGAAGTTTGCTAGGCCGCTTTGGAGAAGCGACAGTTGGGCTTCCTGGAGGCTGTGACCTTGGTCCTCGTCCGATTGATCTCCATCTCAAGGCTTTTGAAGCGATGGGCGCTCATATGACCATGGAAGGCAATTATATGAAATTGTCAACGGGTGGCAAACGCTTGGCTGGAGCTAGTATTTACATGGATACCGTTAGTGTCGGTGCTACGATTAATACGATGTTGGCAGCAGTCAAGGCTGAGGGGCGTACGGTGATTGAAAATGCGGCGCGTGAGCCAGAAATCATCGATGTAGCTACGCTACTTAACAATATGGGAGCTCATATTCGTGGGGCTGGGACTGATATTATCACGATTGAAGGTGTAGACAGCCTTCATGGAACGCGCCATCAAGTGATTCCAGATCGGATTGAAGCTGGGACTTATATTTCTTTGGCGGCGGCAATTGGACAAGGTGTCCAGATCAATAATGTCCTTTATGAACATTTGGAAAGTTTCATTGCTAAGCTAGAGGAAATGGGTGTGCGCATGACCATTTCAGAAGACAGCATCTTTGTAGAAGGGCAGAAGGATTTAAAGGCTATTAACATCAAGACTTCTCCTTATCCTGGTTTTGCCACTGATTTGCAGCAACCGATCACTCCACTCTTGCTGACAGCTCATGGTCATGGAAAAATCCTTGATACCATCTATGAGAAACGAGTCAACCATGTCGCTGAATTGGCAAAAATGACTGGTAAAATCTCAACCGCTAGCAATCAAATCGTCTATGAAGGACCAAATCAACTGCAAGGTGCTTCTGTCAAAGCAACGGATTTGCGTGCAGGTGCAGCCTTGGTGATTGCTGGTCTGATGGCACAGGGTCGAACAGAGATTACCAATATTGAATTTATTTTACGCGGTTATTCCAATATTATTGAAAAATTAAGAAGTCTGGGTGCTGATATCCAGCTCATCGAAGAATAAGCGTTCATCGCTTATTTTTTATAGAGGAAGCCTATGAATTTGTGGACACAGTTAGCAGCTTTTTCTTTTATTGAAACGGAGCATTCGTTTTTACGGCCGATTCTTTTTGGAGATGCAGAATCCCTTTATAAAATTGCTTCCAATCCGGATAATACCGAGTTTATTTTTCCGACTGAAAGTAGCTTGCAGGAAAGTGAATATGTTATCGCCAATTATTTTATGAAAAACCCTTTGGGAATTTGGGCAATTTGTGATAAGGCAACGAATGAAATGATTGGTTCCATTAAATTTGAGAAAATGGATGAGATAAAAAAAGAAGCGGAGCTAGGATATTTTTTGAGGAAGGACTATTGGGGGCAAGGCTTGATGACTGAAGTTGTCCGTGAATTGGTTTTTCTTTCCTTTACGACATTCGACTTTAAGCGTCTGACCATCATCACGCATGAAGAGAATATTGCTAGTCAGAAAGTTGCACTGAAAGCTGGTTTTAAGCTCTTCCGTCAGTTTAAGGGGAGTGACCGCTATACGAGAAAGATGAGAGATTACACCGAATATCGCTACGAAAAAGGAGATTTCAATGAGTAAACACCAGGAAATTTTGGCTTATCTTGAAAATCTTCCAATTGGCAAGCGGGTCAGTGTTCGGAGTATTTCAAATTACTTAGGGGTCAGCGACGGAACTGCCTACCGAGCGATCAAGGAAGCTGAAAATAGAGGAATTGTCGAGACCAGACCTAGAAGTGGAACGGTTCGAGTCAAGTCGAAAAAAGTTGTTTTAGAGCATCTGACCTACAAGGAAATTGCGGATATTACTGGTTCAGAGGTGCTTGCCGGTGAAAAAGGACTAGAAAAAGAATTTAACAAGTTCTCTATCGGAGCTATGACCGAGCAAAATATTCTACGCTACTTAAATGAAGGCGGCCTTCTTATTGTCGGCGATCGGACGCAGATTCAGATTTTGGCTCTTGAAAATGAGAATGCCGTGCTGGTAACGGGAGGTTTTGAAGTCGATCCAGAGGTTTTAAAACTGGCCAATCGTATTGAAATTCCCGTCCTAAGAACCAAGCACGATACCTATACCGTGGCGACCATGATTAACCGTGCCCTATCCAATATCCAGATTAAAACAGATATTTTAACAGTAGAGCAGGTTTATAGAGCTAGTCACGAATATGGTTTCTTGCATGACACAGATACCGTTCGTGATTATCTGGACTTGGTTCGTCGTAATCGGACCAGTCGTTTTCCAGTCGTTAATCAGCATCAAATGCTAGTTGGTGTCGTGACCATGCGGGATGCGGGAGATAAGTCTCCTTTGACCACCTTGGACAAGGTGATGACTCGCAAGATCTTCATGACTGGACTGTCGGCGAATATTGCCAATATCAGTCAGCGCATGATTGCAGAGGATTTTGAAATGATTCCGGTGGTACGTAGTAATCAGACTCTCCTTGGAGTGATTACACGTCGGGATATTATGGAAAAAATGAGCCGTTCTCAGATTTCTAGTCTACCGACTTTCAGTGAGCAGGTGGGCCAGAAGCTTCATCGGCAAGAGGATATTTTTTCTTTCACTGTCGAGCCTTTCATGCTGGAGCAAAATAGGGTCTTGGCTAATGGCGTCTTGACGGAAATTATCACTCGGATTACGCAGCAGTTGATGACGACGAATAGCCAGAGCTTAATCGTTGATCAGATGATGATTCATTTCTTTCAGGCTGTTCAGATTGATGATGTCCTGCAGATTCGGCCACGTATTATTCATCAGACGCGGCGAACAGCAGTGATTGACTACGATATCTACTTAGATTCGCTATTCGTTGCTAAAGCGACGATTACTGTAAAAATTAATTAGTAAAGAGGTTATAATGATTACTATAAAATCACAACGTGAAATTGATTTAATGGACAAGAGCGGAGATTTTCTGGCTTCTGTTCATATCGGTCTGAGAGACTTGATCAAGCCAGGTATTGACATGTGGGACATTGAAGAATATGTCCGCAAGCGCTGTAAGGAAGACAATGCTTTGCCCCTTCAGATTGGCGTAGAGGGCAGCGTTATGGATTATCCTTATGCGACTTGTTGTTCTCTCAATGATGAGGTGGCCCACGCCTTTCCTCGCCATCAAAAATTGGTAGAAGGTGATATCATCTGTGTGGACATGGTTGTCGGCCTAGTCGACAAGGCTGAATTGGACGTATCTAAGCTGGACTTTAACAATGTAGAGCAGATGAAGCAATATACAGAAAGCTTCCGTGGCGGTGTCGCAGACTCTTGCTGGGCTTATGCTGTTGGACAGGTTAGTCCAGAAGCTCAGCAACTCATGGATGTGACTAAGGAATGCCTCTACCGAGGGATTGCAGCTGCAAAAGTTGGTAATCGCATTGGAGATATTGGTGCAGCCATTCAAGAATACGCTGAAAGCCATGGCTATGGAGTGGTGCGTGATTTGGTTGGTCACGGGGTTGGCCCAACCATGCATGAGGAGCCAATGGTACCGCATTACGGACGTGCAGGACGTGGCCTGCGCCTGCGGGAGGGAATGGTTCTGACTGTCGAGCCAATGATCAATACAGGTACATGGGAAATTGACACGGACTTTGAAACAGGTTGGGCGCATAAAACCCTTGATGGCGGTCTTTCTTGCCAATATGAGCACCAATTTGTCATTACCAAAGATGGTCCTGTGATTCTAACCAGCCAGGGAGAAGAAGGGACTTATTAAGCATAGAGGGCTGGGCTTGTCCCAGCCTTTTTGAATAGGAGAGAGATGTGACAGGATTCATCAAGAAGATGAGAGAAAATGAATTTCTCAGAGCTTTTTTCCATTTTTATCAGGCATCGGAGGCAGATATTACCAGTATTGCTGTGGCCTACTATTTTCTGATTTCGATTTTTCCCTTGTTATTGATTGCGGCAAATATTCTGCCCTATTTTCAGATTCGGTCAGATGAGCTTTTAGTTGTGCTGAAAGACTTACTGCCGGAGTCATTGTATCTGACGATCTCCAAGGTTGTCCGAGATGTGCTGACCAAGCCTTCGACAGGTTTGCTGAGTATTTCTATCCTATCTGCCCTCTGGACTTTTTCCCAGAGTATGACTTTTCTGCAAAAGGCTTTTAATAAATGCTATGGTACGAAGCAAGGGCGGGGTCTTATCTGGGAGCGGATCTTTGCTTTTATCATGAGTCTAGGTTTGCAAGTCCTACTAGGCTTGTCGCTCGTTCTGACCCTATTCGGTCGAATGCTGGTTGGGATTCTTTATAATTTCTGGCAGTTTGACCGTGGCCTCTACCAGCAGTTGCTGACCATGACAGAGCCTACGATTTATCTGATGCTCTTTCTTTCGCTGATTCTGCTTTATTTTTCTTTACCCAATGTGAAAATTCCCAAAATCCGCTATGTCCTACCCGGTGCGACCTTAGTTCTTGTTATCATTTATAGCCTCATGAACCTTTTTACTGTTTATATTGAAGCTTATCTGGATCGCTTTTTAGATGTGCGTTTTGTCGGCTCAGTGGTAGTTGTGATTATCATGTTTTGGTTTATCCTGATTGCCAAGGTGCTAATCGTCGGTGCCGTCCTCAATGCAAGTATCCAAAGTCGTTTTGTATCGCACTTTGAAAGCCGTAGTGGTGAGCTTATTTTGAGATTTGATGACGAAGGACAAACAGATACGGATACAGATGTATAGTAGGTGAAATATGAAACAAACAATTTTTAATGCCTCGTTAGAGGAAAGTATGAATTTAGTAACAGATCAGTATATCAAAACTTCATTTGAGGATTTCAATGAAAAAGGTTATGAAGGAAAGCTTTTAGGAATTATTACAATGCAATTTATCCTATTCCTAATCTTTCTTTTTAGTATTTGGGTTGATTCTCAAAATCTGCAGTTTTTATTTATGAAAGTAGGCCTCATAAATGGTGCGTTTTTTGGATTAGGATTTGTAGGGTTTGTTGGTTATATAATTGATCTAACCAAAATAAAAAATCAGTCAATACTATCCTATTATTACTTTAATAAATGGGTTGGTTTTATGAATTTTCTTCTTTGTTTGCAAAGTCTAGTAATAGGTATAGCTGGAGCAGGAACGATAATAGGAATGATTTTATCTGGCGCATTATATACGGTTGCTTTTATTTTGTACTTTATTAGACTATTTCAAAATTTTCAGAAGAATACGCTCGAAATTTTGTATCAAGAGTCTACTTACTCAAATAGAGGAGCGGATTTTCTCGACCGTTTTGTTGTATTTGCAAAAAGGTACGGAGGGCTTATCCTATTCCTAATAGTTATTTTCCGTATCTTTTTCCCAAACTCGGATCTTATTCAGCAAAATGATACCTTTCGTTCAATTTTTGTAGCCATTAATCCAATAATATTTGTCCCCTTCCTTTACTTTCAGTATGTTTTAAGTGTGAACAATTTTCAAGGCTACTATCTCAAAAAATATTTGGAAGATTACCGCCAGTTATCTGACTACTCCATAGAAGACTGGTATGGGAAAGAGTCGAAAAGATACAAAGAGTCGCTGGATCAGGAAGTTTAGTCAATGCTGATTTACTCACTCGATTTTTATGGCGATGGTGCCTCCTCTTACAATGTAACCTGAACAAAATAGGAGAAAATAAATGGATAAGATACAAAAAGATATTAATGAAGCACTAGAAACAGCACGAAGATTAAACTTAGTAAAGGCGATTTTTGGACTATCTCTCTATTCTCTTATGGTTATGATTGGGACGTCTTTGCCGATAAGTTTATTTCGAATGGCTAGTGAAGCTGGGTATGACCCAGCTATACCACTGACATCAATGGTTACACAGTTGACATCAGTAGAAAAAGGCCTCATTCCCCCAGATAGTTTCTTTGGTTTCCTATTCTTGCTTTGTTGCGGTCATTTTACTTGTTTTTATATTATTTCTAGAAGAAATCGCATTAAAGCATACTTAATGACTCAGATTTTTCAATTATTTTTGCTCGTAATTTCATATTATAGTTGGTTTATAGCTGCCTTGTATTTAATCCCTCTAGTAGCAGTTCGTATCGTCTACTGGATTGGTTTTGTCTTATCACTGATTTACCTTATCTATATTCTTGTTACTAAGCAGCGTGCCAGAAAGGATTATTTCTCCTCAGAATATTATAAAAAGTTTTTAAATGTGATTTTATTCTTATGGTTGTTGATGTATGGCATCAATCTCTTTACCCATGGGCTTAATCATTTCCTAGCGTACCTCTTGCTTGCTTTGTTGCCAATTTCACCTATTTTATTAGGACTATTTTTGGTATCATTTTTCAAGTCCAACATAGTAACACTAGAGAACTTGAATACAGTCAATAAGAACCAAGAGAAATACCGCGAGGAATATGGCTATACCATCGAAGAATGGTATGGGAAGAAGTCAAAAATGTATAAGGAATATGTGAAGAAGTCTAAGAAGAGATAAAGGTTGATAAACAATATTTCTACTTTCTTTATGACGGAGTTAAAAATTTTGCTTATGGTGCTGTGGACGTGGTAGAATCAGGAGTGGAGTCTATCGGAAAGGGAATCCACCAAGGCTTGGAGACTGTCAAAAGTGTGGGCAAGAATGTTTCTGATTTTTTCAATGGTGGTCTGAAAGCGGCCTCATCCTTGTTTGGATAATAGGAGAGAATAAATGGATAAGATACAAAAAGATATTAATGATGCACTCGATCCAACCCGAAGACTAAACTTAGTAAAGATAATTTTTGTAGCACCTTTATTTTCATTGATGATTATTCTTGGGACTTATTTTCCGATAAGCTTATTTCGAATGGCTAGTGAAGCTGGGTATGACCCAGCTATACCACTGACCTCAATGGTTACACAATTGACTTCAGTGGAAAATAACCTGATTCCCCCAAATAGTTTCTTTGGTTTTCTATTCTTATTTTGTTGGTGTTACTTTATTTGTTGTTATGTCATTACTAAAAGAAATCGTATTAAAGCCTATTTATTGACTCAGGTTCTTCAGTTGATTTTATTTATAATTTTTTATTATAGCTGGTTTATAGCCATCTTGTATTTAATCCCTCTAGTAGCAGTTCGTATCGTTTACTGGATTGGATTTGTCTTATCATTGATTTACCTTATCTATATCCTTGTTACCAAGCAGCGTGCTAGCAAGGATTATTTCTCCTCAGAATATTATAAAAAGTTTCTGAATGTTATTTTGTTCTTATGGTTGTTGATGTATGGCATCAATATCTTTACCCATGGGCTTAATCATTTCCTAGCGTACCTCTTGCTTGCTTTGTTGCCGGCTTCACCTATTTTCTTAGGACTATTTTTGGTATCATTTTTCAAGTCCAATTTAGTAACACTAGAGAACTTGAATACAGTCAATAAAAACCAAGAGAAATACCGTGAGGAATATGGCTATACCATTGAAGAATGGTACGGGAGAAAGTCAAAAATGTACAAGGAACATATTAAGAAGCAACGAGGCATTAGTAAATAAATATCTATGACAAGCTTTCCACCTGGGTGGACTTCAGGTGGTTTTTCTATGCTCTTCTCATACCGATTTGATATTGTAGTATTATATGATGTGAGCAATAAGGATGCACTAACGGATTTTAAAGGTGAAGATTATACTCGAGGGAATCTAGCTAGTGATTGTACTGACCTTTATCAAAATATATCAAGAGGTCGCTTAACAAGCAATCAGCTAACCTTCCCAATATCTATTTCTAACAAAAATTGAGGCTAAGACTTTTTCCTAGCCTCTTTTTGATGGTGCGGATAAGGGAAAGGCAGAAAGACTTCTGTGCGGAGGTTTAGTTCTATGTAGAATTTTTTCAAGGTAAGTATTTCCAAATGATTTTTATTGCATTTGCAACAAAAATCTGTTATACTATCTTCAGAAGGAGGAGATATGTCAATTTTACGTGAGATTGGAATCATTGCTCGGGCTTTGGATTCCATCGCTAATATTGAGTTTCGTGACATAGATTTGGCGCGGGGGCAGTATCTCTATCTGGTGCGGATTGCGGAGAATCCTGGGATTATCCAGGAGGAGCTGTCAGACTTGCTCAAGGTAGATCGCTCGACAGTGGCTCGATCAGTCAAGAAGCTAGAAAGTAAAGGTTTATTGGAACAGCGGCCAGCAGCCAATAACCGCAAGAACAAGGAATGGTTCGTTACCGAGAAGGGGGCAGCACTCTATCCTTTTATCCTAGCGGAAAACGAATATTCGGAGCAGGTTTCGTTGGAAAATTTTTCAGAAAACGAGCGGAAAGAGTTAGAGAAGTTACTGGTTCGCGTCCGAGAGAATATTACCAAGGACTGGGAGCTGGTCAAAAAGGCCAGAAAAGAAATTATTGAGGTAGAACATGAAAATTGTAGTTGAAAATGAGTTTTGGGCTTTGTTTCCAGAAGCTCAGATTAGTGTTTTAGTGGTCAAGGGACTGAATAATAGTGTGGATGAAAGTAAGGATCCTTACTTCAAATCCCTGCTGGAAAAGGGCGCAAAGCGAGCTGCAGACTTTATTCCAGATGAGAATTTCACTCAGAATGAGGTCATTCAGGAGTGGCGGCAGGCTTTCAGCCAATTCAAGACCAAAAAAGGAGCGCGTTCCTCTATCGAAGCCCTACTCAAGCGGGTTAGTCAGGGGCGGGAATTCAACCCAATCAATCCTTTAGTCGATATTTATAATAGTGTTTCCCTCTCTTATGCTGTTCCTTGTGGCGGTGAGGATTTGGACAAGATTGTCGGCGGTCTTTATCTAGGAAAAGCCAAGGGCGGCGAAGCATTTTTCCCACTAGGAGCTGAGACTGATGCACCAGCTTTACCGGAAGAAATCATCTACTATGATGAAGAGGGAGCTGTCTGCCGTTGTCTTAACTGGCGAGAAGCGCAGCGAACCATGCTGACAGAAGAGACCAAGGACGCCATCTTGGTTATCGAGGCCATCAATGGAGAGCAGGCGGAGCGTGCCCAAACAGCTATGACGGAACTTCAGACTCTGATTGAGGACTATTTTGGAGTTAAGGGTGATATTACCCACCTGACAGCTGAAAATCCCAGCTTGGAGGTCTAAAAATAAAAATATCTGGATCAGAAATATCTGGTCCAGATGTTTTTGTTTGGGGAAATAGGCTGCTCTATTCTTATTTTGCCTTGTTTTTAAAGACAAAAATTTTGCTGAAGACATAGTTGAGAACGATAATCAGCACTTGCGCAATGAAAGTTTCAATGGTGTTGACCATCTTAATATCGTTGTGGACGAATTGACCGATAATCTGCGGGAAGCTAGTGACAAAGATAAAGGTTAACAGCAAGTTCAAGGTCATAGTAGCCAGTCGGGCTGTGAAAAATTTGACCAATCGCACTGGCCAGCCCTGTCTCTTTTGCTTGAAAACGATGGTATCGTTGGTCACAAAGGCAAAGAGAATGCCCAGAATATCACCTATTATCGTGGCCGGTAGTTCATTTCCCGTCAGTTCATAGCAGAGCATTCGACTGACAACGGATACGACAGTGGTTGCCACACCAAAGAAGAGGTAGGATAGGACTTCGTTGTCAAAGAATTTTTTAATCAAAGTTTTCATAAGCATAGTCTATCACATTTCTAGGATTTATGCTATACTAGTGAGGTTGTCGATTTGAAGGAGATAGCTTTTCCGTCTGAGGCAATCCTTGGCGCTTAACTTCTTTCGCCAAGCATATTACACGCGCTCATGCGCTAAAGGAGAAAACATGAAACAAGAAAACTTATCAGTTCGTGATTTGACACACATTGCCATTGTTGCTGCTATTTATGTGGCCCTTACGATTACGCCCCCTTTAAATGCTATCAGCTATGGTGCTTACCAGTTCAGAATTTCTGAAATGATGAACTTTATGGCCTTTTACAATCGTAAATACATCCTGGGAGTGACCATCGGCTGTATGATTGCCAATCTCTATAGCTTTGGAATCATTGACGTCTTTGTCGGCGGTTGGTCAACTTTAGTCTTCCTATCATTAGGTGTCTACCTTTTCAGTCGCTATAAGGATCAATACCTGATTAAAGATTTGCTTCGCTTGGATCACTTCTATTTTGCCATTTTCTTCTCAATTTCGATGGTGACGATTGCGGCAGAGTTGTATTTCTTACAGGGCTTGCCATTCTTCCTGACTTGGTTCACAACGGCCATTGGAGAATTTGCTTCTTTGATTGCTGGAGCTATCATTATTAACCAGATCGCTAAAAGGATTGATTTGACAAAATAAGATAGCAGAGAGCGGATTTCCGCTCTTTTTATGTCCTCTTTTTTAGGAAGAATTCGGGACAAATAGAGGAAGATTTTGTGTATTTGTGATAAAATGTCCACACCTTATTCAGCAGTCTTAATTTTATATACAGAGCGAGTCTCGGCTCGCTCTTTTAAATATCAGAAATACATATGACTTTGAATAACTCGCTTCAACTCATCATTTTATGGGTAATTTAAAAAATATATTTTGCAATGATTGTTTCATGCCTAATTAGGTAAATTAGCCATTCTTCGAGCGGTCGTATTTATATTTTCATCGTTTGAGGGAAGATCTTACCGTTTGCAAATTGATGGTTAAGTCGATATATTTTTCCTTCTCAAGTATTTTCCAAATTATTTAATCTTTTTAAAGATAAGAACCACTTTCTAATTAATCAAAGGATACTTCAAATTTCTTCATTCTTGATAATATGAGCAAAACTCCGCAAAATGTTTAAATTTATCATTGTAAAAAATATCGGAAAAACACCATATTATATTGGTATGTATCTGGTGTTGGATGAAATTGACTTTCGAAAACATTAACTATATAATGTCTGTAAACAAGAAATAATGAGGTAACGATATGAATAAAACAGAATTACTGTTACAAAGACTAGATGATATTGGTCAGTCTCTAAAAGATTCTAGACAAGCACTAGCTTTGCTGGCACTTGGTTCTTGCGGAGCAGAAAGAGAACGATTGGATCAGTACTCAGATTTGGACTTCTTTGTTATTGTAAAAGATGGCTACAAGCATGCCTATATCCAGGACCTAACCTGGTTAAGTAAGCTAGAACCAATTGCATTTCACTACCAAAATACAGTGGACGGACATAAAGTTCTATTTGAAGATGATGTTTTTTGTGAATTTGCTGTCTTTGAAGCTCATGAACTAGTAAACATTCCCTTCGCTGAAGGCAAGATTATCTGGAAGGGGGTCGGTTTTGATGGAACAATCTGCCAGCCACAAAGATTGCCATCAAAAGAAAATAGAGACCGTGAATGGCTGTTGGGAGAAATTTTATGCAATCTATATATAGGACTAGGTCGTTATCAACGAGGCGAAAAATTGGCTGCTTATGATTTCATCCAAAACAGATCTGTCAAGCTCTGGACTGAATTAATCAATTTGGAAAAAACTTCTAAATCTGATTTTATAGATATTTTTAACAGCAACAGACGATTTGAAAAAGGTTATCCAAATGAGGCCAAACAATTACTCTACTTTTTGCAAGGTTACGAACGAATCTCTGAATCTGCTCAGGCACTCCTAGAATATCTTGATAAATACTATTCTCTTAACGCATTTATAAAAGAAAAAATTCGCAATTTATTATAATAGGGACTTTCCAAAAAATGACCTAAATTCCAAAAGTTAGTTATCTTTGTCAACTGTAGTGGATTAATGAAATTTTAAAATCTGTAGAGGATAATTGATGTCCTCTCCTTTTTTATGTTCAGAGTGAGAAAGATTCATTTCTTAAAGTTGCCAAAGTTAAAAAATCCAAAGGTTGGTATTTGAATGGTTTAATCAGGGCCTAAAAAGCGCCTTTGAGGTTACTTTTTTAGTTGAGCTTAGAGTTTACTTTAGTTATTGGACTGCTGGGTGAGGTGTGTTATAATAGAAGTATGAAAGAAAGAATGTCAGAATTAGTCAAATTACTTAATCGATACGCCCATGAATACTATACGGCAGACAGGCCAAGTGTATCGGATAGTGAGTATGACAGACTCTATCGTGAGTTAGTGGAGTTAGAAGAAAAGTACCCAACTGATATCCTGCCTGATAGCCCGACCCATCGGGTGGGTGGGAAGATTTTAGAAGGATTTGAAAAATATCCACACCAGTATCCTCTCTTTAGTTTGCAGGATGCTTTTTCACGTGAAGAATTAATGGCTTTTGACCAGCGGATTCGCAAGGAATTTCCACAGGTTTCCTATATTTGTGAACTCAAGATTGATGGGCTTTCTATTTCCCTGACCTATGAAAAGGGAATTTTGGTGGCAGGAGCGACTCGGGGAGATGGCTCTGTTGGTGAAAATATCACGGAAAACCTCAAGCGGGTCAAGGATATTCCACTGACCTTGAAAGAACCGCTAGACATTACGGTTCGCGGAGAGTGCTACATGCCCAAGGCTTCCTTTGATGCGGTCAATCAGCTGCGGCAGGAGAATGGTGAGCCTGAGTTTGCCAATCCGCGAAATGCAGCAGCAGGAACCTTGCGGCAATTGGACACAGCAGTTGTGGCCAAGCGCAATCTAGCAACCTTCCTCTACCAAGAAGCCAGTCCGACTCAGGCTGGCAGCCAAGAAGCAGTTTTGAACAAGCTAGCGGCTTTGGGATTCTCAGTCAATCCGATTCATTTTCTAGCGGATTCGATTGATGGTGTTTGGAAGTTTACCGAAAAGATTGCTCAAGAGCGGGATAGTCTGCCTTATGAGATCGACGGTATTGTTATCAAGGTCAATGACTTGGCGGTGCAAGAGGAGCTTGGCTTTACTGTCAAGGCCCCCAAGTGGGCCATTGCTTATAAGTTTCCAGCTGAGGAAAAGGAAGCCCAGCTTCTGTCTGTTGACTGGACAGTTGGTCGGACGGGAGTTGTGACTCCGACAGCTAATCTGACACCAGTTCAGCTAGCAGGAACGACTGTTAGCCGAGCAACCTTGCACAATGTGGACTATATTGCGGAGAAGGATATTCGTCAGAAAGACACGGTTATCGTCTATAAAGCGGGAGATATTATTCCTGCTGTCTTGCGAGTGGTTGAGTCCAAGCGTGTCTCAGAGGAGACTTTGGAAATACCAAGTCACTGTCCGAGCTGTGAGAGTGAGCTGGTGCATTTCGAGGACGAAGTGGCTTTGCGCTGCATCAATCCGCTCTGTCCAGCTCAGATCAAGGAAGGCTTGATCCACTTTGCCAGTCGAGATGCCATGAATATTACTGGCCTTGGTCCAGCAGTGGTCGAAAAGGTCTTTGATAAGGACTTGGTCAAGGATGTGGCTGGAATTTACCGACTTTCTGTAGAAGATTTACTGACCTTGGACGGCTTTAAGGAAAAATCAGCGAACAAATTGTATACTGCCATTCAAGCTTCCAAGGAAAACTCAGCAGAGAAATTGCTCTTTGGTTTGGGAATCCGTCACGTGGGAAGCAAGGCTAGTCGGATTTTGATGGAGAAATTCCACGATATGATCAAGCTGTCTCAGGCCAGTCAAGAGGAAATTTCTTCTATTGACAGCTTGGGTACGGTTATCGCGCAGAGTCTGCATTCTTACTTTGAGCAGGAAGGCAGTCAGCTTCTCCTACGGGAATTGCAAGAAGCTGGCGTCAACCTAGACTATCTGGGGGAGAAAGTGGGAGCTGATGCCGCTCTCGCTGGCAAAACAGTTGTATTGACCGGAAAATTACAAAAATTAACACGGAATCAAGCTAAAGAAAAATTGCTGAGCTTGGGTGCAAATGTCGCTGGAAGTGTGTCTAAAAAGACAGATTTGGTGGTGGCAGGCAGCGATGCAGGCAGCAAATTGACCAAAGCCCAAGAACTTGGAATCGAGATTCGGGACGAGGACTGGCTAGATAGCTTGTGAGGCTGAGTATGGAAAATAAGATAAAAAAAGCAAGATTGATTTATAACCCAACTTCTGGGCAGGAAATTATCAAAAAAAATATTGCCGAAGTCTTGGATGTTTTGGAAGATGTTGGCTATGAAACCAGTGCCTACCAGACGACTCCAGAGCCTTTCTCTGCTCGGCGAGAAGCTGAAAGGGCAGCCAAGGCTGGTTTTGATTTGGTCATAGCAGCCGGTGGAGACGGTACGATCAATGAAGTAGTGAATGGGGTTGCGGGTCTAGATGTGCGCCCCAAGCTAGCTTTCATCCCAACTGGTACGACCAATGATTATGCGCGTGCCTTGAAAATTCCTATGGGAGATCCAGTGGCTGCAGCTCGAATTATCGAGAAAAATCAGACGATTCAGATGGATATCGGCCGGGCTTATGGTAGCAAATACTTTATCAACATTGCGGCGGCGGGCACACTGACAGAGCTGACTTACAGTGTCCCTAGTGAAGTCAAGACCCGTCTAGGCTATCTGGCTTATGTAGCCGAAGGGGCTAAGATGCTACCGCGCTCTAAATCTCGTAAGGTACGGATTGAGCATGACCATGGTGTTTTTGAGGGCAAGGTTTCGCTTGTCTTTGTGGCCTTGACCAATTCTATCGGAGGCTTTGAAAAACTAGCTCCAGATACCAAACTGGACGATGGAAATTTCACCTTGATTCTTGTAAAAACGGCTAAGTTGTTTGATATGCTTAGTCTCATCATACAGGCGATTAATGGCGGCCAACATGTGACGGATGCCAATGTTGAATATCTGAAAACCAGCCAATTGAAGCTAGAAGTCCTAGATAAAAAAGCACCCTTTATGTTGAATCTGGATGGTGAGTACGGAGGAGATACACCAGTAGAATTGGAAGTTTTGCACAATCATCTGGAGTTTTTTGCCAATATAGATGAAATTGATGAGAGTGCTCTTTCCATAGAATAATTAGAATAAAGAGATGAATGAAAATGTTAGACTATAAGGTCATTGTCCATTACCACAATCCTAAGGGAGATTACTTTTCTTATGACTTGTGGCAGTGGCAGACAGATCAGTGGGGAAAAGAAGCACCTTTTTCCAAACTTGATTATTTTGGTATTCAGGGGGAACTATCTTTTGAAAGTTGGGAGCCTCTTAGTCAGGCTCATGTGATTGTCAAGCGTTCAGACTGGTCCAGCCAATCTTGCGATTATCACATTGACTTATTGCCAGTTTATTTGCCTACAGAGGTGTGGTTGATTGAAGGAGATCATCAGGTCTACTATTCCTTGCAAGCGGCGACGACGAGCCACCAATATTCGCGGCGACGTCCTCATAATTTCGATGTGGCTATGCGCTCAGATTATTTTGACGAATGCTGGGGCTACCAAGGTTGGCTTGGGTATCGTCTGCAGGGCCAGGTAAATGAGTTTAAAGTTTGGGCTCCGACAGCCAAAACAGTTGAATTGCTAGTCTATGAAACTTCCGATAATCAAGCAGCTGTTTATAAAGAATTCCCTATGGAAAAGGGAGAGATTTACTCGCACGATCATGCTAAAAATACAATCGGAGTTTGGTCGGTGGAAGTGCCAGAAGATTTAGCTGGCAAGGCCTACCAGTATCATGTTCATTTTGAAAACCAGCATTTTTTGACGCGTGATCCTTATACAATCGCCACAAGTCCAGATGGCAAGCGCTCAGCTATTGTTGCCGAACGGGACAAGACTGTTGCTGGTTTTAAGGTATGTCAAGGCAAGGAGGCAACCTGGCGTTTAGATAACCCAAACCAGGCGGTCATCTATGAGATGCATATCCGAGATATTAGCAAATCGCCTAGTTCCGGTGTCGCAGAACATTTGCGAGGGACTTTTTTGGGGGCATGTCAAAGCGGCACTAGAAATAGCCAGGGAGACCAGACCACTTTCGATTATATTCGCAATCTAGGTATCAATGTGGTGCAGCTCCAGCCGGTTTCTGACCGACATAAGGACTATGACCAAAATGGCCAAGTTACTTATAACTGGGGCTATGATCCACAGAACTATAATGCACCAGAAACCAGTTTTTCTTCCAATCCAGATGACCCGGGTCAGGCTATCCGAGATTTGAAAACCATGATTCAGGCTTACCACGATGCAGGGATTTCTGTGACCTTGGATGTGGTTTACAATCATATTTATTCCACCTTTGACTCAGCCTTTCAGTCAACGGTTCCCGATTATTACTATCGGATGAATCCCAACGGTTCTTTCCAAAATGGTACTGGAGTCGGCAGTGAGACGGCCAGTGAGCATGAAATGTTTCGCAAATTCATGATTGATTCACTTCGTTACTGGGTAGAAGAATTTAATGTGGATGGCTTCCGCTTTGATTTGATGGGAATCCATGATGTCACCACCATGAATATCATCCGAGAAGAAATGGATAAAATTGATCCACGGATTTTGCTTTATGGTGAAGGCTGGGACATGGGAACGGGCCTGATGCCAGAGGACAAGGCTAAGAAAGACAATGCTTATCAACTGCCACGAATCGGCTTTTTCAATGATACCCAGCGCGATGCGATAAAGGGTGCTGAAGTCTATGGTGGGCTGAAAGCTGGTTATGTGAGCGGACAAGCGACTGAGGATATCATAGCCAAAGCCATTCTGGGTAGCAGTGAGTTAGGCTCCTATTTGACACCAACTCAGGTTCTTAATTATGTGGAGGCGCATGATAATTTCAACCTGCATGACTTGCTGGTTGACTTGCACCCAGATGATGATGAGGTCATTCGGACGAAAAGAATTGAGCTGGCAACAGCTATGAACTTGCTCATGCAGGGAATGGCATTTATGGAATTGGGACAAGAATTTTCCCGCACGAAACTAGTAGGAACAGGCGAAGAGGGCCAAGTCCTGCCAAGCGACCGTGACAGAGCCATGAATAGCTACAATGCTCCCGATGCAGTCAACCAAGTGAATTGGGAATGGATTAGTCAACATCAGGAGAGTATTGATTATATCAAGCAGATTATTCACTTAAAAACAAGTCAGAAGGAATTTTCTTATCAAACCTATGAAGAGATTTACAAACATGTCTTTGTAAGAGAAGCCTTTGCTGGCAGTGGTATCGTCATTTTTGAGATTAAAGATGAAAAACATTATGAAATCATTTTTAATGCAAGTGGCCTGCCATATTACCTTGAGAATGCGGATCACCTACGTTTATTAGTCGGCAACAGCCGCCATAAGAGACCCTTCTATGTTGAAAATCTGACCGCTTCCGTTTTTGAAGTGATTAGATAAGATTGAATAAAAATAAGAAAAGATTGAAGATGGGCTTTGTGGCTCACCTCTTCAATCTTTTTTTGTGCTTCAAAAATAAAAAACTCTCCCCAAAACATTTTTCAATCCTTTAGGAAGAGTTGAGTAGTATCCTAGATTAGGGACTGGCACTTGAACTGGAGGAGCTAGAAGAGCTAGAAGATTCTCCGCTAGTTCCCTCTTCGCTGCTAGTGCTAGAGTGAAATTGTTCTGGGTGAAGTGCTCGATAACTTGGTGAATTAAAGAGATCCACAGAAGACACACCGCCACGTTTTGAATAAAGGCTAGTCGATTGGTCACCTTTTTCTTTCTCAATGGCCTTGAGGGCTTTCAAAGAGTTGATGTAGTTGTAATCATCAGGATTGACTTTGCCTAGGTTATTGCCCGTATAAAAGCGGAATAGATCCCCCGTCTGAATAGCATCGCTCATCTTCAGCTGTGTATTTGCGGCTGTTCGGATAGCTTCTAGTTCAGCTGTTGTTGACTCGTCTGGCAGAGTGATCTCCTCACCAGTTTGTGTGTTGTAAATGCGGCCGCTATAACTTGTATATTTTGGTGTTACAAAGTTATTGGTTGATCGGAAAGCCACGATTTGCTGGTGCTGAGGTGAGAGGAGGTCTTGCCCAACTTGGAGGTAATTTTTGGAGTCAATTCCCAATAAATGCTCCAAGGTTGGCAGCATATCGATTTGTCCGCCAAAGGTATCGATGATTTTTCCCTTTTCCATTCCAGGTATCACGACCATGTATGGCACTCTCTGTAACATAGCATTGTCATAGCTAGACCATGTCTCAGAATTTTTATTGATCAAAGGCGCCAGAGCTGGATTACGAGAATTAGAAATTCCATAGTGGTCGCCGTAAAGGACAATAATTGAATTTTCATACAGTCCAGCTTCTTTTAGGTAGTCAAAGAAGGCTTTGACAGCTGAGTCGAGGTAGTTTGCTGTTGCAAAATAGCCATTGATGGTTTCGTCTTTGGTATCTGCCAGTGGGAAACCAATCTCATCGCCAATCAAGCTGGTCGTATAAGGATAGTGATTAGAGACGGTGATGTATTTGGCATAGAAAGGCTGCTGCAAATGTTCCAGATACTTGATGGAATCTTTGAACATAATTTTATCGTTCAAGCCATACTGGAAGGAGTTGGTCTCATCTTGCTTGGTAAAGTAAGATGCATCGAAGAAATAATTATAGCCCCATTGCTTATAGGCAGTGTTGCGATTCCAGAAGCTACCTGTATTTCCATGGAAAACAGCAGATGTGTAGTCTCCATTTTTTGATAGGATAAAAGGTGCTGCTTGTTGGGTATTAGTACCGCCATAGTTTACCATGAAGGAGCCTTGGTTGAGACCAAAGAGACCTGTTTCAATCATGGTCTCAGCATCGGAAGTCTTTCCAGCCTTAACCTGATTAAAGATATTTGAAAAAGCTAAAGTTGAGTTGGAGTGGTAAAGGGAGTTGAGGAAAGGCGTAACTTCATATTCCTTTCCCTCTATCTGCAGTTTATAATCAATCAGAAACTGCTGGAAGCTTTCTAGATGGACATAGATAACATTGCGACCTTTGGCAATGCCGTAGTATTCAGAGTTTGGCTCGGCATAGTGGGATTGGATATATTGTTCAACAGGCTCTAGATCCTTGGCAGAGGCTTTGGAACGCTCTTTATTAGCAGCATAGGTTTGATTAGCACTGTAGCCGAGAAAGGCAGGAAGACCAAGAGCGCGAACGACATAGTAATTTGAAAATCCGCGTGTCAGGAGCTCAGGACGATCAATTTCTGCTAGGAAAAGATTGGCCGAAAAGAGCATCGCTGATAGGGACGTTACAGCAAAGCTGGCGCGGAAATTAAACCTACGATGATCCAAGCGGATATATTTTTTATAAAAAAGCCAGCCTAGAATTGGGAAATCAATGATATAGATAGCATCCCAAGGGCGGAAGAGCTCCATGGCTGCGGCTCCGAGACCTGCAGACACCTTACTGGAGGCCAACATAGTATTGACTGTCACAAAGTCGGTAAACTCACGGTAGTAGATGGAGTTTGAGACCAACCAGACAAAGAGCATGATGTAGATAGCCGTGCTGACACAATAAAAAAGCTTAGTCGGCTTGATATAAAGAGCGAGTCCAATCAGTAAAAGTCCAATTGGGAAAGGGTTAATCAGAGCCAGAAAAATTTGATAGGCTCCTTGGATATCTAAATTAAAATCAACGGTATAAGCCCACATGGTTTTTAACCAATAAATCGTGAGCAAGCTCAAGACGAAACCGAGCCTTGTACTCATAAAATTGAGTAAATTCTTGGTTATTTTTTTCACAGAAAGATACTTCCTTGTCTTATTTCCTAAAAATTCTCTTTTTCTAAGTATATCACAATTTTTCAAGTTGAGGAAAAATTGAGGTGATTTAGTGTTTAGTTTATTTTATTTGTAAAGTAATTTAATAAGGGCAATTATTTCCTAGCTTCAATATTGTTCGCAAACATACCTAAGATTAGACAGGATTTGTTTCATGATAGATAGTGGAAAGTGTGAGTAGGGGAAGCTTACTCAAAAGCCGCCTGATAAAATAAATATTTAATATATAAAATGTTGGAAATTTCTTCTACTAAAACAAGTAATATGTGAAAATAATAAATATGCTTTGAGAATTTTCACAATATTTGGTATAATAATGCTTATGAAGAAACTTACTGTTAATAAACAGACAGAGGAAAAGTTGAGAAAAGGGATTTTAGTTCTAGATAAGAATGATTTTCCAACTCTTTCATTCACCGATCAATGTGTGGAATTGCATAGTCAGCAGGGGAAGTTCTTGGGAACAGCTTATCTCTCCTTACAAAATAAGGGACTTGGCTGGCTGATTTCCCATGCCAAGGTAGAGCTGAACTCAGCCTTCTTTCAACATTTGTTTGAAAAAGCTAAAGACAAGCGTTTCTATTACCGTCATGCGGAGGATACGACAGCCTATCGCCTGTTTAACCAAGAAGGTGACGGTTTTGGCGGTTTTACAGTTGATGTCTACGAGAAATATGCCGTTTTCTCTTGGTACAATTCCTTTGTTTTTTTAATCAAGGATCAGATAGTGGATGCTTTCCAGCAGGTATTTCCTGAGGTCGTTGGAGCTTACGAGAAGATTCGCTTCAAGGGCTTGGACTATGAGTCTGCCCATCTCTACGGAGCTGAAGCGCCAGCCTATTTTACGGTTTTAGAGAATGGCGTGCGCTATCAAGTCTTCATGAATGATGGCCTGATGACTGGGATTTTTCTAGACCAGCATGAGGTGCGGGGGAGTCTGGTTGACGGCTTAGCTAGCGGAAAAAGCCTGCTCAATATGTTTTCTTATACAGCGGCTTTCTCGGTGGCAGCTGCCATGGGCGGTGCCAGCCAAACAACTTCGGTGGATTTGGCTAAGCGTAGTCGTGAGCTTTCCCAGGCACATTTTGAAGCCAATGGTTTAGATTTAGAGCCCCATCGTTTCGTGGTCATGGATGTCTTTGATTATTTCAAATACGCCAAGCGTCACGAGTTGAAGTATGATGTGATTGTCTTAGATCCGCCGAGCTTTGCTCGCAATAAAAAGCAGACCTTCTCTGTTGCGAAAGATTACCATCGTTTGGTTGCTCAGGCCTTGGAAATCTTGAGTCCAAAAGGAACATTGATTCTCTCGACCAACGCAGCTAATGTTTCTAAAAGTAAGTTTAAAAAAGAAATTGAAAAAGGATTTGCAGGAGTCCCTCACCGCTATCTAGCGGAATATGGTCTACCAGCAGACTTTGTATACAATAAGAAAGATGAGAATAGTAACTACCTCAAGGTATTTACAATTAAGGTGGACAAATGAAATTAGTCGTTTCAATCATGCCCAGAAGTTTAGAAGAGGCTAAAGCAATTGATGTGAGTCGTTATGATGATGCTGATATTATCGAATGGCGCGCGGACTTTTTGCCGAAAGAGAGCATTCTCAACGTTGCTCCTGCTATTTTCGAGAAATTTGCTGGTCGTGAATTGCTCTTCACGCTGCGAAGTCGCGGAGAAGGTGGCGAAATTGATCTGTCAGATGATGAATATGTTGCTCTTATCAAAGAAGTAGCCAATTTTTATTCGCCAGACTATGTTGATTTTGAATACTATTCGCATAAGGAAAAATTCGAAGAAATGCTCGAGTTTCCAAATTTAGTTCTCAGTTATCATAATTTCGAGGAAACGCCTGAAAATATGATGGAAATTTTGTCAGAATTGACGAGTTTGGCACCCAAAGTGGTCAAAGTTTCTGTCATGGCGCATAATGAGCAGGATGTCCTGGATCTGATGAACTATACTCGTGGATTTAAGATTTTGAACCCTGAACAAGAGTATGTGACCATTTCTATGGGGAAAGTCGGAAAGATTTCTCGCTTAGCTGCAGATTTGACAGGTTCGAGCTGGTCTTTTGCTAGTGTTGAGCAGCCGAGTGCACCAGGTCAGGTTTCCCTAGCAAACATGAAGGTTGTGCGGGAGATTTTAAATGAAAATTAATGGCCATACTCGTCTAGCAGCAGTGGTTGCTAAGCCGATTAAGCATAGTATTTCACCATTTATTCATAATACTGCCTTTGAGAAGACTGCTGTCAATGGTGTCTACCTTGCTTGGGAAATTGAAGCAGAGGATTTAGAAGCGACCGTTGCTAATATCCGAAGGTATGATATGTTTGGGATAAATTTGTCAATGCCCTACAAGCAGGAGGTCATCCAGTATCTTGATGAATTGGCTCCCAGTGCCCGTCTTATCGGAGCTGTGAATACAGTGGTGAATAAAAATGGTACATTGATAGGATATAATACGGATGGCAAGGGATTTTTTAAGAGCTTGCCGTCTTTTGCTATTCAGGGCAAAAAAATGACCATTTTAGGTGCTGGAGGAGCCGCGACAGCTATTATCGCTCAAGCTGCTTTGGATCAAGCGGAAGAAATCTTTGTCTTTACTCGGCATGCTTCCTATGATAAGACCGTCAGCAAGATGGTAGCAATCAGTCGCCAAACTAAGAGCAGGATTCAGGTGTTGAGCTTGGAAGACTCAGCTCTTCTGCAGGAGAAAATTAACCAATCAGACCTGTTGGTCAATGGAACAAGTGTGGGTATGGATGGCATCAACATGCCACTGCCTGAACAGATTGAGCTATCGAGACAGATTTTAGTTGCGGATGTGATTTACAAACCTTTTGAAACACCTTTTTTAAAGTGGGCTCGAAGTCAGAAGGTAGAGGCAGTGAATGGTCTAGGTATGTTGCTTTATCAGGCAGCAGAAGCTTTCGAGCTTTGGACAGGCCAATCTATGCCCTGTCAAGAAATTTGGCAGCAGCTAGAAGCTCTGTATAAATAGTCAATCTTACTCAGCTGCTCTATAGGTAGAGCAGGAAAAATAAGGAGGCACTTATGGAATTAAATGTAAATCTCCCTCATCATCCCTATGATATTACCATCGAAAAAGGAGCCTTATCTCAGGCTGGAGACTGGCTAAGCCAGCTTTGGCAGCCTCAGAAGGTGGTCATCATCACGGACAATCGAGTGGCTCGACTCTATGCGGAAAAGGTCAAGCTGAGCTTAGAGGCAGCTGGGTTTGAGGCTTTTGTCTTTGACTTTTTGGAGGGCGAAGCCAGCAAGAACTTAAAGACGGTTAACAAGGCCTATGAATTCTTGGT
The DNA here is from genome assembly GCF_902460355.1 of Streptococcus sp. Marseille-P6264. Taxonomy (GTDB): domain Bacteria; phylum Bacillota; class Bacilli; order Lactobacillales; family Streptococcaceae; genus Streptococcus. Next base: position 31,352 of record NZ_CABPTO010000001.1, read on the forward strand.
CAAAGTTGGTCTGACCCGTAGTGATGGCATTGTAGCCTTGGGTGGTGGCGTTGTTGGTGATTTGGCAGGATTTGTTGCTTCGACCTACATGCGGGGGATTCATTTCGTGCAGATTCCGACCAGTCTGACAGCTCAGGTGGACTCCTCTATCGGTGGTAAGACAGGTGTCAATACGCCTTGGGCCAAGAATATGGTCGGGACTTTTACCCAGCCTGACGGAGTTCTGATTGACCCTGAAGTTTTGCAGACCTTGGGCCAGCGGGAATTGATTGAAGGTATGGGCGAGGTAGTCAAATACGGCTTGATTGAGGATAAGGAACTCTGGGATGAGCTTTCGGAAATGGATGGCAGTTCTGAGTCGATTTTGGAGCATGCGGAGAGCATCATCTACCATTCCTGCGATGTCAAGCGTAAGATTGTGGTCGAGGACGAGCTGGATAATGGCGTCCGCCTCTATCTGAATTTCGGCCATACTATTGGGCACGCTATTGAAGCGACAGCGGGCTATGGAAAGGTCATGCACGGTGAAGCTGTGGCGATTGGCATGGTACAAGTTTCCCGCGTCGCTGAAAAGAAAGGCCTTATGCCAGCTGGGATTACAGAAGACATCATCCGTATGAGTCAGAAGTTTGGCTTGCCGGTGGATTACCAGCCATGGAATGAGAATGCTCTCTATCAGGCCCTGACCCATGATAAGAAAGCTAGAGGCAACTCTATCAAACTAGTACTGGTGCCTGAGCTGGGTTCGGCTAGCATTCACCAGATTCCGCTGGAAGAGATGAAAGAATTTCTGAAGAAATAAGTGCCAGATGGAGTTTAAGACGATTGGACAGTTTGGATAAAAATAGACAGAATGTCCGATTTTTCCATCCCAGAATAGGAGAAAATGTATGAGATACTTAACAGCAGGAGAATCGCACGGACCTCGTCTGACAGCCATTATTGAGGGAGTGCCAGCTGGTCTTCCTCTGACCGCTGACTATATCAATGCTGAGCTCAAGCGCCGTCAGGGTGGATACGGCCGCGGTGCCCGTATGAAGATTGAGAGTGACCAAGTTGATATTACCTCTGGAGTTCGGCATGGTTTGACTATGGGCGGTCCCATTACCCTCAATGTTACAAATCTGGATCATCAGAAGTGGCTGGAGATTATGAGTGCGGCGGATGTGGATGAAAAGAAAAAAGGACTACGCAAGATTACCAAACCACGCCCTGGCCATGCGGACTTGGTCGGAGGTATGAAATACCGCTTTGACGATTTGCGAAATTCCCTAGAGCGTTCTTCTGCCCGTGAAACGACCATGCGTGTAGCAGTCGGAGCAGTAGCCAAGCGCTTACTGGAAGAAATCGGTGTAGAGGTTGCCAGTCATATCGTGACCTTTGGCGGTATTGATATCGATGTACCAGACAATCTGACTGTAGCAGAAATCAAGGAAAGAGCTGCCCAGTCTGAGGTTTCCATTGTCAATCCCGAGCGCGAAGAAGAAATCAAGGCCTACATTGATCAGATTAAGAAAGATGGCGATACCATCGGAGGTGTCATTGAGACTGTTGTTGGCGGTGTGCCGGTCGGTCTGGGCTCCTATGTCCAATGGGACAAGAAGCTGGATGCCAAGATCGCTCAGGGAGTCGTGTCCATCAATGCTTTCAAGGGAGTTGAGTTTGGCGTGGGCTTTGAAGCCGGCCGTCTCAAGGGCAGTCAAGTCATGGATGAAATCCTCTGGTCTGAGGAAGATGGCTTCACTCGCAGGACCAATAATCTAGGCGGCTTTGAGGGCGGTATGACCAATGGTCAGCCAATCGTGGTGCGAGGTGTCATGAAGCCCATTCCAACCCTTTACAAGCCACTGATGAGCGTGGATATTGAGACCCACGAGCCTTATAAGGCGACAGTGGAACGGAGCGATCCTACGGCTCTGCCAGCGGCGGGTGTTGTCATGGAAAGCGTGGTGGCAACAGTTTTAGCCACCGAAGTCCTAGAGAAGTTCTCTTCGGACAATCTGGAAGAACTAAAGGATGCGGTAGTCCGCCATCGGGAATTTGTCAAGAACTTTTAGAAGTAAGGAGAAGGGCATGGAGAGAAAAACAGTCTATATCGCAGGTCTGGGGCTGATTGGAGCTTCCTTGGCTCTGGGCATCAGGCGAGCTCATCCTGAAATAGAGATTCTTGGCTACAATCGCAGTGAAGAATCGCGCAGAGTTGCATTAGAGCGGGGAATGGTAGATCGGGTAACGGATGATTTTGCGGCCTTTGCTCCATTGGCTGATGTGATTATTCTGGCTGTGCCCATCAAGCAGACCATAGCATTTATCAAGGAATTAGCGGAGCTGAACCTGAAGGAAAATGTTATCATCTCAGATGCTGGATCGACTAAATCGGAAATTGTGGCGGCCGCAGAAAGATATCTGCAAAATAAAGCTGTCCGCTTTGTCGGTGCTCATCCTATGGCTGGAAGTCACAAGACCGGAGCCAAGGCCGCCCATGTCACCCTCTTTGAAAATGCCTATTATATCTTCACCCCCTCTAGCCTGACCAAGCCTGGTACGCTTGAGGAAATGCAGGACTTACTGAGTGGTCTTAATGCCCGTTTTATCCAGGTGGACGCAGCCGAGCATGACCGAGTGACCAGTCAAATCAGTCATTTTCCGCATATCTTAGCCTCCAGCCTTATGGAGCAAGCGGCAGCTTATAGCCAAGAGCATGAGCTGACCCAGTCTTTTGCAGCTGGTGGTTTTCGCGATATGACACGGATTGCAGAGAGTGAGCCAGGTATGTGGACCTCTATCCTCTTGACAAATCCTGAAGCCATTTTGGAGCGGATGGAAGATTTTAAAAACCAGCTAGACAAGGTTGCCGCAGCGGTTGAGGCTAAGGACGAGACAGCTATCTGGGAATTTTTCGACCGAGGCCGGCAAAGCCGCAAGCAGATGGAAATTCATAAGCGGGCTGGTGTGGATAGCTTTTATGACCTCTTTATCAACGTTCCTGATGAAGAAGGAGCCATTCTTGGTGTGCTAGAATTACTAAGAGGAACTTCCGTCGTCAATATCCGTATCAACGAGGAAAACCGCGAAGATACCCACGGTATTCTGCAAATTACCTTTAAAAATCGCCAAGACTTGGAAAAATCTGCTAAAATAGTAAGAGAAAATACTGTTTATGAAGTATTTTTGGACTAAAAAGAAATGGAGAATCTTATGACAAATATCTATGATTTAGCCAATGAACTCAGTCGTGGACTTCGCGAAATGCCAGAATACAAAGCCGTAGTAGAAAGCAAGCAGGCTATCAATGCGGACAGTGAAGCCAAAGCTATTTTTGATGACTACCTAGCTTTCCAGAAAGAGCTGCAGCAACTGGCTCAAACAGGTCAAATGCCGACTCCAGACATTCAGGAAAAAATGCAGAGTTTTGGAGATAAAATTCAAGGTAATGATTTATTATCAGCTTTCTTTAATAGGCAGCAACAGCTTTCTATCTACTTGTCTGATATTGAACGGATTATTTTTGAACCGATTCAGGAACTATTCTAATAGAGAAATTTCGAAGATTAGATGAAACCAAGAAGCCGGATTTGGCTTTCTTGGTTTTTCTGTGGCTTAGAAAGGCTATTAAGGCTGGGAATGAACATTCTTAGCGTAACATTCAGAGTCTGCATTTTTGGCTCTCTATAAAATCAGATTATAGCAACAATTAAAAGATATTGGCTCCGTTTTCTATTTACTATTGGCCCAAAGGTTGATATAATAATCAAAAAAGCGCTTACAAGAAAAAATTGAAAGGAACTGGTATGACTTTAGAAACAAGAAAGATTGCTATTCAAGATACATACGGCGACCGTTTTCAACATTGCTGGGGCTGTGGCCCTAAGAATAAGCTAGGCCTGCATTTAAAGACTTATCCTAGTTTGGATGGGAAGGAATGTATCACTAGAATAAGACCAGAATCTCACTATACTGGTGGTGTGCCGGCCAATCTCTTTGGTGGCATGATTGCTATGATTTTTGATTGCCATGGAACGGCTTCAGCAGCTTGGTTTGCCCATCAAGAAAAAGGCTTGGACTTGACCCAAGATACAGTCATTGGACGCTTTATCACAGCCCGCTTAGAAGTTGATTACCAGAGCCCGACGCCCATTGACCAGGAAATCATCGTCACTTCGCGGCTTGAGGAGTTGGGAGTAAGGAAAGCTATTATAGTGATGGAGATGTCGGTGGCAGGACAGCCAAGAGCCAAGGCTAAAATGGTGGCAGTTGCAGTGAAAGATCATATGTAGTTAAACTCCCTTGGTGCCTTATATCAAGGGAATTTCAGCATCTTTGGAGTAATTTTATCTTGATTTTTGCAATTAGGACATTATTTTGGTATAATAGTTACTTGTCTTGGGGTCGTTACGGATTCGACAGGCATTATGCGGCACATTTTGCGACTCATCTAGCGGATGTAAAACGCCAGTTAAATATAACTGCAAAAAATAACAATTCTTACGCTTTAGCTGCCTAAAAAACAGCCAGCGTGACCTGATTCGGATTGCTTGTGTCTGATGACCGGTCTTATTATGAGCAAGCTACGGTAAAATCAAGTCTAGGGATTTTACAAGAGATTGATAGACTCGCTTAGTTTTGGCTTGAGCCATGTGTCAAAGTTGAGTTAAATGAAGACATGGCCTATGGTCGTAGACAAATGTGTTGGCAGGTGTTTGGACGTGGGTTCGACTCCCACCGGCTCCATAGGGATATATAAATGAGGTTTTTGATGATATGAGTTTTTTTGGAAAAATCTTAGGGAAGAGTCAAGATAGTCATCTACCCATTGAGGAAGTTTCTGTTGATTTAGAAAATCTTCCGAATGAATGGGGCTCTTTTTCGACCCTTATTGATGACCGAATGGCTAGTATCCGTCTAAATTTAGCGTTGAATTCTATCGCTCCCTATTCATCCTATACTTATGCACTACGTTTGAGAATTGCTATTTTGAATATTGATCCAGAGACAGGGTTTCCAGATTATGACGAATTTTCTAATTTGAACCTTATTGAAGATCGTCTTTCAGAAGCGATGAAGCGCATTGCGGCTATCTATGTCGGAGTAGTCATCACAGATGGTCATATAGAGTTTTATTACTATTTGAAAGATAGAGAGCGACACATGCCGATTATTGCTCAGGTAATGGAGCAATTTTCGAAATATCAATATAGTTCAGCTACTCTGGTGGATCCTGAATGGAAACAATACTTTGACTTCTTGTATCCAAATGAATATGAGTATCAATCTATTTTAAACCAGCGTATCTGGTATCGCTTAGAAAAAGACGGGGATGACCACAGTCAACTAAGGGAAATCACTCATAAGTTTAGTTTTGAGACTTACGATGATCGTGTTTCCTTTATGGGGGATGCCTCTGCTCTTGATTATGATATTTCTTCTAGGAAAAAAGAAGAAGGCGATCCCCGACCTTACAAACTAGAAATATCCCGATTCGATACCACAGAGCTCCCTAGCATCAACCAACATGTTTGGGAATTAATAGAAATTTCGAAAAAATATAACGGAAAGTATAGCGGCTGGAGCTGCAATGTGGTATAATGGATAAAGTTTTGAGAAAGCAGGTCTTTCTCTTTTATGGAAGATTACTCAAGAGGCTTAAGAGGCTGTGTTGGAAACGCAGTAGGCGTGTAAAAGCGTGCGTGGGTTCGAATCCCATGTCTTCCGTTGTATTTCAAGAAGCGCCTCAAGGCGTTTTTTTTGATAGCGGGGAAAAAGAACGATGATCTTTTTGCTTAGTGCGAGACTCTGAGAATGTAGAAGTAAGGATAGTATGTAAGAAATCAGATGAATTCGTTTCCATCTTTTTTATTTGAGAAAAACCTTGAAATTTTTCTGAAAAGGAGTAAACTGTACATAGAAAGTTTCGGAGGTTCTGCATGAAGTTATATGTCCAGTTGATGATTATTTTCTCGATTTCCATCATCGGAGAGGGGATATCAAGTATTTTCAATCTTCCTGTTCCAGGTAGTATTATCGGCTTGATCTTGCTGTTTCTTGCTTTGCAGTTTAAGTTATTGAGACTCCGCCACGTCAGTATGGTCGGCAACTTCCTGTTAGCCAATATGACCATTCTTTTTCTGCCGCCGGCGGTCGGTATTATGGATAAATTTCATGTGATTGCTCCATATCTGTTGCCGATTGTCTTGATTATTCTTGGTGCCATTGTTTTAAATGTGATCGTCATTGCCCTTGTCGTACAGTTCATCAAGCAGCATTTTGAAGGCGATTATAAGGAAGGAGGGATGGATCATGTCTAATCTTTGGAGCAATCCACTATTTGGTCTCGCCTTGTCCATTTTTGCCTACCTCATCGGGATGCTGATTTTCCGTAGATTTCCTCATCCTTTGACAACGCCTCTCCTTTTAGCAGCGATTTTGGTCATTGCTTTCTTGAAATTAACAGGTATTTCTTATAAGGACTACTATGTCGGTGGGGCTTATTTGAATAATTTAATCGTACCGTCTACGGTTGCTTTAGGAATTCCGCTTTATAAGACCTTCCACCTAATGAAACACCACGCTCGCAGTATTCTGCTAGGAACCTTTGTGGCTGTAGTGGTCAATACGACTTTCACGGCTTTGCTTGCAAAATTCTTTGGGATGGACTTCTTTTTAGCAATTTCCCTATTTCCAAAATCTGTCACAACAGCGATGGCAGTGGGTATTACTGATAAAATGCAGGGCTTGACAACTGTCACCTTGGTGGTTGTTGTGGCGACGGGTATTTTGACAAGTGTCATGGGACCGACTATTCTTAAACTGCTAAAAATTAAGGATCCAGTAGCAGTTGGTCTAGCTTTAGGTGGCACGGGGCATGCAGTTGGTACCGGAACGGCTTTCAAATATGGACATGTTGCTGGAGCTATGGCAGGTCTTGCAATCGGCGTGACAGGAATCATGTATGTGATCGTCAGTCCAATCGTCGCAGCTATTATCTTAAAATAAAAAAACATGAAGCAGTATTTCTGGGAAATCTTGCTTCATGTTTTTATTTTATCTTAGTTGATAGCTGCTAGGAGGGCATCTGCTTGGGCAGACAGCTCAACGAGTTTGTCTTCTGCAATAGTCAGTTGACCAGTTCCCCAAGCTTCTGGATTGATACCGACACCAGTAAATTGGTCTACTACATTCATACGAATGAATGGAAGGAGGCTACGGTAGTGCTTGAAGACCTCGTCAGGTGAAGTGCCGTTAGCAACAGACGAGACAGTCACCACTTTGGCGTTGAGGGCAGAAGGACCGCTTGGATCTGACAAATCAAGTGCGCGTGAAGTCCAGTCGAGCAAGTTTTTCACAACGCCTGGGATAGCCCAGTTGTAGACAGGTGAGAAGATCCAGATAGCATCAGCTGCAAGGATTTCTTCACGAACCTTGGCAACAGCAGCTGGAGCTGGACTTTCGAGGTCTTGGTTAAAGAATGGTACATCCTTGTAATCAAGATAAGCTACCTCAGCTTTACCAGCTAGAGCTTTTTCTGCTTGAGCTGCCAACTGATGATTGAATGAACCTTGACGAAGTGAGCCAACAATAAATAGTACTTTAGACATAAATGTGTCCTCCATTTTATCTTTATTTTAAGAGGGGTTTCTCTTGTTACTATCCATGTTACAACAATTGTCACTAATTAGCAATAATTTAGCTCAGCTTTTTGAAGGTTTTTAAAATCCGCACCAAATCTTCTTTGTCGTTTTGGGAGAGGAGGTCAGTCATGTGGCGGATATTGGCCATGTGCTCTGGTAGGACAGCCTCGATTTTTTTCTGGCCTTGATCAGTTAGTTGGATGCGAAAGGAACGGCGGTCATTGGGATCACAGCTGCGACTAATCCAGCCATCCCTTTCCATATTTTTGATAACGACTGTCATATTTCCCGAAGTAGCCAGCATGCTATCAATCAAATCTTGAATCCGCAGTTCCCCTTTACTATATAAGGTTTCCAAGACGGAAAATTGGGTTGGCGTCAAATTATGCTTTTTAAAGATTTGAGCTTCGAGATTACGAATGGTACGCTCCGCCTTATGGAGCACGATAATTATCTTGAGGTCCAGTAGAGTATCCTTGTCTAGGTTTTCAGTTATTTTCATAGCAACATTTTATCAATAAGTAGTAATAAATGCAAATGTGATAAAAGTCCTAGAAAAATCAGGCTATTTGTAGTATAATGATTCAGTGAAACATAAAATTAAAGAAAAGGCTGAATTTCCTATAAGGCACTATGCCATCGGACTTTTCCTCGTCCTCACGGCGCTTGTTTTTTCAGTTTTTACGATCTTGCACCTTGCTATCGAGCCTTGGCAGTCAGCCAAGGAGGGCTCTCAAAAAATCGCTAAGGAATATGCAGATTTGGAAAGTCTGACGAGCTTTTCGATTTACAATGGCAAAGAGTCCTACTATAGCTTGATTGGGACAAATAGTAAAAAAGAGGAAGAAGCTGTTCTGATTTCCAAAAATTCCAACAAAATCCATGTCTATCGCTTACAAGATGGGATGAGTCAGGCAGAGGCAGAGCAAGTAGCCAAGGAGAATGGGGCGACCTCTATTGATAAGACTACTTTTGGTTATTTGGATGGTCAGCCTGTTTGGGAAATTAAGTCTGGAAGCACTTATTACAATATCGGATTTGAAAGCAAGACATTGCTCAGTAAGGAGGGGCTATGAAATTATCCAATCGTGTTTTAAATATGGAAGAAAGTGTGACCTTGGCGGCAGCAGCCAGAGCGAAAGCTTTAAAGGCTGAAGGCAGGGATATCCTTTCTTTGACCTTGGGAGAGCCAGATTTTCCGACGCCTAAGAATATCCAGCAGGCGGCGATTGCAGCGATTGAAGATGGCAGAGCTAGTTTTTATACGGTAACAAGTGGCCTACCTGAGCTGAAAGCAGCGGTTGTAGACTATTTTGCCAAGTACTATGGCTATGAGATTCAGCCAAATCAAGTAACAGTAGCAACGGGTGCTAAGTTCACTCTATACACCTTCTTTATGAGCGTGATTGATCCAGGGGATGAAGTCATCATTCCGACCCCTTATTGGGTCAGCTATGCCGATCAGATCTTGATGGCTGAAGGAAAGCCTGTTTTTGCTCAAGCGACAGAGGAAAACAACTTTAAGGTGACAGTTGCCCAGCTGGAAGCCGTCCGCACTGAGAAGACCAAGGTCTTGGTTCTGAACTCGCCGTCCAATCCGACTGGTATGATTTATACAGCAGAAGAGCTGCTAGCTATCGGAAACTGGGCTGTTGAGCATGATATCCTGATCTTAGCTGACGATATTTATGGTCGTTTAGTCTATAATGGTAATAAATTTACGCCGATTTCTAGTCTGTCAGAGGAAATTCGCAAGCAAACAGTTGTCATCAACGGTGTTTCTAAGAGTTACTCTATGACGGGCTGGCGGATTGGCTATGCTGTAGGTGAGCCTGAAATTATCTCAGCCATGAGCAAGGTTGCAGGGCAAACGACTTCTAATCCAACAGCGGTGGCGCAATATGCAGCCATTGAGGCCTTGAAGGGCAGTCAGGATACGGTCGAAAGTATGAGATTGGCCTTTGAAGAACGCCTGAATACTATTTATCCTTTGCTGGCTCAAGTGCCTGGTTTTGAAGTCGTCAAACCTCAGGGAGCCTTCTATCTCTTCCCGAATGTTAAAAAAGCGATGGAAATGAAAGGTTATACAGATGTAACAGCCTTTACCACAGCGATTTTAGAAGAAGTAGGTGTAGCTCTAGTGACAGGAGACGGGTTTGGTGCGCCAGAAAATGTCCGCCTTAGCTATGCGACTGACATGGATACCCTGAAAGAAGCGGTTCAACGCCTCAAGGATTTCATGGAGAAGTAAGAATGATTGATCATTTTGAGATTAAAGTAAAGGATTTGCAAATTTCAAAAGACTTTTATACAAGCTTTCTTGCTCCTCTTGGCTACGAATTGGATTTTAGAACTGACTCTCTACTCAGTTTTGTCGCCCCCAACAGTCCTCATCCTGGTGGAGATTTTTGGTTAGGAAAGGGAGAGCAGGCTCCTATTCACTTTGCTTTTTTTGCAGAAAACCATGAGCAGGTTCGAGCTTGCTACGAGGCGGGTTTGAAGGCAGGTGGAAAAGATAATGGTGCACCTGATTATCGGAGTGATCATCTACCTTACTATGCAGCCTTTATCCTAGACCCAGATGGAAATAATGTCGAAGTAGTCTGCCACAAAGAATAAAAATAGAAAAGAGAAAAAACGTGTCGAAGAAAAATGTAACAATTATTGATGTAAAAAATCATGTTGGTGAAGAAGTAACGATTGGTGCTTGGGTAGCCAACAAATCAGGAAAAGGGAAAATTGCTTTCTTGCAGTTGCGTGATGGTTCTGCCTTTTTCCAAGGCGTAGCTTTCAAGCCTAACTTTATTGAGAAATTTGGCGAAGAAGTAGGACTTGAGAAGTTTGATACTATCAAACGTTTGAGCCAAGAAACGTCTGTTTATGTGACAGGGATTATCAAAGAAGACGAGCGTTCAAAATTTGGTTACGAGCTTGATATTACAGATATCGAAATTATCGGTGAATCAAATGACTATCCAATCACGCCAAAAGAACACGGAACTGACTTCCTCATGGACAACCGTCACTTGTGGCTGCGTTCTCGCAAGCAAGTAGCTATGATGCAAATCCGTAATGCCATTATCTACGCTACCTATGAATTCTTTGATAAGAATGGCTTTATAAAATTTGACAGCCCAATCTTGTCAGGAAATGCGGCAGAGGATTCGACTGAGCTCTTTGAAACAGACTACTTCGGAACTCCAGCTTACTTGAGTCAGTCAGGTCAGCTTTATCTGGAAGCAGGCGCTATGGCTCTTGGTCGTGTATTTGACTTTGGTCCAGTATTTCGTGCAGAAAAATCAAAAACCCGCCGTCACTTGACAGAGTTCTGGATGATGGATGCGGAGTATAATTTTGTTACTCACGATGAGTCACTCGACTTGCAGGAAGCTTATGTCAAAGCCTTGATCCAAGGTGTTCTTGACCGTGCTCCTCAAGCTTTGGAAACATTGGAACGTGATGTAGAACTCTTGAAACGCTACGTTGCTGAGCCATTCAAGCGCGTTACCTATGATGAGGCGATTGACCTTTTGCAAGCGCATGAAAATGATGAAGATGCTGACTACGAGCATCTTGAGCATGGCGATGACTTTGGTTCACCACATGAAACATGGATTTCAAACCACTTTGGTGTACCAACATTTGTTGTGAACTACCCAGCAGCCATCAAGGCTTTCTACATGAAACCAGTTCCTGGAAATCCAGATCGCGTCCTCTGTGCAGACTTGCTTGCTCCAGAAGGCTATGGTGAAATCATCGGTGGCTCTATGCGTGAGGAAGACTACGATGCCCTCGTCGCTAAGATGAATGAGCTTGGTATGGATACGACAGACTACGAATTCTACTTGGATCTTCGTAAGTATGGATCTGTTCCACACGGTGGATTTGGTATCGGTATCGAGCGTATGGTAACCTTTGTGGCAGGGACCAAGCATATCCGTGAAGCCATTCCATTCCCACGTATGCTGCACCGTATTAAACCGTAAAACGAATCAAACGCCCATGTGGCGTTTTTTCAACAATGAACTATGAAATAATCCAAATATAGAATTTTAGAGAAAGAAGAGGTAGGAGTCATGTAAACAGCGGATTAACAAGTGACAAATAATAGCAATATAAAACACTTGTTAAAGGAGAAAATATGTTTAAAAGAAGTTATCGGAAAAATATCGGCCTGATGGCTGGAGTTGAATTTTTTGCCTTTCTAGGCATTACTAGTTTTTGGATTTTATTTCTAAGTCAAAACGGCATGTCCCTCTGGCAGATTGGGCTTTTGGAAAGTATTTTTCATGCCACTAGTGTCATCTGTGAAATTCCTTCTGGGATGTTGGCGGATCGCTTTTCCTACAAGACCAATCTGTATCTGAGCCGGATAGCAGGGATTGTGTCTTCGATTCTCATGTTGGCGGGGCAGGGGAACTTTTGGGTCTATGCACTGGCTATGATGATCAGTGCTTGGTCCTATAATTTTGATTCGGGGACAAGTGCGGCCATGATTTATGATTCTTCTGTAGAGGCTGGACTCAAGGAACGTTACTTATCCATCACCAGTTTTATGTCTGGAGTGGCTGAAGCGACCCGATCTTTGGGAACGGTTTGGGCTGGATTTTTTGTCCATGGACAATTACATCTGACCTACTATATCATGATTGGGACCTCTATCATCGTTCTTTTCTTGACTTGGATGCTGAAGGAGCCAAGTGTCAAAGAAGAGAAATCCGAGCGCCTGACTATGAAAAAGATTATCTGGGCTGTTAAAGAGGAGTTGCAGAGAAATCCCAGCCTTTTTATCTGGATGATTCTTTCCCAAGTCATCGGAACACTGATGTGTATGTTTTATTTTTATTATCAAAATCAATTGCCTGACTTAAAAGATTGGCAGATTTCGGTAGTCATGCTGATTGGCAGTGCTTTGAATATCTTAGCGGTCTATCTGGCCAGCAAGGTTGGAAAGAAGTATTCTGCCTTGAAACTCTTTCCCTTATTGGTCCTTCTGACTGGAGTGACTTACCTGTTGTCCTACTTTGGTACGCCAATCATCTATATCTTGATTTATCTAATCAGCAACGCCTTGTATGCTCTTTTTCAGCCGGTTTTTGACAATGATTTACAAAAGCAGCTGCCAAGTGAGGTACGGGCGACCATGCTCAGTGTCTACTCTATGATGTTCAGCCTGAGTATGATTGTCATTTTCCCTGTGACAGGCTGGTTGATTGATAATTTTGGCTTCGATTGGACTTTTATAGTTTTGGGCGGCTTCTTATTTGCAACGACACCATTTTTGTATATGGGTCTAAAGAAAATAAGCCAGAACTTACAAGAAGTCTAATATCAATGTTCTCTTTCTGCTGGCCAGAAGGAGAATATTTTTTATCCTTTGAAAATTATGGTAAAATAAATACAGTTTAATGGAGAAATAAGCAGTATGAAAGATTTATTGAAATATTTCAAGGGCTATATCAGGGAGTCTTTGCTAGGGCCCTTGTTCAAGCTTTTGGAGGCCAATTTTGAACTGTTAGTTCCGCTTTTGATTGCGGGGATTGTGGACGAGACCATTCCTAGACACGACAGCTCCCATCTTTACTGGATGGTTTTTCTTTTGATGGGTTTGGCTGCGCTGGGCGTGGTGGTAGCGGTGGTGGCCCAGTATTATTCGTCAAAGGCTGCTGTGGGCTTTACCCGCCAGATGACAAGTGACCTCTATCAAAAGATTCTGCGCTTGCCTAAGGCTAGTCGGGATGAGCTGACGACTTCAAGCTTGGTGACTCGGCTGACGAGCGATACCTATCAGATTCAGACGGGCATCAATCAATTTCTTCGTCTCTTTCTGAGGGCGCCCATCATCGTTTTTGGCTCCATCATCATGGCCTTCACTATTAGTCCGGCCATTACCTTGTGGTTCTTGCTCATGGTGGCCATTTTAACGGCTATTATCGTCTTCATGTCTCGTCTGATGAATCCTCTCTATGCCAAAATTCGTCAGCTGACTGATCAGCTGGTCAATCTGACGCGTGAGCAGCTGCAGGGCATGCGGGTTACACGGGCTTTCGGTCAGACCCAGCGAGAGGTTCAGACCTTTCGTAATCGCAATGAGCTCTATAAAACTTGGCAAATCAGGACGGGAGCTCTGGCTAGTCTGATTAGTCCTCTGACCTTTCTTACGGTTAATGGTACTCTGATTGCTGTGATTTGGCAGGGGAATACCTTTATCGGCAAGGGCTTGCTGACCCAGGGGATGCTAGTGGCTTTGGTCAATTATTTATTGCAAATTTTGGTGGAATTGCTCAAGCTGGCGATGCTGGTCAACTCACTCAATCAAAGCTATATCAGTGCAGGTCGCATTAGTCAAGTCTTCGAGCAAGCAGAAGAAGATGTCCTGCAGGAATTAGTGCAGAAAACAGCTCTGCTGGATCAAGCCATTAAAGTCCAGCAGGTCAGCTTTTCCTATCCAAATGCAGCTAGTCCTGCTTTGACTGGTCTGACTTTTGATTTGAAAAGCGGTCAGACTTTGGGTGTTATTGGTGGGACAGGTTCAGGGAAGTCTACTCTGGTTCAGCTGCTGTCTCATCTCTATCCTGTGGCTGCTGGTCAGTTGACCATCTTTTTCCAAGGACGCAGTCCTAAAAATCTGAGTGAATGGCGGTCTTGGATTAGTCTGGTGCCTCAGAAAGCGGAGCTTTTCCAAGGAACTGTTCGCTCCAATCTGACCTTGGGCATGTCAACCAAGCCAACAGATGCAGACTTGTGGCAGGCCTTAGAGATTGCTCAGGCGGCGGACTTTGTCTCTCAGAAGGAAGGTGGCTTGGATGCGACTGTAGAGGCCTTTGGTCGGAATTTTTCTGGTGGTCAGCGTCAGCGTTTAACCATTGCCAGAGCTGTCTTGCGGAGGGCACCTTTCTTGGTTTTAGATGATGCGACCTCGGCTCTGGACTATCTGACAGAGGCTAGACTCTTGCAGGCAATTAAGAATGAATTGACTGAGACCAGTCTGGTCTTGATCTCTCAGCGAACCAATAGCTTGCGCTCAGCGGATCAAATTTTAGTCCTAGATAAGGGAGAACAAGTGGCTCTTGGTCGCCATGAGGAACTCTTGGTCAGCTCTGCCATTTACCGAGAAATTCATCACTCACAGCATAGTCAAGGAGAGGAGGGCAAGCATGAAGCATAAGACAACATCTAGCAGCTTGAGGCGTTTGACTCGAGATTTGCTGCAGGCGCGCTGGCTCTTTCTTATAGCTAGTCTGGGAACGGTGGCTCAAGTGGCTCTGACTGTTCTTCTTCCAGTTTTAATTGGGAATGCGGTTGATAGCGTTCTTCTTCCTCAAGCGGAGCAGCATTTGATGCCGATTTTGGGGCAGATGCTGTTGGTCATCTTAGCCAATACGCTGATTCAGTGGCTCAATCCCTTGCTCTATAATCAACTGGTCTATCGCTATAGCCAGCAGCTTCGTCAAGGCGTCATCAAGAAAGTGCACTATCTGCCTGTGGCTTATCTGGATCGGCAGGGAACCGGTGACTTGGTTAGTCGTGTGACGACCGATTTGGAGCAGCTCAGCAATGGCCTACTTATGGTTTTCAATCAATTTTTTGTGGGTTTGCTGACAATCTTAGTTACTATCATTAGCATGGCTAGATTGGACTTTTTCCTCCTTCTTTTAGTTTTGCTTTTGACGCCCCTTTCTCTCTTCTTAGCGCGTTTTATAGCCAAAAAAAGTTTTAGCTTTTTCCAACGTCAGACGCAGGCTAGAGGAGCGCAGACCCAGCTGATTGAGGAAAGTTTGACTCAAGAAAGTCTGATCCAGGCTTTTAATGCTCAAGAGCAGTTTGATACAGCTTTTACTCGTAGTAATCAAACTTATGCAGACTATTCTCAGGCGGCTATTTTCTATTCTTCGACGGTCAATCCTTCGACTCGTTTTATCAATGCCCTGATCTATGCTTTGATTGTGGGCTTTGGGGCTGTCCGAATCATTCAGGGAACAGGCTTTACGGTTGGGCAGCTAGTGACTTTCCTCAACTATATCAACCAGTACACCAAGCCTTTCAATGATATATCGTCAGTCATGTCGGAATTGCAGAGCGCTTTAGCTTGTGCAGAGCGGATTTACAGCGTTTTAGACCAAGAAGAAATAGCAGAGCCTGGTCAGGAAATTCTTCGGTCTGAAGATGTCAAAGGACAGATTAGCTTTGAGCATGTGGCTTTTGGTTATGAGCCTGGCAAAGAGCTGATTCAGGATTTGAATATAAGGATTCCAGCAGCTAGCAAGGTCGCCATTGTCGGGCCGACCGGTGCTGGCAAGTCTACTTTAATCAATCTCCTCATGCGCTTTTACAATGTAGATAGTGGTCTTATTTCGCTAGACGATACTCCCATAACGCATTACACCAGAGCTTCTTATCGTCAGCAGTTCGGTATGGTACTGCAAGAGACTTGGCTTAAGACGGCGACCATTCACGACAACATAGCTTTTGGCCGGCCAGATGCCAGCCGAGAAGAGGTCATTGAAGCTGCTAAGGCGGCCAATGCTCATTTCTTTATCCAGCAACTGCCTCAGGGGTATGACACCTACCTAGCAGATGCTGGGGACTCCCTTTCTCAAGGTCAGCGGCAGCTCTTGACCATTGCGCGTGTCTTCCTTACTGTTCCTAAAATCCTAATCTTGGACGAGGCGACTTCCTCCATCGATACCCGGACAGAAGTTTTGATTCAGGAGGCTTTCAGCAAGCTCATGGTGGGTCGTACTAGCTTTATCATCGCTCACCGCTTGTCCACAATTCAAAATGCTGACATCATCCTCGTCATGGTAGATGGCAATATCGTCGAACATGGTAAGCATCAGGAGCTCATGGCAGCCAGAGGTGTTTATTACCAAATGCAGACGGCGCAGGAGTAGAAGGGGAGCTTTATTAAAGTTCAAAGATTGATGCTAAATGAAGCAAAAAGAGTTGGATTTCCAACTCTTTTTGCTTATAATTCAACTTTCTCCAACCCTGTCTCCGTCAATCGATAAATCTTTTGACAGACTTCTTTGAGAAAGATCCGATCGTGGGAGACAGAGATGATAGCGCCGGGATAGGTGGCCAAAAGTTGGCGAACCTGAGGCTGAGAGGTGGGGGAGAAGTTGCGGGTTGGTTCGTCCAGAAGGAGGACATTGGGACGGTCTAGGACCAGTTTGAGCAGGAGGAGCTTGGCTTTTTGACCGCCGGAAAGCTGTCCAATCGGGTGGCGGGCCTCGTCGCGCGTGAACTGGAGACTGGCTAGATGGGTCAGAATTTTCTCCTCCTGAGCCTTGTCGCCAGAGGGAGCCAGAAAGTCCAAAGGAGAGCTTTCGTCATCCAGCAAGTCGCCATAATGTTGGGACATGTAGCCCACTCGCATGTCTGTCCGCTCGCGCAGAATCTTCCATATTTCCTTAAGTAGAGTAGATTTTCCTGCGCCATTAGCACCAATCAGTCCGATTTTTTCCTGACCGCAGACCTCTAGAGTCAGGTTTTCCGCTAACTGTCGTCCGTCTGCTTCCAGTTTCATGTCTTCTAATTTTAGGATTCTTTTGGTCAATGGCAGAGCTTCTATGTCTGAGAAGTGAAGGCTGATGGCATCTTCCTGTGTCGGGATTTCGGTCATTTCAGCGCCTGCCTTTTCAAATCGTTTGCCCTGCGAGAGGACGTTTTTCATTTTCTTAGCCACCAGTCGACCTGCAGTAGCGTCATGGGTGTTTCGTAAAGTATGTTCCACACTCTGCTTAACCCGTCGGTGTTTTTCCATGGTCTTGGCGTGCTCTTCCCGCTCTTTTCGTGCCAGTTGCCCCTGTTTTTCAAAAGCCTCCTGACGCTGCTGGCGGTAATTTTCATAGTCCAGACTCTTGACGCTGGTTCTAGCTTCCTGCTTCTTTTTGATTCGTTCCAGATGAACAATCTTAGTCGCAGCTTGAGCGAGGAAGTGTTCGTCGTGAGAAACGAAAAGGACCGTTCTCTGGCTATGGCTGATAAAGTTTTCCAGCCAAGTCAGAGTTTCGAGATCAAGGTCATTAGAGGGCTCGTCAAGAAAGAGAATGTTCCAATCACTGGCTAGTTTTTTGATAAGCTGAACTTTAAGCTTTTCACCACCAGATAGACTAGAGAGCTGCTGCTGACTAGCAAAACGCTGGCTGTCAAAGTTGAGCTCCCCAGCATAGCGATAGAGCTTGGCATAGTCCGGCTCGGTCTCAAAATCAGCAAAGAAATAATCATTGAGCGTCAGTTGGGCATCCTCTGAAGGCAGCTGCTGAGGCAGGTAGGCGGCAGCAGTATAAGATTTATCAATCAGTCCGCTGTAGCTGACATAGGAGCTGACAAGTCGCTCGTCTAGGAGGAGCTTGAGCAGGGTGGACTTGCCATTGCCCTCCTCGCCGATAATAGCGACCTTGTCCCCTTGATTGACTGTCAGTGACAAATCTTTGACTAACTCTTTCAGATCTTTTAGGTGGGTGATGGTTAGATTTCTTATTTGCAGCATAGATGTCTCCTTCGTTTTATAACACAAAATACAGCCCTGCTTTATTTAGCAGAGCTGTTGAGATTGCACAAAGAAGACACAGGAGTGTCCAAATAGGATTATTCGTTTGTAGGCTCTCATCTTGCACTGTCATAGGAGTGTCAGGATTAATCTAAAGATAAGGCATAGAAGCTTGAAAGCACAAAAAAACGAAAGTCCCGCGGATATGCAGAAACATGACAAAATCTACTAAATAAAGTTTCCTTTAAAAAATAGACTTAATTTTTCATGTCTCCGTGTACCTCCGAAATCATTCTACCTTTAGTTTAGCAAAAAGGGCAACATAAGTCAATAAAAATCCTGAAAGATTACTTTCAGGATTCGTCACATTTATACATTGAGCACCTTGTCCAAGAAATCCTTGAGACGTGGATGCTGAGGGTTATCGAAGATTTGATCTGGTTTTCCGTCTTCTAGGAATTCACCGTCAGCGGTAAAGATGACGCGATTAGCGACCTGACGGGCAAAGCCCATTTCGTGAGTCACAATCAGCATGGTCATGCCCTGCTGAGCCAGATCCTTCATAACGTTGAGAACGTCGCCAACCATTTCAGGGTCAAGGGCAGAAGTCGGCTCGTCAAAGAGCATAATGTCCGGGTTCATAGCCAATCCTCGAGCGATGGCCACCCGCTGTTTTTGTCCTCCTGACAAGCTGTCTGGTTTGGCATCAGCCTTGTCAGCCAAGCCTACCTTTTCCAAGAGCTCCATACCTAGTTTATCTGCATCAGCTTGGCTCATTCGCTTGTGCTCAACAGGAGCAAAGGTGATATTTTGCAGGACGGTCATGTGTGGGAAGAGGTTGAAGTGCTGGAAAACCATTCCGATATCTTCACGAACATGGTCCACGTTGGTAGCCTTATCTGTCAAGTCATAACCGTTGACAGTAATGGTCCCACTAGTTACTTCTTCAAGCAGGTTCAGGCTGCGTAGGAAAGTTGATTTACCTGATCCAGAAGGACCGATGATACAAACAACATCTCCTTCATAAAATTTAGCACTAATCCCTTTTAGGACTTCATTTTCTCCATAGTATTTATGTAAATCATTGACATCAATTTTTAATTTTGCCATTACTTAATCCTCTTTTCTAAGCGTTTTGCCAAGCGAGTCAAGAGTGTGATGATGACCAAGTAGAGTACTGCTAGGATGGCATACATCTTGAAGCTCTGATAGTTACGAGCAATGATGATTTTACCTGTTTGGAAGAGCTCAACAAGTCCGATAGCTGATACGATAGTTGTATCCTTGAGAGCGATGACGAACTGGTTGACAAAGTTTGGTAGCATAATCTTGGTTGCTTGAGGCAGGATAATCTTGCGCATGGTTTTTCCGTACGAGATACCCAGACTTCGGCTAGCTTCCATCTGTCCGACCGGAACGGCTTGAATCCCTCCGCGAACAATTTCAGCGATATATGCACCAGCATTGAGTGACAGGGCAATGGTCCCTGCGACAAAGTCGTTAATCGGACTCTGTTGACCAGTCATAGATTCAAGAAAGTTTGGAATGCCCCAGAAGATGAAGGCTGCCAGAATCATAAGTGGAATACCACGAATAACGTCAACAAAAATTTCTGAAATGATGCGAAGCACTTTGATTGGGCTGACGCTGAACATTCCAAAGATAATCCCAATGACCATAGCAATGGCAAAGGAAATAAGTGCCAATGAGATAGTAATTCCAAGACCGCTCAACAGTTGTTTGTAGTTGTTTTGGAGAAGTCCCCAGATAGTTGTTTCATCAACGGTTGTGGAATTATCCTTCTTAGCTGAGAGATATTTATCAAGGATTTCTTGATATTTACCATTCGCTTTCAGATTAGCCAGGCCGTTATTGAACATCTCGATGAGTTCAGGGTTGGTTCCTTTTTTCACTGCAAAAGCAAGATTACCACTAGGGGTTCCCTCGATTGGTGTTTTCATTTTCTTGCCTTGGTTGATGGCATATTTGACAACGGGTTCATCATCCATAATAGCAGCGACAGAGCCAGAGTTTAGACTATCATACATAGAAGAACCGTCTGAAAATGTTTTGATTTTGTAGCCGTATTTGCTTTGATTTTCGACGAGGAAGGTTTGAGAGGATGTACCATTTTTGACTCCGACGGTCTTTCCTTTCAAGTCGTCATAAGAGCTAATAGTGCTTGATTCTGTCACCGCAAGGATAGAGTTAGCAGTGTAGTATGGTTCAGAAAAATCAAAGGTTTCTTTGCGGGCCTCTGTCACAGACATCCCAGCAATCATCCCGTCAGCTTGACCAGATTGAACGGCATTGATGGCAGCGTCAAAGCCAGGGTTAGAAATTTCAAGTGTAAAACCTTGGTCTTCGGCAATGGCCTTGATCAAGTCCATGTCAATACCAGTGTATTTGTTGCTATCATTTTGGAAAACGAAAGGAGCGAAGGATGAGTCGCTGGCAATCGTATATTTAGCTTTGACTGGAGTGGCCTTTTGTCCAGACTTGGTTGTGGTCTCTGGTACTGCAGAGTTGCTTGAAGTAGTAGAAGAAGTAGCAGTCCACTTGTTGATGATGTCCTTCAAGGTGCCATCTTTTTTCATCTGAGCCAAGGCTTCGTTAAACTCAGTGACTAGATATTCGTATTTGCTGCCTTTTTTGACACCAAATGCGAAGCTACCAACAGCCTCACCCTTCATTGAGATTTTCAAATCTTGCCCTTGGCTGATTGCATACTCGATTACGGGTTGGTCATCCATAGCTGCGTCAACTGCTCCGGCTGCTAGGCTGTTATACATGAGGTCGCCTGTATCAAATGTTTTGATAGTAAAACCATACTTGTCCTTGATTTTCTCAAGGAAACGTTGTGCGGCAGTACCGTTTTTGACACCGACTGTTTTTCCTTTAAGTTGATCGTAAGACTTTATTGTATTAGCCTTGGTCGTTGCAATGACAACTTTTGTGTCATAATATGTGTCAGACATGGTAAAGACTTTTTCGCGTTCAGCAGTCTTAGTCATACCTGCCATAATGGCATCGGCCTGTCCTGCTTGAACCGCATTAACAGCCGCATCAAAGCCAGGGAAGGACATTTCATATTCCCAGCCTTTGATGTCAGCTACTTTATTGATAATATCAACATCAATTCCTTTATAGGTTTGATCGGAATCTTTAAATTCAAATGGGGCATAAGCCGTGTCAGATACGATTTTGATGGTATCTGCATGAGTGGTTGTCCCTAGTGCAAAGATAGGGAATAAAGCTAGCAGAAAAGCTATGATTTTTTTCTTCATATTTTCTCTCCTTTAGTTGAATATTTTTTGATTATATCAGAAAAATTCAAGAAAGGCAAATATTTTTCGTTTCTTATGTTATATCTTCTAACATAAAGGTATGAAATGACTTTCATTTTATCATCATAAAATATGTTATAATAGATAAATCAAGAAAGGAGATTTCTATGTTTAAATCACGTATGTTAGATAATGTGAAGCTGTCGCGCTACATTCCGCCGATTTGGTTGGCAGTTTTGATTTCTATTGGCTTTATCCAGCTAGGAGAAATCCTTGCATTCATTGGAATGATTCCGATTGGGATCATCATTGGAACTGTGCTTGCCATGGTAAATCCGACAGCTGACCGAGCAACGGTTATGGAAGTGTTCGGGCATTATAATATCTTTTTTCAGCTAGGTAGTTTTTTCTTTATGGCCTTACTTGTTTTTCTGTGGGTCAAGTTTATAGAAAAGAGACCGTTCTCCAGTCTGGGATTTTTTAAGAAAGGATGGCTGAAAGAACTGGGCAGAGGCTTCCTGATTGGGGCAGCACAATTTTCGCTCGTCGTCGCTTTGCTATTGCTAACGGGTACGGGAAGCCTAGAATGGTCACAGCTTAGCTTAGAGCCGGTTCTCTTTATTCTTGCCCTGATACCTTTCTGGATTCTACAAGGTGGGACAGAAGAGCTAGTGACTCGTGGTTGGCTCTTTCCAGCAGTTAGCGCCAAGTCAAATATCTTCATTGGTATCTTGATTTCTAGTGCTCTATTCGGGGCACTGCACCTCTTTAACCCTGGTGTGACCGTTCTTTCCATTGTCACGATTATTTTGAATGGAATTTTTGCCTGCCTACTCATGATCAAATATGATAATATGTGGGTTTTGGCTGGGATGCATGGCGCTTGGAATTTCGTCCAAGGAAATGTCTACGGCATCCAGGTTAGCGGGCAAGGAGCTAATGCCTCTGTCTTTAATTACACTTCTCAGACTTCCATTGATTGGCTTTCAGGAGGAGCTTTCGGTGCTGAAGGGTCTATTTTTGCCAGTATCGTCCTGATTGGCTGTATTGCCTATCTTTACTGGTTGCTCAAGAAGGAAAATCGCTTGCCTCAGGCGCTGATGTTTAAGAAATAAAGCTATCGCTCAGCTCAGCTGGGCGATTTTTGATGCTAGTGGATGATAAGAATGCGAGACTAGCCATTCTTAGAGATTAGCTACTAAAGCAGAGCCAAAGGCAGAGAAAATGTGTCAAATATGATAAAATGGTAGAAGCACAAGTTGAGGAATGAAAGATGATTAACAGAATTACAGATAATAAATTTGAATTGGTGTCTAAGTACGAGCCTTCAGGTGACCAGCCCCAGGCTATTGAGCAGCTGGTGGATAATATCGAGGGGGGTGAGAAAGCCCAGATTCTTATGGGGGCGACTGGTACTGGTAAGACCTATACCATGAGTCAGGTGATCGCTCGGGTCAATAAGCCGACTCTGGTTATCGCCCATAATAAAACGCTGGCCGGCCAGCTCTATGGTGAGTTCAAGGAGTTCTTCCCCAATAACGCTGTGGAATACTTCGTTTCCTACTATGATTACTACCAGCCTGAGGCTTATGTGCCTTCCAGCGATACTTATATTGAAAAGGATAGCTCGGTCAATGACGAGATTGATAAGCTCCGTCACTCAGCGACATCAGCTCTCTTGGAGCGCAACGATGTGATTGTCGTGGCTTCGGTCTCTTGTATCTACGGTCTGGGATCGCCTAAGGAATACTCCGACAGCGTGGTAAGTCTGCGTCCAGGCCTTGAAATTTCCCGTGACAAGCTGCTTAATGACCTTGTAGATATCCAGTTTGAGCGTAATGATATTGACTTTCAGCGGGGGAAATTCCGGGTTCGAGGCGATGTGGTTGAGATTTTCCCTGCTTCTCGGGATGAGCATGCCTTTCGGGTGGAGTTTTTCGGAGACGAGATTGACCGGATTCGTGAGGTTGAAGCCTTGACAGGTCGAGTCTTGGGCGAAGTGGACCATTTGGCCATCTTCCCAGCAACTCACTTCGTGACCAATGAAGATCACATGGAAGTAGCCATTGCCAAAATTCAGGCCGAGCTGGAGGAGCAGCTTGCTATCTTTGAGAAGGAAGGCAAGCTCTTGGAAGCCCAGCGCTTGAAGCAGCGCACGGAGTACGATATCGAAATGCTGCGTGAAATGGGCTATACGAATGGTGTTGAGAACTATTCTCGCCATATGGATGGTCGGAGCGAAGGAGAGCCGCCTTATACCCTTCTGGACTTTTTCCCTGATGACTTCTTGATTATGATTGACGAGAGTCACATGACCATGGGACAGATTCGGGGTATGTACAATGGCGACCGCTCTCGTAAGGAAATGCTGGTAAATTATGGTTTCCGCTTGCCATCTGCCTTGGACAATCGTCCACTACGTCGGGAGGAATTTGAGAGTCATGTTCATCAGATTGTCTATGTATCGGCTACGCCGGGTGACTATGAGAAAGAGCAGACGGATACGGTTATTGAACAAATTATCCGGCCGACAGGGCTTTTGGATCCAGAAGTGGAAGTTCGCCCAACCATGGGGCAAATTGATGACCTTTTGGGTGAAATCAATGCCCGTGTTGAAAAGAATGAGCGGACCTTTATCACAACCCTGACCAAGAAGATGGCGGAAGACTTGACGGACTACTTCAAGGAAATGGGTGTCAAGGTCAAATACATGCACTCAGACATCAAGACTTTGGAACGGACTGAGATTATACGAGACCTGCGCTTAGGTGTCTTTGATGTTCTGGTTGGGATTAACCTGCTGCGCGAGGGAATCGATGTGCCTGAGGTTAGTCTAGTCGCCATTCTTGATGCGGACAAGGAAGGCTTCCTACGCAACGAGCGTGGCCTGATCCAGACTATTGGACGGGCAGCCCGAAACAGTGAGGGGCATGTGATTATGTATGCCGACACTATGACCCAGTCCATGCAGCAAGCTATCGATGAAACTGCCCGCCGTCGGGCAATCCAGATGGCTTATAATGAAAAACACGGCATTGTACCGCAGACTATCAAGAAAGAAATCCGCGACCTAATCAGTGTGACCAAGGCTGCCCTGCCAGACAAGGAAGAATCTGTCGAAATCGAAAGCCTCAACAAGCAAGAGCGCAAGGACATGATCAAGAAACTGGAAGGTCAGATGCAAGAAGCTGCCGGACTTCTGGACTTCGAGCTGGCCGCGCAGATTCGCGATATGATTCTGGAAATAAAGGCGATGGATTAAAAAATATGGTTAGTGCCAAAGTTGCAAACTAAGCTCTTAATTACATCTCTAGTCAATGAGTCACTATGTGAAAAATAAGTTAGAGAAGTTTAAGTGGGGGAATTGAAGTGAAAAGGAATCTAATTAAACTAATATTTATTTTCTTTATTCCAATTTTTGTCATAGGCATGATGCCGATAGTTCAATTGCTTTGGGCATTTTTGCCGACAAAACTTGTTACGAAAGAGGAAAAGCAGCATATTGAATATGTTGTGAACACAGCTTTTGAAGATAATTTAGGATTGAAGGTTAAGAAAATAGAGATTCCAACGTGGGTCGGTCATTTTTCTTATCAATATGAAGTAAAAGTTCAATTGACTGAAGAGGCGGACAAAATTTTAACAGATGAGTTAGAAGAAAGAACTTATTACTATTACTCTAATAGTGATGATGAGCCATCTTCCATATTAACAGATCTTACCTTTTCTTCTGTCTTAGATACAAATTCCCATCCTATGTTGAATACCTTATATTTTGACAAAGAGTCTGTTCTAAAGCCAGTGAAATTTAAGGAGCTGAGAACAGATTTAGATTACGATGTAACTGACAACCAAAAAGGGTTTTATCGTGATTTGGTTCAAATTAAAAAGGAACTAAAGTATAATCCCAAGACAGAGAAGTATGAAGCGTCAGCAGAGGACATAAAGAAATTGAGAAAGGATATGATCCGATTATCAGAAAAGTATGGAGCTCAATTGAATCTGTATCTCTTTCTGGAAGGAGGTGTTCCTGAAGGTGCGAGTTTAAGTGACTATGTTGATTTTACTACCTTACCCAAAAATGTTTATGTAGTTGTTCGGGGAGAAAATGGAAAATTAGATAGCAATGGTTTTCAGGCGAAATAATTGAGATAGATTTATTCAAGGAGAAAAATAAATGGTCATCACTATCAAAACAATGGAAACAGCTGAGGAGATAGAAGGGAAATCCAGAGTTCATTGGCAGACATGGCGAGAAGCTTATGATGAGATTTTGCCTGCGGAATTTCAAGAGCAGATGACCTTGGATAAGTGCCGATTTTATAGTCAAAAGTATCCTGAAAATACCTTGATCGCCTTGTATGACGCTAAAGTGGTTGGCTTTGTTAGCTACGGTGATTTTCGAGATCCAGCTATGATAGCGGGTGAAATTATCGCTTTGTATGTCTTAAAAGATTATTATGGAAAGGGTGTAGGACATCAGCTCATGCAGGCTGCATTTGCTGCCTTGGATAGTTATCAAAAGATTTTATTATGGGTGTTAGAAGATAACAAACGTGCCATCGCTTTCTATGGAAAAATGGGTTTTGTTTTTGACGGCGAGGAAAAGGTCATTGACCTAGGAAAAGCCGTGAAAGAAAAACGGATGATTTACATGAGAAACTCGAACAGTTAGTCTGAAAAACAATAGATATATTTTTAAGGAGCACCACATGCGTTATGCACTTTTACTCCGCGGCATTAATGTCGGCTGGAAAAACAGGGTCGTCATGGCCGATTTGAAGAAGGATTTAGCAGAGTTGGGTTTTGAAAATCCGGTTTCCTACATTAACAGCGGCAACCTCTTCTTTGATAGCGAGGAGCAGGAGGAGAGGATTCGGGAGATTTTGACGGCTTATTTCAGTCGGTCTTACGATTTTCCTCTGCCTTTTGTCCTTGTCAGCTCTGCCATGATTGAAAAAGAAACAGCAAATCTGCCTACTTGGTGGCAGGATGAGACAGCCTTTCGGCGAGATGTTCTCTTTTATCTGCCAGAGACAGACAGGGAGAGTGTCCAAGAGCTGGCAGGCAGTTGGGCAAATGACAAGGAGCAGCTGCATTTTGGGCAGACAGCTTTCTTTTATAGCAATGCTGACCAAGCGGACTATCTCAAGTCCAACTACCATAAAAAACTGCTCAAGTCTAGTTTTTACAAGCAACTGACCATTCGAAACGGCAAGACTTTCCAGAAGATTGTGGAGTTGGTTGGAAATGAGTAAGCTAAATTTGGAGGAGACAAGGGAAGAAAAAGCGAAGCGCTGGAAATTTTCTAAAGTTATTTGGCTAGTGCTCTATATCTTGTTGTTTATCTTTGTTTTGCTGCATTTTAGCTTGAGTCCCTTTAGCTTGGCCTTTACTCCGCTCTTGTGGAACAATTGGCTTTTTCTTCTATCCGTGGTCGTATTTTGTCACTTATGGTTTCTCTTTTTGAAAAAGAGAAAGTTTCGCTGGTTCCATCTCATCTGGGGGATCCTGAGTATACCTCTTGCATTGTTTATATGGTTTGCAATTTTCTTTCATTTCTCTATAGCCAAATCAGAAAATTCTGTCCCGATCAATATGGATTACGGGATAGAGGGGAGAGAAGTTATTTTACGAAAAGGCTATTTATTAGGCGAATATGATGAATACCATGATTTAGTCAATCCTTATATCATGAAAACCAAGGTTAATCGTGTTCGCTATATTGATTGATGCAAGTCTTGTCAATGGACTCTGGCTTCAAAGCCCGTTCAAACAAGCTAGTAGAGGGAGGTATATGGATGTGAATAAAAATAGGAATGAGTGGACTTGGCTAGATAAAGTGAATACATGGCTCAAGCGCCATGGTTTTCTAGCTTGGTTATTGGATTTCTCCGTCCTTATGCTTTTTGCAATGATTACGGGTATCCTAGTTTTTCAAATCCCCTTCCTCCCTACATATTTAAAGAGTAATTATGTTTTTCCTTTATTTATAAATATTCTTGTTTTACTGTACTATGCCTATGGTTCTATCCTACGTGAAAATAGTGTAAAGAGGGTCACTTCTTTGAAAGACTTAGTCAATCCTCTCCTTTATATAAATCCTATGGTTCTTTTGCTACATTACTTTGGAGTGAGGAGCCGCCGTCATAGACCTTTGCTACCACTGCCTACTTTGGACCATCGCTATGTCTGGTTCCCAATTGCCACTTATATTATTTTCTTTCTGATAGCAGTAGTCATCACGATTGCAAGCAAAGGAAGTAAGAAAAAATAGAAAAGCCGCTTTATGTACTAAAGTGGCTTTTGTGCTTGTTCTGATAAATCTAAGGGCATAAAAGCAGCCATGACACGGCCGATGACCTTGGGTTCTTCTTGATGCGGGATAAATTTATCGCTGTATTTTTTATTGAGAGAAATGAGGCGGATGCCAGTTGGATCGTTGAAAACTCTTTTCAGAATCGTCTGACCGTCGTAATCAATGGCATAGATAGCGCCGGCAAATTCAAAGTGTGTATTCTTGATGAGTGCCACAGAACCTTGCGGATACTTGGGTTCCAGCGAATCTGTCCGAATCCAGAGGGCAATATCATAGTCAAGCTCTTTGTCTAACCAGACGATGTCAGCTTGTTCGGGCTTGTTCAAGAAAGTCTGGAAGCTTTCATAGACTTTGTAAGGAAAATAATCATCTTTTAATCTTTCCTCAGTCGTTTGATTTTCCAGCTCTTTTTTAGCAAAGTCTGTTACAGCTTGTCTGTGGGGCTGGTCTAGGGCTTGGAAAATATCTGCGAACTCTAGCGAAAATGACGTAGGGCTATGAACTGATAAATAGCGAGGATCCAGCTCTTGAACATCCATATCAAAGAAGTCTGCAATTTTTTGCATATTTTCTAGGACAGGCAGGGAATTTCCTTTGATATAGCCAGTAAGAGTGCTGGCTGGAATTCCTGTTCCTCGGGAAAGTTCAATTTGTTTGATTTGCTTTTGCTTCAATAAAGTTTTGATTTTTTTAGAAATGAGCCGCATTGCCTCCTTATCCTGGGGGCTAGCGACACCGCGTCCTCTGGCCATGATATTCACTCCTTTTCTTTCTTCTATTTTAACGAATTAAATCGAAAAAGTAAAGAGCTGAATAGAGATATTCAGCTCAAAAGGAGAGGATTAAATTTCGTAGCCCATCAAGAGGCCGCCTTCTTCTGCGTAAAAGCTGCAAAGTCCAGAAGTTGGTAGGAAAGAAATGTCGGCTGCTGGGAATTTTTCCTTGATAACTTCCGCAAATTGCTGGCAAAATTTCTCGTTATTGCGATGAGCAATGATAATGCGGCCGCCCTTGTATCCAGCTTTAAGCACCTCATCTACAGCAGCTGTCAGAGCCTTTTTAGCCCCTCTAGCTTTTTGGAGAAGTTCCAGAGTGCCGGTATCGCTGGCTTCGCCGACCATGCGAATATTGAGGAGGCCGACAACTGCACCAATCAGCTTGCTGAGACGACCATTTTTGACCAGATTGTCTACCTTAGCCAGTACAAAGAGAAGCTTTGTTTTTTTTTGGTAGTGGGTGATGGCTTCCACGACTTGCTCGAAAGAAAGCCCTTCTTTGATGAGGTCGTTCAATTTTTTGACAATCAAATCAACTTCGCCACCAGCCGAAAGACTGTCAATAACATGGATATTTGCTGTTGGGTTTTCTTCTAAGAAAAGTTTTTTAGCTAGCTGGGCGCTATTGTGGCTACCAGAAAGAGAGCCCGTAATTGTCACGACAAAGATATTTTCAGCCCTTTCAAAGCTTCTAAGGTAGTCATCAGGGCTTGGGCAAGCTGATTTCGAAGCACTTGAAGTAGCGTACATTTTTTCCATCATGCCATCAATATCAAGATACGCGTTATCCACAAAAATCTCATGATCAATCTGAATGGTCAGTGGCACACTCTCAAACTTTGTCTGGTTGGCCAGATCTGTAATCTCACGGTAGTCACAGCCAGAATCGGCAACAATTTTCCAAGTCATTTAGTTTCTCCTGCTCTATCAGTTCTCTACATTGACAAAAAACATGTCTTTTCTTACAATTATAACATGAAGATGCTTTGATATAAAGCCTTAATTCTCAGCTGATACAGGAAGAAAGAAATTGTTATGGCGGAAAAGAAAATATCAGAAAAATCCCTTGCAAATTTAAAAACTTATAATCAAGAATCTAATCGAATTACAAAGGAATCCTTGGAAATTTCTCTGATGCAATTGTTAGAGAAGAAAGATTTGAAAAAGATTACCATCTCTGAATTAGTCGAGCGAGCTGGGGTTTCGCGCGCAGCCTTTTATCGTAACTATAGCTCCAAAGAAGAAATTCTAGAGGGAATTTTCAAAAATACCGTTCAGGGAATTGTCGACAAGCTGGAGCAGTTTAATTTCAAGACAGAAATGTACCAGATTTGGCTTTTTCTTTTTAAGGAAGCCAAGAAGGAAGCGCGTGTCATTAGTTTGGCTATTGATTATAATTTTGAAAAGTTGCTGACGCAGGCGGTCTTTGATTTCCTTGAAAAGCGTAGCAAAGGTGGGAAGAAGACAGCCAATTCCTATATGAATTCATTCTGGAGTTCTGCGGTTGTTTCGGTGCTTTCCAAATGGATCAAAGAAGGCATGAAGGTTCCAGCTGAAAAGATTGCAGCTTTGGGCATGCCCCTTTTCCCACAGAAAAAGAAAAAATAAGAGTTGGTACAACTGTTTGGCACCAATACATCAGACTGAAATAATAGATCGTAAAAGCTTACCTAACAAGTAAGTTTTTACTTAGCGCTTCTGAGACCATTTAAGACTTCTCAGCTACCATTTAGGATTTGGGAGTCATTTGCGATGCGACCTGTGCTATGCTAGAGCAAAGGAGATAGACAAATGGCTACTATCATAATCAAAGACGGCAACGCCCTTCGAAAGCTGGAACTTTCGACAATTTACTATATCCAGTCTCATCCTCAAAAGCCTCACATCGTTCTTATCGTGACTAGACAAGGCAACTACAGCCATAGGGCTTCTCTGACTGAGCTGGCTAAGCTCTATCCTGATGCGCTGGTTCACTGTAATCGTCAAACACTGGTCAATTTAGCCAAGGTTCAAGGATTTGACAGGGAGCGTAAAAGCTTGTTCTTTGAGCAGTCTGACTTAGGAGATATTGTCTGCTCAAGGCGTCATTTATCCAGTCTCATCAAGCGCTGGTCTCAGGAAGGAAGAAAATAAGATGAAAATTTTTGTATTAGAAGACGATCTTAAGCAACAAGCCTATATGGAGTCAACCATTCAGGGAATTTTGGAAAAGAACGGCTGGGAATGCCAGTTTTTAGAAATCTATGGCAAGCCGGACATGCTGATTGATGCAGTAAGGGAACGGGGGAGCCATCAGATTTTCTTTTTGGATATTGAGATTAAGCAAGAGACGCAGAAGGGACTAGAGGTGGCAGGAAAGATTCGCAAGTTGGATCCCTATGCTCTGATTGTATTTGTGACGACTCACTCAGAATTTATGCCCTTGACTTTTCGCTATCAGGTATCAGCTTTTGACTTTATTGATAAAGGTTTACCTGAGGAAGATTTTATCAAGCAGATTGAGCAGGACCTAGCCTATCTTTACGAGAGAAAGGACAGTTTTCAAGCTGAAGAGACTTTTCTCTTTGAAAATTCCAAGTCAGATTTTCAGGTGCCTTTTAATGAAATCTATTATTTTGAGACATCAGAAGTGCCTCATAGACTAGTTCTCTACACCAAGAAAGAGCGCATCGAATTTTACGGACAGCTTTCTGAGATTACAAAGCAGGACAAGCGTCTCTATCGCTGCCATCGCTCTTATGTGGTCAATCCAGCGAATATCTCTCAGCTGGATAAGATAGAAAACATAGCCTATTTCCCGAATGGCGCTGGTTGCTATGTATCACGCCTCAAGATGAAAGGATTACGGACAGCTTTAAGGCAGTAGGGAAGTAATATGATAGAAATAGGAGAGGAATTGTGCCAAGAATAATACAAGTTGTTTTACTTGTTTTCGAAATGATAGCTCTGTCTTTCTTATTTTCACGTATCAGTGGAATTAAGTTGACATGGATTAAGTACGTCTTAATACCTTTTATTTATATATTTTTTAATATTCTGCTTTTTGTCTTATTTAGTGAAACTTTTTTAACTTACTTAGATCTTCCAGTTTATTTTTTAATTTTTTCTTTATTATTAACTAGACAGAGTTCTATTCCTATAAAGTTATCTATCTTTTATGGTCTTTTCCCAGTTGTTCTTTGGAATCTTCTATATCGTATATTAACTTTTTTTGTTATTCCTATTTTCGGTTTGGAATATAACCAACTAATAAATGAAGAACAGCTTATTTTAAATATTACGGCTTTTGTAGCTAGTTTACTATCGTTATGGATCCCAAGTTTACTACATTATAAATTTAAGCGTTTAAGAGAATTTAGATTAAATGAGGCTGATAAACACCTAGTCATTTTCCTTGATATATCCATGATTTTTTATATTGTATTTGTACAATTTTTCTCTTATTTAGAAATAACTCATAATGTGGTTAATTTGCCACATAGAAAATTAATTGTGATAATTTATATTATTCTCTTTCTCAGTTCGGTAAATATCCTAGATCGTAATTTGCGAGAGCGAATTCAACAGCAGTTAAGTGAACAAAGAGAGTTGCAGTTGAGAAATATGTCCGATTACAGTCAGCACATTGAAGAACTTTATAATGAGTTGCGAAGTTTTCGGCATGATTACATCAATATTTTAAGGAGTCTGAAGTTGGGAATTGATACGCATGATTTACCAGCCATCGAGCAGATTTATAACCAAGTCCTTAAAGACTCAGGTCAAGCGCTCAACCAATCTAAATATGATTTGGGTCGTCTGTCCAATATCCACAATGATGCTCTCAAGAGCGTCTTGTCAGCAAAATTTCTAGAGGCTCAGAGCAAGGGAATAGAAATTGGCTTGGAAGTTCCTCAAGAAATCAAACCTCAAGGAATGGAGTTACTTGATTTTATCACGATTGTTTCCATATTGGCTGATAATGCTATGGAAGCGGCAGTGGAGACTAGTCATCCAGTGGTTTCTTTTGCCTTTTTAGAGCAGGAAGGTAGACAGATTTTTATTGTTGAGAATACAATAAAAGAGTTTTCTATCCATTCCGATAATATTTTTAAAAAGGGCTTTAGCACTAAAGGAGAAAATAGAGGGCTTGGTCTCTCCAATGTTCAAAATATTATCAGCCACTATCCCAATGTTTCTCTGCGTACCACTAGTCATGATCACTCTTTTAGACAAGAGTTGGAGATAAAATGAATTTATTAGTTTGCGAATGATTAGATTTGCCACTTGATTTAACTCAATGAGAGTAACAAGAACTGTTTATGAGTAAAAAAAGACAATTTAAGATTTTTTATGCCATACCTGTTTAAAAGTGCTATAATTAGTATAGGGTTTAAGAATACGAAGGCACTAAAAGAAATGCCTTGTTTAGAGACAAATATAACTTAAATTCAAGCTGTTGTCTGGTTTTTTGTTATTTAATTGTTAGGAGTGACCAGAAATGAAGAAATTATATAGCAATACATATCTAATGCGATTTTTAACTGCCCAGCTTCCTAGTCTGGCTTTATTCGTTATGATTTTAAGTAACCAGATTTTTAAAGCATCGCTTCTAGTTCAGATTTGTTTTTATTTGATACTTGTGAGCAATCTTGTGTTGAATCTTTATTTTATGAACCAAGTAAAAAAGGAAAGCAGTTCCGACATCTTATCAAACCAAATTTTCTTTACGATTTTGACTTTGGCTCTGTTTATATTTAGTTCTTACAGACTGATAACGATTAGTGATGACTTTCAAAAATTAATTGCTCTGATATCCACTATTTTATTATTTATCTTACTTATTCTACTTATTTGGGGAATAAAATATGCCAAGATGGTTAGTAGAAAACATAAAACAAATTAGATTTGCTAAAATTTAACGGTCTATCGCTATGTTTTCTCTGTCTTACTTTTTCGTGATGTTTTCTAAGAATATTTCTTATAGCATTTTTTCAAGAAGATGATACGGAATATCCTGCTGGTCAATTCTTTCTTATGCTCTTTGTAATTTTATAGTTTTGACTTTATTATTTCAGTAAAGCCAGCATTTGCTTCCAGCAAGTGCTGTTTTTTTCTTCAAATGACCATTTAGGATGAAATACTGACTGTTTATGATTTTCGGCTTGTTATTTGAAGAAAGCGCGCTATAATCTAAGTAGGTTAAGATTGGCTTTACAAATGGTTGAAATCTGTTAAGACAAAAAAACTTTTAATCAAAAATTTATGTTATAATAACAGTATAATAATCGTTTGTAATCTTAGGAAAAATAGTGACTTACGATCTCTAGTAGCATTTTTTGAAATGGAGGGCATCTATGAAGTTAGAAATGATAGGCATTAGCAAGAGCTATGGCTCTATGTCTGTGCTCAAAGATATTTCCTGTGAATTTACTGAGGGAGTCTATGGTTTGCTTGGGGCAAATGGTACAGGTAAAACGACCTTGATGAATATCATTTGTGATCTCATAAAGCCGAGCCAAGGAAGGATAAAGTTTGATGACGCCTCGCATGCCGAAGAGTATATCCAGTATCTCGGATTCTTGCCTCAAGATTTTTCTTATTATCATAACTTTACTGGGCTTGATTTCCTTTTATATATGGCTGCTCTTAAGGGAATGACGAAGAAACAAGCCAGAGTAGAGAGTGATAAGTTTTTGAAACTTACTAGTTTATATGATGTTCGGAAAAAGAAGATCGCTTCCTATTCGGGTGGTATGAAGCAAAGACTGGGCATTGCGCAGGCACTTCTCAATAATCCCAAAATATTGATTTTAGATGAGCCAACCGTGGGTCTAGATCCTAAGGAAAGGGTGAAATTCAGAAATATTATCAGTGAGCTATCGGCTGATAAAATCATCCTCTTATCTACCCATATCGTATCGGACGTAGAAGCGATAGCCAAGGAAATCTTAATCCTAAAAGATGGAAATTTTGTGGAAAGAGGTAGTGCTAAGGAACTTCTTTCGCTTATCGAGGGACAAGTTTGGGAGTTTCGTGTTTCCGAGCGTGAGTGGCAGCGTTTTGCAAAGGATTATGTAATTGTGAATGAGCGGATAGAACCAGACGGTATCGTCTTGCGGGTTATTAGCGGTGACAATCCTGTCGAAGGGGCGCAAGGGGTGATTCCGAGTCTGGAAGATTTGTATATTTATTACTTTAGAGAGGAGGTAAATGGATGATAGCATTAGTTCCTTTTGAATTGAAAAAATTACTAAAAAAGAAGTCAGTTTTAGGTGCGGTCCTGGCTATTATGCTG
This sequence comes from Streptococcus sp. Marseille-P6264, assembly GCF_902460355.1. Lineage (GTDB taxonomy): Bacteria > Bacillota > Bacilli > Lactobacillales > Streptococcaceae > Streptococcus. The sequence goes on from NZ_CABPTO010000001.1 coordinate 66,134, forward strand.
GTTTTAGCTGGATTGTTTTATGCAAATTTCTTTAATGATGGGCAGATTAGTGGATCTTCAGCTGATCGAATACATGGAAAACAAGCAGTTGTGATCAAACAAAAGATTGCTGAAGATCATACTGGTTATTTATCTGATGAGTTAATGGATAAAATCGTTAATGACTATGCAGCCAATATGCCCTATTTCAAACAGAATGATTTGTATGATATGTTTTCCTGGTATGCCATTGATCGTTTCGTCCCCAATTCTCAAGAAATTTTAACAGATACCTATAAATCTGATGATGTCTTACATTATGATCAGATCAGTCTCAAGTCACAAGAGGAGATGCAGTCCTATTTCCCTTTAAAAACGTTAAAGCTGGGAAATTTTGCTCCTTGGCATAAGTTGTTTAATACTTTAAATGCAGCTTTTAGTTTAATGGTGGTATTTGTGATCTATATTTGCTGCTCTGTTTTCTCTGGTGATCGAGCAAGAAAGATGGATTCAGTACTTTTGACAACTAAATATGGCCGCAATCAGTTAACGATTGCAAAAATCTTATCTGTTTTTGGAATTGCTAGTTTAACATTTGTCCTTGTTAATAGCCTTGTTTTGCTGGTGTTTGGGACCTACTTCGGTTGGAGCGGTTGGGATACCAGTGTCCAGATGAACTTGGAATGGATTTCGACTATTTATAATATTTTGCAATTTCCTGTCCATATGAATCTCTTAGAATTGTTGATTCGCCTTATTCTATTCCAGTTTGTTGGTTTACTCTTTATTCTTGGGGTGATGGTTCTCATATCTAGTTTGACAAAGTCGCCGCTAGCAACATTTGCAAGTTCTGTAGGGATGTTCTTGGCTCCAGACTTTTTGATGAATATTTTCAGAGATGGTTTGATAAATAAGATACTAACTATTTTTTCAATCTCAACTGATGGAACGGAAGGGCTCTTATTGAAACTTTCCAATAGCAAAGGATTTTTCTTCAATGATTTTACCGCAAATGGTGTCAGCGTGATCATTATCCGCCTCTCTCTCATGCTCCTCTGCTGTCTGATGACTTATCGGATCATTCGAAAAAGAGGACTTTAAACTAACTGTTGTCTATTTTAGAAAAGCAGTTCCGCTTTTCTGATGGAATATACAAGGAAAAAAGAGGTCACTAATATGGAAAAAAATTGTTTTATAAAATTTCTCTGCTTATATCTTTTGTGCTAACGGCAGGAGGTCTATTATTAACACTCTGTAATTATTTATTTTTTAATTATCCGTTTTTAAACCAAACTACGGTAGGCCTAATTGTCTCGTTTTTAATGGTTTTGCTTATATTTTTTAGTTCTCATCATAGAAATAAGGATTGATTTTTTGATTACTTGAGAATAAAAAGAAAAAAACTGTTAAAGACATTCTTTGAATTTATCCTTTAAAGGAGTTGATTTTATGACTAATACTAGGCGAGCAGTAGTTGCTACGAGCTTAGGTTTCATCTTATTGTTAGCAGTGGGAATTCTACTGCAGATTCGCTTTGGGAGCATGGTCTTTTTGCTAAGTCTATTCTGTTTTGGAGAAGCATTTATCATCTGGTACTCGAAAAGTAAGTCTAAGTCGCAGATCAGTGGCAGTAGGAGTATTGAACTCTTCTGGCTTTATATCAAGCAGTTGAAAATCTTTTATGTCACAATTTTGTGTCTTTCGATTCCTTTCGTTTCCCTGTCTTCTGACCCCACTTATGATTTATTTTTTGTGCTTGGCTTGTTAGTATTCTTGCTCTTAAGCAATTATATCTTTAGCTCTCATGGCATTCAGCCATCTAAGAAAGAGAGAAATGTAAAAGATTAATTGTTTTATCTGTAGCAGTTATTCAGCTTGCTGTTTTCTACAAAAGAAAAGAGGCTGGGACAAAAGTCCTAGCCTCTCAATTGTCTTTGTATTGTCGAGCAAGACGCAGTGGTTGAGTAGGGCTCTACTCAACTATGCGGAGGTGGGACGACGAAATCGAATTCTAACGAATTACCGATTTCTGTCCCACTCTTTTTTGTAAAATGTGCAGGCTTAGTGTGCTACACGTTTGCGAGCGGCTTTCTTACGGTTTTCTTCGATGAAAGCTGCTTTTTGCTCCTCAGGTTCGATGACTTTTTTCTTAAAGGCATAGACTGCACCAGCAAGAGCAGCGACAGTACCTGCTACACCTGTAAGAACGCCTTTTCCAAATCCTTTAGCCATGTGATTTCTCCTTTTCTGAACTTTTATTATTTATGTTATAATTAATAGTAACGAAAAATCAAAATTTTTTCAAGGAAAAAGATGAAAACCAAAATAATTGTGATAGTGGGGCCGACGGCAGTTGGGAAAACGGCTCTGAGTATCGAGGTAGCCAAGCGCTTCAATGGCCAAATTATCAGCGGTGACAGTCAGCAGGTCTATCGTGGCTTGGATATTGGCACGGCTAAGATTCGTCCTGAAGAGCAGGAAGGTATTCCCCACCATCTGCTGGATGTGCGGGAGGTTGGTGAGAGCTATTCGGCCTATGATTTTGTGACTGAGGCGGCTCAGGCTATTCGTGAGATTGCGGCTCAAGGTCAGCTTCCCATCATTTGCGGTGGCACAGGGCTCTATATCCAGAGCTTGCTCGAGGGCTACCATCTGGGCGGCTCCGTCTCTCACGAGGAGATTCTGGCCTATCGGGCGCAGCTGGATACTTGGTCAGATGAGGATTTGTTTGGAAAAATAGCAGAGCTAGGTATCGAGATTCCTCAGCTGAATCGACGCAGGGCTATGAGGGCGCTGGAGATTACTCATCTAGGAGGTTCGCTAGAAAATAGTCAGCCAGATTATGATGCCCTGCTGATTTGTCTAGATGATGAGCGACAAAAACTTTATGAGCGAATCAATCAGCGGGTTGATCTGATGCTGGAAGCAGGGCTTTTAGAAGAAGCCCGTTGGCTTTATGAACAGGCTCCGACCAGTCAAGCCAGCAAAGGAATCGGCTACAAGGAACTTTTCCCCTACTTTGAAGGTCAGATGAGCCTAGATGAGGCGGTGTATAAGCTCAAGCAGAACACCCGCCGTTTCGCCAAGCGGCAACTGACTTGGTTTCGCAATCGGATGTCTGTGACCTTTTATCAGGTGGGAAATCCAGACTACAAAGAGCAGGTTATGGAAGATATCAGGAAGTTTTTGGACAAGTAACTGGCTGACCAAGTCTTAGTAAGGATATGAAATGATAGAAACAGAGAAAAAAATAGAGCGTGTCTTTCTGGTCGGTGTGGAACTAGCAGACACGGAAAATTTTGACCTATCCATGGAGGAGCTGCAAAGTCTAGCCAAGACGGCAGGGGCAGAGGTCGTCGGCTCCTATAGCCAGAAGCGGGAAAAGTATGATAGCAAGACCTTTGTCGGTTCTGGCAAGTTAGAAGAAATCCGACAGATGGTTGATGCCGAAGAGATTTCGACAGTTATTGTCAATAACCGCTTGACACCTCGCCAGAATGTCAATCTTGAGGAAAGTCTGGGCGTTAAGGTCATTGACCGTATGCAGCTGATTTTGGATATTTTTGCCATGAGGGCTAGGAGTCATGAGGGCAAGCTGCAAGTGCATCTAGCCCAGCTCAAGTACCTGCTTCCTCGCTTGGTTGGGCAGGGGATTATGCTTAGCCGTCAGGCAGGTGGAATTGGCTCTCGCGGACCTGGTGAAAGCCAGCTGGAGCTGAATCGACGCAGTGTCCGTAATCAGATTCATGATATTGAGCGCCAGCTCAAGGCAGTGGAGAAAAATCGAGCAACCGTTCGTGAAAAACGGGTGGAATCCAGTATTTTCAAAATCGGGCTCATCGGCTATACCAATGCGGGCAAGTCTACGATCATGAACTGCTTGACCAGCAAGAGCCAGTATGAGGCAGACGAACTCTTTGCGACACTAGATGCCACGACCAAGAACATCAACCTCAGTGGTCAGCTCAATGTCACGCTGACAGACACAGTTGGCTTCATTCAGAATTTGCCGACGGAGCTGGTGTCAAGCTTTAAGTCTACTCTAGAGGAGAGTAAAAATGTCGATTTGCTGGTTCATGTTATTGACGCTAGCAACCCTCATCATGAGGAACATGAAAAGACCGTTCTGGACATCATGAAAGAGCTGGACATGCTGGATATTCCTCGATTGACCCTCTATAACAAAGCGGACAAGGCGGAGGATTTTACTCCGACCCTGACTCCTTATTCTTTGATTTCGGCTAAGGCGGACAATAGCAGAACTCTTTTGCAGCAAGTCCTGCTGGAGCGGATGAAAGAGTTATTTTTGCCTTTTACCATCAAGGTAGCTCCTGCTAAGGCCTACAAGATTCATGATTTAGAGAAGGTCGCGATTATGGGGAATCGAGAGTACATAGACGATATCGAAGTTATTTCAGGCTGGATTGCCGAGAAAAATAAATGGAAACTGGAAGAATTTTATGACTGATTATATTGACTTGGCCCTGAAATACGGCGGTTTTACAAACCTAGACAGGGTCTACTTAGAGCAAGTATTGGCTGGCCTGACAGAGGAGCAGAAGCGTAGCTTTATCACTCCGCCACCTAGCGTTATCAATGCTTACTTTGCTGAGCTTTATCAGAAGAAAAGCCCAGAAGCCGCGACAGCTTATTTTCTAGAAATTACGCAAGCGCTGGACTTGTGGAATCCGGAGCCTAGCTTTGTAGAAAGTAAACCTTTTGTCCGACTCAATCTTTCTGGCAAGTCCTATGGATTTTGCTATGAGAGTGAGGAAGTTGGCTTGGTCTTTCCTGAAAAGCCAGAGCCGGTAACAGCTGACTTGCTCTTTGAAATCGCCCAAGTCTTTCCACAGTACTTGGTCTATGAAGAAGCTGGGAGAATAAAAACGGTACCTCTCAAAGCTGAGTCTCAAGTCGTGGATAGTCAGGCGCTGACTGCTTTGACCGATTGGCAGCAGCTGGCGGATGGCAGCCAGAGAGTCCTGGGTTACAATCAAGATGAAGTCAGTCAGCTAGCCCAGTCCTATGCTGGCAGAAAATACTATCACTCGCAGAATCGCTCTGCCATGATTTATATCATTTAGAAAGAAAAACATGCAATTACAATTTTTAGGAACCGGAGCCGGTCAGCCGTCCAAGGCTCGCAATGTGTCCAGTCTTGTCCTCAAGCTTTTGGAGGAAATCAATGAAGTCTGGATGTTTGACTGTGGTGAAGGCACACAGAATCGAATTCTAGAAACTACCATTAAACCTCGTAAAATTTCAAAGATTTTCATCACGCACCTGCACGGCGATCACATTTTCGGCTTGCCGGGTTTCCTCTCTAGTAGAGCTTTTCAAGCTAATGAGGAGCAGACAGATTTGGAAATTTATGGGCCGGTTGGTATCAAGAATTTTGTGATGACAAGCCTGCGCATGTCTGGTTCCCGTCTGCCTTATCGGATTGATTTTCATGAGTTTGATGAAAATAGTCTGGGCAAGATTTTGGAAACGGACAAGTTCACTGTTTATGCGGATAAGCTAGACCACACGATTTTCTGCGTGGGCTATCGGGTCATGCAGAAAGATTTGGAAGGTACGCTAGATGCGGACAAGCTGCGCGAGGCGGGCGTTCCTTTTGGTCCCCTCTTTGGCCAAGTCAAGAATGGTCAGGATATCGTCCTCGAAGATGGCACGAAGATTATCGCAGCTGATTATATCTCAGCTCCTCGCCCGGGTAAGACCATTACCATCTTGGGTGACACTAGAAAGACTGATTCAAGTGTTCGCTTGGCTGTGGCGGCAGATGTGCTGGTTCATGAAGCGACCTATGGCAAGGGAGATGAAAAGATGGCTCGCAAGCATGGGCATTCGACTAATATGCAGGCTGCGGAAGTTGCTAAGGAAGCCGGTGTCAAACGCCTCCTGCTCAATCATGTCAGTGCCCGTTTCTTATCGAAAGACATTAGCCAAATGCGCCGTGATGCAAGTAGCGTCTTTGAAAATGTCCATGTAGTCAAGGATTTGGAAGAGGTTGAGTTATAATTTCCATTTTAGGACAGTTGTCTTGAGAGGAAAATAGGATGGCAGTTAAAAATCGTTTATTGGATAAAGCTGATTGGTATATTGAGGATGCCTTAGCCAATTATCTTTACAGCTACCAATTACAAAATGAAGGATTGACACAAGATGATTACCGAGAGATTCATCGTTGGGCTGCGAATCATATTGGTTTCTTCGTGACTTGGCTAATCCAGCATGATGCAAAGGAAATGATTACTCCTGATGAAGAAACATCACTCCAAAGTGTCAAAGACGAGCAAACTTTGGGTGTGGATTACGTTCTAGATTGGTGTGATGGCAAATTGGGAACAATGGATGTCAAAAAGGGCTTTCAGGCTTTTGTGAACGACTATTATGAGCATCAGTACATGAAGGATTATTCCGAATTTGTAGTCAATGACTTGTACGACCTACCTTTGGAATTTTTAGGTAGCTGGGAGGATTATCATCTTTTTGCTCCGGTCATTGATCAAGCTTATGCTGACTATTCAGCTGGAAAAAGATTTCATTAAATTAACAACACGAAAGGCAGAACAATGCGTACCATCATTATTACAGGAGCTAGCGGTGGGCTGGCTCAGGAAATGGTTAAGCTCTTGCCCCATGACCGACTGATTTTGGTTGGGCGGAGCAAGGCCAAGCTGGAAAAACTCTATGGAGAAAAAGACAATCTTGACCTAGTCGAGCTGGATATTACAGACAGCTCGGCTTTGGAAAGCTTTGCTGAGCGAATTGACAGCCAGTACGGTCATGTCGATGTCCTAGTCAATAACGCTGGCTATGGTATTTTTGAGGAATTTGATAAAATAAGTTCAAGCGATATCGAGGCCATGTTTGAGGTCAATACCTTTGCCCTGATGAATCTGTCCCGTATCTTTGGGGCTCGCATGAAGCAGGCAGGTCAAGGTCATATTGTCAATATCGTTAGTATGGCCGGTCTCATTGCCAGCAGCAAGTCTAGTCTGTATTCGGCGACCAAGTTTGCGGCTATTGGCTTTTCCAATGCCCTGCGTTTGGAGCTTCTGCCTTTTGGGGTCTATGTCACGACGGTAAATCCCGGTCCTATCAAAACAGCCTTTTTCGATCAGGCAGATCCTGACGGTTCCTATGTAAAAGCAGTCGACAAATATATGCTTGAGCCAGACTTTGTAGCAGGCAAAATTGTCAAATCCTTTGGCAAAAAGAAGCGGGAAATCAACCTGCCTGGCATTCTCAATCTAGCCCACAAGCTGTATACACTGTTTCCAAGAATGGCCGACAAGATGGCGGCCAGTATGTTTAACTATAAATGAGGTTTTATGACAGCTAATCTACAAGCCTACAAGGCACATCTGCAGGCGCCTTGGGGCAAGCTTCAGTATGATATTATTTTTGCCTTTCTAGAGTCGCTGAAGGGTCAGAAAATCCTTGATTTCGGTAGCGGTTTTGGACTTGTGGCTGATTTTTTAGCAGAAAACAACCAAGTGACCGCCATCGAGCCGAACCCAGAAATGATTTCTGAGCGCAAGCAGGACTTTTATTATGAGCAATTGCAAGGTAGCTTGGATCTTCTGCAAACCTTACCAGACCAGTCTTTTGATGTCATCGTTTGTCATAATGTCTTAGAGTATGTGTCAGAACCGACCCTCTATTTGACAGAATTTTCCCGCCTCTTAAAAAAGGACGGCAAAATTTCTCTGGTCAAGCATCACGAGGTTGGACGCATTATGCATACGGTGGTTTTTGAAAATGACACAGAGAAGGCCCAGCAGCTTTTAGCGGGTCAGGAATATCAAACCCATAGCATGGGAGCTGCTAAGGTTTATCAGGTTCAGGAAGTTATCTCAGGTTTGCCATTAGAAGTTGAGGATTATCAGGGAGTACGGATTTTTTACGGGCTGCAATCCAATGACTACAAAACGGCCCCTGACTGGTCTGAAAAGATGCTTGAAATGGAGCTGGCTGTCTGCAACCAATCTCCTTATCGAGACATCGCTGCCTTTCAGCATCTTTGTCTGAGGAAGTACTAAATCCATTTATTAAGCACAATCTTCCTAGGGAGAACTATTTATGGCAGAAAGAAATGTCAGAGAGCCTGAGCAGCCGGTCAACTACGCCATGCTCAGTTTATTTCAGTATCTGGCTTCAATTTTGGTAATCTTGGTGCATTGCCAGCGGCTTTTTGAGAATGAAATTCTCCATTTTACTCAGAAAAGTATGTTTGGTCGTATGGCAGTGCCTTTTTTCCTGATTTCATCAGCTTTTATGCTAAAATCCAGCTTGGCTAAGAAGCAGGAAATGAAGCTGTATATGAAGCGTGTTTTGAAGCAGTATCTTTTGTGGAGCGGGATTTATGTCCCTTATGCCTTGGCCTATTTTTGGACCTTGCCACTTCCTAAACATTATGCTCCATTAGCCTTATTGGCTGGACTTTTGTATATCGGTTTATGCTATCAGCTTTGGTATATTCCTGCCTTTCTTTTGGGATTTTTACTTGTTCACTATTTTTATAGAAAATGGGGTGCTAGAAAGACGGGGATTTTTTTACTCTTGCTTTATGTAATGGGGTCGATCGAGACATACTACGCTTATTTTTCAAATAGCTGGCTTACCCAGTCATTTGATGCCTATGCTAAAGTTTTCTTCACCACCCGAAATGGCCTTTTCTATACTCCCATTTTTGTTTACTTGGGCTATCTCCTTTATGATTATCGGCATTTCAGCCTTTTCAGGGACAGTGTTGGGAAAAAGCTATTCTTGTCTGGCCTTCTTTTGTTGCTAGATGGGTGGATTGTCTTTATTCACCAAGGGATTGACAAGAATTTCTTTTTAGCTTTGCCTCTCTTTGCTCTATTTCTGGTGAATTGGGTTTTACGTACAAGAATTGGTCAAAAATGGCGTCTTTATCACCTTAAAGAATTGAGCGTTTTATATTTCTTTTTGCATCCGATTTTTATAGAATCCTCTTTCTATCTGCTCCAGAAGACCGATTTTGCCAAATGGCAGCAGGGAAGGATTGTCTTTTTGCTAACCTTGTTCTTAACTCATCTAAGTGCTGAAGTCATTTTATTGGCTCGGAAGCGCTTGTTCTTGAAGCAAAGACTTACAAAGGGAATAGGATGACGAATGAGAGCTAGTGAGTCGGATATGGCGATTGGAGAAGTCCTAGCTGGTAAGAGAAAATCCAGCAAAATTGTCCTTGCTCAAATTTTAACCGATTGAGGAAGTAAAACATAAAGTGATGGAACAGAAGAAATATTCCGTGCCTTTTTCTTCTGTTCTGTCGCTTTTTCATGTTATAATATTCAGACAAGATTGAACGGAGAAAGTGTTTCACTTATCATGATTAGCTCAAAATACGACTGGCAGTTTGCCACTAATTTTACAGATGAAAAATTTTTAAAAAAGGCTAAGAAAGCTGGATTAGAACCTGCCGCTGCCAGTCTTCTTTACCAAAGAGGTGTGCAGACTGAAGAGGCTTTACAGGAATTTTTGGAGCCTAGTTTAGACCAGCTTCACGACCCTTATGACCTGCATGATATGGAGAGGGCAGTGGAGCGAATTCGCTCAGCGATTGAGAATTACGAGCAGATTTTGATCTATGGTGATTATGATGCTGATGGGATGACCTCAGCTTCTATTGTCAAAGAAGCTCTGGAGCAGCTGGGGGCTGAGTGTCAGGTCTATCTGCCCAATCGCTTTACGGACGGCTATGGTCCTAATAGCAGTGTTTACAAGTATTTTATTGAAAATCAAGATATCTCGCTCATTATTACAGTGGATAATGGAGTGGCGGGATTTGAAGCGATCGAGCTGGCCCAGTCTTTTGGCGTAGATGTCATCGTGACGGATCACCACTCCATGCCTGAGGAGTTGCCAAACGCCTATGCGATCGTCCATCCGGAACATAGCGGAGCGGATTACCCTTTCAAGCATCTAGCTGGTTGTGGGGTGGCTTTTAAGCTGGCAACAGCCTTGCTGGAAGAAGTCCAAGTCGAACTTTTGGACTTAGTAGCCATTGGCACCATTGCCGATATGGTCAGTCTGACGGGGGAGAATCGGATCTTGGTCAAATACGGCCTTTCCGTCCTCAAAAATACCCAGAGAATAGGTCTACAGGAACTCTTCAAAATAGCTGGTATTCAGCCAGATGAACTGGATGAAGAAACGGTTGGCTTTCAGCTTGCTCCCCGACTCAACGCCTTAGGACGGTTGGATGATCCCAATCCGGCGGTTGAGCTTTTGACCGGCTTTGACGATGAAGAAGCTCGTGACATTGCTCTCATGATCAACCAGAAAAATGACGAGCGCAAGGAAATTGTCCAGCAGATTTATGAAGAAGCACAAACCATGCTGGACCCTAAGAGACCAGTGCAAGTGCTGGCTAAGGAAGGATGGAATCCTGGAGTGCTAGGGATTGTCGCTGGGCGCTTGCTGGAAGAGCTGCACCAGCCAGTCATAGTGCTTAATATCGAGGATGGCATTGCTAAGGGCAGCGCCCGCAGTATTGAAGCGGTCAATATTTTTGAGGCTTTGGACAGCCACCGTGATCTCTTTGTAGCCTTTGGCGGGCACGCTGGAGCGGCTGGAATGACTCTTGAAGCAGACAAGCTGGCGGAGCTTGCTGATATCTTGACAGAGTATATCTTAGACAATGATTTGGATTTGACTGGCAAAACAGCCCTGTATTTAGATGAGGAGCTACACCTGCCAGAACTAACCCTGGATACGCTCAAAAGCTTTGAGAGACTGGCGCCTTTTGGTATGGACAATAAGAAGCCGCTTTTTTACCTCAAGGATTTTAAAGTGGACAATGCTCGGACTATGGGGACTGGCAATAGCCATCTCAAGCTGAAAATTTCTCAGGAAGATGCATCTTTTGAAGTAGTTGCCTTTGGGCAAGGAAGCCTGGCGACAGAATTTGCCCAGACCAAGAATCTAGAGCTAGCTGTCAGCCTCTCTGTCAATAAATGGAACGGCCAGACCAGTCTCCAGCTCATGCTGGTAGATGCTCGTGTGGACGGCGTACAGCTTTTCAATATCCGCAGCAAAAATGCGACGCTGCCTGACAAGGTTCCAGTTTTGCGTTTCACAGAGGAATTGCCGGATTTGACAAATAGCAGAGCAGTTGTGGTTTATGACCTGCCCGATGACTTGCAGGACTTGAAGAAGATTCTTCAGTCTCAGGATTTTGAAGCGATTTACTTTAAGAATGAGATTGCCAAGCCTTACTATCTGACTGGTTATGGTACTCGTGAGCAATTTGCTAAACTCTACAAGACAATCTATCAGTTCCCCGAGTTTGACGTCCGATATAAACTCAAAGAGTTGGCGGCTTATCTGAAAATCGACCCGATTCTCTTGGTCAAAATGATTCAGATTTTTGAAGAGCTGGGCTTTGTCAGCATCACCGAAGGCGTCATGACGGTCAATAAGGAAGCTGAAAAGAAAGAAATTGATAGCAGTCTTATTTACCAAGACCTCAAGCGCCTAGTCAAAGAACAAGAACTCATGGCTCTGGGCACTGTGCAGGAGATTTATGACTATCTCATGGATTGCTAGGGAAAAGGCCTCCTTGTTTTACAAATCTTTCATATCTAAAAATATTTGAAAGTCTGCTAGAGCCTTTTTGGATAAAACATGGTATAATAGAGAGTAAAAAATTTTTTGAAAGAAAGAACATTATGAATTTAAAAGATTATATTGCAACTATTGAAAACTACCCAACGGAAGGTATTCTCTTCCGCGATATTAGCCCTTTAATGGCTGATGGAAATGCCTATAGCTACGCTGTACGTGAAATTGTCCAGTATGCGACTGACAAGCAAATCGACATGATTGTTGGTCCAGAAGCGCGTGGCTTTATCGTAGGCTGTCCAGTTGCCTTTGAATTAGGAGTTGGCTTTGCTCCTGTCCGTAAGCCTGGCAAACTTCCACGTGAAGTTATCTCAGCTGACTATGAAAAAGAGTACGGTGTAGATACTCTGACTATGCATGCGGATGCAATCAAACCTGGTCAACGCGTTCTGATTGTCGATGACCTTCTTGCAACTGGTGGAACTGTTAAGGCGACCATTGAGATGATTGAGCGTCTTGGTGGCGTAGTGGCTGGTTGTGCCTTCCTCATCGAGTTGGATGAGCTTAAAGGCCGCGAAGCAATCGGCGATTATGACTATAAAGTATTGATGCACTACTAAAGATATAGCTTATTACTATATCTAGTTAGAGAAAAAGTATAATTGAAAACTATATCTCCTTTGAGTATAATAGGTATATTAAACAAAAGGAGATATTTTCATGCCTATCAAGATTGATAAGAAGCTTCCAGCAGTTGAAATTTTAAGCTCTGAGAATATCTTTGTCATGGATGATGACCGGGCAGATCATCAGGATATCCGCCCCTTGAATATCTTGATACTCAATCTTATGCCCCAGAAAATGGTGACGGAAACTCAGATTTTGCGTCATTTGGCCAATACGCCCTTGCAGCTGACTATTGAGTTTCTTTATATGACTTCTCATACGTCAAAGACTACCCAAGTGGAACATATGCAGACCTTTTACAAGACTTTTGATGAGGTCAAACATCGTTTCTTTGATGGCTTGATTATCACAGGAGCGCCAGTAGAACATCTGCCTTTTGAGGCGGTGGACTATTGGGAGGAATTCCAGCAGGTGATTGAATGGTCCAAGACTCATGTCTTTTCGACTTTACATATCTGTTGGGGAGCACAGGCTGGCCTTTATGCCCGCTATGGCGTAGATAAGCACCAGATGGAAGAGAAGCTTTCGGGTGTTTACGAGCAGTCAGCTCCAAGCAATAATCTGCTTTTCAGAGGTTTTGATGATGAATTTATCACGCCTCATTCAAGGCATACAGAGGTGCTGAAGGAAGACATTTTGAATCTGACCAATCTAGAAATTCTCTCTGAGGGAGAAAAGACTGGCTTGTCTGTTTTGGCAAGTCGTGACTTGCGGGAGGTGTATAGCTTTGGTCACATGGAATATGACCGTGATACCCTTGCCAAGGAGTATTTCCGTGATTTGGAAGCGGGCAAGGATCCTCATATTCCTGAAAATTATTTCAAGAATGATGATGTGAATGAGACACCTTGTCTGCGCTGGAGTTTGGCGGCAGCTCTCTTTTTCAGTAACTGGGTCAATTATGCAGTTTATCAAGAAACGCCATTTGATTGGCAAAGTCCAGAGAATGATGCATCCTTCTTTGCTTATTTATAAAGAGGTACTATGACTTATTTAGCAGCTTACAAAAATGGCAACTTGGTTCTTCCAAGTGCCCTCTTTTTGCATTTTAAAGAAATTTTTGATTCCAGCGATGATTTTTTGGTCTGGCAGTTTTTCTATCTGCAAAATACCACCTCAATGGAGGAGTTTGCGCCCAGTCAGATTGCAGAGCATATTGGTAAGACCTTATCCGAGGTTAATCGTTCCATGTCTCATCTGACGGAAAAGGGCTTGCTCCAGTATAGAACCATCGAACTGAATGGGGAAATCGAGGCGATTTTTGATGCTTCACCAGCCTTAGAAAAGCTAGACGAGATTCTAGGCACTTCCAGTCCTACTGGGTCAAGGACAACGTCTGATGGTAACCTTCTCAAGGAACTGGTTGAGACATTCCAGAAAGAGTTGGGGCGTCTTTTGACTCCATTTGAAATCGAGGATTTGACCAAGACTATTAAGGACGATCAAATCAATCCAGATTTGGTCAAGGCTGCCTTACGCGAAGCGGTTTTCAATGGCAAAGCCAATTGGAAATATATTCAGGCTATCTTGCGTAATTGGCGGCGAGAAGGCATTACAAGTCCAGCTCAGGTAGAAGCCAAACGGGCGGAACGTGAAGCAAGCAATCCACAGAATGTAACGGTTTCGGATGATTTCCTCAATGCCATGAATTTGTGGAAGGACTGAATTTACTAGATTTACAGTGGCCTGTTAGATATGACAGGCCCTTGGTTTTATAAAAAAGGAGAAAAGTATGACCTATCAATTGCCAAAAGTCTGGTCTGCTACGGACAGCGACCAAGGAAAATTTTCAGGTATCAATCAGCCTACTGCAGGCGCGCGTTTTGAGCAGAAGCTTCCTGTCGGTAAAAAAACTTTCCAGCTTTATTCACTTGGGACTCCAAATGGGGTCAAGGTGACAATTATGCTGGAGGAACTACTGGCAGAGGGTATCACTGAGGCGGCCTATGATCTTTTTAAGATTAGCATCATGGACGGCGACCAATTTGGCTCAGATTTTGTGAAAATAAATCCCAACTCCAAGATTCCGGCCTTGTTGGACCAGTCAGCTGATAAGCCGATTCCTGTATTTGAATCTGCAAATATCTTGCTCTATCTGGCGGAGAAGTTTGGAAAGCTTATTCCGTCAGATTTGGCTGGTCGGACTGAGGTGCTCAACTGGCTCTTCTGGCAGACGGGAGCGGCGCCCTTCTTGGGAGGCGGATTTGGTCATTTCTTTAACTATGCTCCAGAAAAGCTAGAATATCCTATCAACCGCTTTACGATGGAAGCCAAGAGACAGCTGGATTTACTGGACAAAGAATTAACCAAGAAATCTTATATGGCTGGAGATGAATACAGTATTGCTGATATTGCTATCTGGTCTTGGTATGGTCAGCTGGTTCAGGATAAGCTCTATCCAGGCGCAGCTGAGTTCTTGGATACCACCTCCTACAAATACTTATCTGCTTGGGCGGACAAGATTGCAGATCGTCCGGCAGTCCAGCGTGGTTTAGCTGCTGAGTATCAAGAAATCAAATAAAAAATGATAAGTGGCGAGACAAAATCAGTTTATCGAAAAGCTGATTTTTCCTCCGCTGCTTTTTTTATACCCTTAAAAATGATATACTGAGTAGAAGAATATTTAGAAAAGAGTGAGCAATGCAAAAAAAGACTATTTCCCAACGCTTGGAGCGAGTAGCTGCTTTTGTGCCGGATGGAGCAAGGCTGCTGGATGTTGGAAGCGATCACGCCTATCTGCCTATTTACCTGATTCAGCAGGGACGGATTGAGAAGGCTCTGGCCGGAGAAGTGGTAGAGGGGCCTTTTCAGTCTGCTCAGAAAAATGTAGCAGAACATGGACTGACGGAGCAGGTTGAGGTTCGCTTGGCCAATGGTCTAGCGGCTTTGGAAGCGGAAGATCAGATTGACACCATCGTTATCGCTGGTATGGGTGGGCGCTTGATTTCAGAGATTTTGGAAAATGGCAGAGCTAAGCTTGGAGCTATTTCCAGCTTGATTTTGCAGCCCAATAACCGAGAGGATGAACTCCGCAGCTGGCTGGTATCTAACGGCTTTCGCTTGCTGGCTGAGGATATCTTAGAAGAAGCTGGAAAGTTTTATGAAATCCTAGTGGCAGAAGCAGGTCAGCAAACTTTGACAGAGCAAGAAAAGCGTTTCGGGCCTTTTCTGCTAGAGCAGAAATCGCCAGTTTTTCGGGAAAAATGGCAGAAAGAACTGAAGAAATTCGAAGGAGCTTTAGCCCATATCCCAGAAAAAAATGAGCTAGAACGCTCTGCTATGTCCCAAAAAATCAACAGTATCAAGGAGGTACTCCATGTTAGCAAGTGAGATCATCGTCCGTTATGAAGCCTATTGCGCGCAAGAACTGTCCATGGAGGGTGACATTTCAGGCCTGCAAATCGGAACTTTGGATAAGGAAGTGAACAAGGTTCTAGTGGCATTGGATATTCGTGAACAAACGGTGGCGGAGGCTATCAAAGCAGGTGCTGGACTGATTATTGTTAAGCATGCGCCTATTTTTCGCCCGCTCAAGAACCTAGTGGCAGATAAGGCGCGAAATCAAATCATTCTAGACCTCATCAAGCATGATATTGCTGTTTATGTCAGCCATACCAATATTGATGTTGTGGAGGATGGACTAAATGATTGGTTCTGCCAATTATTGGATATTGAGGAGACAAGTTTTCTCAGTCAGACAAGCCCAGAACATGGTATTGGTCGTGTGGGGAAGATTGTGCCTCAGACTTTTGGGGACTTTGCGGCTAAGGTCAAGGCAAGTTTTGGACTAGATAGTGTGCGTCTGGTCACTTATGAAGAAGCGGATCTCGAACGCGTGATTGAGCGTGTGGCTATTTGTGGTGGTAGCGGTCAGTCCTTTTATCCAGAGGCCATTGCTAAGGGAGCGCAAGTCTACATTACAGGTGATATTTACTATCACACAGCTCAGGAAATGCTGACAGAAGGGCTTTTGGCGCTGGATCCTGGACACCATATCGAGGTTCTTTTTACGGAAAAAATAAAAGAAAAGCTTGATACTTGGAAGGCAGAAGAGGGATGGGAGATTGAGATCCTGGCTAGTCAGGCTTGGACCAATCCTTTCCGGCATATTTGAGAGGGAGCGACATGAAAAAAGTAGCAGTGATTGGAGATGGGATTGTTGGCTCAACAGCCGCTTACTATCTATCCAAATCCCCAGATGTGGAAGTGACTGTCTTTGATGACGGCAAGGGGCAGGCAACCAAGGCAGCCGCTGGCATTATCAGTCCTTGGTTTTCAAAGCGTCGCAATAAGGCTTGGTACAGGATGGCGTGTCTGGGCGCTGATTTTTATCAGGACTTGATTGCAGAACTGAAATCGGCTGGAATCCAGACAGACTTTTACCAACAGACGGGTGTATATCTGCTGAAAAGGGACGAGAGCAAGCTGAAGGAACTTTATGATTTGGCTGCTAATCGTCGGGAAGAGTCGCCCTTAATAGGGGACTTGAGTCTTCTCAGCCGTCAGGAGGCCCAGGAAAAATTTCCAAGCTTGCAAGGTTTTGAGTGGCTTCTATATGCTTCCGGTGGTGCCCGTGTGGAGGGAGCACTCTTGACGGAGACGCTTCTGAAAGCTAGTAAGGCAAAACTAGTTGAGAAAAAGGTAAGCTTGACAGTAGAAGGAGAGCAACTTCTGGTGGATGGTCAGAGCTTTGACTGTGTTATCTTAGCTGTGGGGGCTTGGCTAGGAGAAATCTTGCAGCCGCTAGGCTATGTGACAGATGTTCGACCGCAAAAGGGGCAGCTACGTGATTTTAAACTGGCTGAAAAGACGGATGACTACCCTGTTGTAATGCCTGAGGGCGAGCTGGATATCATTCCCTTTCTAGCAGGCAAGGTCAGCGTCGGTGCCAGTCATGAAAATGATCAGTGCTTTGATTTGACAGTTGATAATACGGTATTGAATCAGTTGCAGCAAGAAGCAGAAACTTATTTGCCGAGGTTGGCTACTGCAGAGATTTTAGGCGAACGCGTGGGAACGCGGGCTTATACCAGCGACTTTTCTCCTTTCTTTGGCGCTGTTCCAGACTTACCGCATGTCTACGCAGCCAGCGGTCTAGGCTCTTCTGGTCTGACAACTGGTCCGCTCATCGGACGCCAATTGGCCCAGATGGCTTTAGGAGAAGCAGGACTGCTAGATCCATCTGACTATCCTATTGAACGGTACGTGGAGAAAGAAGAAGGCACTTAAGGAAAACAAATGATTATAATATTTCTCATTTTACTTTTACTAGTAATATCAATATCAATTTCAATCCCACTTATTCTATTTGCTAGACACAAAAGTCGTTCTCAACATCCTCTTGTTGCTCAAAATAATGGAGGAAATCAGGAACTAGCAAAGAATACAAAAAAGAAAATAGGCTTTGGTGTTTTGGGCTGTTTCCTATCTAGTGTGGCGATCGTTTTTCTCATGGCTCTTGTCTCTATGTTTCTGAATTTCATAGATATATGGGGAGTTTTTGTACGAGTGCCGAAATATGAAATGGTACAGGCTGTTCAGCGCTCTTATAAGCAGAGTGGTTTTGAAGGAACGGTCAGAGTTTTAGATGCCAATAAAAACTATACCTCTTTCGCTGGTTATTTAATCAGCGCTGAGTATTCTGAGGAAATTGAGGGGCAAACGGTTAAGATTGGTGACCGAATTGAATATTACACCTCTCGGGATAAGAAAAATGGAAAAACGGATATTGAGCTACAGCTTGAAAAGGGAGACGCAATTTATCAAGCTTTCCCTAGTATCGCTTATAGGGGACTTGAGCTGAGTCCAGGTTATAGTGAAACTTTACAGACTGTAAAAGATAGTTTTGCAAGAGCGGATAAGAAGAAACTATACCTAGAATCCCTTGATTTTATGATAGATAAGGATGCACCAAATATTGATAAATACGAGGCTCTTATAAAAAAGAATCAGGAAGAAGGCCAGCCTTTGCAGGGCTTGTACCCAATCCCTATTTCTGACATGTTGGAAAAAGAGGCTCTTGCCATTGAAATGAAGGTAACTTTGAACGCGGAGCAGGACGATGGCTCTATCATTAATATTGGTCAAGACCAGAAGAATGATGACAAAATCAAACAGATTTTACAAGAACAGCTAGATTTAACTAAGCTACCGAATGCACGCTATCTTATGGCTATTAGTGTTGGAAATGATAGTAAGCATTCTGGATTCGGTAAATATGAAGTTATTGTTCAAAATCATCAGATCGTTCAATTTTCTATCCAAAATGAAGACTATTAAGTTAGAATAATTTTTTTGGGAGCTTGCTTTAAATAACAGCTTGTGGTTGTGCAAGTGTCATGATTATGCTTTTCTTAAAGTTACTAGTTCTATGTGGAGAGAGAAAGATGAAAAATTTTTTACCAAATGATGTATTTATTAAAGGAGAATTTGATAGCATACGATATTATTTGTACCGAAAAATCATTAGTGATAAGGTCCAAATATGGGTGAATGTCTGGGGTTATCATGGACTGATAGCGGAATCAAATGAAGAGTTTATGGATTTATCATTTCGTGAAATTGAAAGCCGTATTTATTCGATTTGGAGTTTAAATGCGAGATAAAATTATATATGACATAGAAGAAAATATCTTATCTGACTGAATGGAATAGTGAAATATTGGATGAGATATTATGGTTTGTCGATTGCCGAGTAACTTCATTGTATCGGGGAAACCAAGCCGATTTTGTATGATTGATTTTAGAGGATAGGGAGAAGTTATGGACTGGTTACGATCGCAGCCTGTGGTTATGCAGGCATTCTTGGCCGGGTTTTTTACATGGGGGTGTACCATTGTGGGCTCGGCTATTGTATTTTTCTTTAAATCAGGTCAGTCGCAAGCTGCTGGATATTATGATGGGCTTTGCGGCGGGAGCTATGATCTTCGTGGTGGTAGAGGAGTTGATACCGGATTCGCAGACCAATGGCAATACTGATGTGGCGACTTTAGGTCTCATGGTGGGATTCGTTCTCATGATGGTCTTGGATGTCGCTTTGGGATAATGCCAAATTTGAATCAAATAGCGGAAGAAAGCGGAATTTCCGCTATTTTTCTTTTATTTAAGGGGAGTGAAAAGGATGACATCCGCTTTCAAAAATGGTAGAATAAGGAGAATACATTAAGAGAGGAAACTCATATGAAAGGTATTATTCTTGCAGGTGGTTCTGGTACACGTTTGTATCCATTGACCCGCGCTGCGTCAAAACAGCTCATGCCGGTTTATGACAAACCCATGATTTATTATCCACTGTCAACTCTTATGCTGGCTGGTATCAAGGACATCTTGATTATCTCCACTCCGACGGATCTGCCTCGTTTTGAGGATTTGCTGGGAGATGGCTCTGAGTTTGGTATCAAGCTTTCTTATGCAGAGCAGCCAAGTCCGGACGGGCTGGCACAAGCCTTTATCATTGGTGCTGATTTTATTGGAGATGATAATGTAGCGCTGATTCTTGGGGATAATATTTACCATGGACCAGGTCTGAGTAAAATGCTCCAAAATGCTGCTGCTAAGGAAAAAGGAGCAACTGTTTTTGGCTACCATGTCAAGGATCCAGAACGCTTTGGTGTCGTAGAATTTGATGAAGATATGAATGCTATCTCCATCGAAGAAAAACCAGAACAGCCGCGCTCTAACTATGCAGTGACAGGACTGTATTTCTATGATAACGATGTTGTAGAAATTGCCAAGAATATCAAACCAAGTCCTCGCGGGGAACTGGAAATCACAGATGTCAACAAGGCTTACTTGGAACGTGGAGATTTGTCTGTTGAGCTCATGGGACGTGGTTTTGCTTGGTTGGATACAGGTACTCACGAAAGTCTCTTAGAAGCTGCTCAATATATCGAAACAGTTCAGCGTATGCAGAACGTTCAGGTGGCAAATCTAGAAGAAATTGCCTATCGTATGGGCTATATCACTAAAGAGCAAGTGCACGAATTGGCGCAGCCGTTGAAGAAGAATGAATACGGACAATACTTGCTCCGTTTGATTGGAGAAGCGTAAGAAGATGACAGAACAATTTTTTGATAAGGAATTAGCAGCGCGTGAAGTTCCCGGAATTCCAGGTATGCTGGAATTTGATATCCCTGTACGAGGGGACAACCGAGGCTGGTTTAAGGAGAATTTCCAAAAGGAAAAAATGCTGCCGCTAGGCTTTCCTGTAAGCTTCTTTGCAGAAGGAAAACTGCAAAATAATGTCAGCTTTTCTCGTAAAAATGTCCTGCGTGGCCTTCATGCTGAGCCTTGGGACAAGTACATCTCTGTTGCTGATGACGGCAAGGTGCTGGGATCTTGGGTAGACCTGCGTGAAGGTGAGACCTTTGGCAATACTTACCAGACAGTAATCGATGCCAGCAAGGGAATTTTTGTGCCACGTGGCGTCGCCAACGGCTTCCAAGTCCTTTCTGACACGGTTTCCTATAGCTATCTGGTGAATGACTACTGGGCTTTGGAACTCAAACCTAAGTATGCCTTTGTCAACTATGCAGACCCTGCTTTAGGCATCCAGTGGGAAAACCTAGAAGCAGCAGAAGTCTCAGAAGCAGATAAGAACCATCCATTACTGAAGGATGTCAAACCATTAAGAAAAGAAGATTTGTAAGAAGAAAAGTGGATGTTTATTTTTATCATTTCCATTTTTAACTTTTTGAAAACTCTATTTTCTGCTTTTTTAATCGCTTTTGCTCTTTTAATATTTCAAAAATTTATCCTGATTCTAATTTCATTTTGGAGACAAGAAAATCAATGACTGAATACAAAAAAATTATCGTGACAGGTGGAGCTGGTTTTATCGGTTCTAACTTTGTCCATTATGTTTACAATAACTTTCCAGATGTCCATGTGACAGTGCTGGACAAGCTGACTTACGCGGGGAATCGTGCCAATATTGAAGAAATTTTAGGTGACCGTGTTGAGTTGGTTGTTGGAGATATTGCTGATGCAGCCTTGGTAGATAAGCTGGTAGCTGAAGCTGATGCTATCGTTCACTATGCAGCAGAAAGCCACAATGATAACTCGCTCAATGACCCGAGTCCATTTATCCACACCAACTTCATCGGAACTTACACACTCTTGGAAGCAGCACGTAAATACGACATTCGTTTCCACCATGTGTCGACTGATGAAGTCTATGGAGATCTTCCTCTGCGTGAAGATTTGCCAGGTCATGGAGAAGGTCCAGGTGAGAAATTTACGGCTGAAACCAAGTACAATCCAAGCTCACCATACTCATCAACCAAGGCAGCTTCAGACTTAATCGTTAAAGCTTGGGTGCGTTCATTTGGCGTCAAAGCGACCATTTCTAACTGTTCAAACAACTATGGTCCTTACCAACATATTGAGAAATTTATTCCGCGCCAAATCACCAATATCTTGAGCGGTATCAAGCCAAAACTTTACGGTGAAGGTAAAAACGTCCGTGACTGGATTCATACCAATGACCATTCATCAGGTGTTTGGACAATTTTGACCAAGGGTCAAATCGGTGAAACTTACTTGATCGGTGCTGACGGTGAGAAGAACAACAAGGAAGTGCTGGAACTTATTCTCAAGGAAATGGGGCAACCGGCTGATGCTTATGACCATGTGACCGATCGTGCAGGTCACGACCTTCGCTATGCTATTGATGCTAGCAAGCTTCGCGATGAGCTAGGATGGAAGCCAGAGTTTACCAACTTTGAAGCGGGTCTCAAAGAGACCATCAAGTGGTACACGGACAACCAAGACTGGTGGAAATCAGAAAAAGAAGCAGTCGAGGCCAACTATGCTAAGACGCAACAAGTGATTAAGTAAGTCTTGTTATACAGGCAATATACGACTAAGAGGCTGGGACAAAAGTCCTAGCCTCTCAATTGTCTTTGGATTGTCGAGTAAGACGCAGTGGTTGAGTGGGCTCTACTACGCTGATTTCATCAGCTTTTACAGCCCTACTCAACTGTGCGGAGGTGGGACAACGAAATCGAATTCTAACGAATTACCGATTTCTGTCCCACTCTCTTTTTCATAGGATTGTTAGTCTCTTAATCTCTTTATTACAGAAAATGATGGAAAAATAGTGTAAAATGAGATAAATCCTTTCTGTGTTTTCAGCTAAGGATATTTCTCAAAGTAAAGGAAGACAAAAATGAAATTGATCAAAAGATTGGTAGGAATTGTCTTGGTGCTGTTGCTTGCAGCAGTACTATTTCTGGTTCCTTCCTCTATCAATCCAAGTGAGCAATTAAAAAACGTTCAAGCAAATACTTCGTGGGAAAGTATGATTGAGCCGACTTTAAACAATGCTAATGTGACGGCTCAGGGAGTCAGCACAGAGGTCTCTCTCAATAGCGTCCAGCTCAATCAGGTGCTCAAGTCTTCGCTGACCGATAGCGAGAATCAGGAGCTGCTGAATGGTGCTTACAGTATTGAAGGCAATAAGCTGCGCATCCAGTATCCAGTTAAGTTATTTTTCATTGATAGTAAGCTAGATCTAGAGGTGGATGTGACGGTGAAGGGGAGTGCCTTATACATCACAATTGATAGTGCCAAGCTGGGCATCCTTCCTATCCCTAAATCTTGGGTGACTGGCATGCTGAAGCAGCAACTGCAGACCTCTAATTCGACTATCACGACGGAGGGAGATAGTTTCCTTCTATCTCTGCCGCAGAGTCCGTTCAGCATTGACAAAATCAGTCTGCAGAATGGAGTTGCTAAAATCCAGATCAGTATGGCTTATGGAATTCAATGATTTTAAAATCTAATTTAAACCAAATTTCTAGATTGAAGAAAAGGCCTATTTTAGGTGACGTTCTTCAATCTTTTTATATTTAAGAAATTAATTGAACAGAGCATGATGAAAATACCATATTTTGTAACTTTGTAGGTAGTAATTAGGAATATTAAAAAATTCAGACAATTCTTTAAAATTATGCTAAAATGAAGAAAAGGAGGGGAAACGATGAAATTTTACTCAATAGATCCAAATGTTGATGTGGTTGAAACTCCAGTTGAAGAGCAAGGACGTCTCATCCGCCATTTGCACCTTGCTAAAGGAAAACAAATTCCTGAACATAGCGCAGATGCTCTTGTTACAGTTGTCTGTCTAGAAGGAAAAGTAGATTTTACTGCCTTGGGAGAAACTGTACAATTGGTACTGGGAAGTTTTCTGACAATGGAGCCGAATGAACTTCATAGTTTATATGGCGTAGAAGAGAGCCATGTTTTAGTGATTCAGCAGTTGCTTTATCCGTGATCTACTCGAACAGAGGCTCTTTCAACATTAACTCAAGGAATTTTCCTATTTCTTGAGTTTTTTTATTCTATTTTCCAAGAGGGCTTTGTCGCTAATTTTATGCTATAATAAATACTATGCAAACTAAACCAACTTCTGCCTATGTGCATATTCCTTTTTGTACCCAGATTTGTTATTACTGCGATTTTTCCAAGGTTTTTATCAGAAATCAACCAGTAGATTCTTATCTGGAGCATTTGATTGAGGAGTATCATTCTTACGACATCCAAAAGCTCCGTACCCTCTATATCGGAGGTGGGACCCCGACGACTCTATCAGCACCTCAGTTGGCTTTTTTGCTGGAAAAGCTGACGGACAAGCTGGACTTGTCTTATCTAGAAGAGCTGACCATTGAAGCCAATCCCGGGGATTTGGATGAGGAGAAGATTGCTGTACTAAAAGACTCGCCTGTCAATCGGGTTTCGCTGGGCGTCCAGACTTTTAATGACCGCATGCTTAAGCAGATTGGCCGCAGTCACTCGGAAAAGGATATCTATGAGAACATTGCCAATCTCAAAAAAGCAGGTTTTGACAATATCTCAATTGACCTGATTTATGCCCTGCCCAAGCAGACCATGGAAGATGTGAAAATCAATGTAGCCAAGGCCATTGCCCTGGACATTCCTCACATGAGTCTGTACAGCTTGATTTTGGAAAATCACACAGTATTCATGAATCGGATGCGGCGCGGAAAGCTACCTCTGCCCAAGGAAGACTTGGAAGCGGAGATGTTTGAATACATTATAGCTGAGCTCGAAAAGGCCGGCTTCGAGCATTATGAAATTTCAAACTTTTCCAAGCCAGGCTTTGAGAGCCGCCACAATCTCATGTATTGGGACAATGCGGAATATTATGGTATTGGAGCGGGAGCGTCTGGCTATGTCGATGGCATCCGCTATAAAAACCACGGGCCCATTCGTCATTATCTGCAGGCGGTGGAAGCGGGCAATGCCCGTGTGCAGGAAGAAGTGCTGACGCTGAAAGAAAAGATGGAAGAAGAGATGTTTCTCGGACTGCGGAAGAATTCAGGTGTTTCTAAAAAGCGCTTCGAGGAAAAATTCGATCTTTCTTTTGAAGATCAGTACGGAGCTGTTGTGTCTGAGCTGACTGAGCAAGGCTTGCTAGTGCCAGACAAAGACATAGTGCGCATGACCAAACAAGGCCTCTTTTTGGGCGATACGGTTGCTGAGAAATTTATATTGGAGTAAATCATGGGCTTAACTTATCAAATGAAAATGAAAATTCCCTTTGATATGGCGGATATGAACGGCCATATCAAGTTGCCAGATGTCATCTTGCTGTCCTTGCAGGTGTCGGGCATGCAGTCGATTGAGCTGGGTGTCAGCGACAAGGATATGTTGGAGCAGTATAATCTGGTCTGGATTATCACGGACTATGATATTGATGTGGTTCGTTTGCCTCGTTTTGCAGAGGAAATCACTATTGAGACAGAGGCCTTGACCTACAATCGGCTCTTTTGCTACCGTCGCTTCACGATTTTTGATGAGGCGGGTGAAGCAATTATACAGATGATGGCAAGCTTTGTCCTCATGGACCGAGATAGCCGTAAGGTTCATGGGGTGGAGCCTGAGATTGTTGCACCTTATCAGTCTGACTTTTCTAAGAAATTGCTGCGCGGTCCCAAGTATCCAAACTTGGAAAATCCTATCAGTAAGGACTACCATGTGCGCTTTTACGACTTGGATATGAACGGTCATGTCAATAATAGCAAGTATCTGGACTGGATTTTTGAGGTCATGGGAGCAGACTTCCTTACCCAGCATATTCCTCAGAAAATCAACCTGAAGTATGTCAAAGAAGTCCGGCCGGGCGGGATGATTGCCTCTAGATATGAACTAGACGGTCTGCAGAGCACTCACCAGATTTCCAGTGACGGCGATGTCAATGCACAAGCTATCATCACTTGGCAAGAGATTGAAAAAGATTAGAAAGTAATGTATGACTTATAAAGGATATTTGATTGATTTAGACGGGACGATTTATAAGGGAAAGAGCCGGATTCCAGCAGGAGAGGTCTTTGTGCATGAGCTGCAGAAGCGCAAGATTCCCTATCTTTTCGTGACCAATAACACTACGCGCACGCCAGAAGCCGTGAAGACCATGTTGGCTGAGAATTTCAATATTGAAACGCCGCTTGAGACTATTTACACAGCGACTTTAGCGACCATTGACTATATGCAGGAGAAAAATCTGGGCAAAAAAGTCTATGTCATCGGTGATGTCGGACTTAAACAGGCTATTGAAGAGGCTGGCTATATAGAAGACACAGAAAATCCAGACTATGTCGTCGTGGGATTGGACTGGGAAGTGGACTATGAGAAGCTGACCCTAGCGACTTTGGCTATTCAAAAGGGCGCTCACTTTATTGGGACCAATCCTGATCTCAATATTCCGACGGAGCGAGGTCTGCAGCCGGGAGCGGGCGCTATCAACGCCCTCTTGGAAGCAGCCACTCGGGTTCAGCCGACCTTTATCGGCAAGCCGAATGCCATCATCATGGAAAAAGCCATTGAGCATCTAGGGTTGGCGCGTGAAGAAGTGGTCATGGTGGGTGATAACTATCTGACAGATATTCGAGCGGGAATTGACAATGGTATTCCGACGCTCTTGGTCACGACAGGCTTTACCTTGCCAGAAGAGGTGCCAAATCTGCCAATTCAGCCGACACATGTCTTGTCTAGTCTAGCGGAGTGGGACTTTGATGCGTGATAAGGTAAGATTTTCAGCCAGCGTCTTGTGCTTGCTGGCAACAGCGATATTGCTAACCATTTATCTGGCCTGGCTCTTATACCCAATGGAGATTTCTTATTTCAACCTACCAGATAAAGTTCATTTGAAAGCAGAGACTATCCAATATAATTTCAACATTTTGCTGAATTACTTGACCAATCCTTTTAGTCAGAAGCTGTCGATGCCTGATTTTCGCTCGTCAGCAGCAGGTCTGCATCATTTTCAAGCGGTTAAGTATCTTTTTCACTTGGCGCAAGCTATTTTTTTAGTTACTCTGCCTGCTTTGATTTTCTTTATCCAAAAAGTGGTCAAAAAAGGATTTTTAGCTCTTTATCAAAGAAGCTTATTTATCTTGAGCGTATTGCCATTTGTCATGATTTGTTTGGCCGGCTTGATTGGTTTTAACAATTTTTTTACGCTCTTTCATCAAGTTCTCTTTGTTGGTGATAGTACCTGGTTATTTGATCCAGCCAAGGATCCAGTCATCTGGATTTTGCCAGAAGAATTTTTCATGCACACCTTTATTCTTTTTGCTCTTCTTTATGAAGGAATCTTTTTAAGTTTGTATTTTTTCAGTAGAAAGACTCGTAGCTAATAATAACAAAGGAGATTTTATGAATACGTTACCTGAGCCTTTAAATCCCAAGAAAGATTTGGGGAGATTTTCAGCAAGCTGCTTCACTTATTCTATCGTGATGCTTGTGGTCGTTATCCTTTATACTATCTTTTCCTATTTCTTTGTTCTTTTTCAGCAGGGCTTTGATATAGGTAAGACTGAGGAATTTGTGAAAAGTTTTATGGATAAAGATGGCGGTTCCTACATTATAGCTTCTTGTGTGGGAGTGCTCATTTTCACGATTTTCAGGGGCAAGCAGCTTTTTACTCGAGATTTGCGCAAGAAAAATAAGAAAATGACAGCCAAAGTCTTCTTCTTCATGATTTGCTTCTTGTTTTTTTCTCAACTCTTTAGTTCTTTGACGAGTCAAATCATGAACGCTATTTTGTCGCTCTTTGGCTTGGATCTTTCTGAGATTTTATCACAGGATTTTAGCTCTCATTCAATCACCATGTTTATCTATACCACCATCATGGCACCGATTACGGAGGAGATTATTTTTCGGGGAGCAGGCTTGCGGGCTTTGGAAAAACACGGAAAAGTTTTTGCCATTATTATGACGGCTCTGCTTTTCGGTCTATTCCATGAAAATCTCTATCAGGTGTATTTTGCAGCTCTGATTGGTCTGGGATTTGGTTACATCGCTTTTGAATATTCTATTTTCTGGGTAATTTTCTTCCATATTTTCAATAATTTGGTCATCGCAGAAGGACTTGATTTCCTGACTAACTATATCCCAGAAAGCATCGTGATTCTCATAAATTATGCATTGATGACTGCAGGAACTACGGTAGTATTGATTGTACTTATTTTAAATAGGTCGAAGATTAAAGCCTACATTACTGAAAATAAATCTCAGCCCGGCACATATAGGCAAGCCTTTAAATCAGTCTGGTTCTGGGTATTTTCAATCTTATGTGTGTTTGCTGCCTTTTTACCGATCCTTCTTGTCTATATCACTACAAGATAATAAAGAAATTAAAAGAAGTCTAACAGACTTCTTTTTTCTATATTCTAAAATAAATGGATTATTTTGAAAGAAATTGATAGAAAATGCTTGACTTTGAAACTTAATCTTGTATAATAGAACTGTAATCGATTGCAGAGGAGGTATTCTATGCTGAAGTCGAAAAGAAAGCAGCTGATTCTCGAAAAAGTTACCAAAGATAAATTTGTGTCTTTAGAGTATCTAGTACAAGCTTTAAACACTTCAGAATCAACTGTTAGAAGAGATTTGGATGAGCTTGAAAGCGAGCGGAAGTTGAGGCGTGTGCATGGTGGTGCCGAGAGTCTTCACTTTTTGCAGGAGGAAGAAAGCAACCAAGAAAAATCTATCAAAAACATTCAAGAAAAAACTAAGATTGCTCAAAAAGCAGCCAGCTTGATTCAAGAATACGATGTCATTTTTATTGATGTAGGGACAACCAATGAACTCTTAGTCAATGAATTGCACGATCCGAGCGTGACGGTGGTGACTAACTCTATCCATCATGCGACTAAGTTGGTGGAGCGCAACATTCCCGCTGTGATTATTGGTGGTGTCGTGAAACGCTCGACAGATGCCAGTATCGGTGGTGTCGCTCTAAATCAAATCGGTCAGCTGAATTTTGACAAGGCTTTTATCGGGATGAATGGAATTGACAGTGGATTTTTCACAACTCCGGATATGGAAGAAGGAGCAGTGAAACGCGCTATTCTGGAAAATGCCAAGAGAACCTATGTTTTGGCTGATTCTTCAAAGTTGGGGCAGACATCTTTTGCAAAAGTGGCCCCAATATCGCGCGCAAGGCTCATTACAAACCAGACAGAATCTGACGTGATTCAAAAGATTAAAGAAAAAACGGAGGTAATAGAAGTATGATTTATACAGTCACACTCAATCCATCCATTGACTATATCGTTCGCTTGGACCAAGTTCAAGTCGGTAGTGTCAATCGTATGGACAGTGATGATAAGTTTGCTGGTGGGAAAGGAATCAATGTCAGTCGTGTCTTGAAACGCTTGGGTATTCCCAATACAGCGACTGGATTTATCGGAGGCTTTACTGGTAAATTTATCACAGATACTCTGGCAGAAGAAGAAATCGAGACACGTTTTGTCCAAGTGGCGGAAGATACGCGTATCAACGTTAAAATCAAAGCAGACCAAGAAACAGAAATCAATGGAACGGGTCCAAATGTTGAACCAGCTCAGCTAGAAGAATTGAAAGCTATTTTATCTAGTTTGACAGCAGAAGATACGGTTGTATTTGCGGGTTCAAGTGCTAAGAACTTGGGAAATGTCATCTACAAGGAGCTGATTGCCTTGACGCGCCAGACTGGGGCGCAAGTGGTTTGTGACTTTGAAGGACAGACCTTGATTGATAGTTTGGACTACCAGCCACTTTTGGTCAAACCAAATAATCACGAACTTGGAGCTATCTTTGGAGTGAAACTGGAAAGCTTAGACGAAATCGAGAAATATGCTCGAGAATTGCTGACTAAAGGTGCTCAAAATGTCATTATCTCTATGGCTGGGGACGGTGCCCTTCTTGTCACATCTGAGGGAGCTTACTTCGCTAAACCAATCAAGGGAACAGTGAAAAATTCAGTAGGAGCTGGCGACTCCATGGTTGCCGGATTTACAGGTGAGTTTGTAAAATCAAAAGATGCAGTAGAAGCCTTCAAATGGGGAGTGGCCTGCGGAACGGCAACTACTTTCTCGGATGACTTGGCAACAGCGGAATTTATTAAAGAAACATATGAAAAAGTTGAGGTAGAAAAACGATGAAAATTCAAGACCTATTGAGAAAAGATGTCATGTTGCTGGATTTGCAGGCAACTGAAAAAACAGCTGTCATTGAAGAGATGATTAAAAGTTTGGTCGATCACGGTTATGTGACGGATTTTGAAATTTTTAAAGAAGGAATCTTAGCGCGTGAGGCCTTGACCTCAACTGGTTTGGGTGAGGGGATTGCTATGCCCCATAGCAAAAACTCTGCTGTCAAAGAAGCGACTGTTCTCTTTGCTAAGTCAAACAAGGGTGTTGACTATGAAAGTTTGGATGGTCAGCCAACTGATCTCTTCTTCATGATTGCAGCTCCAGAAGGTGCCAATGATACTCACTTGGCAGCCTTGGCAGAATTGTCTCAATACTTGATGAAAGACGGTTTTGCTGACAAATTACGTAAAGTATCTTCACCAGACGAAGTTATCGCTCTTTTTGACCAAGCGTCTGAAAAGGCAGCTGAACCAGCAACTGTTGCTCCTGCCAACGAATCTGGGGACTTCCTCGTAGCTGTTACAGCTTGTACAACAGGGATTGCCCACACTTACATGGCTCAAGAAGCCCTTCAAAAGGTGGCTGCTGAAATGGGTGTCGGCATCAAGGTTGAAACCAATGGTGCCAGCGGTGTTGGCAACAAACTGACAGCAGAAGACATCAAGAAAGCGAAAGCAGTCATCATCGCAGCAGACAAGGCTGTTGAAATGGATCGTTTTGACGGCAAACCTTTAATCAGTCGCCCGGTTGCAGACGGTATTCGCAAGACAGAAGAACTCATCAATCTGGCTCTTTCTGGCAATGCCGAAGTTTACAAGGCTGCTAATGGTGGCGCTGCAGTAGCTAGCAGCAATGAAAAACTTAGCTTGGGCGGAGCTTTTTACAAGCACTTGATGAGCGGTGTTTCTCAAATGTTGCCATTCGTTATTGGCGGCGGGATTATGATTGCCATTGCCTTCTTGCTGGATCAGATCTTAGGTGTGCCAAAGGATCAGCTTTCTAATCTGGGAAGCTATCATGAGATTGCAGCTCAATTTAAAGCAATTGGTGGTGCAGCCTTTGGCTTCATGTTGCCAGTATTGGCTGGTTATATCGCTTACTCAATCGCTGAAAAGCCAGGTTTGGTTTCTGGTTTCGTAGCCGGTGCAATTGCTAGCAGCGGTGCATCATTTGGTGGTGTTGCCTATGCTGCAGGTGGTGAGAAGACACTCTCTCTAGCGGGTGTATCATCTGGTTTCCTTGGAGCTCTGGTTGGTGGTTTCTTAGCTGGTGGTGTGATTTTAGTCCTTCGCAAATTACTTGCTGGTCTGCCTCGCTCACTTGAAGGTATCCGCTCCATCTTGCTCTTGCCACTTCTGGGTGTTCTTGTGACTGGATTTGTCATGTTGGCTGTTAATATTCCAATGGCAGCAATCAATACAGCCCTCAACGATTTCCTTGCTAGTCTAAGCGGAAGCTCTGCGGTTCTTCTCGGTCTCTTAGTCGGTGGTATGATGGCTGTCGATATGGGTGGACCAGTGAACAAAGCAGCCTATGTATTTGGTACAAGTACGCTGGCAAGCACTGTCTCAACTGGTGGTTCTCCAGTCATGGCAGCGGTTATGGCAGCCGGAATGGTTCCACCGCTTGCAGTATTCGTGGCAACTCTGCTTTTCAAAGATAAATTTACTACTGAAGAACGTGATTCTGGTTTGACAAATATCGTCATGGGGCTTTCTTTCATCACAGAAGGTGCGATTCCTTTTGGAGCTGCTGACCCAGCCCGTGCAATTCCAAGCTTTATCGTCGGTTCAGCTCTTACAGGTGCACTTGTCGGTCTGTCTGGCATCAAACTTATGGCTCCTCACGGAGGAATCTTCGTTATCGGTTTGACTAACAACCCAATCCTTTACCTTGTGTATGTTTTGATTGGTGCAGTTGTCAGCGGTATTCTTTTCGGATATTTGCGTAAACCACTGGAAAAATAAAACATATGCGAAAGAATCTTGATGGTCTATCAAGATTCTTTTTGCTATAATTTGAATAGATGGGATAAGATCATGAAAACATATACAGATAAGTTAGTTGTGAATATGAAAGCAGAAGTTGCTTGGGAAGCATTGAAAATGATGGATAGATGGCTCCCTAGTTTGTCAACAAATTAAGCCATCTACTTTGAAGGTGGAGAAGACTTTTTCTACGAAGGAAGAAAGTACCATATTGTGACAAAAGAAGGGATAAAAATGTCTTGCGAAATAAGCGAGGTCAATGAGGAAGTCTTTTGGATTGAGATACATGCGAGACATTCTCTTCTGCATTCGATTTTAAATTGTCAAGTGATTCCTTTGACTTCTTCGACCTGCCAATTGGTAAGAACACAATCTTATCCAGGCTTTGTTGGATTTTTATTTAATCTATTCTTTAAGCGTAGAGAAGCAGGAGAGACGAGCGAGTATTTGGAAGTATGGAAGAATTACGCCCAGAATCATCTTCAGACTTTGTGAGAATTCGCCACCATCTCCTATCTGATAGAGTTCCGAAAACAATTATCGCTAGAAAGATACATCAAATTATGTTATAATGGACTATCGTATATTTTTAGGAGAATAGTAATGGAATTACAACGTGAACAAGAATTTGTCAGCCAGTATCATTTTGATGCACGCAATTTTGAATGGGAAAAGGAAAATGGAACACCTGAAACAAAAGTTGACGTGAATTTTCAGCTGATTGAAAGAAATGAAGAAAAGAATTCAACATCCATGATTGTGATTTTGACTTTCATGATTGTGTTTGATCGTTTTGTGATCAGTGGAACGATTACGCAGACAAATCATATTCAAGGACGTTTGGTAGAGGAACCTAGTGAGTTTGAGCATGAAGAGGTGGAAGAATTGGCGCGTCCTTGCTTGACCATGCTCAATCGTTTGACTTATGAAGTGACTGAGATTGCGCTAGATTTACCAGGTATTAATTTGGAGTTCTAATGATGAAATTAGCGGTTATAACGGATTCGTCCGCTTTTTTACCGGATAGCCTTCGTGGAAATGACCATCTTTTTGTGCTCGATATTCCAGTAGTGATTGCTGGAGAGACTTATGTGGAAGGAAAAAATCTGACAGCCAGTGAGTTTTATGAGAAGATGACTGCTGCAGATGATTTGCCAAAGACAAGTCAGCCTAGTGTGGCGGAGTTAGAGGAGACGTTGACGCGTCTTGCTGGCGAGGATTACACGCATGTGTTGGGGCTCTTTTTATCCAGTGGGATTTCAGGATTTTATCAAAATATCCAGTATCTCAAGGACGAGTTTTCTGACCTAGAAATCGCCTTTCCTGATTCAAAAATCACCAGTGCTCCGCTTGGCCTCATGGTTGAAAATGCTTTGACTTGGGCTGCTGAAGGGCAGGATTTTGAAGAGATTTTGATTAAGATTCAGCGACAAATTGATGGAACCAGTGCTTTTATCATGGTTGACGACTTGAATCATCTGGTTAAGGGCGGTCGCTTGTCCAATGGCGCAGCTATTTTGGGTAATCTCTTGAGTATCAAGCCGATTCTGTATTTTAACGATGCAGGTGTTATCGAAGTCTTTGAAAAGATTCGGACGGAAAAGAAAGCGATTAAGAGATTGATTGAAGTAGTGGAGGAAAAAACTGCCTCTGCTTCCTATCAAGTCATGGTGATTCATGGGAATGCTGAAGAGAAGGCGGAAAGCTTACGCCAGCAACTGATGGAGGCTGGCATCGCGGATGACATTCCTCTGGCTACCTTTGGTAGTGTGATTGGAACTCACTTGGGTGAGGGCAGCGTCGCATTGGCCTACATTCCGCTAGTCTAGAGTTTTGTAGGGTGCTTAGTCAAGAATAGAGAGAGGTTTTAGATGAGTATAAAAGTCATTATTGCTGGTTTCAAGGGAAAGATGGGACAAGCAGCCTATAAGATGGTAACAGAAGATTCTGAGTTGGCATTGGCCGGTCTGCTAGATCCTTTTACAGATGAAAAGGAAGTAGCGGGAGTTCCAGTTTTCAATACTAAAGAAGAACTTGCTGGTCTTCAGGCGGATGTCTGGATTGACTTTACGACTCCCAAAGTGGCTTATGAAAATACTCGCTTCGCTCTTGAGAATGGCTTTGCTCCGGTGGTCGGAACGACTGGTTTCACGCCTGAGCAGATTGAAGATTTGACCCAACTATCTCGTCAAAAGCGTCTGGGCGGTTTGATTGCGCCGAATTTTGCTCTAGGAGCGGTTTTACTTATGCAGTTTGCAGCCCAAGCAGCCAAGTATTTCCCAGATGTGGAAATTATTGAGCTGCATCATGACAACAAGAAGGATGCACCGAGTGGCACGGCTATCAAAACAGCTGAATTAATCAGTCAAGTTCGGACAAGCAAGCAGCAGGGAGCGGCTGATGAGGAAGAATCCTTGGCTGGTGCCCGTGGAGCTGACTTTGACGGCATGCGGATTCACTCAGTGCGTTTGCCAGGCTTGGTCGCTCATCAGGAAGTTATCTTTGGTAGTCAAGGAGAAGGGCTGACTTTGCGGCATGACTCCTATGACCGAGTTTCCTTTATGACTGGAGTAAATCTGGGTATCAAAGAAGTAGTCAAGCGCTCTGAATTGGTCTATGGATTGGAACATTTACTATGAGATTAGAGAAGATGCCTTCTGAGTTTCAGGAGGCTTTGCCAGTATTAGAGAAGATTAAAGAGGCTGGTTTTGAGGCTTATTTTGTCGGTGGTTCTGTACGAGACGCTCTGTTGAATCGGCCGATTCACGATGTGGATATTGCCAGTTCGGCCTATCCTGAGGAAATCAAAACAATCTTTCCTCGGACTGTTGATGTCGGTATTGAACATGGAACGGTTCTGGTCTTGGAAGGCCAGGGAGAATACGAAATAACGACCTTTCGGACTGAGGATGTCTATGTGGACTACCGCAGGCCTAGTCAGGTCTCTTTTGTGCGCTCTTTGGAAGAGGATTTGAAGCGCAGGGATTTTACTATCAATGCTCTTGCTTTAGATCAGAAGGGGGAGATTGTGGACCTCTTTAACGGTTTGGCAGATATGGAAAATCGCACTCTTCGGGCAGTCGGAGTGGCTGCAGAGCGTTTTAATGAAGATGCCCTCCGCATCATGCGGGGCTTTCGTTTTCAGGCTGGTTTAGACTTTGATTTGGAAGAGTTGACCTTTCAGGCTATGGCAGACTGTGCGCCGCTTTTGGAGAAGATATCGGTAGAACGGATTTTTATCGAGTTTGACAAGCTCCTGATGGCACCTTTCTGGCGAAAAGGTCTGGAGAGCCTGATTAAAGCTGCTGCCTACGACTTTCTTCCTGATATGAAAGATTCAGCAGAAGCTTTGCAGGAACTATTAGACAGTTTAGAAGAAGATTTTCGATTTTCTAGTTCTGAGCAGGCTTGGGCTGCGCTTCTACTGGCTTTGAAAGTAAAAGATGTTCGGAAGTTCTTGAAGCATTGGAAAACGTCCAATGACTTTCAAAAGCGAGTGAATCAGCTGGTAGCTGTTTATGAGATTCGGCAGGAACGGAGCCTTTCTAAGCGCGATTGCTATCATTATGACTTTGATTTGATTCTGCAGGCAGAAAGGTTAAGACAGGCAGCAGGTTTGTCAGTTGAGTTTGAGGCTATTGAGGCTACACATGCTGCTCTGACCATTTATGATAAACACGAGATTGTAGTGACGGGCAGTCATTTGATTCGAGATTATGGCTTTAACCCCGGACCAGAATTGGGACAAATCCTGACTAAAATTGAATTGGCCATTGTCGACGGAGAATTGGCAAATAGCAAGGAAGAGATAATGAACTATATTAAGGAGCAAGTTGGATGAGTGACTTTATCGTTGAAAAGCTGAGTAAGTCTGTCGGGGATAAGACAGTCTTTCAAGAGATTTCTTTTATCATTCACGACTTGGATCGGATTGGACTGATTGGAGTCAATGGGACAGGAAAGACCACCCTTTTAGATGTCTTGTCTGGCAAATCAGGTTTTGATGGTGATGTCTATCCTTTTTCAGCAAAATCTGACTATAAAATCTCCTATTTGACTCAGGAACCAGACTTCGATGAAGACAAGACAGTCTTGGATACTGTTTTGTCCAGTGATTTGCGAGAAATGCAGCTCATTCGAGAATATGAACTGCTCATGGCAGCTTATGATGAAGCTAAGCAAGCTCGTCTGGACAAGGTCATGGCAGAAATGGATTCGCTGCATGCTTGGGAAATTGAAAGTCAGGTAAAAACCGTTCTATCCAAGCTTGGTATCTCGGACTTGGCAGCAAAAATCAACCAGCTTTCTGGTGGTCTACGCCGGCGAGTTCAGTTGGCGCAGGTCCTACTTTCAGAAGCGGACTTGCTGCTGCTGGACGAGCCGACCAACCATCTGGATATTGATACGATTGAGTGGCTGACAAATTTCCTGAAAAATTCAAAGAAGACAGTCCTCTTTATTACTCATGACCGCTATTTTTTGGATAATATTTCCACGCGGATTTTTGAATTAGACGGCGGGAGCTTGATTGAGTATCAGGGCAACTATCAGGATTATGTCCGACTCAAGGCTGAGCAGGATGAGCGCGATGCTGCCCTGCTACACAAGAAACAGCAGCTTTACAAGCAGGAGTTATCTTGGATGCGCCGTCAGCCTCAGGCGCGGGCGACCAAGCAGCAAGCACGTATCAATCGTTTCCATGACCTTAAAAGTGATTTGGCGGGTCAGACCAATCAGACGGACTTAGAGATGAACTTTGAAACCAGTCGTATTGGGAAGAAGGTCATCGAGTTTAGAGATGTGGATTTTGCATACGGAGACAAGCAGATTTTGTCGCATTTCAATCTCTTGCTGCAAAATAAAGATCGACTGGGCATTGTCGGAGATAATGGAGTGGGCAAGTCTACTTTGCTCAATCTAATTGCTGGTCAGTTGCAGCCTCAGTCTGGTCAGGTTATAATTGGTGAAACAGTCCGAGTGGCTTATTTTTCTCAGCGTATTGAAGGTCTAGATGAGTCCAAGCGGGTCATCAATTACTTGCAGGAAGTAGCAGAAGAAGTTAAGAGTGGTAGCGGGTCGACATCCATTGCTGAGCTCTTGGAGCAGTTTCTCTTTCCTCGCTCAAGCCACGGCACTTTGATTGAGAAATTGTCTGGTGGAGAAAAGAAGCGGCTTTACCTGCTCAAGCTTTTATTAGAAAAGCCCAATGTCCTGCTTCTGGACGAGCCGACCAATGATTTGGATATCGCAACTTTAACAGTTCTAGAAAATTTCCTGCAGGGCTTTGCAGGGCCAGTAATTACAGTTAGCCACGATCGGTATTTCCTCGATAAGGTAGCCAGCAAGATTTTAGCTTTTGAGGATGGTCAGGTCAAGGAGTTCTTTGGCAACTACACGGACTATCTGGATGAAAAGGCTTTTAGACAATCCAGCGCAGCTATTTCCCAAAAGAAAGAAAAGGAAAAGTCAGTCAAGGCGCGGGAGCAGAAGAAGCGGATGAGCTACTTTGAAAAGCAAGAGTGGGAGACCATCGAGGCGGATATCGAGAAGCTGGAAGCACGCATCGCCGCCATTGAGACGGAGATGGAGCAGAACGGCTCAGACTTTACTAAGCTTTCGGAACTCCAGAAGGAGCTGGATGACAAGAATGAGCAGCTTCTTGAAAAGTATGAGCGCTATGAGTATCTGAGTGAGTTGGAGTAGGATAGTACGTAGTATATTCGTTATGGATACAAGTTTGTGAGGGAAAATGATGGAAATACCGATTTATAGCCAGCCTAGTCAGG
Source organism: Streptococcus sp. Marseille-P6264 (assembly GCF_902460355.1). Lineage (GTDB taxonomy): Bacteria > Bacillota > Bacilli > Lactobacillales > Streptococcaceae > Streptococcus. The sequence goes on from NZ_CABPTO010000001.1 coordinate 103,613, forward strand.
AAATCAAGGATCAGCTTTTTGAGCTGGTTCAAAGTTGTCACGTTACAGATGGGACCTATCGTCTTCCTTATCTGGATAATGCCTATAATTTTGATGGGGATATGCCAACCTTTTTTCTGGCAAATTTAGATCATCAAACGGTCGGTTTTTTATCGGTTTATGCGGATGAGCCCGGTCAAGCAGAGGTATCTGTCTATATGTTGCCTGACTATCGCAGACAGGGCATAGGGAGCGCTCTTTTGCAGGAATTTTCCAAAATTGCAGAGAAATACGATTTATCCCAAATCGAATACATCAGTGAAGTCAAGTTTTTAGCAGATCATCCGACCTTTGCTGAGAAGTTTGATTATGATTTGAAAGAAACGGAAATCTGGCTGGAGCAGGCAGCGGGAAATTTTCCTGAAGAAGAAAAAGACGACGTGGAAGTTTTGCTGGGTAGAAAGGAAATGGTTGCAGATATTGCAGCGTTTCAGTCGCAGATTTTTGAAATGCCCATGGATACTGCGCTTCACTATGCCAGTCAAGCACTGGAGAGCCCAGATAGCCTGCTCTATGTCCTGAAAAAAGACGGTCAGATTGTGGCGTCTTGCTCAGTGGATACAAGTTTTGGAAGTAATCATCTGTTCGCCTTAGCTGTGGATCAAGCCTTTCAGGGACAGGGACTGGGGAGTCACCTAGTCAGGTCTATCCTGAATGACCTTTCTGGCCGAAATGGACAAGTCTGTCAAATCGTAGTAGAAGCTCAAAATATTGGTGCCTTAAGACTGTATGAAAGATTAGGCTTTAAACGAAAATCGGAAACAGTTTATTTAAAGAGAAAATAGAAGAATTATCTTTCGAAGAAAAGAGCTTTTAAGGTTAGGAGATCTGTTGATGATAAAGAGAAAAGAGCCATACTTGGTTCAGGCGGGCTTGGTGCTAGGCCTACTAGCCTTGGGAAATTTAGTCGGTGATGTCAGTCAGTTCTTGCGCTATCTTTTAGCAGGTCTGGCACTCTTGTTTTTCCTCCATCTAGTGATGGGAATGCTGACGCATACCAAGCAAGTCAAAGAGCAACTAGGTCAAGCGCTAGTGGCCTCGGTCTTCCCGACCTTTTTTATGCAGGGAATGGTAGCTTCGACTTATCTAGCGAGCTGGACTTTCTTGGGGAATTTTGCCCAAATTAGTGCGCAAGTGCTGTGGTGGCTGAGCTTTAGCGGGCTGGTTTTCTTGATGGTCTACTATATTCTAGCTTTTGTATTTCCTTTCAAGTGGGAGAATGTCCTTCCTGCTTGGACGGTCTTATTTGTCGGGATTGGTGTCGCTCCTCTGACAATTGCAGTTCCCCAGCAGTTAGTTTTGGGGCAGCTGGTCTTTTGGTACGGACTTTTAGCGACTATTTTGGTCTTGCCAATCGTCCTTTATAAAACTTATAAAATCGGCTTAGCAGAGAATGTTCGTCCAAACACGACAACGATTTGTGCGCCTATTTCCTTGATGACAGCGGCTTATGTGGCGACTTTTCCTCAGCTAAATCCTGTCTTGTTGAGCTTGCTCTTGATTTCAGGACAATGCTTTTATGCCTTTATTTTGTGGCAACTTCCTCGTTTGCTCAATCGTCCTTTTTCGGCAGGATTTTCTGCCTTTACCTTCCCCTTGGTCATTTCGGCTGTGGCCTTGAAGCAATCTTTAAACGCATTGAATCTTGGTCTAGCTGGGCAAATTCTGCTTACTTTTGAGGTCTTAATAGCCCTGCTCGTCGTTCTTTATGTCACCTTCTTGTATGCAAAGGATATTTTGGGCAAATGAGGCAGATTTCGGAGATGTATTTCCAAGAGGAAAGTCACTGCCTACCTTTGAGGAAGGCTGAGTTTATGATATAATTAGGAGTATTTGTAAAAGGAAAAAGATATGAATATTCAACAATTGCGTTATGTAGTGGCCATTGCCAACAGCGGAACCTTCCGTGAAGCAGCAGAAAAAATGTATGTCAGCCAGCCCAGTCTATCTATCGCGGTGCGAGATTTGGAAAAGGAACTGGGATTTAAGATTTTCCGCCGGACAAGTAGCGGAACCTTTCTGACTCGGCGCGGCATGGAATTTTACGAGAGAGCTCAGGAATTGGTCAAAGGCTTCGATGTCTTTCAAAATCAGTATGCTAATCCTGAAGAGGAAAAGGATGAATTTTCCATTGCCGGGCAGCACTATGACTTTTTGCCGCCTTTGATTACGGAGTTTTCTCAGAAGTATCCAGAATATAAGAATTTCCGGATTTTTGAATCAACGACCGTGCAGATTTTGGACGAAGTAGCCCAAGGCCACAGCGAGATTGGGATTATTTATCTCAACAATCAGAATAGCAAGGGCATTATGCAGCGGGTGGAGAAGCTCGGCTTGGAGGTCATTGAGCTAATTCCTTTCCAGACCCACATTTATTTGCGGGAAAATCATCCTCTGACTCAAAAGGAAGAGTTGGTCATGGAGGACTTGGCAGATTTGCCGACGGTTCGCTTCACTCAGGAAAAGGACGAGTATCTCTATTATTCAGAGAATTTTGTCGATACCAGTGCCAGCTCCCAGATGTTTAATGTAACGGACCGGGCTACGCTGAATGGGATTTTGGAGCGGACGGATGCTTATGCAACGGGCTCCGGTTTCTTGGACAGCAATAGTGTCAATGGGATCACTGTCATTAAGCTCCGAGACAATTTGGATAATCGCATGGTTTATGTCAAGCGGGAAGACGTGGACTTGAGTCAGGTTGGAGAAGCCTTTGTAGCTGTTATGAAAGAATATTTTGCACAGAAAAGAGAAGTATGAAACGAAAGATTACCATTCCTTTTTTAGTTGTTCTTTTGATTGTTCTTGATCAAGCGGTCAAGTATTATATTGTTTCCAATTTTTCCTTGGGGCAGGTCAGGAAGTTTATTCCTAAGATTGTCAGTTTGACTTACTTGAGAAATACTGGTGCCGCCTTTTCTATCTTGGAAAATCAGCAGTGGTTTTTCGCCTTGATTACCTGTACCGTGATTGGAGTTGCTGTTTGGTATCTGATTAAAAATATTCAGGGCTCCAAATGGTTGCTGTCCGGACTAATTCTAATTATTGCTGGTGGTTTGGGCAATTTCATTGACCGGATCCAGCAGGGATTTGTAGTGGATATGTTCCAGTTAGATTTTGTCAATTTTGCTATTTTTAACGTAGCGGATATGTACCTGACTGTTGGAGTAGCGATTTTATTACTGGTAATTTTGAAGGAAGAAACAAATGGAATTGAAAATTGATGCAACTGCCGCAGGCCTGCGTTTGGACAAGGCAGTGGCTGATCTGACAGAGCTGTCCCGTGGTTTAGCCAATGAGCAGATAAAAAATGGCCAGATTTTGGTCAATGGAGAGACAAAAAAAGCTAAGTATGCCGTCAAAGAAGGTGATGTCATTTCCTATGAAGTACCTGAGCCAGAAGTGGTTGAGTATGTGGCAGAGGATCTTCCGCTAGAAATCGTCTATCAGGATGAGGATGTTGCTGTCGTCAACAAGCCGCAAGGCATGGTGGTTCACCCGTCAGCTGGCCATACCAGCGGTACTCTGGTCAATGCTCTCATGTACCACATCAAAGACCTTTCTGGCATCAATGGTGTGTTGCGTCCGGGGATTGTCCATCGCATTGATAAGGACACTTCTGGCCTTTTGATGATTGCCAAGAATGACCAAGCCCATCTGGCACTTGCAGACGAGCTCAAGGATAAGAAATCCCTGCGAAAATACTGGGCGATTGTGCATGGAAATCTGCCTAATGACCGCGGAGTGATTGAGGCACCGATTGGCCGTAGTGAAAAAGATCGCAAGAAACAGGCGGTTACAGCCAAGGGGAAACCCGCTCTGACACGTTTCCAAGTCTTGGAACGTTTTGGGGAATATACGCTGGTTGAGCTGCAGCTGGAGACGGGGCGGACGCATCAAATCCGTGTCCATATGGCTTATATCGGCCATCCAGTCGCTGGCGATGAGGTTTATGGACCTCGTAAGACTCTGAAGGGCCATGGTCAATTTTTGCACGCGCGAACACTGGGCTTCACCCATCCTCGGACTGGCGAAGTGCTGGAATTTACGGCTGAAGCGCCAGCTATTTTCCTAGAAACTCTTGAAAAACTCAGAAAAGTCCATGACTAATCGTCTCCGTATTTATGAGACTTTAGATAAATGGAAAATTAAGTCGACTGTCTTGCTTACAGTCGTTTTTATTTTCGACAAATCATGATATAATAAATAGAATACCCTAAAAGGAAGAGAAAAATGAATTTAGAAGATTTGAAAAAACGACAGGAGAAGATTCGCAATTTCTCCATCATTGCCCATATCGACCACGGGAAATCAACCTTGGCTGACCGGATTTTGGAGGCGACGGAGACGGTTTCCAGTCGGGAAATGCAGGCCCAACTCTTGGACAGCATGGACTTGGAGCGGGAGCGCGGTATCACCATTAAGCTCAATGCTATCGAGCTCAATTATACCGCAAAGGACGGGGAGACCTATATTTTCCATTTGATTGATACTCCGGGACACGTGGACTTTACTTATGAAGTATCGCGGTCGTTAGCAGCCTGTGAAGGAGCTATTTTGGTCGTTGATGCAGCTCAGGGGATTGAAGCTCAGACCTTGGCTAATGTCTATCTAGCGCTTGACAATGACTTGGAAATCCTGCCGGTTATCAATAAGATTGACCTGCCAGCTGCGGATCCAGAACGGGTGCGAGCTGAGATTGAAGATGTGATTGGACTAGATGCTAGCGAAGCCGTATTAGCTTCTGCCAAGGCTGGTATCGGGATTGAAGATATTCTAGAGCAGATTGTGGAGAAAGTTCCAGCTCCGACTGGAAGTGTAGAAGCACCACTCAAGGCATTAATCTTTGACTCAGTCTATGACGCCTATCGTGGGGTAATCCTGCAAGTGCGAGTAATGGACGGTGTGGTCAAGCCGGGAGATACCATTCAGCTCATGAGCAATGGCAAGACCTTTGATGTAACTGAGGTCGGCATCTTTACGCCCAAGGCCATTGGCCGCGATTTCTTAGCGACAGGGGATGTCGGCTATATCGCAGCCTCTATCAAGACTGTACAGGATACCCGGGTCGGAGATACTGTAACCTTGGCTGATAATCCAGCAACAGAACCTCTGCATGGCTACAAGCAGATGAACCCGATGGTTTTTGCTGGTCTCTATCCTATCGAGTCCAATAAATACAATGACTTACGTGAGGCTCTTGAAAAGCTCCAGCTAAACGATGCCAGCTTGCAGTTTGAGCCAGAAACATCACAGGCGCTAGGATTTGGTTTCCGTTGTGGCTTCTTGGGCTTACTGCACATGGACGTCATTCAGGAGCGTTTGGAGCGTGAGTTTAATATTGATCTGATTATGACGGCACCGTCCGTTATCTATAAGGTCAATATGACGGATGGTGCTTCGATTGATGTGTCCAATCCGAGCGAGTTTCCAGACCCAACCAAGATTGATTCTATCGAAGAGCCTTATGTCAAGGCGCAGATTATGGTGCCTCAGGAATTTGTCGGAGCAGTGATGGAGTTGGCTCAGCGTAAGCGCGGTGACTTTGTGACCATGGACTATATCGACGATAATCGGGTCAATGTCATCTATCAGATCCCGCTTGCTGAAATTGTCTTTGACTTCTTTGACAAGCTCAAGTCCTCTACTCGTGGTTATGCTAGCTTTGACTACGAAATCTCTGAGTATCGCTCGTCCAAGCTGGTGAAGATGGATATTCTCCTTAATGGCGACAAGGTTGATGCTCTTAGCTTCATTGTTCACAAGGAATTCTCCTATGAGCGTGGTAAGCTGATTGTAGACAAGCTCAAGAAAATCATTCCTCGTCAGCAGTTTGAAGTACCTATTCAGGCAGCTATTGGTCATAAGATTGTGGCTCGTACTGATATCAAGGCTCTGCGTAAAAATGTCTTGGCCAAGTGTTATGGTGGTGACGTTTCTCGGAAGCGCAAACTTCTAGAGAAACAAAAAGCCGGTAAAAAACGGATGAAAGCTATCGGATCTGTCGAAGTCCCACAAGAGGCCTTCCTCAGCGTCTTGAGTATGGATGAGGAATAAAGTCGGCTTTAATCGCCTGAGTTCAGTATTACAAAGCGAAGAAAAACAGTAGATCTGTTTCCAAAAATAAGATAGGGAAGTAATCTTGAAAAGTTGATGTTATCTATAATGTTTCGATAGTATGAAAATCTAGATAGTTCGGGTCCATGTAGTTAAAAAAGGGGGGTATTATGACAAAAAAATATTTTCTTAGTTTTTTGACAGTTCTGGTTGGTCTGTCTCTGTCCTCTTGTGGCCTTATTAAAAATTATGGTAATCGGAAATCGTCTACTTCTAGTAGTACATCCAGTCAAGTTTCTCAAAAAGATAGCAGCAAATCTGCTAAAGCTAGTGACAAAGATGTTTCTACTACAACCGAGACCAAGCGCATTGGTTCGGCTGATTACGGCTATATCGATATTCCAAGTAATTGGATCAAGTTCACCGACTTAGATGGTGGCGACAGCGTTCAGTTCACGGATGGCTCAGCTTATAATATCGTTACCATGAATGGCTATACTAGAGAAAAAGCTCATGTCCAAGATGGGGAAACTTTCAATGCTGAGCTAATTGCCCAGCGACTAGCCTATAGTTGGAATGATAATAAAGATGTAGAAAAAATGTGGGGAGCAAAATCCACTGTTTCTGGCAATGAAGCTTTCCAACTGAATGTAATTATGAAATCAGGGCAGCTAGTGGTTTCTTGGGTTTTCCAAAAAGACGACAAAGTATATTTAATCTCTTTTGAAGGTGACCGAGAAACTTTGGCTTCTGTTATTTCCTACATAGAAGAAACATGGAGCCTTGACGAAAAAGGCCCAACTAACAATCTTTAAAACAAAGTAAATGAGAGTGGGATAGAAATCGGTAATTCGTTAGATTCGATTTCGTCGTCTCACCTCCGCACAGTTGAGTAGGGCTGTAAAAGCTGATGAAATCAGCGTAGTAGAGCCTACTCAACCACTGCGTCTTGCTCGACAATCCAAAGACAATTGAGAGGCTAGGACTTTTGTCCCAGTCTCATTTTTTTGAAATTTATGATATAATGCTAACGAAAATCAACTGATTAGAAAGTAGTTTATGACTCAAGAAATTGACCTTGAAAAATACCACCAACTAGCCCTGCAAAAGCAGAAAGAGCACCGAAAATTTTTAGCCAATCTTAAGAAAAAGCCACCAAAAAATCTCGATAAGCTTGCCCAGCAAATCCATGATGAGGTCTTTGAGGAAATTGACTGTACAGCCTGCGCCAATTGCTGTAAGACGTTAGGACCAGACTTTAAGGAAGCCGATATTGTCCGTATTGCCAAGTATTTCAAGATGAAGCTGCCGGCTTTTGAAGAGGAGTTTCTGCAGGTGGATGAAGACGGCGACAAGGTTTTCAAGGCCATGCCTTGTCCTTTTTTAGGTGGTGACAATCTCTGCTCAATCTACGATGTCCGTCCCAAGGCCTGCCGAGAGTTCCCTCACACAGACCGCAAGAAGATTCATCAGATTAATCATCTGACAATCAAAAATACCCTGACCTGCCCAGCGGCCTATCTCTTTGTGGAGAAGCTACAGGATAGGTTGTAAAATCCCCCTCTAAATCTTGTACAAAAATTCTAGGGCGGAAGTATCTTATATCTGTTAGACTATAGTTAGGAGGTAAGCAGAAAAGAATATGATGCATCAATTCAATCGAACCATGGAATATCTGGAAAGTAAGCTGGACGCAGAAATGGACTTGCAGCAATTCCAACAGCTGTCAGGCTATTCTTATGCTCTCTTCAGCAGGCTCTTTTCTATTCTAGCAGATATGACTTTAGCAGAATACTTGCGCAACCGCAGGCTGTCTGAAGCTGTGACGGACTTGCGAGAAAGCTCTGAGAAAGTCATTGATATAGCACTGAAATACGGCTATGAGTCTTCGGATGCCTTCAGCGCAGCCTTCAAAAAATTCCATGATGCGACTCCCTCAGAAGTTCGAAATGGAAAACCTTATCGGGTCTTTCCTAGACTTCAATTATCCTTAAAGATTACAGGAGGAAAGAATATGGATATCAAGATTCAAAAGAAACCTGCTTTTACTGTAGCAGGCGTCCTATTGGAAGCTATCGACAATAGCCAGTGCCCATCTGCTTGGGAGCAGCTCTATGCAAATCACAGCTTTGAAAGCTTAGAAAGTATGGGCAGTGGCCAATCCTTTGGCCTCTGCTCTGATGTCAAAGAGGGTGAAATCATTAACTACATGGCGGCTTATGATGTGACGGATAAAGCGAAAGCAGAAGCCCTAGGCCTTTCTATCAAGGAAATCCCAGCAGCTGAATATGCCATCGTACCAGTCAAGGGGGCTATACCTGCCAGCATCCACCATGCTTGGAAATATGTTTTGGAAGTCTTCTTCCCAGAAACAGGTTATCGCCACTCAGGAGCACCAGACTTTGAAGTTTACACCGAGGGAGACATGTCCTCGCCAGACTATCAAATGGAACTCTGGATACCTGTGGTGAAATAAAATGGTGATTGCAAGTCATTTTTTAGGTGTCAATTACAGAGGAGGAGGTGCTATGCAGATGTATTTTGGGGACGTTTCTCTCTGTTATACATATTCACTTGCGATGGTGCTGCATTCGTATGGTTATGATGTTCGCCCTGAGTTTTTGGAAGCTATTATGGTGATGGGAAATGGTGCTAGTATTATAAAGGAAGATGAAAAATATCCCTTAGTCTTCTTTGATAATGGGATGCCAGATAGTTCTATCAGCCATTCTTTAAACATTCTGGGTTTTACATACGATGAATACTATATAAAGGATTCAAGTGCGGTGGATCTTCTCTCTATCAGAACGATCTTAAGTAAATTCTTGCTCAGTGGGCCAGTTGTTCTTGGCCCTTTGGACATGGGTTATCTGACCTATAATCCCAATCATATTCATTTGTATGGGGTGGACCATTTTGTTTCAGTTTATGATCTAGATGATGAGTTTATCTATTTCCATGATCCAGCAGGCTTTGCTTGTATGAAAATGACTTTCTCAGAATTTTCGAAAGCCTGTGAAGCTAAAAATATCGACTATAAAAGAGGTTCTTTCTCCATGTGGGGAAACTTTAAAAAAATCAAATCTCCTACTTCCAAAGAAGTTTACCAGAAAATATCTATGTTGATGAAGCAACGATATGAAGACGGTGAGGAGAACGTGATAGTAAGATATGCTAAGTCGGTAGCGGACAATGGCTTGAATGAAGAACAAAAGCATCTTCATCAATACTTTAGCTTCAAATTAGCTTCTATCAGAAATATATACATGAGCAACTTCTTAAAAGACCACGATACGGTCAGATCTGAACTAAAAGAAAATTTAGCAAAATTGTTTGGTCAAGCTCATCTATTTTGTATCAAGGAAGATTACCAAAAACTGTCAGAAGTCTTGTATGATATTGCAGCACTAGATAATAAATTTAGAGATTTGTGTATTCACTATAAAAAAGAGTAGAAGAAGTGAGAAAAAGGAAGATGCTGTTTGGTAGTGCAGCAGAATCGAAACAAGAGCCACCAAACTATCAAATGGCACTCTGGATACCAGTGGTGAAGTAGATTAGAAACCAGCCGTTTATTTTTGAGCGGCTGGTTTTTTGTGGCTTGTGGTATAATGAAGCTACTACAGTTATAGAAAGGATTCCAACCTTGTCATACAAATTTCTACTTTTCGACCTTGACCATACGCTGCTGGATTTTGATACGGCAGAAGACATTGCCCTGACTCATTTTTTGAAGGAGCAGGGCGTTACGGATATTCAGACTTACAAAGACTATTATATTCCCATGAACAAGGGGCTTTGGCGGGATCTAGAGCAGGGGAAAATCACCAAGCCAAAGCTGGTCAATACGCGCTTTTCTCGTCTTTTTGCCCATTTTGGCATTGAGAAGGATGGATCCGAGTTGGCCCTTCTCTATCAGCAGCACATTGCTCAGCAAGGACAAACCTACGCTGGTGCTAGCGAGCTTTTGGACAGTCTGACAGCAGCTGACTATGAGATTTACGGGGCGACCAATGGTATCACGGCTATTCAGACCGGTCGCATGGCTCATTCCGATATTGCGCCCTATTTTAATCACATTTTCATTTCGGAAAAGATGGGAACTCAGAAGCCGGAAGCTTTGTTTTATGAGAAAATAGCAGAGCAGATACCCGATTTTGTCCTGTCTCAGGCTTTGATGATTGGAGACTCCTTGACGGCAGATATTGCTGGCGCTAATAATGCTGGACTGGACTCTATCTGGTACAATCCCAAAAAGCTGATTAACACTAGCAGTGCGCAGCCGACTTATACGATATCTTCTTATGAAGAAATTAAAAAATTGATGCTTTAAAAAATTTTTAAGTCTGTCAAGAAAAAAACTTGACAGCTGTTTTTAATCTGCTATAATAGAACATGTGCTAAATAGCTCAGCTATTTCACCGAAATAAAAAATAAGAAAAGAGAGAAATTTTAAAAATGGCAGTAAAAATCCGTTTGACTCGTATGGGTTCTAAGAAAAAACCTTTCTACCGTATCAACGTTGCAGACTCACGTTCACCACGTGATGGACGTTTCATCGAAACAGTTGGAACTTACAACCCACTTGTTGAAGAAAACCAAGTGACATTGAAAGAAGATCGCGTTCTTGCATGGTTGGCTGATGGAGCTCAACCTTCAGATACAGTTCGCAACATTCTTTCAAAAGCTGGTGTTTTGAAGAAATTCCACGATTCAAAATACTCTAAATAATAGAAGTGCAGGTTGATATATGGACACGATTGAAAATCTCATTATTGCGATAGTGAAACCTTTGATTTCACAGCCAGATGCCTTAACTATCAAGATTGAAGATACACCTGAGTTTTTAGAGTATCATCTTGATCTTGATCCAAGCGATGTTGGACGTGTGATCGGTCGTAAAGGTCGTACTATCTCCGCTATAAGGACGATTGTTTACTCTGTCCCAACCGAGTACAAAAAAGTTCGCATCGTCATTGATGAGAAATAAGAAGCAGCGGGGCCATGTGTCCCGTTTTTCTATGGCCCTTAATGAAACAAGCCGTTAGGTGTAGTTGAATTTAGGGCCATTGATGCAGTTCGAGCTCTGCGAGAACCAAGTATTTCAGTTAAGACAAACGCAAAATCTACACTCGAATTCAAATAAATTCGAAACCGGAGGACATATGAAGTCAGAAGATTATGCTTGGAACGCTCATGAGCGCAAGTCTTATGAGAATGATCAAGTGATTTTACCGAGTCCTTATAAGCTAAAAATTCTGGATGATAGTGAGAAGAGATTGGAATTGGAGCTTGTTTTGGAACAGCTTCCTCAGGGGCAACTGGCTCGATGGGCTATGAAAATGGCGTCAAGCTTTATAGATCTGATTGATGCGGAAGATGAGATTGAAAAGCAGAAGATTTCGACTCAGGTAAGAGAGGTTTTTCAGGCTCGACTTGATGGGAGGGCATCTGCCTATGAACTAAGGCAGGCTGGTTTCTTGGCTAACAAACTGTCTCAGCAAGCTCAATCACAAATCGGTAAATATGCTGCTCGTGTCTTTGCCCAAGCAGTCGCAACAGGCCACATGCGGGGACATGCTATTGTCGCAGCGGATTATGCCATCAAAGTCAGAAACTTGCAGAGTACGAATGATTTGCAGCTGGCTATCAGGGAAAGAGAGAGACAGATAGAGCTGGCCTCTGCTTTTATTAGATCAGGAAAGGAAACTTTATGAAGCATTTATTTTCACGCTTGTCACCAGCGCAAAAGATTATCTTGTCTTTTCTTCTGGTGATATTCTGTGGCTCCTTGCTACTCAGTCTGCCTTGGGTGCAGACGGCAAGTTCCCAAGCGGGCTATCTGGATCATCTTTTTACAGCTGTCTCGATGGTCTGTGTGACAGGGCTTTTTACACGATCGGTTGTGGATACCTACAATGTCTGGGGCCAGCTCCTTTGTATGCTGCTGATTCAAATTGGTGGTTTGGGAATCCTGACCTTTATCGGATTTTTCACCATGGAAAGTCGGAAAAAGCTCAGTCTCAAGGATCGCCGTATTCTGCGGGATAGTTTTAGTTATGGTCACAATCGTACCTTAGGTCAATTTGTCCGTTCTATTTTTATCACGACTTTTACTATCGAAGGACTGGGCGCTCTCCTTCTCATGATTCGCTTCATTCCCAAGTTTGGTCTGAGAAAAGGGATTTTTAATTCTATCTTTCTAGCCATTTCTGCATTTTGTAATGCGGGCTTTGATAATTTTGGCAATGATAGCCTACTAGGCTTGCAGACAGATGTTTTGGTCAATATCACCTTGGCTCTCCTCATCATTACTGGAGGACTTGGCTTTATGGTCTGGTTTGACTTGGCTACTAAATTGGGAGGAAAACAGAAGGGGCTGCACTTTCATACTAAGGTAGTCTTACTGCTGACTGCTGGTCTCCTCGTTATTGGGACGGTCGCGAGTCTTTGGACGGAGTATAATAATCCTGGAACGATTGGCAATCTTTCCTTTGGCGATAAGCTACTGGTCAGCTTTTTCCAGACAGTCAGTATGAGGACAGCTGGCTTTGCTTCTATAGATTATACGGCTGCTCGTCCAGTAACCCTGTTTATCTATCTGCTCCAGATGTTTCTAGGAGGAGCTCCGGGTGGTACAGCGGGCGGTCTGAAAATTACGACCTTCTTAGTTCTTTTGCTTTTTGCCCGAAAGGAAATTCTGGGCTTGCATCATACCAATATAGGGCGGAGGACATTGGCTCCTCAGCTAGTGCAGAAGGCTTTTGGTGTGACAGTGATTTTTCAGCTGACATTTCTGCTCGGACTTTTAGCACTGGGGCTAGTGACCGACAGCAGTCATCGCTTTATTTATCTGATATTTGAGACTGTGTCAGCACTGGCTACAGTTGGCGTGACGGCCAATATCACTACCAGCCTCAATACAGCTGGTATGATTGTGATTATGCTGCTGATGTTTATTGGACGGGTGGGGCCGCTGACGCTTATGGTCAGTCTTAACCATTACCAACCGAAGAAGGCTGCAACCTTGCATTACAGCAAGGCGGACATTATGATTGGATAGGAGAAAAGAAATGGCAAATCAAACAGTTGGAATCCTCGGCTTGGGGATTTTTGGACAGAGTATCATCGAGGCCTTGATTTCTCAAGATGTAGAAATCATTGCGATTGATAATCACGAAGAGACAATCAATCAGTATGAAGACATGATTGCCGTTGGTGTGATTGGGGACATTACCGATATGGAGCTTTTGGAGGCGGCGGACGTTGGTTCCTGTGATACGGTCGTCGTAGCGACGGGAGAAAGTCTGGAATCCAGCGTCCTAGCGGTCATGCACTGCAAGGCATTGGGCGTAAAAAATGTCATTGCCAAGGTCAAGGATGAAGTAACCCAGCAGGTACTGGAAAAGGTGGGAGCTGATTTGGTTATCCTGCCTGAAGTGGAGGCTGGTATTTCATTGGCTAAGACCATTCTTTTCAACCATTCGATTGAGGTCTTCCAGTTGGATGACGATGTAGTGGTGGCTGAGTTTGAACTGCCTGCTAGCTGGGTCGGGAAAACGGTCCGTGAAGTAGACGCTCGTAGGCTTTATCGTCTTAATATTATCGGCTATCGTCTGACAAAAAATCAGCCTTTGGAAAGCCAATTTACCCCAGACTTTGTTTGGCCAGCAGGTGTCAGCATTATAGCTGTGACTGATAACCAGCATTTGGATAATTTACGTGAAATAGTGAAGTAGCAGCTAGGATAAGTTCTCTTCGCTGGTAGTCCAAGCGATTCTAACTAGGCATTCGACACTTTTCTATTATATGAAGAGAATCTATATGAAGAGAATCGATACATAGAGAGTGGGACAGAAATCGGTAATTCGTTAGAGTTCGATTTCGTCGTCCCACCTCCGCACAGTTGAGTAGGGCTGTAAAAGCTGATGAAATCAGCGTAATAGAGCCCACTCAACCACTGCGTCTTGCTCGACAATCCAAAGACAATTGAGAGGCTAGGACTTTTGTCCCAGCCTCTTTTTTGAAACCAGTTGTAAAATTTGTTATACTATCACTAGAAAAGGAGTGATTTTATGAGCTTAACCAGCCAGATCATTACAGCAGATTTTCCAGATTTGGATAAGGTAGAAGCCTTGAATAATGAAGCTTTCCCAGAAGAGGAAAGGATACCGCTCAGTGAATTTTTACGATATGAGGAACAGGAAGATGCTAATTTTTTCGCCTTTTATCATGAAAAGGAATTTGTTGGTTTTGCCTTTGCCATCTCCAACGCGCAAGCCTTCTATGTTAGCTTCTTTGCGATTATGCCTCACCTGCGCAGCCATGGCTATGGCGGTGAAATCATCGAAAAGCTGGTCAATTTCTATCAGCGAACGATGCTTTTAGAAATTGAGCGCCTAGACGAGCCATGTGACAATCTGGAGCAGCGCCAAGCTCGTTGGGATTTCTATCACAGCAAGGGCTTCCGCTCAGCCAATGCCTTTCTGGAATATGAGGATCTTAGTTTTGAAATTCTTTATCGAGGGGATTCTTTTGACGAAGAAGCCTACCGAGACATTTTCCACCGACTTCAGGAGGAGAATTATTTCGATTTTGAAATCAAACATAGACGTTTCAGCGATTATTAAAATGAAATTTTATAGTAGTCAAAGGATATTTGGAGCAATAAAAGATTGCTTTGTTTTTACTATATGGAGGTTAGAATGAGACTCTGGCATCAAGCACTGATTCCCAAACTTCCCCGTCCGCAACTGCTTGGTCAGCATCGGGAATGCTGCGCTCTTCGTGGCAATGGCTGGGGCAAGAAACATGCGACCGTTGACTATGTTTTTACTCACTCTCCTTACTTGCTTTACCGCTACCATGAGCTGATTATGGAGGAGATGAGCAAGCGAGGTTATCGTGTGTCCCCAGAGTGGCTAGAGCGGGACTATCGTGGTAAGATCTGTCCAGCCTATGTGCATCTGGAAGAAATAGCTGTTGCGAGCACTATTTATCCTGAGCATGATGTGGCTTACTATGAGGAATGCCTGCAAAATCTCAAAGAAAAAGGCATTGACTTATAGGCTTTTCCGCTGTTTGGGCTAACTGCCTGTCTTGAGAAAAAGCCAGCAAAATGATACAATAAAACGAATAGTAAAAAGATTAACTGGAGTAATAATGAATTATTTTAATGTTGGTAAAATCGTCAATACCCAAGGTTTGCAAGGCGAGATGCGGGTTTTATCAGTGACAGATTTTGCGGAAGAGCGTTTTAAAAAAGGTAATAAACTGGCCCTTTTCGATAAGAAAGACCAGTTTGTTATGGATGTGGAGATTGCCAGCCACCGCAAGGCCAAGAACTTTGATATTATTAAGTTTAAGGGGATGTATCATATCAATGACATCGAAAAATTTCGTGACTTTAGTCTGAAAGTAGCCGAAGAAGACTTGGCTGATTTGGAAGATGGGGAATTTTACTACCATGAAATCATCGGCCTTGAGGTCTATGAAAATGATGTTCTGCTAGGTACGATTAAGGAGATTCTCCAGCCAGGAGCCAATGATGTCTGGGTAGTCAAACGTAAAGGTAAGCGTGATTTGCTACTGCCTTACATTCCGCCAGTGGTGCTGGGAATTGACATCGAGCAAGGTCGGGTTGATGTAGAGATACCGGAAGGACTGGACGATGAAGATTGATATTTTGACCCTCTTTCCAGAGATGTTTGCTCCCTTGGAGCACTCGATTGTGGGAAAGGCGCGAGAAAAAGGTCTCTTGGAGATCAACTATCACAATTTTCGAGAAAATGCGGAAAAATCTCGGCATGTGGATGACGAGCCCTACGGTGGCGGTCAGGGCATGCTGCTGCGGGCTCAGCCTATTTTTGATGCTTATGATGCTATTGAAAAGAAGCAACCGCGCGTGATTTTGCTGGATCCTGCCGGACGGACTTTTGACCAAGCCTATGCTGAGGAGCTGGCCAAGGAAGAGGAACTCATTTTCATTTGTGGTCATTATGAAGGCTATGATGAGCGGATCAAGACCTTGGTGACGGACGAGATTTCGCTAGGTGACTATGTCCTGACCGGAGGAGAATTGGCGGCTATGACCATGATTGATGCGACAGTTCGCCTGATTCCAGAGGTTATTGGCAAGGAAGTCAGTCATACAGATGACAGTTTTTCGTCTGGACTCTTGGAGTATCCTCAGTACACTCGTCCTTACGACTATCGGGGCATGGTTGTTCCTGAAGTCCTCATGAGTGGTCATCATGAAAATATCCGCAAGTGGCGTCTCTATGAAAGTCTGAAAAAGACCTATGAGCGTCGTCCTGACTTGCTGGAAAACTATGAATGTACAGCCGAAGAAGCCAAAATGTTGGAAGAAATTCGAGCCAATAGTAGGGATAGTGAACACTAGTTCTTTTTATCAAGTAGCAAAATGTAGATATCGATTTCTCAAAGAGGCTGGGACAAAAGTCCTAGCCTCTCAATTGTCTTTGGATTGTCGAGCAAGACGCAGTGGTTGAATGGGGGCTCTACTAGGCTGATTTCATAAGCTTTTACAGCCCTACTCAACTGTGCGGAGGTGGGACAACGAAATCGAATTCTAACGAATTACCGATTTCTGTCCCACACTCTTTTTTTATTTGGATGAAGAGCTGGAAAATTTTTTGAAAAAATTCAAACTTCCTTCTTGACAGAAAAAATAAAAAGGAGTATTATCTTAACTAGTTAATAAACCAGTTAACAAAAGAGGCTATTTTTGAAAGCAATTCTTGGTAAAGAATGTTTTGAAAATAGTTATTTCTTTGAATGATTGCTAAACTGGTTAAGGAGTTGGAATGAAAATCAAAAAAGTCTTGATAGCTTTAAGTCTAGTCTTGCTGGGGCTTGGCCTTGCTTCTTGTAGCAAAAAGGAAGCAAGTGGTACTGGCAGCAAACGCGGGCTCAATATTGTCACGAGTTTTTATCCGATTTATTCGATGGTCAAAGAAGTCTCGGGAGATTTGAACGATGTCCGAATGATTCAGTCAGGCGCAGGGATTCATGAATTTGAGCCGTCAGCCAGCGATGTAGCAGCTATTTATGAAGCGGATGTCTTTGTGTATCATTCGCGGACTTTGGAGTCTTGGGCTGGTAGTCTAGATCCTAGTTTACAAAAGTCCAAAGTAGCGGTCGTAGAAGCTAGCAACGGGATGCAGTTGGACAAGGTGGCTGGCTTAGAAGAAGTGTCTGCTGAGGAAGGGATTGATGAAAAGACCCTCTATGATCCACATACTTGGCTGGATCCTGAAAAAGTGGCAGAAGAAGCGCAACTCATCGCTCAAGCATTGTCCAAGCTAGATAGTAAAAATGCTGATACCTATCAGAAAAATGCTCAAAAATTTGCAGAGAAGGCAAAGGTCCTGAGCCAAAAATATCAAGGAGTCTTTAGCAGGCTAGATGAAAAAACTTTCGTGACCCAGCATACGGCCTTCTCTTATCTAGCCAAGCGTTTCGGTCTCAAGCAATTGGGGATTTCAGGCATTGCGCCAGATCAAGAGCCTAGTCCAAGACAGTTGACGGAGATACAAGACTTTATCAAGACCTATAAAGTCAAGACGATTTTTGTCGAGAGCAATGCTTCTTCTAAGTTGGCCGAAACTTTGAAGAAGGCGACAGGAGTCAACCTAAAGGTGCTAAATCCTCTGGAAGCAGATCCTGAAAATGATAAGACCTATCTTGAAAATTTAGAAGATAATTTAGAAATTTTAGCCAAAGAATTAAAACATTGAGGTGATGTATGAAAAAGAAATATATTATTAGTTCAGTTGCGGCACTGGCTACACTTGGTGTGTGCGGGTATGCGATCATGCAGTATCAAGCAGATAAGCCACAAGAACAAGCAACAAATCGTGTCGCTTATGTAGAGAAGAAATCTGCAAATAAGCAGGACAATAAATCTCAAAAAACTGAGAAATTGACACCTGAGCAGATTCAGGCCAAAGAAGGCATTACTGCTGAGCAGATTGTTGTCAAGATTACGGACCAAGGCTATGTGACTTCACATGGTGATCACTATCATTACTATAATGGCAAGGTTCCCTTTGATGCAATTCTGAGTGAAGAGTTGATCATGCGGGATCCAAATTATCAATTGCAAGAATCAGATATTGTCAACCAAGTGAAAGATGGTTATATTATCAAGGTTGCAGGAAAATATTACCTGTATCTGACCAATGCCAAAGAAACCAGCAATGTTCGTTCAGTTGATGAAATCGCACGGCAAAGACAAATCCATCCTAGCAAGGAAGAAGGCGAAAGAGGATCAGAAGCTAAATCTACCCAAACTGTTAGCAGAAAAACGCAAGACTTCAGTCGTCCAAGTGCCGCCTACGCTGCAGGAAAGAGAACCTATCAAGCAGAAGGAACTGCATCGAGTCGGAGCAATGGCGCCTATACAACAGATGACGGCTATGTTTTCAGTCCATCTGATGTGATTTCGGATACAGGAGATGGCTTCCTGGTACCACATGGCGGTCATATACATTATATTCCCAAAAGTGATCTGTCGCCAGGTGAGTTAGCGGCTGCCCAAGCCTACTGGGATTCCTTGCAGCGAGGCAAGCAAGCAGCTAGTCCAGCTGAAAATCTTAATACAGGAGGAGAGGCTTCTGGTCCTACAGGTAAAGCATCAGAAAATCAACATGCAGGAACTGCGACTAAGCCAGCGCATCAAGCTGACAAGGGACAGACTACTAAACCAGCTCAAGCGTCCAAACCTGCCCAATCAGATGCTGGGCACGGAGTTAAACCAGCTGAAAAAGCAGAAGATGCACCATCAAGTTACCAAACCTTACTTGAGAAACTCTATCGTACACCAAAAGAAAAACGCTATGTTGAAAAAGATGGTCTTGTCTTTGATCCAAGTAAAATCGTTAGACGGACCGCAGAAGGAGTGGCCATTCCACATGGAAATCACTACCACTTTATCCCTTACAGCAAACTGTCTGCCCTAGAAGAAGAAATAGCTCGGAACATTCCTGTTGCTGATCAGAAGACTTATCCTAAGACTGCTGCAAGTACACCAAGCCAGCCTAGTCAACCAGCAAATCCAAGTCGGCCAGCCAAACCAGCTGATAAAGATGAGAACGATCATGGTTTCCATGCTGAGAATGTCATCTCAAAAGATGAAGAAGGTTACGTTGTCCAACACGGCGGCCATGCACATTATTTCTTTAAAAAAGATTTGACCAAAGATCAGATTGCAGCAGCAGAAGCGAACCTGGCTAAGCAAAAAGATTCAAGCCAATCCAGTCAAGTCAGCACAGAATATGACCGTTTTTCTCGTGACGCAAGTGACGAAGAGAAAATCGCTTATATTTCCAAGACTTACGGCGTACCGCGTGAAGCAATTAAGATTTCAAAAGGTTTCTTTGTCTTTAATAATCCGGATCAAGACTACGATCCGACCCATATCCATCCATACGCTGTTCGAAAAGAGCACGTTCGGATTCCTTTAGAAACTGGAAATCCAGAGCTGGACTTCCTAAACGAGCTTTATACAACAGCCCTGCGTTCAGGTCTGTCTCCATACAGTATTCAGGTTGAAAATGGACAGTTTGTCATTCCGCATGGCGATCACAACCACTACATCCGTGTCCAATCCAAAGGATTGAATCTAGGTTTGAAGAATAAAATCCCAGCCTTGCAATCAGCTTATCAAGCAGGAGCTTATGATGAAAAGGCAGTTCTTGAAAAGGTGGATGCCCTCTTGGCAGCTAGCCGAACCATTTATGCTAAAGACTTGCTCATGCAGCGTCGAATCGAGCTAGCTCTCGGTAATTTTGTAGAAACCATGAAGCAATTGCCAAGCAACTCAACAGAGGGATATTTGGCAAGCCTAGATCAATTTGATAAGCATTACATTCATGTTGATGAAAAAGCGAAAACGGAAGAGCTGACCGAAGTTGATAAAAAATATCAAGAATTGGTTGACAAAATCAAACGTTTGGAAACGGACAGCTACAATGTGAATAAAACCAGCTTACTCAGTGAATTGCAGGCAGCTAAGGTAGAAAAAAATGAAGCTAAGATGGCTGAGATTGAGCAGCTATTGGCAAGTCTGCAAGATTATCAAGATCGGACAGGAGTGACTTCCGTCGAGTATCTCAAAGCTTTCTATCTTGCGGTTGATGATGCTCGTTTGAAGCCAGAACTTCGGAAGAAAGTTGCTGATTTGACGCTCAAGCTTTATAAATCTCAGGCCTTTATTGAAGCGGTCGACCTGAAAGTTCTTTTCTTGGAACTTTATCAAACCAAGCTCGAAGTTGATAAGGCTCTGGCAAGTGGCGAGGCTGCTTCAGCCAAGGATAAAACGATTCTGGATACCGAAAAGGTGGACGACCACAGTTATAAGACGGCTATCTACGGTTTCTTGAAAGAATTGTACGGAGAATTTGCACCGCAACCTACGGAGGAAATCTCAGAAGAAACTCTCCAAGCTCTCTTCGAAAAAGGTCAAGAACTTTTGGAAAAAGTAACGGATTCGACTCTGCAAGCAAATTATCAAAAGCAACTCGCAGCACTTGGTACTGATTTGCAAGAAGCCCGCAAAGATAGAGAAACGATTTTAGCAGAAACGAAAACGTTCTTGGCTCAAATCGTTGAAACCTTAAAAGAACAGCAAGCATCTGCAGCGCTCAGGGATAAAGAGACCTATCTTAAAATTTACAATTTGCTGATATCCGCCCACAAGATGCTTGAGGAACAGCAGGGGACAGATGAGCAATTTGCCAAGGTAGATGCTCTATTGGATAAATTATCCGATCCGAGTGTAGACAAAGCAGGCTTGTTAGCCGAAGCAGAAGCCTTCTTTAATCAGCTTCAAGCCAACAAGCAAGATCCGACTGAAACTAAAACTGAGACGGAGGCTAATTCGGCTGAGGAGACTAAGGAAGAAAAAACAAGCGAGACTCCTAAAGAAACAGTGGAAGAGTCAAGCTCACCTGCCACTCCTAAAGTAGAAGAAGCGAATGCACCAGCTCCTTCAGAAAAAGAGGCTGAAAGTCAAGTGACACCAGAAGAAAATAAGCAGTAAAGAAATTTTTCTAAATAAATGGAATATGGAGCGGAAGAAGCTAGAAAACGCTTTAAATCCGCTCTATTTCCACTTTCTTAGGATGAAGCGTTCGATTTTTGTCATAGAATTGTAATAAAATTTCTATTTAAATGATATGGTTTTGACTGGTTTAACCAGTCATTTTATGTTAGTATTATAGCATAGGACTGAATGTAAATGATACATGTGCTATTAGAAGGAGATGTCTATGGACAAGAAAATTGGTAAATCCGTTGTAGCAACTGGCATTGCAGCGACAACGATTATTTCTGGTGCGCTCAGCCATCAGGTAAAAGCGGATGAACTCGTTGAGTCAACGGCTACGAAACCAAAGGCAACAGCAGTTACCGAGAAACCAATTACGACAGCGGATGTAGCAGAAGCCAAGGAAAAAGCGGATGCTGCCAAGAAAAATGTAAATCAGCAACAAGAGCAAACTAAGAAAGCTGAAGCAGACCTTGAAGGAGCCAAAACTGCAGTTTCAGAGGCTCAAGAGAAGGTGGCTACTGCTACTGAAAATGAAAAGGCAGCAACTGAAGAAAACATTTCTCAAGCAGAGACCAATGTAAAAAAAGCTGATGAAGAAGTAACAGCAAAATCAGAAACTGTCAAAGAAGCAGAAACTGCAGTCCAGGAAGCAAGTCAGGCAGTTAAAGACCAAGAAAATACAATTGCTGGTCAGCAATCATTGGTGGATGTGGCAGAATCTGAACTAAACAAGGCCAAAGAACCAGTTCATGCAGAAACTGCAGCTGTAGAAACTGCTAAAAATCAGGAAAATCAAGCTCAGACAGCTGTGGAGCATGCTAAAAATGAACTAGCAAAAGCGGAACAAGCAGCAAGTGTTGCACCGCAAAATCAAGCAGAAATCCAAAATAAAATCAATCAAACTCAGGCCAACTTAGAGCAGACCAAGCAATTGATTGCTGCAACAAACACTGAGTTGGTGCATGAACAGAAAAACGCAAGTACAGCGCCGGTTGATTTACGAAATACGACCTATTCGCAATTCTTGGAAAATATTCGAGATAATTCGAATAATGAAGCTGTAAGAAATGCTGCAGCCGATGCTTTAGCCCTTTACAAACGTGGTCAAAATGAATTCAATATCACAGTCGGATCAAATCCATCTAGCCCAGCGAGCTTGGAGAATAACTTGCAGGCCTTGGAATTGGTTAAGGCCATCAATGCTTACCGCCGTAATGCAGGACTTCCAGAACTTTTAGTGGATCCATATGCTAATGTTGCCAGCCAAATTCAGACCTTGTACTTTGAGAAGGCTAACTGGCACATGGGCAAGCTGATCGGCAATGAAAACGTGGCCATAAGCTTCAATCCTCAAGGTGCGGTTAATTTCTGGCATAGTGAAAAAGCCTTGTATCAGAAGATTGCTGCTCAATACGGCTTGCCAACTGATGAAAGACAACTGGATGCCAATGCCATTTATATGAAGGTGGGGCCTAACATCTTTGCGCAAATCGGTCACTATGTCCAAATGATGGATAACAAGGCCAATGCAATCTCTGCTGCCTATGACACTCATCCAAATCAGTTTGGAACTCCATACGGAACTTCAGAAGTTGGATTCCATAATGTTCGGAATTTCAATCAAAGAGTTAATAACGGCACATTGCTAACTGTTGAGGCGATGGAGAAACTTCTTCGCAGCGGCGGCAGTCGTGGGGCTGCTTCAAGTGCCAATGTGACAGCCTTGAAGAATCGCTTGGCAGAGTTACAAGCGCAAAAAGTTAGTCAAGAGTCTAGCCTGAATCTTTTAAACAATCAGTTGACAGATTCATACAAGGCGCAGAAAGATCGTGCGGCTGCTGTTGTAAAAGCTAAACAGAATCTTGAAGCTGCTGAGAAAGCCTTAGCTCTGACTCAACAAAACTTGTCAGATAAAAAAGCTGCTTTGAAGTCAGCAACAGCAAGAATCGCGTCTGCCCTTTTTCCATATCAGGCTAAATTGCAAAAAGCTCAGGCAACCCTAGAAGAGGCTAAAAACCAGCTTGCAGCATTGAAGAAGGCTGAGGAAAACAAGAATAAGGCACTAGAAGCAGCTAAAGCTGAATTGGTAGCTGCTCAAAATCGTGTAGCAGCGGCTCAGAAGAAAGTTGCAGATCTCAAAACAGCTCCACAACAATTGGAAAAAGCTAAGCAAGACTTGGCTGCAGCAGAGGCTGACCTGAAGGCCAAACAAGCTGTTGCTGAGACTGAGAATGCAAAATTAGTTGATTTGCAAACAGTCTACAATGAATTGCTAGCAAATTACAATTATTTGCTAGACCTGCTTCCAAAAGAAGTGCGCCAAGCCCTAGCATCAGCCACTACAACTACTTATCAGGCAAATGGTGGACTTAATTTTGCTGCAGCAGGTGCAGGTAGTCAAACGGTTCTGACTTCGAATGCAAGTTCAGCTTCTCAAGATGAGAAGGATGCATCGGTTGAAACATTGGCTAACGTAGCTACTCAAGCTCAGCCAAAAACTGATAATAATGCTAATGCTACATCGACTCCAGCGACTCCTAAAGCTTCGCCTAGCCAGTCAGTTGTCCTTCCTAATACAGGAACGGAAGCGGAACAATTAGCCTTCCTTGGAATGACTCTCGGTGCAGCTCTTCTCGCAGGTGCTGTGAAACATCGCCGTAGAAAAACTTTATAGCAGATAACAGTGAAGTGAGTGTTACAGCTCACTTCATTTTTTATTGGTGAATTAGTTTGATTGAAAAAATTGTGGAAGAAAGGTTTCTTGATTCAAATAATTCTTAAATTTAGCTAGAAAACATTCCTTTTATCTGCTTTTCAGGGGATATCATGTTATAATAGCAGAGGATTTTATATAAAAAGAGGAACTTATGACTAAAAAAGCTATTCTAATGATGACCTTTGGATCGCCAGATGGCTATACTTTTGAGGATATTGCAGAATTTTTTACGAATATCCGTCGTGGCGTGCGGCCTACTGATCAGGAGATTCAGCATCTTCATGATAATTATCAGCGTATTGGTGGCAGTCCCCTGCAACGCATCACACGGGCAGAAGTTGGGCTGGTGGAAGAAGCTTTAAAGGGAGAGTATGCTGTCTATTTTGCTAATAAATTTTCTCGCCCCTTTATTCCAGATGTTATTAAGCAGATGGAGGATGACGGGATTGAGGAATGTATTTGCTTGATTTTAGAACCGCATTATTCCTTTTACTCTGTTATGGGGTATGAAAAATTTATTACGAGCCAGACAATTAAATTCCATATTATCAAAGAATGGTATCAGGCTGAGCATTTGCTTGGCTTTTGGGAGGAAGAAATCAGGAAAATCTTGCAAACGCAAGTCAAAGATGAAAGTTTTAAGGTCATCTTTTCAGCTCACAGTGTACCAGTTTTAGCCCTTGATTTTGAAGATCCATATATTGACCAGATTATTGAAAACTCACAGTTGATTGCACATCGGCTAGGCCTTGCTCCATCTGAGTATACCAATACCTGGCAGAGCGAAAGCGATATTGGCTTGCCGTGGATCAAGCCAGATGTCCTAGAATATCTCCGAGATCAAACGACCCATCCGCAACATTATATCTTTGTCCCAATTAGTTTCATCAGCGAACATATCGAGGTGCTGTTTGATAATGACGTGGAGTGTCAGGAATTGTGTCAAGAACTCGGTGTGGCTTATCATCGTCCACCAATGCCTAACACAGACTCCCGTTTGATCGCTGCATTATTAGCAACTATTCGTCAGCATGAAACAGAAGAGCTTCGATACATGCACCCAGAAGAAACAACCTTTGACGAATTGGCCCCTTCAGAAGAAAGTAATCAAATCTTAAGCGAAACAGAAGAACTTCAGATGCCTGAATTTGTCAAAAAATTGATAGAGAAAAAGGGCAGAGAAAATGTCAAAATGCCTTATTTCATAAAGAAAATGTTAGAAAAAAGAGCGAAAGAATCAAAGTAAGTCTAAGATTTACCAACCTAGAAATGAACATTTGTAACAGTGCATGTTCTAGGAAATGAAAAATTTCTATTGAAAAGATAGGGTTTTGGGAAAATATGTCTACAAACAAGCTAATTCAATCCAAGCTGGAACTGTTGCCGACCAGTCCCGGCTGTTACATTCACAAGGACAAAAACGGTACTATTATCTATGTCGGCAAAGCCAAGAATCTTCGCAATCGTGTTCGCTCTTATTTTCGTGGCAGCCACGACACCAAGACGGAGGCCTTGGTTTCCGAGATTGAGGATTTTGAGTTTATTGTCACCGAGTCTAATATCGAGGCCTTGCTCCTAGAAATCAATCTAATCAAGGAAAATAAGCCCAAGTACAATATCATGCTCAAGGACGATAAGTCCTATCCTTTTATTAAGATTACCAACGAAGTCTATCCGCGTCTGATTATCACGCGCCAAGTCAAAAAGGATGGTGGTCTTTATTTTGGGCCTTATCCAGATGTCGGTGCAGCCAATGAAATCAAGCGCCTGCTCGATCGCATTTTTACATTCAAAAAATGTACCAATCCACCTGCAAAAGTCTGCTTTTATTATCACTTGGGGCAATGCGAAGCCCATACGATTTGCAAGCGGGATAGCCAGTATTTCAAGAATATGGCTCAGGAAGTGTCGGATTTTCTCAAGGGACAGGATGATAAGATTATCGATGAGCTGCGTGATAAGATGAATAAAACAGCTGCAGCTATGGAATTTGAGCGGGCAGCCGAATACCGTGATCTGATTCAGGCTATTGGAACCTTGCGTACCAAGCAGCGGGTCATGGCTAAAGATTTGCAGAATCGGGATGTCTTTGGTTACTATGTGGACAAGGGCTGGATGTGCGTCCAAGTCTTCTTTGTCCGCCAGGGCAAACTAATTGAGCGTGATGTCAATCTTTTCCCTTATTACAATGATCCCGACGAGGATTTCCTGACCTATATTGGCCAGTTCTACCAAGAAAAGTCCCACCTCAAGCCCAATGAAATCTTAATTCCAGCAGACATTGATGAAGAAGCTGTTCGGGCCGTTGTGGATACCAAAGTAGTCAAGCCACAGCGTGGCGAAAAGAAACAGTTGGTTAATCTGGCTATTAAGAATGCTCGGGTCAGCCTCCAGCAGAAATTTGACCTTTTGGAGAAATCCGTTGAGAAAACGCAGGGCGCTATCGAAAATCTAGGGAAGCTCCTTAACATTCCGACACCGGTTCGGATCGAGTCTTTCGATAACTCTAATATCATGGGGACCAGTCCTGTCTCAGCTATGGTGGTCTTTGTCAATGGTAAGCCTAGCAAGAGAGATTATCGCAAATACAAGATCAAGACTGTGGTAGGGCCGGACGACTACGCCAGTATGCGAGAGGTTATCAAGCGCCGCTATAGTCGGGTCATTCGTGACGGGTTGACGCCACCAGATCTGATTGTCATTGACGGAGGACAAGGCCAGGTCAATATTGCTAAAGAAGTTATCCAGAATCATTTGGGGCTGGATATTCCCATCGCAGGACTGCAAAAAAATGATAAGCACCAGACCCATGAATTGCTCTTTGGCGATCCTCTTCAAGTAGTAGAACTGTCCCGTAATTCTCAGGAATTTTTCCTCCTCCAGCGTATCCAAGATGAGGTGCACCGCTTTGCCATTACCTTCCACCGCCAGCTCCGGTCTAAGAATTCCTTCTCATCGCAACTCGATGGCATCGAAGGCTTGGGGCCAAAACGCAAGCAAAATCTCATGAAGCATTTCAAATCTCTGACTAAGATTAAAGAAGCCAGTGTGGATGAAATCGTCGAAGTGGGCGTGCCGCGAGCAGTGGCGGAGGCTGTGCAGGCAAAACTCAATCAAACAGAGCCATCCCGTCCCTTGTTAGAAGTGGCGGAGCCCTTAGCAGAATTGGATAGTTAATATATAAACTAAGACCGTGAAAACGGTCTTTTGTGGTATAATTGGAAGGAAGTGAGCTAGAATGGAGAGACAATTATGATACCTATAGAAAAATCAAATCCGTCTGAAGTTGAAAAAATTTGCTTGGAATTATATAGAAAAATGAATTTTCAAGATTATCCTGAATTTAAAAATGAATTAAATAAATGGGTCACAGATAATATACCAGGACTTGAGAGTGAAAAGGATGCTTTTCTAAAGATAATGACAGGTGAGTATTCATTTTTAGAAAATATTAAAGAATTGTTGGATAATTTTGCAGATGAAGAACCTAGATTAGCAGAGTTTTTAAGAAAATCTTATGGAAAGATAGATTCGAGATTAAGGAGGAAAATAATTGATTTAAAGAACGTTTCTGTATGCCCGTATTGTAATCGTAATTATATAAACTCAACATATAAAGTACTTCATTGTAATAATTGTAGTCAAGAATTATTAGTGATTGATGAGGCTGAAAAAGAATGTCGATATTGCAAACAAGAGATTAACGGTCAGACTAAAGTAGTAAATACTGCTCAACTAGATCATTTTTTTCCAAAAGACAGCTATCCACTGTTTTCCGTTTCATTTTACAATTTAATTCCTAGTTGTTATAGCTGTAATCATGTGAAATCGAATAAGGGTTTAGAATATAGTCCCTATGACACTAGTTTTTCATTTGATGATGTAAAGTTTACATACGTTCCAAAGTCTGTTGATGAGATTAATATAAAAATCGATTCTCATGATATTTATTTTAAAAATGGAATTCGTATTTTGGGTATAGAGGAGCTATATCAAAGTCACATTGATGTAGTAAATGAATTGATTTGGAAAAAAGAAGTATATACAGATAGTTATAGAGATGGTTTGTCAAAAATCTTAAATCAAACAAATCTTGAATTGAGAAAAGCTGAGTTGAATCGTTTTATAACAGGTTACTACACAGACAAAGAAAATTATGGGAAAAGACCACTTTCAAAAATGGTTACAGATATTAGCAAAGAAATTGGACTAGTAGGAGAAGAAGAATGAAATTAATTGCTTTGGTAATTAAAAGGTATAATGAGCTTTTTGAAAAACAAATTTTTAATTTTTCAGACGAATATAAAGTAAGTTTTGATTTTGAAACGGATGAATTAAAAATTGATAAAAATCCAGATTATATTGAAAATTTTTATGGAAAGTCTATTTATAATATAACTCCGATAGTTGGGATAAATGGTAGTGGGAAATCAACTTTATTGGAATTGATAAAATATGTAACACAAAATTCAGATTCTCATTTAAACAATAATAATTCCTATTTTAAAGTATTTAAGGATGATGAAAAATTCAAAGTCAAACAATATAATATGACTGTACGAGAGAATGAGAACTTTGAAATTAATGGCGATGATGGATTACCTCAAGAAATAAATGTGAACATTGTAATAAGTTACTTTAATTTGCACAATCAATCTTTTGGAGGTGGATCTGGGTTGGTAGATAATAATACCGTAGGAATGGAAGCTAATTGGTCTCCGTTAGAAAATTATTATAGAGTCTATTCTGAGTTTTATGGTAAAGAGATTTTTTCTGATTTCAAATTTAAAATCTTATTAACAAAGTCTTCTTCTTATCCTGAGTCTTCAACTAAAGAACTAAATAATAAGAAAGAATTTATTAAAGATGTTTGTTTAAGATTAATTTCATTTTTTATAGAGAAAAGACAGGATAGTTTAGGAGATTTGAAAGAAAAGATAGATAAAGCATTGAAAGATATAGCTCATTTTAAATACAGAAATGATGATGACTGTGAGTCAGATATTACATTTTACTTAGGAAAAATGCGTTATTTAGATAATGAGTTAGATTCGCTAATGAATAGTTTGAAAGTAGAAAATAAGAAAGTTAGTTTTTTTGAAGTCTTTCAAAAGATTTCTGATTTTTTATTTCTTCTTAATAACTATATTATGTCTATAGAAAATGAAAAAATATTAATAAAATTTTCACGAGATTTATCACAAGACCAAGAGTTTTTAGATATTTGTAAGAAATTTGACTCACTTCGTAGTTTTTTAAATCAGTATTCATATTTAGGATTTAATATTCTAGAATTTGATTCTATTTGTATGTCAGCAGGTGAAACTAACTTTATTAGATTATTTTCAAATGCTTTGACTTCACAACAATCTAATGAGGACATCAGAGATTATATATTTTTAATTGACGAAATAGAAATGGGAATGCATCTGGAATGGTCACGAAAGTTAATTAATAACTTCGTAGAGTTTTTGAAAAGAGAGAGACGACGGAAAGACGTAAATTTACAGCTTATTTTCACAACCCACTCTCCCTATATGTTATCTGATATTAAACCAGGAAATGTGATTATGCTTGAAAGGAATCAAGAAACTGGATACTCAGAAGGAAAAGTTTTACAAAATACTTTCGCTAAGAATATACAAGAAATTATGAAGGAAAATTTGATTGATAATATTTATGGCGATTTTGCCTTAGCAAAGATTAATTCTATGATTGATAGACTAAACGAAGACGAGAAACAGGCAGGAAACGGAGAAGAGAAACAGGCAGGAAACGGAGAAGAGAAACAGGAAGGAAACGGAGAAGAGAAACAGGAAGGAAACGGAGAAGAGAAACAGGAAGGAAACGAAGAAGAGAAACAGGAAGGAAACGAAGACGAGAAACAGGCAGGAAATGAAGAAGAACTATTAAAAGAAATTCATTTGATCAGCGAGCCTATTCTTCGTAATAAATTATTAAAGATGTATGATAAGAAATACAGTACCTCAGAATTTAGTATTGAAAAACAACTACAGAAGTTGAATCTAAATGAGGAACAACGCCAGCAGGTCAGAGCAATGATTGAAGAAAATATGAGTAATGCCGATGCGGATAAATAAGTTTGTAATTAAATAGTTTGAATTATCAATACAATTATTTGAAAATGAACAATAGAAAGTAATAATATGAAACATAGAATCGCAATTCTCTCTGATATACATGGGAATACCACGGCCTTGCAGGCAGTTCTGTCAGATGCTAAAAGACAGGAAGCGACAGAGTATTGGCTTTTGGGGGATATTTTTCTCCCTGGTCCGGGGGAAAATGATTTGCTAGCCTTGTTAAAAGACCTTCCTATCACAGCGACTGTCCGCGGAAACTGGGATGATTGTGTATTAGAGGCTTTAGATGGGCAATATGGTTTAGAAGACCCACAAGAAGTCCAGCTCTTGCGTATGACGCAGTATTTGATGGAGCGAATGGATCCTGATCAGATCGCTTGGCTGCGGAGTCTGCCAATGGTTGCAAAGAAAGAAATTGATGGCCTGCGTTTTTCGCTCTCGCATAACTTGCCTGACAAAAACTATGGGAGTGACTTATTGGTTGACAATGGGACGGACAAATTTGACCAGCTACTTGCTGAGGAGACAGATGTGGCAGTTTACGGTCATGTCCACAAGCAGTTGCTTCGCTATGGCAGCCAAGGGCAACAAATTATCAATCCCGGTTCAATCGGCATGCCCTATTTTGATTGGCCGGCCTTGAAAAATCACCGTGCCCAGTATGCCTTGCTAGAAGTTGAAGACGGGGAACTGGTGAATATCCAATTCCGAAAAGTCGCCTATGATTACGAAGCAGAGTTAGAATTGGCCCAAGAAAAAGCTCTCCCTTTTATCGAAATGTATGAAGAATTACGTCGCGAAGATAATTATCAAGGCCATAACCGGGAATTATTGGCTTACTTGAATGACAAGTATGGTTACGTAGAGGATGTTAGGCAATTTTTTCAGATAAGTGAAGCAAAAGAAAATAAAAGTTGAAGAGAGATGGCATTGAGTTTTAAAGGAGGGGCTTAGATGTTTGAGAAGATTAAATTAGAGCCTTTAAACCAGTTTTATCCAGTGAATCTAGATGAGATTAGTGATAGTGAATCAAAGCTAGGCATTCAAATCCCTGAACTCCTCAAGGAATTTTATGTAGAAGTCGGATATGGCTTTCTAAAAAGCAGGGTGGACAATATAAATCGTATAATGGATCCAGAGTCAGTATTAGACTTTAGGTTGAGGCAACATGATTTTGAGTTTTATCCAGATATTGAAATCTACAAGCAATTTGAGGATGATAAATTAGTTTTCTTTGAAGCCAATGAAGGAGTACTGCTATCTATCGGATTTGCTGCTGAAAATAAGGGGAAAATCTACTATTATGATAAGGAAATTGTTCCCAATTTAGTAGAGTTTCTAGAACGGCTTATGGAAGATGACACCTTCTATTATGACTTGATATAGCTGGAGTTTTTTGGCGAACAGAAAACAATACCGATTTTCATAATCATGTTGAAAAGGTCGAGCGCTTTATCAATAGTATCAACTAACTTCAAAAGCTAAAAGAATTAGATAGGATGATGACAATGACACAATTTGAAGATAAATTTATGGAAGTTCAGGCTAGTATGATTTCGTTAGCACTGGAATATGTACAAGATCAGGCAAATAAAATATACATTTATGCAATAGCAGATAGTTTATATAGTTTTAATTTGTTTTATGAAATAAAAGGGAACGTTGTACATAAACACTTGGTAAATAATTTCTTACCAGATGATTCTCAAGTTGATATCGATCTACAATCAATCTTACTGAGAGAAGGTATCAAGGATGTAGAAAATATGATTAAAATTTGCCAAGAATACGGTCGCGAGCACCCAACTGAAAAGTGGTTGATTTATGACGCTCAGAAAAATAGTCTTGACAGTCGCTATAGCTATGAAGGGCGTTATGACAAGGACGAAGAATTGCTTCCACGACTAGAGTTTGAAAAATGGTTTGAGGAAGTGTAAGGCCAATAACTGTTTTCGATAATGAAATTGCATTGAATTGATGAAGCAGTGGAAAAAGACTGCATAGAAGGTAAGAAAGATTTTTGCTGTCACCTAGTTGACAAACTTGGAGAATAAAGAGAACAATGAAATTGGATCATCAAATTTTCGGTAACATAGAATTTAATAATGGCTGGACAAGACCTATTTCTATAACGATTTTCGGTAAGCAGCATGTTTTAGGGATAAATATTGATGCAGAGGAAGATGCAGAATTTGAAGTCAACCAAGAAAAAGCCTATACATTTTTTCAAGAACACTTAGATGAAATTCTAACAGAGGCTAATGCTGCTATTTTATCGTACTATAATCGTGAAATATCAAATATTGTTTCCAGTTTTACAAATTTAGCTGAAAAACAATCCTTTTTAAATAAAATTGGAGATGAGCAGTAAATTTATTCTCTGTTACAGCCTAAGCAAATCATGTTTCCTCTAACCTTTGATGAAAGTGTTGAAGAATTTGGCTTTTTATGTGATTGTGGCTGGGATAAAGAAAATGGCATAGGAATAAAATTTACCAATGGCCTTTTGTCTGAAATTGGCTATCAAGATATACTTCTATAAGTATATAATTCATAAATTTGTCTATCTTTTATCAAATGCTTCTCAGCTTCAACCGTCCTATGCAAAGATTTTAGAAAAATCCAAAGTTTAATAGGAAACAGGAGCCAGAGCAGTTTAGAGAAGTTTGGGAAAGGAAATCAAGTACGAATATGAAGTGGTTAAATTATAAGGGAATTTCTAAGGATATCATAAAAAGTGTGGAGCATAGATTGCAGATTACTCTACCAGATGATTATAAGCAAGTCGCTTTGAAATATGATGCTGGTTATCCTAATCCCAATCATCTTAAGGTAGAAGGAAAGATAGAAATTTTCAACAATCTAATCAGCCTAGATGAGAATGAAGACAATAATATATATGAGATTCTTGAAGATCTACAAGATCGACTCGGTGACCAACTGATTCCCTTTGCGGAAGATGGTTTTGGAAATTTATTATGTTTTGATTATTCAGCTGAGAAAAGCATAGTTTTTTGGAATCATGAAAAGAACTATGATAAGTTTAAAGAAGCGACCTTTGTTTGTTCAAGTTTTTCTAGTCTAATTGAGAGTCTTTTTTAAGAAATATAGACTTTCTATGTACGATCTTCTTGGTAAATGATATCGACGTGCCAATAGTGAGATTTTAAGTATGATGGGAAAAGGCATAGAACAGATTATAGAAAGGTTACTTGAATGGTAGAATATGAAAACAACAAACTAATAGTGAATGGTGAAATTACTAAAATTTTTCAGTTTGCTATACGAGATCTAATAGAAGTGGATGAGGAGTGTATTGTTTTATTAGAAATACCTTTTGATAGTTTGGAGAAAAATAATATTATCAGACTTGATTGTAGAGGAACTGTAGTTTGGACCATTGCTAACAGTGGATACAGTAAGCTTATTTATTCGTTCGAACAGATGATTTTGATAGATGGCTGGCTTTATGCGACGGATTTTTATGCTAGAAGATGCAAAATTGATATAAGCTCAGGAAAAATAGTGGATGTGTCTATATCCAAATAATCACCTGAAATTATTTATTCCTAGGAAGGTGAATCGCAATAATGAATCAGAATAATAAAGCATTATTTAAAATCAAAGCATTGAACTTGTTTGCTTCCATTTATGGGTGGCTTGCGATATTAATATTCTTTTTCCTATGAATAGTAATATTAGCAGGAGTAGTGGAGTTTGGTATTCTATGGAGCATGCATGGAAAGCTAAATTAAATGATATTCCTCTTGAAGAATTAATCAGATAAGGAATAAACCAGGAGGTTAAAAATGTTTGAAAATCAATTAAGCCAATTGTTTAATGATATAGCAAATAATGTAAATCGTATGATTCCGGTAACGTGGAATGATTTCTACTTTAATGTTGAGTTAAAGGAAGGGGACGGAGAAGTTTTTTTCTATTTTAATACGAAAGAAAGTCCTGAAAAATATATTTTCTCACATGATATACCAGTAATTTATGATATTCCATTTTCCGAATATATGGACTCCTTTAATCAATTAATGAGTATTTCTAGAAATATTTTAGAGGTTTTAGAAAATAATAATCAACCTAAATGGTATGCAATGGTTTTAATAGTAAAATCTCGTAAGCAATTAAAAGTTGAGTTTGATTACACTGATTGGTTTGCAAGTCCCTTTACCTCTAATCAAAGGTTGTCTTTTTTTAAACATAAATGTTTAGGAGAAGAACCTGAAAATAATGATTTACTTCAACTTTTTAAAGAAATGGAAGAATATAAAAAACAAAGCTAAATATCTACGATGAACGCTTGAGGGAGTTGGAGTATTTTACCTATGATTTGTTGGTGCAGGGAGAATAAGCTAAGCAAAGGAGTTAATACGTGATAAGAGATAAAATTCAAACAAAGGAATATTTTCAAGAAAATTTTGAATGGTATTCTAAAACATTACAGCGAAAAATAACTGAATTTCCTGATATAAATCCAGAGTATTATGAGCACCATTTTAGATCTATGGTGATTAATTATGAAGATTTATTAAGAGTTGGCTACTCTCTAGGCAAGGATGTTCAGGAACTCTTTCCTTATTATCAAGGGATCCTCTCAAATTTAAAAGAAGTCGCCTCCGAGGGAGTTTCCTTTTATCGTGCAGTTGATGTCTTTGCCTTGGGAGTTCTCTATAGTGAGCGCAAGGAAGAATTTCTGGATGATTTGAAGGCTATTTATGACCAGATGGACCACACAGATGGCTTGATTGAATACTACATGGTCTATCTATTCCATGATAAGATAGTTCCTTTTCATTCGATTTTAGAGTATCAAAATATGATTGAGGACACTTATGAGAGTGTAGCCAAGGCGCAGGGTTTCTGGTACTATAGCCATTCGGATGCTCCATGGTATAACAACTATACCAAAGATACTTATGTAGGCTACTGGAGTTTTGACACCGCCGCAACCTGCAAGATAAAAGGAATCTACGACGAACGCTTGAAAGATTTGGAGTATTTTCCCTATGATTTGTTGGTGCAGGGAGATTAAGCTAAGAAAAGGAGTTAATACATGATAAGAGATAAAATTCAAACAGAGGAATACTTTCAAGAAGCATTTGAATGGTACTCTCAATGCTTACAGGAAGATATAGATGATTTTGAAAAGGAAAAACCTAAAGATCTCATGAGTCATTTTAGGTTCATGGTCATTAATTATGAAGATTTATTAAGAGTTGGCTACTCTCTAGGCAAGGATGTTCAGGAGCTCTTTCCTTATTACCAAGGGATCCTCTCCAACTTAAAAGAGGCCGCTTCGGAAGGAGTTCCTTTTGACTTGGCGGTTGATATATTTGCCTTGGGAGTTCTCTATAGTGAACGCAAGGAAGAGTTTCTGGATGATTTGAAGGCTATTTATGAGCAGATGGACCACACAGATGGTTTGATTGAATACTACATGGTTTATCTATTCCATGATAAGATAGTTCCTTTTCATTCGATTTTAGAGTATCAAAATATGATTGAAGACACTTATGAGAGTGTAGCTAAGGCGCAGGGCTTCTGGTACTATAGCCACTCGGATGCTCCATGGTATAACAACCATACCAAAGATACTTATGTAGGCTACTGGAGTTTTGACACCGCCGCAACCTGCAAGATAAAAGGAATCTACGACGAGCGCTTGAAAGACCTAGAGTACTTTCCATATGATTTATTGGTGCAGGGAGAATAGAAAACGAAGCTTTTGATCTGAAAGAATAGCTTGATTTCTAGAAAGGGGATAAAGATGAAGATCCATTCAGATGTGATAAATGAATTAATAAATATTGACTTTTTGAAGGAAGAAAGAGAAACAAGTCTACCGATTACTCAGTTAAAGACGGTAAAAGAAGCTGAAAAGAACATTAATAGTTTAAAATGGTAGAATTTTGTATTAGAGAAAGATGGTGATTTTAGTGTTTATCTTTTTAAAAACCATAGTGACATTTATAAACACTGGAATTCACTGGCAAATAATGCAAAAGAGGAAATCATTCCTGAAATTGAAGCACGATTAGACAACCTGATTGCGGAAGGTAAACTGGTAGTATCCATGAAAGATCAGATTGAATTTGATTTCATTGGCTTGGCTATCTATTTGACCATCAAAAAAGAGATTCCTCAAGCTGAGTCAACATTTTTCGATGATTTGTATGCTTTATACCAAGCGGGCTACATTCCTTGTGGTTATACTAAGGGGTACTATAAGGTTTTATAAGGGTATTTTTTCATAGAAGATGGAATGTTCAAGAATGAAATGAATCTTTTGAGAGAAAAAGATATAAAAGTGAGGATTTTTAGGAATATGTGGAGTCCTTATAAATGAGCGAACAATACTTACCAATAAGAGATAGTTTAGGTTATCAGAATGTCAAGCAAGCTTTAGAGAAAATTTTTTCGATTGATCTTGATACGATTGCGATTAATGAAGGAGAAGATGAAAATTTTAATTTTCCGTTCGTCTATAACGGTTATTATATGATAATAGGTATTTCATCAACAGGTAACAATACGCAATTGGAAGCAGGAGAGGGTGGATTATTTAACATTTGGTTTACTAAAACTGATGAAGAGAGATTTTCAGTCACCTTTTTATCCAAGCTTATTGATGATAAGAGTATAAGAAGAGTGTATGGCTGTAATAAAGATTCTATTGAACATACTTTGCGTATACTGAAAGATTTTCTAAACTCAGATAAAGCGGAAGTTTTATTGAAAATATAAAAGGAATGTAGCAATGACACAATTTGAAGATAAATTTATGGAAGTTCAGGCTAGCATGATTTCACTAGCACTGGAATATGTCCAAAATCAAGCAGAAAAAGTATATATTTATTGCATTTCTGAAGAAGCATTGCAATCGTATAAAGTTTTTTATAAGATTAATGGTATTGTAATCGAAATGGATAAAGTTAATGAAGTTGCGACAAAAAAAATAGATGATTCCGATAATATGGCATTCGCTCTATTGGGATATGGAGCTGAAGATATACAAAAATTGATTGATGTTTGCCAAGAGTACAATCGCGAACATCCAACTG
This sequence comes from Streptococcus sp. Marseille-P6264, assembly GCF_902460355.1. Lineage (GTDB taxonomy): Bacteria > Bacillota > Bacilli > Lactobacillales > Streptococcaceae > Streptococcus. The sequence continues at coordinate 140,675 of NZ_CABPTO010000001.1, forward strand.
AAATGTGGCTTGTATATGATGCACAGAAAAACAGGCTTGAAAGTCGCTATAGCTATGAAGGGCGTTATGACAAGGATGAAGAGTTGCTTCCAAGTCTAGAGTTTGAAAAATGGTTTGAGGAAGTGAAAGGCGAGCAGCAGTAGGAGAATAATATGACACAATTTGAAGATAAATTTATGGAAATCCAGATTGACATGGTTTCATTAGCTATGGAATATGTCCAAAATCAAGCAGAGAAAGTATATATTTATTGCATTTCTGAAGAAGCATTACTTTCTTTTGATGTTTTTTACAAAATTAATGGAGTTTTTGTCAAATTACACAGAGTCAACACTGTTTTGGATACTAAAGTAGATACTTCAAAAAATATGATGGTAGCGGTACAACGCTTTGGTCTTGAAGATATACAGACAATGCTTGATATTTGCCAAGAATACAATCGTGAACACCCAACTGAAATGTGGTTGATTTATGATGCACAGAAAAACAGCCTTGATAGTCGCTATAGTTATGAAGGGCGTTATGACAAGGATGAAGAATTGCTTCCACGTCTAGAGTTTGAAAAATGGTTTGAGGAAGTGAAGAAAAGCACTCAAGCTTAATGCTTAAGACAATCTCTAGTTGAATGATAGAAAAGCAGAGGCAAAATGCTTTCCATGCGACCAAGTGTGTGATGGGGCTGTTTTGAAAAGTAAAACAAAAAGAAAGTTGAAGACAGATGGGGCTGAATTTTGACAAGCATAAAGAACATTTGGAGAAGGATATCCGTGCAGAGCTCCAGAAAAAATTTGGATCTGGTTTTGAAATAGAAGGCATTTCTGATATTGTCTTGAGTTCATACTGCCCGACTTTTCTATTTAAAATCAATCTAGAAGATTATAAAGAAAAATTGGATATTTTAGTAGACGGCAGCGATTTACACTTGAAGTGGGGCGAAAAGCCTACTACATACGGGATACAATACAAGTATCGGCCAGAAACATTGGCGGAAGGACTGGGAAGAATAAAAAACTACCTAGATAAGCCAGAGCAGATTTTTCTTGAACCTCTTACTCCCGAAAATAATTATCTGAAAATACGAGCTATTGAAGCGATGATTGAGAATATTTTTGATGGGAAAACGGAAACGGATAAGTGGGAAAAAACTGCTGAAAAGGGCGAAAATTATCGAGTCATTATTACAAGCATCTTACCTCGCTACAAAGCTTCTTTTACTCTGGAACTGCTAGAACAAGATTTCATTGTGAGAGATATTGTCCCCTTAGATTCTAGTGTAGGAAGTCAAGAATTGCTGCTTGATTGTCCAGTCCAGCTAAATTCCTCTAATTTATCCTCTTTTCTAAGCAAGTGTAAGACTTATTTAGAAGAACATTTAGAAAAAGACAAATCTGGCATAAGTTTTTCTACGGATTCTATGTCTGATTTAGAGCTTATTTTAAAGGCTCCCCTCAGTCTGGATACGGTTGATACAAAGGTTTTAGAAATACAGAAAATTATAGAAGAGCTGTTTTTAGGTAAGATTGAATTTGACAAAACGACGAAGGAAATGGAAGGCGACTCCCTTTATAGGGCATATTTCTTTGTAAGATCTAGATTTTATCGGGTTTCTTTCACGATTACGTTGATTGGACAGCACTTTTACGTCATGGTATCTCTTCCAGATCATCCAGAACTAAGAGAGAAATGGACGTTACGCGGGTATCCCTACAAACTAACCGAGACAAATCTGAAGTTAGTCTTAAAAGAAGTGGTGGGGTATGGTCTAAAACATAAGCCGCAGATTGAAAATGAGGTGGTTCAGGAGATTCAAGCAAGTCAAGAAGTAACTGAACCTACACCAAAAATTCAGACTCAAGAGAGAGAAGCTAAAGACAGTGTGAAAGAGCAGGCAGATAAACGGTCCTACTTAGGATTGAGAAAGCTCTGGAAACTGCAGGTCTTTATTTTCTTTATCTTGATGATTATAGCTTTTGGCTTAGAGATTTATATGGCTAGGTCAGGCTATAAAGCCTTCAAAATGAGGATTCGGTTTAGTTGGGTATCTATGCATAGTTTTTCGTTTTTCTTTCTTACCATGTATGGTTTTTTGACACTCTACCCCAATGGGATGAAGATAAATGAATTTTTGCAGCAGTATTCTCGTTGGAAAGGTTTCCCGACCAAAGGAGTGCCTCTTCCAAAAAAAGAGACTTTGTGGACAATATTAGTCTTGTTGCTGGTTCTACTGCTTGGAGCTATTGATTATTCTGTGCGCAAACCTGAATCAAAAGTTGAAATCCCTAAGTTAAATCAAGAACTATATAGAGGTTTTGACTTAGAAAGAAACTCAGGATGTAGTGATTTGAAAAAGAGCTTATGAGATTCAAGTAGTCAGAATGGAGAAAGTGAAACTTCTACAAAGGGAATAATCTTATCAAGTGGCAAGGGCAGACAGCTTTATTTGATAGAGAATGAAAAAATCCTTTGTGAAAAACCTCTGCAAGCTCTTTCAATTTGTGGTAAAATAAGAGTAACAGAAATTAGAAAAGGAAATAAATTATGAAATTTCTTGAATTAAACAAAAAGCGTCATGCGACTAAGCATTTCAATGACAAACCGGTAGATCCTAAGGATGTCCGTACTGCTATTGAAATTGCGACCTTGGCACCAAGTGCTCACAATAGTCAGCCTTGGAAGTTTGTAGTAGTGCGTGAGCGAAATGAAGCTCTAGCGGGCATTGCTTTTGGCTCTAACCAAGATCAAATCAAGGAAGCTCCAGTGACAATTGCCCTCTTTACAGATACGGATTTGGCTAAGCGGGCACGAAAAATCGCGCGTGTCGCTGGAGTAAGAAATTTTTCTGATGAACAGCTTCAATTTTACATGCAGAATTTGCCAGCTGAATTTGCTCGCTATAACAACCAGCAAAAGAGTGATTACTTAGCCCTTAACGCTGGCTTGGTAGCTATGAACCTTGTTTTAGCCTTGACTGACCAAGGGATTGGCTCCAATATCATCCTAGGATTTGATAAATCAAAAGTCAACGAAGTTTTGGAGATTGATGAGCGTTTCCGTCCGGAACTCTTGATTACCGTTGGTTATACAGATGACAAGCTAGAACCTAGCTATCGGTTACCAGTTGATGAGATTATCGAAAAGCGTTAATAAAGTAAAAAACAGAAATCGTAATTTAATTCAAAATATTCATTTTAAATCAAAGTGTTTTATAGAGGTGAGAAAATGACAATTGATTTTAAAGCAGAAGTTGAAAAACGTAGAGAAGCTCTGTTGGCGGACTTGTCCAGCCTTTTAGAAATTAATTCAGAGCGGGATGATTCAAAGGCAGACAAGGATCATCCTTTTGGACCGGGTCCTGTAAAGGCCTTGCATAAGTTCTTGGAAATTGCTGAACGCGATGGTTACCCGACTCAAAATGTGGACAATTATGCTGGTCACTTTACTTTTGGTGAAGGAGAAGAAGAACTGGGAATCTTTGCCCATATGGATGTGGTACCTGCTGGAAGCGGTTGGGATACAGACCCTTATACACCGACGATTAAGGATGGCCGTCTTTATGCCCGTGGTTCTAGTGATGACAAGGGACCAACTATGGCATGTTACTACGGCTTGAAAATCATCAAAGACTTGGGCTTGCCGGTTTCTAAGCGCGTGCGCTTTGTAGTGGGGACAGATGAGGAGTCTGGCTGGAAAGACATGGAGTATTACTTTGCTCATGTAGGCCTGCCTGAGCCTGATTTTGGCTTCTCGCCAGACGCTGAATTCCCGATTATCAATGGCGAAAAAGGAAATATCACAGAGTACCTGCATTTTGCTGGTGAAAATGCTGGTGCAGCACGCCTGCATAGCTTTACTGGCGGCTTGCGGGAGAACATGGTACCTGAGTCTGGTACAGCCATCGTATCAGGTCAATTGCCAAATCTAGTTGATAAATTGGAGCAGTTTGCTAAGGAAAATGGGCTAGACTTTACTTATGAAGAACTAGCTGGTGGCCAAGTCACTGTGACCATTATCGGTAAGTCTGCGCACGGTGCTTCTCCTCAGTCTGGTGTCAATGGTGCAACCTATTTAGCCAAATTCCTAACGCAGTTTGACTTTGCTGGACCAGCTAAGGATTACCTAGATGTGGCTGGAAATATTCTCCTAAATGACCATGAGGGTAAGAACTTGAAGATTGCTCATGTGGATGAGAAGATGGGGGCTTTATCAATGAATGCTGGCGTTTTCCGCTTTGACGAAAACAAGGCTGGCAATACAATTGCCCTCAATATTCGCTATCCTAAGGGAACTAGTCCAGAAGCCATTCAAAATGTTTTAGAGCAGTTGCCAGTTACCAAAGTGACCTTGTCTGAGCATGGGCATACTCCTCACTATGTACCGATGGAAGATCCGTTGGTGCAGACTTTGCTGGCTGTTTATGAAAAACAAACAGGGCTGAAAGGTCATGAGCAAGTGATCGGTGGTGGTACCTTTGGACGCCTTTTGAAACGTGGTGTCGCTTACGGCGCTATGTTCCCAGACTATATCGATACTATGCATCAAGCCAATGAATTTATCGATGTTGAAGATCTATTCCGTGCAGCTGCTATCTATGCGGAAGCTATCTACGAATTGATCAAATAAAATAAGAACTCATTTGGCTATGCCAGGTGAGTTTCTTTTCAAGGAAGGAGATATTATGCGGACAATAGAAGATATTACCAAGGCCATTATAGCTGACCCACAGAATCAAACTTTCACAGAGCAGGGCATTAAGCCACTCTTTGCGGCGCCCAAGAATGCTCGGATTAACATTGTCGGTCAAGCGCCGGGGCTGAAAACCCAGCAGGCAGGGCTTTACTGGAAGGATAAGAGTGGCGACCGGCTGAGAGAATGGCTGGGAGTTGATGAAGAAACTTTCTATCAGTCTGGTTATTTTGCGGTTTTGCCCATGGATTTTTATTTCCCCGGGCATGGTAAGTCTGGAGATTTACCGCCTCGTAAAGGCTTTGCTGAAAAATGGCATCAGCCAATTTTAGAGCTCCTACCAGATATTGAGTTGACTATCTTGATTGGTCAGTATGCGCAGAAATACTATCTGCAGCAAAAAGGAAATGTCAAACTGACCGAGACGGTTCAGCATTATCAAGACTACCTGCCAGACTTTTTTCCCTTGGTACACCCATCGCCCCGCAATCAAATCTGGATGGCGAAAAATCCTTGGTTTGAGGCAGAGGTAGTGCCAGAATTGCAAGCATTGGTACAAAAGGTTATTCATCAATAAAGGGGGAAAACTATGGATGCTTATCAACAAGTGGCTAATAAGTTGCAAGAGTTGGGGATCACCTTTGATGTAGTGGAGCACCTACCTGCATTCACCACAGAGCAAGCTGACGCCTTTATCGAAGGAATTGAAGGAGTCCGGACTAAGTCTATGTTTTTGACCAATAAGAAGAAAACTCAATATTATCTTCTGATTATGGATGACAAGAAAAGTTTGGATATGGACCTATTTAAAGAGCTGGTTTCAGCCAACCGTATTCGCATGGCTTCAGCGGAATCCCTCTATGAAAAAATGCAGCTACCACCAGGAACAGTATCGCCTTTTGGTTTGTTAAATAATGAAGAAAAAGATATTCAAGTTTATTTTGATAAGGACATTGTATCAGAGGATATCATGACTTTCCATCCCAATACCAATGAAAAGACGATTTTTGTCGCCACCCAAGATCTTTTTAAGTTCCTGGCTCATCTGGGCTATGATTATCAGATTTTGGAACTTTAATTTTTAAAAATGCTGTGGGGCTTCTTGCCTTGCAGTATTTTTCTTGACACAAAAACGTTAGGAAAATTATCATTCTTCTCAAAGAGCAAGAGAAGAAGAGAAATAGAAAAAAGCCTGAGTGATATTCAGGCTTTCTTGGATAGATTGAATAGAGTTTTTAGTTGGATGCTTGAGTGCTGGACTCTGTTGTTGTATGCTGGTCTTGGCTTGTCGAACTGCTGTCAGTGGAAGTAGTTGTATGGCTCGTATTCGTTTCTGCGCTTGAGGAGCTTGATGATGTTTCGGTCTCAGTAGCAGCAGAGGTTTCTGTTGGAGTCGAGCTAACAGATGTCGATTCCTTTTCTACTTCCTTGATAATGGTAGTAGTCGTTGTCGAGCTACCTGTATCAGTTTTTGATTTTGAGTCATTGTTGTTCATAAGGTTCATGATGGTAAAGCAAGCAATGACGATTGAAAGAAGACTGGCAATTGTAGCAATAGTCTTTTGTAGGGCAGAAAAGCCAGTTTTGATATGCTGACTAGCTGGTTTTCGATTTGAAGTGCTGTTATTTTTTTCTTTGCGAGAATAGTTTTCCATGTAAAAGTCGCTCCTTTTCGTTCTTAATTTATTATACGTCTTTTATTTAGAAAAGTCTTCCAAAAATTTGAAAATTTCAAATGAAAACGTACACAAAAGATAAATAACAACAGCTCTAAAAGGCGGAGAGATAAGCCTCTTAGAGCTGTCAGTTTTATCAAAATGTTAGAGCTGTTTTGGTGTCGTTTCAGAGTCAAAGGCAGCTTGAGCCACGGCTAGCCGAGCAGCTGGGACTCGATAAGGGGAGCAAGAGACATAAGTGACTCCTATTTCTTGTAAGAAAGGAATGGAAGCCGGATCACCGCCAACTTCACCACAAACTCCGATGGATAGGTTTGGCTCTACTTGGCGAGCTTTTTCAATCGCCAATTTCATCAATTGGCCGACACATTCTTGGTCAAGGCTTTGGAAGGGATCCTGAGTGAGCAACTTTTTCTCTTTATAATCATTGAGGAATTTTCCGATATCATCCCTTGAAAAGCCAAAAGTCATCTGGGTCAAGTCATTGGTTCCAAAGCTGAAGAAGTCAGCTTCTTGAGCCAGCTGATCAGCAATGAAGCAGGCTCTCGGAAGTTCGATCATGGTTCCGATATCATATGGGATTGGATGGCATTGATACTTTTTGAAAATCCATTCGATATGCTTGGTGAGCAACTCTTTTAGATAGATAAGCTCTGATTTCGTAGCAATAAACGGGATCATAATTTCAGGACGCACTGGATTTCCTTCTTGCTGCAGTCGAATGGCGCTGCTAAAGATAGCTTCTATTTGCATCTTATAGATATCTGGCAAGGTGATTCCCAAACGACAGCCGCGATGACCTAGCATAGGATTTGTTTCTTGCAATTGTGTGATTTTTCTTTCTAGTTGACTGGCCTTTTTATTGAGCTTTTCAGCCAGCAGGGCAATTTCAAGTTGGTCTTTAGGGAGAAATTCGTGCATTGGAGGATCCAATAGACGGACAATCATGGGTTTTTCATCAACAGTCTGGAACATCTGATAGAAGTCTTCAGCTTGGTAATCGAGGAGATGGGCAAGTGCCTCTAGTCTTTCTATCTCATTTTCGGCCAGAATTAATTTCCTCATTTGCAGGATTCTTTCCTCACCGAAAAACATATGCTCGGTTCTTGCTAGTCCAATGCCTTGTGCACCAAAGCTAATAGCGGTTTGCAAATCGTGGATTGTTTCAGCATTGGCGCGGACGGAGAGTTTCGCAACTTCATCAGCCCAAGTCAGCAAGAGCTGCAGGTCCTGATCATTTTCTACTGAAACAGTCGGGATTTGCCCCAGATAAAGAAAACCAGTCCGACCATCTACGGATAGAATATCTCCTTCATTAAGCAAGATATCTCCGCACTGGATGGTCTTGCTATCCTCTTGGACAAGCAGATCTCCACATCCTGCGACACAGCAAGTTCCCATCCCTCGGGCGACAACTGCCGCGTGTGAGGTCATTCCACCTTGGCTAGTGACGATTGCTTGGCTGACAACCATTCCTTCTATATCTTCGGGAGAGGTTTCTTGTCGAACCAGCACAACTTTTTCGCCAGCTTCATGTAGTTCTTTGGCTCGCTTGGCAGTAAAGACAATTTTTCCTGTTGCAGCACCGGGACTGGCTGGCAATCCTTGCGCTAAAATTGTCGCTTGCTGGAGCTTATTCTCATCAAAGACTGGGTGAATCAGCTGATTGATATGAGCAGGGCTAATCCGACGGATAGCCTCGCACTTGTCGATCTTGCCTTCTTCTACTAATTGTAGAGCGATTTTCAAAGCAGCCTTGACCGTTCGCTTACCATTACGGGTTTGCAGGATATAGAGCTTGCCCTTTTCGATTGTAAATTCGATATCCTGCATATCTTTATAGTGATCTTCAAGGATGTGAGCATATTCTTGAAAAGCAGCATAGGATTCTGGCATCTTTTCTTGCAGATGTTGAATGGGCTCAGGCGTGCGTATACCAGCCACGACATCCTCTCCTTGGGCATTTAAAAGGAATTCGCCAAAGAGGCCTTTTTGACCAGTTGCTGGATTTCGAGTGAAGACAACTCCAGTTCCACTTTCTTGATCAAAGTTGCCAAAGACCATGACTTGAACATTAACGGCGGTTCCCAAATCTTCTGGAATCTGATTGAGCTTGCGATAGACCTGGGCCCGTGGGTTATTCCAAGAGCGGAAAACGGCTTTGATAGCAGCGAAGAGTTGTTCCTTAGGATTTTGAGGAAAAGTCTGATAATGCTCGCGATAGAGCTGCTTGTACTGATCAATGAGAGCTTGGTGCTCTTCCAAACTAAAGTCGTTGGCAGTCTTACCAGCATTCTTCTCAAAATAGGAGAGCAACCGATCGAAATCCTCTTTGGGAATTTGGAAAACGACATCTGCATACATCTGGAGCAGCCTGCGGTAGCAATTATAGGCAAAAGCCATATTGGTTTTGGAAGCCAAGGTTTGGGTTCGCAGGTCATTTAGTCCTAAGTTTAAAATCGTATCCATCATACCAGGCATAGAAAACTTGGCACCACTACGCACAGAGACTAGCAGTTGCTCCTCTTCGTTTCCTGAGAAGTATTGGCCGGTTTTTTGCTCTAGTTCGGAAATAGCCTGCAAAACATTCTCTCTTAATTTTTCTTCAAAAAAATAGGGGCTGTTTAAAAAATGAATACAGGCTTCCGTCGTAATGGTAAATCCTGGCGGAACTGGCAGTCCTAAATTGGTCATTTCAGCCAGATTGGCCCCTTTACCACCCAGAAGAGCATTTTGTTCGGCTCGTCCTTCCTCAAAGGAATAAATCCATTTCGTCATATCTTACCTCCAAATAGACAAAAATGTGTCATATATATCTTATTTATATTCTAATATACATCATATATATTTGTCAATGGAAAAAACATCCTGTTTTGTTGACAATGTGCAATTTTTTTGTCATAATGTGTTACAAAATGATTATTATTTGGATATATTGAAATTTAATATGAGCAATATTTCCTCGATTTTAAGCGAAATCAGGCTAATCATCTATATAAAGAACGAAGGAGTCAGACCTATTTGAAATTAAGTGAACGGCAAAAGAAAATTGTAGAAATTGTAAAAGAACACCAGCCACTCAGTGGTGAGAAAATCTCTGAATTACTAGATATTTCTCGGGCGACTCTGCGCTCGGATCTGTCTTTTCTGACCTTGGTTGGGATTTTAAAAGCTACGCCTAAAGTTGGTTACACATACTCGGGCTCAGATTTAGAGACGCTTTTCTTTTTCGATACCTTTCGAAAGGAAGTGGCAGAGATCATGACATCACCTGTTTTGGTATCTCATGATTCTTTTATTCAAGATGCCATTATCACCTTATTTATGTATGATGCGGATGTTCTCTATGTCATTGATGAGCATAAGCTGCTCTTGGGGATTTTGTCGCGTAAAGACTTGCTGCGGGCTTCGCTCAATACTAACATTGACAGCACTCCTGTAGCGGTTTGCATGACCCGAATGCCTCATATCAAGACTTGCTACAAGGATATGAATATTTTGGAAGCAGCAGCAGTTTTGCAGGATTTTGCGATTGATTCGCTGCCCGTAGTAGATGAGGATAATGAACGTAGAATTTTAGGAACTGTGACCAAGTCAGCCTTGCTGGATTATATTATTCAAGAGGCCAGAAGCGCTGAGGTTAAGAGATAAGAGGAATGAACATGAAGAAAGAAATTATTGTTTACAGCATTTCAGATTCTTTGGGGGGGACTTCGCAGAAGCTATTGTCTGCAGTAACAGCCCAGTACCCAGATATTATTTTTAATAACAGCTATCGTTTCCCGTTTATCAATAAGGAAGAAGAATTGCTGGATATTCTGCGCGATGCCATAAAGGACGATGCCCTTGTCATCAGCACTCTGGTCGATGGCAAGCTAGCAGCTGTAGCTAGGGAGTTCAGTCAGGCAAATGGTCTTGCTTATCTGGATTTGATGCACCCATTTTTTGAAATTATCAGGGAGAAGACAGGCACCAGTCCAATAGAGGTGCCGGGTACCTTGCACCGCCTGGACACTGAGTATTTTAATAAAATCTCCGCTATTGAGTTTGCGGTCAAATACGACGATGGCAAGGCGCCACAAGGATTTTTAGATTCAGATTTAGTCCTCTTAGGAGTTTCTCGCACCTCCAAAACGCCGCTTAGCATTTACCTCGCGAATAAAGGCTACAAGGTTTCCAACTTGCCTTTGATTCCAGAAGTTCCTCTGCCTCAGGTTTTGGACAAGGTTGATCCGGAGCGGATTATCGGCCTTTTATGTGAACCAGAAACACTGTCTAAGATTCGCAGTAATCGCTTGAATTCTCTAGGTTTGGTTCAGGCGACGAGCTACACAGATTTAGACAAGATCTACCAAGAACTGGGCTACTCGAAAGAAGTCTTCAAAAAGTATCGGGCTCATGTCATCAATATCACCGATAAATCAATCGAGGAGACGGCTTTCTTGATTGAAGAACATTTGAAGAAATTGAGATAAGAGATAGAAAATTAGAAAAATCGGTTATTGAGTGAGGGCTGAATATGGAGCAATATAAGCGTATTTTACTGAAAGAATTTGATTCTCGCCAGAAAGTCATTACAGAGCTGACCAACCTAGAGGCAATTTTGAACCTGCCCAAAGGAACGGAGCTGTATATCAGTGACATTCACGGGGAGTTTGCTGCTTTTGACTATATTTTGAGAAGTTGCGCGGGCATCCTTAATGAGAAGATTAAGGACTGTTTTGGAGACAGCTTGTCAGAAGCTCACAAAGACCGCTTGTCAGCGCTGGTTTCCTATCCTGAGCTTGTGTTGGGGGAAGAAACTAAAGGCCAAGACTGGTATCAAGAAACTATTCCCCAACTCTTGAACTTACTGGCTTTTGCAGGTTCGAAATACAGTCGGTCCAAGGTCAGAAAGGCCTTGCCGCCACAGTATGCCTATATTATCGAGGAACTCCTCTATAGCGATAGGGCTCTAGCCGATAAAAAGTCCTATTTTGAGAATATCCTGACTTATGTGATTGAATTGCGGGAAGCGGTGCCTTTTATTCTAGGTTTGGCTCGAAGTATTCGGCAGCTGTTGATCGACCATCTGCATGTGGTTGGAGATATTTTTGACCGAGGAGCTGGTAGTGCTCAGGTCATGGATGAACTGCAGCGTTTTCACTCGCTGGATATTCAGTGGGGCAATCACGATATTATCTGGATGGGGGCTTTTTTTGGCTCTAAGGCCTGCTTGCTCAATGTGCTACGTATTGCGGCTCGCTATGGCTATCTCTGGGATATCGAGAAAGATTATGGTTTAAATCTGCGCTCCTTGACTCTTTTTGCGGACAAGACTTACCAGTCTAATCCTAAGTTTAGACCCATTCTAGGCGGCAGAGAGCAGGAGTTTTTAGATGAGGAAATTCTGCAGCTGGAAAAGGTTCACCAAGCGCTGTCGATCATCCAGTTCAAGTTGGAAACTCAGCTGATTAGAAGACGGCCTGAATTCCAGATGCAGGACCATATTATGCTGGATAAGATTGATTATTGGGAAGAAAGCATTACGATTGACGATACCAAGCATATGCTAGTTAACACCTGCTTCCAAACCATAAATCCAGAAAATCCGCCAGCCTTAACACCAGAAGAAAATCAAGCTGTAGACAGCATGCTGGCCTCATTCCAAAGTTCTCTTAAGATGGCGGAGCATATGAGCCTTCTGATGAACAAGGGCTCTATGTATAAGATTTACAACCAGCACTTGCTTTTCCATGGCTGCATTCCTCTGGAGCCGTCAGGAGAATTTCAGCCTTTCATTCTCAATCAAGCCCATTATGCGGGCAAGGAATTGCTGGATTTCTTTGAGTATCATATTCGGCAGTCGGCCAAGAACAAGGAAGTGGGTGATGATTTGTCAACTGACTTGATTTGGTATTGCTGGAAAGGCAAGCTGTCGCCCCTGTTTGGCAAAGAAAAGATGACCACCTTGGAGCGCTATTTCATTGAAGATAAGGACACCCACAAGGAAGTGGAAAATTCTTATTTTTCTTATCGTAATTCTGAGAAAGTATGCCAGCTGATTTTGGAAGAATTTGGTCTCTTTTCTCCAGAGTCTAGGATGGTCAATGGTCATACTCCGGTTAAGATGGGCAAGGGAGAGTCGCCTATCCGTGGTGGCGGTCTGCTCTTTGTCATTGATGGTGGCCTCTGCAAGGCCTATCAAAAGAAGACTGGAACGGCCGGCTATTCACTGCTCAATAATTCCTATGGTTTCCAGCTGGTGACCCATCAGCCTTTCCAAAATGCTCAAAAAGTCGTGGAATCGCCATTTGCTCAGACCTCCTTGAAAAAGGTAATTGAAAATGTAGAGGAACGAACCCTCATCAAATCTACTACCATCGGTCAGAGCTTGTTAGCTCAACAACAGGAACTCTTTAGCTTGCTGCATGAGTTTTACGACCGGTGAAGCTTCGTCCTAAGTTCTATAACAGAATTTAGGGCTTTTTCTTTCTTGTTCCTATCCTCGTTTCGTGTTACAATAGGAGTATTGATTTTTACTGATAAATACAGAGGAAAAAGATGATTTATTTAGATAATTCAGCGACGACCAAGCCCTATCCAGAAGCGCTAGCTACTTACACAGAAGTGGCTTCTAAAATCTGGGGCAATCCTTCCAGCCTGCATAGTTTGGGTAGTCAGGCGACCCGTCTCTTAGAAGCTTCTCGCAGGCAAATAGCAGAGCTTTTAGGCAAGTCTTCGTCGGAGATTTTTTTTACGTCTGGCGGGACAGAAGGGGACAACTGGGTGCTTAAGGGAGTAGCTTTTGAAAAGATTCCCTTTGGTAAACACATTATCGTATCCAACATCGAGCATCCTGCGATCAAGGAGTCAGCTATCTGGTTGCAGAATCAGGGATTTGAAGTCGATTTTGCTCCAGTTGATAAGGTAGGTTTTGTCGATGTAGACAAGCTGGCAGAGTTGATTCGACCAGACACCACTCTGATCTCTATCATGGCTGTCAACAACGAAATCGGCAGTATTCAGCCTATCCAGCAAATATCCGAACTGCTAGCAGACAAGCCAACCATTTCCTTTCATGTGGATGCTGTGCAGGCTGTAACGAAGATTCCGACAGCTGCTTATCTGACGGATCGCGTGGATTTTGCAACCTTCTCCAGTCACAAATTTCACGGTCTTCGGGGCGTAGGATTTGTCTATATCAAGTCTGGCAAGAAAATCAGTCCCCTCTTGACCGGTGGCGGTCAGGAGTCTGACAAACGCTCAACGACAGAGAATCTCGCCGGCATTGCAGCGACAGCCAAGGCTCTGCGTTTATCCATGGAAAAGCAAGAAGTATTTGCCCAGCGGACGGCTCAGATGAAGAAGATTATTCTTGAAGAGCTGCAGAAGTATCCAGATGTGGTGGTCTTCTCAGGCTTGGAAGATTTTGCTCCCCATATCCTGACCTTTGGTATCAAGGGAGTGCGGGGTGAAGTCGTCGTCCATGCTTTTGAAGACTACGAGATTTATATCTCGACGACCAGCGCATGCTCTTCTAAGGCTGGTAAGCCAGCAGGTACGCTGATTGCTATGGGGGTCGAAAAGTCTCTCGCTCAAACTGCTGTCCGTATCAGTTTGGATCTTGATAATGATATGAGCCAGATGGAGCAATTTTTGACAACTTTTAAAATCATTTACGAAAAAACCAGAAAAGTAAGGTAAACAATGCAATATTCAGAAATTATGGTGCGCTATGGTGAGCTTTCTACCAAGGGCAAGAACCGCATGCGCTTTATCAACAAACTCAAACGCAATATTCAGGCCGTTTTGTCAGTCTACCCACAAGTCCATGTCAAGGCTGACCGTGACCGAACTCATGTCTATCTGCACGGAACAGACTATCAGCCTGTCGCTGAGTCACTCAAGCAGATTTTTGGGATTCAGAATTTCTCGCCGTCTTACAAAATCGAAAAGTCTGTACCAGCCCTAATCGAAGCTGTCCAAACCATCATGAAGCAAGTCTATCAGGAAGGCATGACCTTTAAGATTTCCAGCAAGCGCAGTGATCACAGCTTTGAATTGGATAGTCGCGAGCTGAACCAGACGCTTGGGGATGCTGTTTTTAAGGTCATTCCAAATGTTCAGGTCAAGATGAAAGCGCCAGATATTGACCTGCGTGTCGAAATTCGTGAAGAAGCGGCTTATATCTCCTATGAGACCATTCGTGGTGCTGGAGGTTTGCCAGTCGGTACTTCAGGAAAAGGTATGCTCATGCTCTCAGGAGGAATTGACTCACCAGTGGCGGGCTATCTGGCTCTCAAGCGCGGTGTGGATATCGAGGCGGTTCACTTTGCTAGTCCGCCTTACACCAGTCCAGGCGCGTTGAAAAAAGCTCAAGATTTGACAAGAAAACTGACTAAATTTGGCGGTAACATCCAGTTTATCGAAGTTCCTTTCACGGAGATTCAAGAGGAAATCAAGGCAAAGGCTCCAGAAGCCTACCTCATGACACTGACTCGTCGCTTTATGATGCGTATTACGGATCGGATTCGAGAGGAGCGGGGTGGTCAAGTCATCATCAACGGAGAAAGTCTTGGTCAGGTGGCGAGTCAAACCATCGAGAGTATGCAGGCTATTAACGCCGTGACCAATACACCGGTTATCCGTCCTGTCGTGACCATGGACAAGCTGGAAATCATTGAAATTGCGGAAAAAATTGATACTTTCCAAATCTCTATCCAGCCATTTGAAGACTGCTGTACTATTTTTGCGCCTGACCGGCCTAAAACCAATCCAAAAATCAAGAATGCTGAGCAGTACGAAGCTCGTCTAGATGTTGAAGGCTTGGTAGAACGCGCTGTTGCAGGCATCATGATCACTGAAATCACACCGCAAGCAGAGACTGATGAAGTTGACGAGCTGATTGAGGACTTGTTATAGGAGTTTAGAAGTAGCTTTTTACCGAATGAATCTGGAAATTATATCTATTGATGCTGAAGATAAAAGGGGGTATTTATGAACGAATGGGATTCCTTTTTGAGTGGGCTCATGGGAGCATTGTCTTGGAAAGATGGACAAGATAATGCTTTGCTGTTTGGAATGCCCAGTTGGACTTATTTATTAGGACTTGGTATTCACTTTTTGGTTATCATAGGATTTTTGGGGTTAATCCTATTTGAATTTTATAAAAATAAAGTTCGAGCCGGTTCTTGGAAGGGAGCTTTCAGAAACTCTTGGAATTATAATATATCTACGAATGGACGTGTCCAAAGTATTTTAAGTCTTGTGTTTGGCCTACCTATTATTTTCATTGCAATTCCCTTCTATGCGGGCTATCGAATGAGCAATGGTATCTGGCGCTATCATTATTTTACTAATCAGACAACCGAGCTAAAAACGGCTTTAGTGACTGGTGTTGATACTGAGACCGGAGGAAGCAAGTCTACCTATTCTCGTATTACCTTCACTATTACGGTTGATGGGAAAGAGCGAGAGGTCAATATTTCAGATAGTAATAAAAGTCTTGCTAGATCAGCTAAACAACATTTGAAGCCTCCGATAGCTATTGATGTTCATGTCAATCAAGAAGGGCAGATTGTATATTTGAAATAAATGGAAGTAAAGTATGAGGATATTTAATTGAAAATCCGTTTTCATTAAATAAAATCACTTGCCAAAGGTTAGTAGAAGTGCTATACTAAGAATGTTGACTATGCACGGCCTGTGCAACCGCTCGAACATCGTTGCTCACATAGTGAGTATAAAGTGGTTCGTCCCACGATGCTAGGCGAGTCTTCACAAAAATATGGGGAAACCCCAAAAATCATAGGAGGTGCATAATGAGCACATACGCAATCATTAAAACTGGCGGAAAACAAGTTAAAGTTGAAGTTGGTCAAGCTATCTACGTTGAAAAATTGGATGTTGAAGCTGGTCAAGAAGTGACTTTTAACGAAGTTGTTCTTGTTGGTGGTGATAAAACTGTTGTCGGAACTCCACTTGTTTCTGGAGCTACTGTAGTTGGAACTGTTGAAAAACAAGGAAAACAAAAGAAAGTTGTTACTTTCAAGTACAAACCTAAAAAAGGTAGCCACCGCAAACAAGGTCACCGTCAACCTTACACTAAAGTTGTCATCAACGCAATCAACGCTTAATTTATAGGAGAACACATGATACAGGCAGTCTTTGAGAAAGCCGAAGATGGCGAGCTGAGGAGTGCGGAAATTACTGGACACGCCGAAAGTGGCGAATACGGCTTTGATGTCGTGTGTGCATCGGTTTCTACGCTTGCCGTAAATTTTATCAATTCAATTGAAAAATTTGCAGGCTACGAACCAATCTTAGAATTAAACGAAGAAGAAGGCGGATTTTTACGAGTAGAAATACCAACAGATATTCCGCCGCACCAGAGAGAAATGACTCAGCTTTTCTTTGAATCATTTTTCTTGGGAATGGCAAACTTATCGGAGAACTCTTCTGAGTTCGTCCAAACCAGAGTTATCACAGAAAACTAACACGGAGGAAAAACACTATGTTAAAAATGAATCTTGCAAGCTTGCAACTTTTCGCCCACAAAAAAGGTGGAGGTTCAACGTCAAACGGACGTGATTCACAAGCAAAACGTCTTGGAGCTAAAGCAGCTGACGGACAAACTGTAACTGGAGGATCTATCCTTTACCGTCAACGCGGTACACACATCTACCCAGGTGTTAACGTTGGCCGCGGTGGAGACGATACATTATTCGCAAAAGTTGAAGGTGTAGTACGCTTTGAACGTAAAGGTCGCGATAAGAAACAAGTATCAGTTTACCCAATTGCGAAATAATTCATTATTGATAAAAATCCCTGTCTCAAGATTGGGATTTTTATTTTTGGAGAAAATGGAATCGTTTCCTTTTGTGAAATCATTTTAAAAGAAATTGTTGCTACATGCAATGTTTTTTTTGTATAATAGAATTGTTATAAGGATATTCTAAGGAGGGCAATATGGGATTTCTGGGTTTAGCTATTTCAGCTTTGCTAAATAATACGTTGATCCAATTAAAAGATGAATTGGTGGACTTTGGTGTAGATAATTGGGAAAAATTTGAAACTGGATTTAATAAAAGTTTCACCTCCTATTTTGAGGGTTCATTTAAAAGAGTGAAGAATGTTCCATTTGTCTTAAGCGGTACAAATAATATCGATTTGCTTTCTATTTTCCAGCCCACTTATTTAAAATCAGAAATAAGTCATGTGAGATGTTATACTGCTGATTTAGATAACATTTTAGAAAAATCTAATAATGCTTGGATTTATGGATATGGTGGCATTGGTAAATCAACCATGCTGAAGTACTTTTTTCTTAAGGAGATTGAAAAAGCTACGAGTAATAATAATCAAAGAATTCCCATTTATATTGAATTGAGGAAATATAATTTTGATTCGAAGAAAAGAAGGGAATTTTTAAATTTTATATATGAAGAAGCTAAAGTATTAGGGTTTGATTTAGAGTTTAAGTATTTTGAATATATGGCAAAAAAAGGGCGTTTTATTTTTCTTTTGGATGCTTTTGATGAAATAGCTTCAAATAATATGGAACAAGCGGCGACAGAGATAGAAGAATTAGCCACTGAATATTCTAATAATCCAATCCTTGTGACTAGCCGAAAATTACCTTTTAACCATATAAATAATGCCTCTTTATTTCATCCCTATCAAACGAATGGTTTAAGTAAAAACGAAGCAATAGCATTAATAAAGCGCATCAGTAGATTGCCTGAATCAGAGCCAAGAGAAGAGGTGTTTGAACGATTTATCAAGAGTTTGGAAGAACAGTTATATGATGAATATCAATCATTTGCAGAAAATCCTATATTGCTTTTCTTGATGTTACAAATGTTTCAAAGAAATGCAAATTTTCCGACTGAGAAAGCTACTTTTATCAAAAATTCTTATCGACTGCTCTATAAAGAACATGATCATTCAAAATTAGTTGCTATGAAAAGACAATTTAAAACCGACTTATCTGAGTCTACTATGTTGCGAGTGATTTCTTATCTTTGTTTTCTCACTTACTTTGAAAATAATGGAGAGAAATTAGAGTTTACAGAAAGTGAAATTCTTTCTTTGCTAGATAGGGTATTAAATCATGAAGATTCATCTTCAACAAGAGCAGAAGATTTGCTTGCTGATTTGATAACTTGTTTATGTATCATACATAAAGAGGGGCAATCTTACTATTTTGTTCATAATATTTTCCAAGAATTTTACGCTGCCAACTATTTATATGATTTGGATAATGAAGTTCAGGAACAATTTTTTAAAAATAATTTTCTTGAAATAAATATGAATGTGTGGTTGATTGATACCACTATAGAATATTATGCTGAGTTGGATAAAGAATTTAATAAGAAAAAGTTAAGCTACAATATCTTCCTGCCAGTTTCAGAAGAATTTAAATCTAGAAATAAAGGAAGAGGCTTTCTTGAATTGGATACGATTTCGTACAGAGTGATACTATTTCCTAAAGGTGAGGGGGACATTATTTTCTTTGATTTCGGTTCTTATTTTTTATATTATTTAATGGAATTTGCTGAAAAAATTTATTTAGTAGAGCAATATAAAAAACTGCCTTTGCCTGTAAAATTTCCCAAAATTAAAGAAAAAGATATTTTTTATATTTTCAAATATCATGATAATTTAACGGATGAAGAGAATTTTCAACTGCGTGTTAAAATTCATAATGAACTCCAAAACGTAAAACTAACAAGTGAAGCAATGGAACTTATGGAAAAGTATAAGCTAGACTTGATTAATTTCTCTATTGACTATAGTACGATTCGTAAAGACGCTGCATGGTATGAAGTCTTCAAAAATAGTAGCGCATATGAGCGCTTAAAGGCTATTGACGACTGGGTAAACAAGACAAGACTCGAAAAAGAAGCGGACAAAAGGAAAATTCCAATTTTGAATTTTAAAAAATAAATCGGCAATATCTGCTGATTTATTTAGTTTTGAAATCGTTTCCTTGACATTTTCTCTTCTTAGTGTTTTAATATACCCTATAGGGGTATAAAGGAGAAAAAATATGTTTCATTTTTTTACAAAAATAGATAGTATTTCAACGGATGAGTTGGAGAAGCGATTGAAGTCCAATATCCAATTAATTGATGTACGGATGCCATCCGAATTTCGTAGAGGACATATCAAAGAGGCCCAGAATGTTCCTTTGAGCCAAATTGGTCAATTTGCTCCATCTAATAAGGAGACAATTTACGTCATCTGCCATTCAGGCATGCGAAGCAAGATGGCAGCGAAAAAGCTGAAGAAAAAGGGCTATGATGTTGTCAATGTCCGCGGTGGTATGAGCGCTTGGACAGGGAAAACCATTTAAGTAGAAAGGAACAACAATGAAAATTATTATCATTGGTGGAGTTGCAGGCGGTATGTCTGCGGCAACACGTTTAAGACGGCTGGTGGAAGATGCTGAAATTGTAATTTTTGAAAAAGGTCCTTTTGTATCTTTTGCGAACTGCGGCCTTCCTTATTATATTTCTGGTGAAATTGCTGAGCGAGACTCTCTTTTGGTTCAAAAACCTGAAAGTCTCAAGGCACGCTTCAATTTGGATGTACGTCCTTTTCATGAGGTGGTGAAGATTTCGCCTGAGGAGCACACTGTGACGGTGGCTCATGATGGTTCAGAGTTCACAGAGCAGTATGACAAGCTGATTCTTTCACCTGGGGCGAAGCCTTTTATTCCTAAGATTGAAGGACTTTCAGAAGCAATTAATGTATTCACTTTGCGCAATGTTCCAGACTTGGATCAGATCATGTTAGCCTTGGATGAAGAGCCTCAAGAGGCTGTTGTCATCGGTGCTGGATTTATCGGTCTGGAAACGGCTGAAAATCTGCGCAAGCGTGGCTTGAATGTGACAATCGTAGAAAAAGCGCCGCATGTTTTGCCACCACTGGATGAGGAAATGGCAGCTTTTGTCCAAGCGGAATTAGTTGATAAGGGAGTGAAAGTCATCACTTCCCAGTCAGCTACTCGCTTCGAAGAAAATGGTAAAGCGATTGTCTTGGAAAATGGACAAAAATTGGCTTCAGATGTAACCATTCTCTCTGTCGGGGTCCAGCCTGAAAATAGCTTGGCTAAGGCAGCAGGCATTGAGACGGGTCTTCGTGGGGGCATCTTAGTTGATGAGCATTATGAAACGAGCCAGAAAGATATTTTTGCAGTCGGGGACGCCATCCTTGTCAAGCAGGAAATTACTGGCGATGATGCCTTGATTGCTCTAGCTTCGCCTGCTAATCGACAAGGACGTCAGGTGGCAGATGTGATTGCTGGCTTGGAGCGGAAGAATAAGGGAAGCATTGGCACGGCTATTGTGCGTGTCTTTGACATGACAGCGGCTTTAACAGGTCTGAACGAGCGTTTCCTTCAGCAAAATCATTTGCCTTACCAAGTGATTCATGTCAGCGGTAAGGATCATGCGGGCTACTATCCAGGTGCGACTGACTTGACCTTGAAATTGCTCTTTGAGCCAAAAACTGGAAAAATCTATGGTGCTCAAGGTGTTGGTAAAAAAGGCGTTGACAAGCGGATTGATATCTTGGCGACGGCTATCAAGGGCAATCTAATGATTTTTGATTTGCCAGAGCTGGAGTTTACCTATGCACCACCTTTTGGCTCAGCTAAGGATCCAGTCAATATGCTGGGCTATGCAGCTATGAATTTAGTAGAAGGCTTGAGTGAAAATATCCAATGGCACCAGCTGGAAGACGAGTTAGCACGCGGGAAAGTCTTTTTAGATGTCCGGACACTTAATGAGTTTAAGAAAGGATGCCTGAAGGCGGACAAGACAGTCCATATTCCTCTAAATGAACTCAGAGAACGTTTGAATGAGCTGGATAAGGAAGCAGAATATATCGTAAGCTGTCACAGCGGTCTGCGCAGCTATATTGCCGAGCGAATCTTAAAACAAGCAGGCTTTGCAGTGAAAAATCTAGACGGAGCCTATGCTTTATACAAAATGGTAAAACCAGAAGGAGTAGAAAAATGAAAACTATATCAGCAGCTGACTTAGAAAAGCAGTATCAATCTGAAAAATTGGCTATCGTAGATGTGCGCGAAAGGCATGAATTTCAATCGGGTCATATCCCAAATGCTGGAAATCTTCCGCTCAGTGAGTTGGAAACTGGCTATAAAAAGCTGGATCCTGACTACAAATACTATGTCATTTGCCAAGGTGGAGCGCGTTCAGCGACTGCTTGCCAGTTTCTTGCCATGCAGGGCTTTGATGTGACCAACGTATCAGGTGGCATGAACGCTTGGTCTGGAGAGACGGAATAAAGGATAAAAAGAGAATGGGACAGAAATCGGTAATTCGTTAGAATTCGATTTCGTCGTCCCACCTCCGAACAGTTGAGTAGGGCTGTAAAAGCTGATGAAATCAGCCTAGTAGAGTCCATTCAACCACTGCGTCTTGCTCGACAATCCAAAGACAATTGAGAGGCTAGGACTTTTGTCCCAGCCTCTTTTTTCCTGTTCTTCTTATTTTCGGTTTACCAGAAAATGAATAGCTTTCTCTATTCTTTCCCTTTGTTTTTTCGGATCATCAGATGGATTTTCTAGGCAATCCGTTAAATTCTCAGTAATAACCATCTCAATCACACGATCAACGCTGGAGCGGACGGCAAATAACTGTGTGAGAATATCTGAACATTCCCTGTCCTCTTCAATCATTTTTTGAATGCCTCTCAACTGACCTTCAGAGCGCTTGAGGCGAGTAATATAATTAGTATTCACGGTGATTTCCTCGTTTGTTTACATTGAGTTTATTATATGCTTAATCTGTATATTTGTCAATTGGATTGGTTGGAGGCAGTTTTCAGAAATTTTCCATAATGACTCTCTGATTCTTCTATTTACTTTTCATCATAATTTTGGTATAATAGTTTATGTTATAAAATGTAACATAGAAATTGGACTAAGATTAATATTGGATCAAATAAAGGAATGGCTTTATTTTTACTTCTCTTATTCTTAGGCTTCTCTCGATTTTTGGAGGTGTATTTATGAAAGTATCAAAAATGCTTTTAGCTACTGGAGTGGTACTTAGTGCAGGCGTGTTCTTGTCGGCTTGTGGCAAATCCTCATCTGGTACATCAACGTATTCTTATGTTTATGCCAGCGATCCTGATAGTTTGAACTATCTGACAGCCAACCGTGCTACCACGTCAGACGTTATTACAAACCTTGTTGACGGTCTTTTAGAAAATGACGAATATGGAAATTTAGTTCCCTCTCTTGCAGAATCATGGACAGTTTCTCAAGATGGCCTAACCTATACATATAAGCTCCGTAAGGACGCTAAGTGGTTCAATGTTGAAGGTGAAGAAATTGCAAATGTTAAAGCTCAGGACTTTGTGACAGGTCTTAAGTATGCGGCTGATAATAAGTCTGAGGCGCTTTACCTGATTCAAGAATCGATTAGTGGCCTGGATGCCTATGTCAAAGGTGATGAAAAAGACTTCTCAAAAGTTGGAGTGAAGGCGGTAGATGATTATACTGTTCAATACACGCTGACACGCTCAGAGCCTTATTGGAACTCTAAAACTACGAATAATATCTTGTTCCCTGTCAATGAAGAATTTTTGAAGTCTAAAGGAAAAGATTTTGGTTCTGTTGATCCATCAAGTATTCTTTACAACGGTCCTTTCCTTTTGAAATCTTTGACTTCTAAATCGTCTATGGAATTCGTTAAGAATCCAAATTATTACGATAAAGACAAGGTCAGTCTAGAACATGTCAAATTAACCTACTATGATGGGTCAGACCAAGAATCTTTAATTCGCAACTTCAGTGATGGTGCTTATAGTGGTGCACGTCTCTATCCGAATACTTCAGGATACGCGGCAGTTAAAAAGAAATATGCGGACAATATCCTTTATAGCCCACAGGATGCGACCTCATATTACTTTAATTTCAACTTCAACCGTCAATCTTACAATCACACTTCCAAAACAAGTGATGCTCAAAAGAATGCAACAAAAGAAGCGGTTTTAAATAAAGACTTCCGTCAGGCCGTCAATTTTGCCCTTGACCGTACTTCTTATGGTGCGCAAAGTAATGGTAAAGATGGAGCTACCAAGCAGTTGAGAAATACGCTTGTCCCTCCAACATTTGTTCAAATTGGCGATCAAACATTTGGCCAAGTCGTTGCCTCTAAATTAGTGAATTATGGTACAGAATGGGCTAATATCGACCTGACAGATGCTCAAGATGCTTATTATAATCCAGAAAAAGCCAAAGCAAGATTTGCTAAAGCTAAGGAAGCTTTAGAGTCTAAGGGAGTTCAATTCCCAATTCATTTAGACCTTCCTGTAGACCAGGCTGACAAGGTGAGTATCCAATGGGCAAGTTCAGTAAAACAATCAATTGAATCAACCTTGGGTGCAGAAAATGTAGTGATTGACCTGCAGAAGATTAGTGTGGATGATTTGAACAACATCACCTATTTTGCAAATACTGCAGCTCAAAAAGACTATGACTTCTATACAGGAGGCTGGTCAGCTGACTATCAAGACCCATCTACCTACTTAGATACTCTAAATGTAAATAATGGCGCTAGCTTGCAAAACTTTGGTTTTGAGCCAGGCCAAGATATGGAGAAGATGAAAGAGCTGGGCTTGGACACTTATACTAAGATGTTGGAAGAGGCAAATGCTGAAACAACAGATGTTAAAGTTCGCTATGAAAAATATGCGGATGCACAAGCTTGGTTGCTGGATAGTGGGATTATCATGCCGACCATTTCAGGAGGCGGTAGTCCTTCTGTAAGTAAGTCCAAACCTTTCAGTCGTGCCTATTCACTCGTTGGAATCAAGGGATCTGGCTTCAACTTTAAATATACAAAACTCAGAAGTGAAATTGTAACGACCAAAGAATATGAAGAAGCTAAGAAGAAATGGCAAGAAAAAACGTTAGAATCTAACAAAAAAGCCCAAGAAGAGCTAGCAGATCATATTGAAAAGAAATAAGAGATTAAAAGATTAACTTTCTTTGAGAGTTAATCTTTTTGATTTGATCTACATTAAGAATTTTATAAAAGGAGCCATTTAGGCTTGTTTTTTTGTGAAAAATTAGTTATAATAAATAAGTTGCCACCCTTAGTGTAATGGATATCACGTAAGATTCCGGTTCTTGAGATGGGAGTTCGATTCTCTCAGGGTGGATGACTGAAGCTTGGACTCGTGAGAGTCCTTTTTTGTTGTCTAAGAGAGGAGATAGATTGCCATGGCAGTGAAGTTAATCGCTCATACCTTGATTGAGAATAATGGACAGTATTTGCTGATCAAACGCTCAAAAATAAAGCGCGGCCTTCCTAATGTCTATCCATGCTATTGGGATATTCCTGGCGGAATCGTAGAAGAGAACGAACTACCCAGAGAAGCGGCTATACGCGAGGCTATAGAAGAGGTTAATCAAAAGATTCGAATTGATAAGATTATTCATGAGGATAGTCAGTTTGATGCTAGCAAAGATACTGTTTTCACGCGCTTAGTTTATGCAGGTAGTTTTTTGGAAGAGCGTAATATTATATTAGATCCAGAAGAGCATACAGACTTTATTTGGCTTTCTTCTTTGGAGAATTTAGAGGGGGAGCTGATCGTTTCTTATTTGCTTGATATTTTTGCTGACAGATCCACATAAAACAAAAAAACATCCCCTTTTATCAGGAGATGTTTTTCTGATTAGTTTTTAGATGCTTCTTGGAATTCTGGATTCTTCCATGCTTCATCAATAATTGCTTGCAATTCTTTAGCAGATGCTTGCATTTTTTGAGTTTCTGCATCGTTCAATGGGATATTTACTGGACGAACGATACCGTGTGCACCAACAACTGCTGGTTGACCAATGAAGACATCTTTCACACCGTATTGGCCTTCTTGGAAGACTGAAAGTGGAAGTACAGCATTTTCATCGTCAAGGATAGCTTTTGTGATACGAGCAAGGGCTACAGCGATACCGTAGTATGTAGCGCCTTTCTTGTTGATGATTGTGTAGGCAGCATCACGAACGCCTTCGAACAATTCGATTAATTCAGACTCTTGAACATTTTGAGTATCTTTAAGGAATTCTTCAAGGTTTACCCCTGCGATGTTTGCATGTGACCAAACAGCAAATTCTGAATCGCCGTGCTCACCCATGATGTAGGCGTGAACTGAACGAGCATCAACATCCAATTTTTCAGCAAGTGCTTGACGGAAACGAGCTGAGTCAAGTGAAGTACCTGAACCGATAACGCGTTCTTTAGGGAAGCCTGAGAATTTCCAAGTTGAATAAGTCAAAACGTCAACTGGGTTAGCAGCAACAAGGAAGATACCATCGAAACCTGATTCAACAACTTGTGTTACGATTGATTTGTTGATGGCAAGGTTTTTACCAACGAGGTCAAGACGAGTTTCACCTGGTTTTTGAGGCGCACCCGCAGTGATAACAACAAGGTCAGCGTCTGCACAGTCAGAGTATTGAGCTGCGTAGATCTTTTTAGGTGAAGTGAAGGCAAGGGCGTGGCTAAGGTCAAGCGCATCACCAACAGCTTTTTCGTGTAATTGTGGAATTTCGATAATTCCAAGCTCTTGTGCAATTCCTTGGTTAACAAGCGCGAAAGCGTAAGATGAACCTACGGCACCGTCACCAACAAGGATGACTTTTTTATGTTGTTTAGTAGCAGTCATTTCTAAACATCTCCTTATTATTTTTGGGGTTTTCCCCATACAATTACATTCTACCACTTTTGATACAGTTTGTCACGGCTCACCGTGGGATTTTGACCCCTAAAAAGCTATGTAAACGTTTTTATATTCGGTTTTAAATACTGAAAGTATAGCTAAAATGTGGTATAATGAGATAGTGATTTAATATTGAAATGAGGCATTTTTTAATGCAAGATAGAAACTTAGTAGATGTCAATTTGACCAGCGAAATGAAGACCAGTTTCATCGATTATGCAATGAGTGTTATCGTGGCTCGGGCTCTTCCAGATGTTCGCGATGGTCTTAAGCCGGTTCATCGCCGGATTCTTTATGGCATGAATGAGCTGGGTGTTACGCCTGATAAGCCTCACAAGAAATCAGCTCGTATCACAGGGGATGTCATGGGTAAATACCACCCGCATGGTGACTCCTCTATTTATGAAGCGATGGTGCGGATGGCTCAATGGTGGAGCTATCGCTACATGCTGGTAGACGGTCATGGCAACTTCGGTTCGATGGACGGAGACGGGGCCGCTGCCCAGCGTTATACAGAAGCACGTATGAGCAAGATTGCTCTGGAGATGCTTCGTGATATCAATAAAAACACTGTTGATTATATTGACAACTATGATGCAAGCGAGAGAGAGCCCGTCGTTCTTCCTGCTCGCTTCCCTAACTTGCTTGTAAATGGAGCGACAGGGATTGCGGTTGGGATGGCGACCAATATCCCACCTCATAATCTTGGTGAGTCTATTGATGCAGTTAAGCTGGTCATGGATAATCCAGAAGCAACGACTCGTGACATCATGGAAGTCCTGCCTGGTCCAGATTTTCCAACAGGAGCACTGGTGATGGGCAAGTCTGGCATTCACCGAGCTTATGAAACAGGGAAAGGTTCGATTGTTCTTCGTTCTCGCACTGAAATTGAAGAGATGCAAAATGGCCGTGAGCGAATTGTCGTAACTGAGTTTCCATACATGGTTAATAAGACTAAAGTCCATGAGCATATTGTTCGTCTGGTGCAGGAAAAACGAATTGATGGTATCACAGCTGTTCGTGATGAGTCCAACCGAGAAGGAGTGCGTTTTGTCATTGAGGTTCGTCGTGATGCCTCTGCTCATGTCATTCTAAACAATCTTTTCAAGCTGACCCAGATGCAGACCAATTTCAGCTTCAATATGCTGGCTATTCAAAATGGTGTGCCGAAGATTCTGTCTCTACGTGAGATTTTGTTGGCCTACATTGAGCACCAAAAAGAAGTAGTGACTCGACGGACGGCCTTTGATAAAGAAAAGGCGGAAGCGCGAGCTCACATTTTGGCTGGTTTGCTGATTGCACTGGACCACATTGATGAAGTCATTCGCATTATCCGTAATAGTGAGACGGACGCAGAAGCACAAGCTGAATTGATGGCTAAGTTTGAACTGTCTGAGCGCCAGAGTCAGGCTATCCTTGATATGCGTCTGCGTCGTCTGACTGGTTTGGAACGTGATAAGATTCAGTCAGAGTATGACGATCTGATTGCCTTGATTGCGGACTTGGCTGATATCTTGGCTAAGCCAGAGCGCGTTATCGCAATTATCAAAGAAGAGTTAGACGAGGTCAAGCGTAAATTTGCGGATGACCGCCGAACTGAGCTGATGGTGGGAGAAGTTCTTTCTCTTGAAGATGAAGATTTGATTGAAGAAGCGGATGTTTTGATTACCTTGTCTAATAAAGGCTATATCAAACGTCTGAATCAGGCTGAATTTACCGCTCAGAAACGTGGTGGCCGCGGTGTCCAAGGAACTGGTGTTAAAGACGATGACTTCGTCAAAGAGCTGGTTTCAACGAGCACCCACGACAGATTGCTCTTCTTCACTAATAAAGGCCAAGTTTATCGTCTCAAAGGATATGAAATACCTGAGTACGGCCGAACAGCCAAGGGGTTGCCAGTGGTAAATCTCTTGAAGCTGGATGAAGGAGAGACCATTCAGACCATTATCAACGTTCAGCAGGACAGTAGCGATCATTCCTACCTCTTCTTTACAACCCGTTTGGGTGTGGTTAAACGAACCAGCGTAACAGAATTTGCTAACATCCGTCAGAACGGTCTTAAGGCCTTGAATTTGAAGGATGAAGACGAGCTTATCAATGTCTTTCTGACGGACGGTGCTGCAGATGTTATCATTGGTACTAAGTTTGGTTATTCAGTCCGCTTCAATGAGACAGCTGTTCGGAGCATGAGTCGTAGTGCGACTGGTGTTCGCGGAGTTAATCTGCGTGACGGCGACCAAGTTGTTGGAGCAGGTGTGATTACTGAGGCTGATGAAGTGCTTGTTATCACTGAAAAAGGCTACGGTAAGCGAACTCTTGCTAGCGAGTACCCAACCAAGGGCCGTGGTGGTAAAGGGATTAAAACAGCCAATATCACTGATAAGAACGGGCCTCTTGCTGGTCTGATGACCGTTACTGGCGAGGAAGATTTGATGATTATCACCAACACAGGTGTCATTATCCGAACCAGCGTGGCTAATATTTCCCAGACTGGTCGCTCAACCATGGGAGTGAAGGTCATGCGTCTGGACCAAAATGCCCAGATTGTCACCTTTACAACGGTTGCGCCTGACGCAAAAGACGATGAGGAAGAAGTAGAATAAGAGGAGGATGAATGTGAAGAAATCTAAGAAGAAGTTCAAGCTCAGAAATTTCATCATTAACTGTGCGGTTTTCCTTTTATTTCTAGTTGCCCTAGCTCTGATTTTCAACTCCTCTATCCGAAATATGATCATGGTTTGGCATACAAACCAATACCAGGTTAGCAAGATTTCCAAGGAAGAAATCAAGCAAAACAAGACAGTCGAATCGAGTTTTGAGTTTAGCGAAGTCCAATCTCTTTCGACAGAAGCGGTGATCAATGCTCAGTGGCAGGCTCAAAAATTACCAGTTATTGGTGGTATTTCAATTCCTGAAGTGTCGATGAATCTGCCAATTTTCAAGGGATTAGATAATGTTGGACTCTACTATGGTGCTGGAACCATGAAAGAAGATCAACAGATGGGACAAGGAAACTAT
Organism: Streptococcus sp. Marseille-P6264; assembly: GCF_902460355.1. Classification (GTDB taxonomy): domain Bacteria; phylum Bacillota; class Bacilli; order Lactobacillales; family Streptococcaceae; genus Streptococcus. Next base: position 169,795 of record NZ_CABPTO010000001.1, read on the forward strand.
GCCTTAGCCAGCCACCACGTCTTTGGAATTACTGGAGCCAGTGACATGCTCTTTTCACCGCTAGATCGTGCCAAAATAGGGATGAAAATCTATATCACAGATAAGGATAAGATCTATACCTATACGATTTCTAGTATAGAGAGTGTCGCACCAGAGCGCGTGGATGTCATCAATGACACAGAAGGAGTTGCTGAAATTACTTTAGTCACATGTGAGGATGCGGCAGCAACCAGTCGAACCATTGTTAAAGGAACGCTTGAAAGTACGATTGACTATGACAAGGCACCAAAAGATATTTTAGATGCTTTCAGTCGATCTTATAATCAAATGCAGCTATAATGCAAATATTGTCAAAACGAAGTAACAAGAGTCACTTCGTTTTTTGATTGATGAAATTTACAAATATTTCCTATGATATCTAATGTTTGAAATGCTGTATAAGAATTTAATCTTTTTTTATTTAATCTCGAATTAATAGGTAAGGAGGTTGATATGTATCGTATTTCATTGCAGGATGACATAGGCATGATGCCGCGTGAACGGCTAATAAGAGAAGGAGCGGATAAACTTAGTAATCAGGAATTGCTATCTATATTTTTGCGAACAGGCAGCAAAAAAGAAACTGTTTTTCAAGTTTCTCAAAGGATTTTATCATCGATTTCTAGTTTGAATGATTTGAAATATCTGACTTTGCAAGAGTTACAGACAATTTCAGGAATTGGGCCTGTGAAGGCTGTTGAGTTGCAGGCCATTATTGAGCTTGGCTGTCGTATCAACAAAGCTGAAGTGCTGGAGAGGGAGCAAATTCTTGGAAGTCAAAAACTAGCTCGCAAAATGCAGGTCGAATTGGGAGATAAAAAGCAGGAATGTTTGGTTGCTATTTATCTCAACAGTCAAAACCAGATTATCCACCAGCAGACAATCTTTGTAGGAACGGTAACTAGAAGTATTGCTGAGCCGCGCGAGATTTTGCATTATGCGCTCAAACACTTGGCGACATCTATTATACTTGTACACAATCATCCTTCTGGAGTGATTCTACCAAGTAAGAATGACGACGAGGTCACCAAACACATGAAAGAAGCTTGTGAGCTAATGGGGTTGGTTCTTTTAGATCATTTAATCGTTTCAAAAAATAATTATTATAGTTATCGTGAAAAAACGGATTTGATCTAAAGTTTGTGGACCACATAATCAAACAAGGCTAAATCACCTGTTCTTGTGGGAAATAGAAATTCTGGATGCCACTGCACACCAAGAAATGGACTTCCATCAGTTGAGGTAACAGCCTCAATGACCTTATCTCGAGGATCGTAAGCTATAACTTCTAGATTTTTCGCTAGATCCTTGATACTTTGATGATGGAATGAGTTGATTTGGCAAGTAGGTCCGTATAATTCATGGAGGATGGAGCCATTTTTAGTGACCATAGTCTGTGTAGTGTATTGAGCAGTGCTATCTTGCCAGTGATTCTCGATGTCTTGGTGAAGTGTGCCACCCATTGCAACATTGTAAAGCTGAGTGCCACGACAGACACCAAAAATAGGCTTGTTTTGTTTCCGAGCCTCTCGGATGAGAGCTAGTTCAAATAGATCCCTTTGAAGCAGATAATCATCACTTTCGATAGTCTGTTCTTCTCCGTAGAAATGAGGCTGGACATTTTGTCCACCGGTAAGGATCAGTTTATCGATCATAGTGATATAGGTGTGAGCTAAGGCTTCATCACCAATTGGCAAGATAATTGGGATTCCTCCAACTTTATTGACTCCCTCGATAAAGCCAGTTGAAGTATAGCTGATATGAATAAATTGATCGTTGGGAATATCCCTTTGGTTTCCTGTTATACCGATAATCGGTTTTTTCATAAAGTGTCTGTTTCCTTTCTTACCTTACTCATCATCTTTTCTCATGAAGTAGAGTAAGGTTTGGAGTTCGCTGGTTAGGTCTACATATTGTACAACCACATCTTTGGGGACAGATAGGTGCACTGGGGAGAAGCAAAGAATTCCCTTGATACCAGCATCAACCAAGACGGATGCAACTTCTTGTGCCTTAACGCTCGGCACTGTCAGAATGGCTGTCTTTACGTTTCCTTCTTGGATCTTTTCTTTAATTTGAGAAATTCCATAAATAGGAATTCCATCATTTGTGGTGGTCCCGACGTCAGAATAATCATCTGTATCAAAGGCCATTACAATCTTCATTTTATTCCGTTCATGAAAGCGGTAGTGTAAAAGAGCACGGCCCATATTTCCGACACCAACGATCATGACATTTGTAATCGAGTTGTCGTTGAGAAGATTAGCAAAGAAATTCATTAGTTTCTTGACATCGTAGCCAAAACCTCTACGACCTAACTCACCGAAGTAAGAAAAGTCACGCCGAACAGTCGCAGAGTCGATTCCAATCGCCTCTGCGATTTGTTTTGAATTGGCCTTTTCAATATTTTCCGCGTTAAATCTCTTGAAAATCCGGTAGTAGAGGGAGAGCCGCTTAGCAGTAGCACGTGGAATAGAATTGCTTTTTTCAGTTTTCACAAAATCACGACCTTTCTATCTTCTATTCTATAGAAAGTTTGTGAAAAAATCAACTAATTTGATGAACAAAATATTATTATACTAATAAAGATAGATAAAATAATAGAAATAAGCAAAATTCTTAGAATTTCGCTTATTGAGGTGTTTTTTCAAAAATGTCTCTTTCAACTAAACTATCCATCAGGAAATAGAATTTTTGCTGAATAATATGGTGTTTTTCTGATTTGAAGATATTAACCAATCTTAAACCAGACTTGTCCGTAATATTGATTTTTACTCCGCTTAGATCTTTATTGACGATAATCTTAAGCAAGAATCCATCGCCACTATTAGGAACAGCTTCGAGTAAGCGAGAAAGCTCGTAATTACCAACTTTTGTTTCAGTAAATGTGTTATCCCGTAAGGTAAATTTTTTAACGTTTGGATGGAGCGAGTAGGTGAAGTTGCAGTTTGCTAAGCTAACAGATGTTTGAAAAGCCATCTTATCCTCCTAGTATTTCTTTTAGTTTTTGGCTTAATAGTTTGATTTCTTGGATGCTAGTTTGATCTGACACACTGATGCGAATGGATTCTTTTAGGCGCTCAGAGTTAGAGCCATATAAGGCTTGAAGGACATGGCTGGGCTGAACAGCACCAGCTGTACAAGCAGAGCCAGTCGAGATTGAAAAGCCATTAAGGTCCATTTGAAGCAAGATAAGATCATTCTTTTGGTTTGGAAATCCAATATTGACAACATAAGGCAGGCTAGGCTGACTTTCGTTTAGGTAGTAGTCTATATCCGTTAGGTTGTCCAGTAAAGTATCTTTTAACTGCTGGGCATGATCAAGATTTTCCTCTAAATGGGCAAAATTTTCAGAAAGTGCAGTTGCCATCCCGACAATGGAAACGAGGTTTTCTGTACCCGCTCGATGTTTGTTTTCTTGATCGCCGCCATGCATGAAATTATCAAAATCCATCTGGTCGGCATAGAGAAATCCCACCCCTTTTGGGCCGTGGAATTTATGAGCTGATGCACTCAGGAAATTGATTCCCCATTCTTCAGGATAGATGGGGAGCTTTCCGACAGCTTGGACTGCATCAACATGAAAAGCAGCAGGATGATCCTTTAGTAATTGACCAATTTCTTGAATCGGTAAAATATAGCCTGTTTCATTGTTGACAGCCATGACTGAGACAAGGATAGTATCTGGTCTGAGAGCATTCTTGATATCTTCAGTTCGGATTTGTCCATCCACTGGCTGAATAATAGTCGCTTCAAAGCCAAAGTGTTCCACCAAGTATTCAACAGGCTCTAAAACAGCATGGTGTTCAATGGCCGTAGTGATAATATGCTTGCCTTGATTCTGATGGCGTAGGGCATATCCCTTGATTGCAGTGTTATTACTTTCAGTACCACCTGATGTAAAGAGGATTTTTTTGCTCTGTGTGTGTAGAACTTTAGCAATATCTTCGCGAGCTTGTCGGAGCAGTTTTTTAGCTTCTCGACCGTGGCTGTGGGTACTGGATGGATTGCCGAAGACTGTCATTGCCTGAGTCATGGACTCAATCGCAGCAGGCGATAAAGCGGTTGTAGCAGCATTATCTAAATAAATCACAAATTTATCCCTTATTTCTTTTGAAAAGCAAAAAGTGGGCTGACTGGTTTTCTTTCTTGAATACGCACAATAGCATCACCAATCAACTCGCTGGCTGTGATGTAGTGAACATTCTTCGGAGTTTTTTCTTTCGTATCAACAGAGTCAGTCACCAATATTTCTCGGATAGGGACATTGTCTAGCAATTCTGCAGCCTTATCTGCAAATAAGCCATGACTAGATACGGCATAAATTTCGACAGCCCCTTCACGTTCAACGATTTTAGCAGCTTCTGAGAAAGTACGTCCAGTATTTAAGATATCGTCAATCAAAATTGCTTTTTTGCCTTCAACCTCACCGATGATATATCCTTCGGAGCGTCCTGCTTCATCTTCACCATAGTCGATGATAGCGATTGGAGCATCAAGATATTCTGCCAAACTACGAGCACGCTTGACGCCAGAATTTTTCGGACTGACAACGACGACATCCTCACCAGTTAAGCCCATGTTGCAATAATGTTCAGCAAACAACGGAATTGTGAAGAGGTTATCGACTGGGATATCAAAGAAGCCTTGTACTTGGACGGCGTGAAGGTCAAGTGAGATAACTCTGTCTACGCCAGCTCCAACCAGCATATTGGCAACGAGTTTTGCAGTGATTGGCTCGCGAGGAGCAGCCGTCCGATCTTGGCGGGCATAACCAAAATAGGGCATGACAACGGTCACGGTATTGGCACTTGCTCGTTTACAAGCATCGACCATAATCAATAACTCCATCAAGTGATTATTGACCGGAAAGCTGGTGGATTGAATGATGTAAATATCGTAGCCACGGACACTCTCCTCAATGTTAATCTGAATCTCGCCATCAGAAAATTGACGGGAAGAGAGCTTGCCTAACGGTAGACCAGCAGCTTCAGCAATCTTCTCAGCGATTGAGTGATTAGAATTGAGGGAGAAAAGCTTCATATTTTTTTTGTCTGACATTAGAATGACCATCCTCTTTTTGTCTCTTTAGATTTATAAGTATTATTCTACCAAAAAAATGAGATTATTTCAGCATTTTTACAAGTTTTCGGCAAATCTAGCAATCTTACTTTTACCAGGCTTGTATTGGATTTGCTTTTCATTTAAAAAGTCTTTGAATTTCTGTTCCCCTTCTTCGATATTATTAATTTCTAATTCTAATTCGAAATCTTTTTTACCAAAGTAACGGCTTTCGTCCAAGGCAAAAAGACCGAGTTCATCTTGTTTTTCGTAACGAATATTTTCAAGGGTTCCGAGGATCGTCAGTTTGTCAACGGGGATTCCTTTTTCTTGAAGTTTTTCGAGGATTTGTCCCTGAGGAAATTGCAAATTTTCCAGAATTTCCTTGGTTTCATCTTTGGATAAGATTTGGTTGTACTCGAAATTTCCAAGTGGTTGAGGAATTTTCAGAGTAAACTCAGCATCCTCAGGAGTAGTTCGGACTCGCAAGGCCATACGAGCTTCACGGAGAACAAAGTCCGCCGAATCAATATAATAGTTGACTTGGAAAATTGGCTGGACATGATCAAAGAAGGTCAGAAGTCGTTTATGTTCGTCTTCTGTTAGCATTGTTTTGTATTCAATTTCTAAATGGTTCATTTTTAAATCCTTTTCTTTATCTGAAAGCGATTTTATGTTATAATAACAACTGTGTTTATTTTATACAAAAAACGAATAGATGACAAGGTATGTATATGACAATAGATTGGGAAGATTTTCTGGATCCATATATTCAGGCGGTTGGTGAGTTGAAAATCAAGCTTCGTGGCATTCGCAAACAGTATCGCAAACAGCAACGCCATTCACCGATCGAGTTTGTAACCGGTCGCGTAAAACATATTGAAAGCATCAAGGAAAAAATGGAACTTCGCGGGATAACTGAGGAAAACTTAGCCCAAGAGATGCAGGATATTGCTGGTTTGCGTGTTATGGTTCAATTTGTAGACGATGTGGATGAAGTTTTAGAAGTTTTGCGAAATCGGACCGATATGCGTATCGTCCAGGAGCGTGATTACATCAAAAACAAAAAAGCCAGTGGTTATCGTAGCTACCATGCCATCGTTGAATATCCAGTAGATACGATTAATGGCAATAAAGTTATCTTAGCAGAAATTCAGATTCGTACCTTGTCCATGAACTTTTGGGCAACGATTGAGCACTCTTTAAACTATAAGTATAAAGGAGAATTTCCAGAGGAGATCAAGAAACGCTTGGAGATAACGGCCAATCTGGCCTACCAACTAGACGAAGAGATGGGAGCCATTCGTGATGCCATCCAAGAAGCACAGGCGCTCTTTGATCCTCTGCACCGTAAGCTAAATGACGGTGTTGGAAATAGTGACGATACAGATGAAGAATACAGGTAAAAAAATTGCGATTATCCGCAATCGCAAAAGGCAGAGTGAGGAAGTATTTCAAACTCTGATGCAAAAATTGCGGAAAGCAGGCTTTATCCTGACACCCAAAAATCCAGATATCGTGATTTCTGTTGGTGGTGATGGGATGCTGCTATCAGCCTTCCACAAGTATGAAGATCAGCTGGATAAGGTGCGCTTTGTCGGTGTCCATACCGGACATTTGGGTTTTTATACAGATTACCGAGACTTTGAAATCGATAAATTAGTGGAAAATCTGAAATTGGACACAGGTGCCAAGGTCTCTTATCCGATTTTAAATGTCAAGCTAACCTTTGAAAATGGGGAAACTCGGACGATTCGTGCGCTCAATGAAGCAACGATTAAACGCTCCGATAGAACAATGGTAGTTGATGTGGTCATCAATAATGTTCATTTTGAGCGATTCAGAGGTGATGGGATTTCTGTCTCAACGCCGACTGGTAGCACGGCCTACAATAAATCTTTAGGAGGAGCAGTCCTACACCCAACGATTGAAGCCTTACAAGTGACAGAGATTGCTAGTCTCAATAACCGTGTGTATCGTACCTTGGGTTCCTCAGTTATTGTTCCTAAAAAAGATAAGATTGAGCTGCTACCGACACGTAATGATTACTATACCATAGCGGTCGATAATCAAACATTTTCTTATAAAAATATTGTCCGTCTTGAGTACCAAATCGATAATCATAAGATTAACTTTGTGGCTTCGCCCAGCCATACCAGCTTTTGGAATCGCGTGAGAGACTCCTTTATCGGGGAGTGTCAAGGATGAGATTTGAGTTTATTGCAGATGAGCATGTCAAAGTCAAAACATTTTTGAAAAAGCATGAGATTTCGAAAGGGCTTTTGGCCAAGGTCAAGTTTGCAGGCGGCAATATTCTTGTCAATGATCAGCCTCAAAACGCTATTTATTTACTGGATATTGGCGATAAAGTAACGGTAGATATTCCCTCTGAGAAGGGATTTGAAAGCCTAGAAGCTGTGGATCGTGATTTGTCGATCGTGTATGAAGATGAACATTTTCTGGTTTTAGGTAAACCCGCTGGGGTGGCCAGTATCCCCAGTGTCAATCATTCGAATACGATGGCAAACTTTGTTAAGGCTTACTATATTCGGCAAGATTATGAAAATCAGCAGGTTCACATTGTGACGAGATTGGATCGTGATACCAGTGGTCTCATGCTCTTTGCAAAACATGGCTATGCTCATGCAAGACTGGATAAGCAACTGCAGAAAAAAATGATTGAGAAGCGCTATTACGCACTCGTTCAGGGGCGTGGTGAGCTTAAACTGGAGGGAGATATAATTGCGCCAATCGGGCGCGACCCTGATAGCATCATCACCAGATGTGTGACAAAGAATGGCAAATATGCTCATACCAGCTACAAGGTTGTAGAGCAGTTTGGCGATATCTATTTGGTAGATATTCGCTTGCACACTGGACGAACCCATCAAATTCGTGTGCACTTTGCCCATCTTGGCTTTCCGCTCCTTGGAGATGATCTCTATGGCGGGACTTTGGAAGCGGGAATTACACGTCAGGCCTTGCATTGCCACTCCCTATCTTTTTATAATCCATTTTTGGAAAAGCAGCTTCAATTGGAATCCCAGTTGCCGATTGATTTCCAAAATACTATTACATCGTTAACAAAAAATAATTAAAATTTTAAAGGAGAAACTCATGGAAGTTTTTGAAAGTCTAAGAGACACAGTTGTTGGAAAAAATGTTCGTATCGTCTTGCCAGAAGGGCAAGAACCGCGTATTCTTCAAGCGGTGAAACGCATAGTAAAAGAATCAGAAGTTACACCAGTTCTTTTGGGAAATCCAGATAAAATCCGTATTTACCTGGAAATCGAAAACATTATGGACGGATATGAAGTCATAGATCCTAAAAACTATGACAGAATGGAAGAAATGGTAGCTGCTCTTGTGGAACGTCGTAAGGGCAAAATCAGTGAAGAAGAAGCTCTCGAGCTTTTAAGAACAGACGTTAACTATTTTGGAGTTATGCTGGTCTACCTCGATATCGTAGATGGTATGGTTTCTGGCTCTATCCACTCTACAGCTGCTACAGTGCGTCCAGCCTTGCAAATCATTAAAACGCGTCCAAATGTAACAAGAACTTCAGGTGCCTTCCTCATGGTGCGTGGTTCAGAACGTTATCTTTTCAGTGACTGTGCCATTAACATCAATCCTGACTCAGAAGCTTTGGCAGAAATCGCGATTAACTCAGCTGTGACAGCCAAAATGTTTGGTATTGATCCGAAGATTGCCATGCTTAGCTATTCAACTAAAGGATCTGGTTTTGGAGAAAGCGTTGATAAAGTGGTTCATGCGACTAAGTTGGTTCATGAATTGCGCCCAGACCTAGAAGTTGACGGAGAATTGCAATTTGATGCTGCCTTTGTACCAAGCACAGCAGCCTTGAAAGCTCCAGGCAGCAAGGTTGCAGGTAAAGCGACTGTCTTTGTCTTCCCAAGCATTGAAGCAGGAAATATCGGTTATAAAATGGCAGAGCGTTTAGGTGGATTCTCAGCAGTCGGTCCAGTTCTTCAAGGATTGAATAAGCCAGTAAACGACCTTTCTCGCGGATGTAATTCAGATGACGTTTATAACTTAACACTGATTACAGCTGCACAATGTGTTGACCAATAAAATAATTAAAAAGAGTCTGGGACAAAACTCCTAGCCTCTCAATTGTCTTTGGAGTGTCGAGCAAGACGCAGTGGTTGAGTGGGCTCTACTAGGCTGATTTCATCAGCTTTTACAGCCCTACTCAACTGTGCGGAGGTGGGACGACGAAATCGAATTCTAATGAATTACCGATTTCTGTCCCACTCTCTTTTTTGTCTGCTTAAGTATAAGAAAAATGTTAGATTTAAAAAAATTTGGAATTGAAATGTGGGAAGAGGAGAAGATCGCCTCTTTTCGCGAGAAATTATTAACTTGGTATGATGAAAACAAGCGCGATTTGCCTTGGCGTAGGTCCAATAATCCTTATCATATCTGGGTTTCTGAGATTATGTTGCAGCAAACACGTGTGGATACGGTGATTCCTTACTATGATCGCTTTCTTGACTGGTTTCCAACTGTAGCTGACTTAGCGCAGACTCCAGAGGATAGATTGCTCAAAGTTTGGGAAGGATTGGGCTATTATTCAAGGGTGCGAAATATGCAAAAAGCAGCCCAGCAGATAATGACGGATTTTGATGGAAAATTTCCTGGTAGCTATGAAGAAATTGCTAGCCTCAAAGGGGTTGGACCTTATACGGCTGGTGCCATTGCTAGTATTGCTTTTGGCCTTCCTGAACCCGCGGTTGATGGCAATGTTATGCGGGTGCTGAGTCGATTATTCGAAGTTGATTTAGATATTGGCCAACCTAGCAATCGTAAGGTTTTTCAGGCTATGATGGAGATTTTGATTGATCCAGACAGACCTGGAGATTTCAATCAGGCGTTGATGGATTTGGGATCGGATATTGAAGCTCCTATTAATCCTCATCCAGAAGACAGTCCTGTAAAAGAGTTCAGCGCAGCTTATTTGCACGGAACAATGGATAAATATCCAATTAAAGCACCTAAAAAGAAGCCAGTTCCGGTCTATTTGCAGGGCTTGATTATCGAAAACGAGCAAGGACAGTTCTTGCTTGAAAAGAATGAAGCTGCTGGCTTGCTATCAGGTTTTTGGCATTTTCCCTTGATTGAAGTCGAGGAATTTCAATCAGATAATCAGATGTCTCTCTTTGAGGTGGCTGAAAATCAGCCCAATCTGGACTTGTCTCCTCAAGAAAGCTTTGAGCAGGATTATGAGTTGATTGTCGATTGGCAGCAACAGTCCTTTCCGAAGGTGCAGCATGTTTTCAGTCATCGTAAGTGGCATATCCAGCTGGCTTATGGTCGAGTCAAAGATAGCCAGCACGAAGCTGAGGGAGAGGTCTTGTGGCTTGATCCAGAAGAATTTGGCAAGTACCCCTTTGCCAAGCCCCAGCAGAAGATGTGGGAGGCTTTTAGGAACGTAAAAGATGGAAACTAAAGTCAATAGTCTGTTGTACTCGATTAAATTTACGAAGAATAGGAAATCACTAAAATATGTCCCCTACCTCTAGTCCTCCAGATAAAACTTTTATTGGACGTCGTAGCAAACTTGCTAGTGTCATTTATTTTATATTAGGCGCTTTGAATTTCTTACATTGCCTTCTTTATTTTCAGCGGGTATTTTCTCCAACGGTGAAACCTGACTTCGTCATTATTCCAATTTTTATAGGTTTAAATATTTATTTTTTGACTCGCGAGTTCATCTATAAATTCTTCCATTGGTGTGGCTATCATGCCTTACCTGAGTTAGTCAAGTTCGGGAGCGGACGCTAATCCTTTCACTTGCCTGTCTTCGAAAGACACACCGAAAACTATAAAATCTATTACAGTAAAAGATCAAAGAAACATCAATTTCTCTTCTTTGTGAGCTATATTTTATATGTAAATTTAATTTTAGGAGTTCTTTTGCTCTTCTCATGTGTATACTGGGGTATTTTCATTGAGAGTTCATCGGAATTTCAAGATTGGCACGCTTTTCTATTTATTTTTTCACTAATCATCCTGTATATCTCTATTGAAGCTTTATTTAAAAAATATAAGCATTGGTTTAAAAATTATTTTAAACTAGATGATAAAATAGTAGAACGCGGCTTTCCGATATATACTTTGAAAGAAAAATAAAAGACAAACAATATTGTTTGTCTTTTTCGTTTTTAAAATAACTTATAGTCCTTCTCACTCTGTAAAGAGAGAGGCAAATAAACTACCCTTTAAATGGGAACTTGTGCTTAAATCCCAACAAAAGCTTTAATCTCATCTGCAGTCATAGAAGAATCACAACGAACAGCTACTTGGCCGTCTTGAACATGAACAAAACCAGGAACCGTCGGAATGCTGTATTCTGAACGGAAGGCTTGCAGTTTCTCTAATTCGCTAGCTTCTTCGCTATTGATAAAGAAAATATGCGCCTTGGTATCAGCGACAACACCTGCAAGAGTAACAGCGAATTTACGGCAGTATGGGCAAGATTGGCGACCGACGAAGAAAGTTGCAGTTTCTTTGTCAGCAATAGCTTGGCGAGCTCGGTCAACAGTTGTGACTTCCAAGTCTTTAATATTTTGAGCAAATTGTTCCATAAATAATCCTCATTTCTTTTGATAAAACTAGTATGCCATAAAAAGCAGAAAAATGCTTGATTTGGAAACGAAAAACCAGAGAATGTGAATTTCATTCTCTGGTTGATTGGTTGATAGTGTTATTTTACTTGATAAAGGCATTAATCTCTGCTTCAATAGCAGCAATTTTTGCTTGAGCATCCTCATTGCTATCACCGACAACGGCAATGTAGAATTTGATTTTTGGCTCTGTTCCGGATGGGCGGACAGCAATCCATGAACCATCAGCCAAGGTGTATTTCAGCACATCGCTTGGAGGAGTTGTCAAGTTTGTAACAGTACCATCTGCAGCAGTAGCAGTTTGAGTCTTAAAGTCTTCTACAACAGTGATAGCTGTTGCGTTCCATTCTTTTGGAGCATTATTACGGAACTTAGCCATGATAGCCTTGATTTGCTCTGCTCCATCAACACCGGACAAGGTTACAGAGATAGTCTTTTCAGCAAAGTAACCATACTCTTTGTAGATTTCTTCAATACCGTCAGCCAGAGTCAAACCACGTGAGCGGTAGTAGGCAGCAAGCTCAGCAACTACAAGAACGGCTTGAATAGCATCTTTATCACGTACGAATGGTTTGATCAAGTAACCGAAGCTTTCTTCAAATCCCATCATATAAGTGTGGTTGTGTTTTTCTTCGAATTCTTGAATCTTTTCAGCGATAAATTTGAAACCAGTCAAGACATTGAACATGGTTGCGCCATAACTTTCGGCAATCTTAGTTACCAAGTCAGTAGAAACGATAGACTTGCAGAGAGCTGCGTTAGCTGGCAGAGTTCCAGCACTCTTATGAGCTTCCAAGATGTACTTAGCCATGATGGCACCGATTTGGTTACCTGAAAGGTTGAGATAGCTGCCGTCTTTTTGCAGAACTTCTACACCGACACGGTCAGCATCTGGGTCAGTTGCAACCAAGACATCTGCACCAACCTTGCGACCCAATTCCTCAGCTAAAGCAAAGGCTGCTTGGCTTTCAGGATTTGGAGATTTAACAGTAGAGAAGTCAGGGTCGGCTACAGCTTGCGCTTCAACGACTTGCACAGAGTCAAATCCTGCTTGAGCAAGAGCGCGGCGAGCTAGCATTTCACCAGTACCGTGCAACGGAGTATAGACAATCTTCATGTCCTTACCGTATTCATCAATCAGTTTTTGGTTGATATTGACATCTTTAACTTCCTTGAGGTATTCAGCATCAATAGCATCGCCAATCACTTCAATCAAGCCGGAAGCTTTTTCAGCTTCAACATCAGCTACCTCAATCGCAAAAGGATTTTCAATCGCACGGATGTAATCAGTCAATGCATCTGCATCATGCGGAGGCATTTGTCCGCCGTCTTCACCATATACCTTGTAGCCGTTAAATGGAGCAGGGTTGTGGCTGGCTGTAATCATGATACCAGCAAAAGTTCCCAAATGGCGCACTGCAAATGAAAGTTCTGGTGTTGGGCGTAGGCTTTCAAATACATAAGACTTGATGCCATGTTTAGCCAAGACTGCAGCAGATTCAAAGGCAAATTCTGGTGAAAAATGACGAGAGTCGTAAGCAATCGCAACACCGCGTTTTTTGAACTCATCACCTTTTTCTTCAATCAAGCGAGCCAAACCTTCGGTTGCCTGACGGACAACATAAATATTGATACGGTTGGTACCAGCGCCGATCAAGCCACGCATACCAGCAGTACCAAACTCAAGGTTTGTATAAAAGGCATCTTCCTTAGTTTTTTCGTCCATACCTTCTAACTCTTTCCGAAGATAGTCAGGAAGTTCAGCGAAGTCAAGCCATTTTTTGAAGTTTTCTTGATAGGTCATAGATGGAGTCTCCTTTATATTTAAGATAGAAAATCACTGTGTGGTTTTAAGAAAGGGCACAAGATTTTCTTGTTTGTTCAATCGCTTTCATTGTAACATATTTTCATATTTTTTGAAAGTACTGACCTAAAAAATAGTGAAATACTTTGAAAAAATGAGCATGCTTGGATCAAAAAAAATAATCACGCTAGGTGATTATTTTTTAAGTTTTTCAAGTGCTGGAACGATTGCAACTGTAAGGATAGCAGAAATAATCATTTCTGAGATTGCATTAGCTGAAAAAATCAATGCAAGCATAGCTTTGATGTCTCCATTGTAAACAGATGAAAATAGAATGAAAATTCCTCCGAGAACGAAGATGGTGTTAGTCATTGAGCCCACAGCACCAGCTAAAACTAAACCTGGCTTAGTTTTCATCCATTTGTAGACAAAATACGGAGTGATTCCGATTAAAATACGTGGAACCATAGCGATCATCAATGAATTGATGCTGCCGTTTTCTACAAAAGGACTGAAGAGGTAGCTAGTTGGCAGCAGGACAACGGTGTTGGTCACCACACTGATTACCCCCATCAGGGCTCCAAGAACAGCTCCAATTCGCGGTCCGTAGATAATACTAGCGATAATGACTGGAATATGGATAATGGTCGGTTTAATCGGAACCGGTAGTAGGTTGAAAATAACAGAGCTCAGCAGATGGAGCACTAACATAATAGCAAAAAAGATAGCAATTTGCGCGATACTAGATTGTTTTCTCATTTATAATTTCCTTTACTTTTTCTATAATAATATTGACATCAGCTAGAGCGCCAGTCCCATGATCTCCGCAAGCTAGAACAGCTTCACGCGGTTCGATAATCTCCCAGCCAAATTTTTTTAATCTTTCCAAATTGTGCTGAGTTAGGGGATTTTCATGCATCTTGGTATTCATGGCTGGTGCGATGGCTTTTTTGACATGAGACGGGAGAGCAAGGGCTGTAGCGGTTACCATATTATCCGCTAGACCATTAGCCAGTTTGGCGATGGTATTAGCCGTTGCGGGAGCGACTAAGAAAAGATTTGTTTCTTTGCCGATCTCAATATGGTTGACCTTGTCTGGCCTCGGCTCGTCCATAAGGTCAAGGGAAACAGGATTCTTTGATAAAACCTGTAAGGTCAGCGGGGTGATAAAGTGACTGGCAGCTTCCGTCATGAGAACAGACACACTGTAGCCTAGCTTACCCAGCTGGCTCGTAATATCTGCTGCTTTATAGGCCGAAATACTGCCCGTGACAGCGAGAGTAATATGGGTCATGAACTGTCTCCTTTCTGGATATGGCTTAACAATTGTTCAGCAATTTCTTCTTTGGAGAAAGCTTCTGTGACAGTGTTTGCACCAAGGAGGTAGGCGTGGTGTTGCCCACTAGTAATTTCAGTCAAATCGTTGGCTACAATTAATTCAGCTTGATTTTTTTCAAGGCTAGCTCTAGCAGTAGCCAGTAACTCTTCTTTAGAAACGCCAACTAAGAGCTTAAAGCCAATCAATCGAATATTGGGGTTCCATTCCTTGACCTTGCTGATGATTTTAGGATTTTTCTTGAGGAACAGTACCTGATAGTCATCAGCAGACGAAATCTTACTTTCAGAATTACTTTTTTCCAAAAATTTTGCCAAATCTGAACTGGCAAGAACCTCCTCAAATCCTGCCATATAAACTGGTTTATAGTCAGAAACAGCCATCGAATGAATGAGTACGTCATGAGCAGGCACCAGTCCTTCCGTGGCTGTCAGGAGCTGCTCCGTATCTTCAATGATCTTAATCGTTAGGTTGTCATGCGGGTCAGGTTTGACAGCTTTAGCCGTTGTCAGCAGAGTCACCGAAGCACCCTCGGCCAAGCAATGCTCGGCTATCATTTTCCCAAGTTGACCCGTCGAATGATTAGTGATAGAGCGGACTTGGTCGATTTTTTCACTCGTTCCGCCAGAGGTAATCAATATATTCATAGCTTTATTCTACAAGAAAAAACGAATTTAGTAAAATAAAATAAACTTAATGTTTTATTCAGCTAAACTTATTTTTTCTATGAAAAACTCTATATCCTCTAAAAGAATATAGAGTAATTACCGAACGTTGTGTTGTTATTGGAGTTTAAATGTGCAGTTTTATATCATATTTGTTATAATAGTTTTATCAAATTAGAGGAGTTCCTAATGAAAACAGATATCGAAATTGCTCAGAGCGTTGCCCTACAGCCTATTGTGGATGTAGTAAAAAAGGTTGGTATTGACTACGATGACTTGGAGCTGTACGGAAAGTACAAGGCCAAACTCAGTTTTGACAAGATTCGTGAAGTAGCAGAAAATCCTGTCGGCAAGCTGATTTTAGTGACGGCAATCAATCCGACTCCAGCTGGAGAAGGTAAGTCTACCATTACCATTGGACTGGCTGACGCGCTTAATAAGATTGGCAAGAAAACAATGATTGCTATCCGCGAACCGTCCCTAGGGCCAGTGATGGGAATCAAAGGAGGCGCAGCAGGTGGTGGTCACGCGCAAGTTTTACCGATGGAAGACATTAACCTGCATTTCACTGGTGACATGCACGCCATTACGACTGCTAATAATGCTCTGTCTGCTCTCATCGATAATCATTTGCATCAGGGAAATGAGCTGGGTATCGACCAACGTCGCATTATCTGGAAGCGGGTGGTTGACCTGAATGACCGAGCACTACGCCATGTGACTGTCGGCTTAGGCAGCCCTCTCAATGGTATTCCGCGCGAAGATGGTTTTGATATCACGGTTGCTTCTGAAGTCATGGCGATTCTTTGCTTGGCAACGGATATTGAAGATTTGAAAAATCGCTTGGCTAACATCGTTATCGGCTATCGCTATGACCGCACGCCAGTCTATGTTCGTGACCTTGAGGTAGAAGGAGCCTTGGCATTAGTCTTGAAAGATGCGATTAAGCCAAATCTAGTACAGACTATTTACGGAACACCAGCCTTTGTTCATGGCGGACCGTTTGCCAATATCGCCCATGGCTGTAACTCGGTCTTGGCGACTAGTACAGCGCTGCGTTTAGCTGATTATACGGTGACAGAAGCCGGATTCGGTGCAGACCTTGGTGCTGAGAAATTCCTCGATATCAAAACTCCGAACTTACCAACTTCTCCAGATGCAGTGGTAATTGTCGCAACACTTCGTGCTCTTAAGATGAATGGTGGTGTGGCCAAGGATGCACTTACAGAAGAAAATGTTGAGGCGGTACGTGCTGGCTTTGCCAATCTCAAACGTCACGTTGAAAATATCCGTAAGTTCGGTATTCCAGCGGTAGTAGCTATCAATGAATTTGTCTCTGATACGGAAGCTGAAATTGCTGCTCTTAAGGAACTCTGTGCAGAAATCGGAGTACCAGTTGAGTTAGCTAGCGTCTGGGCTGATGGTGCCGAAGGTGGTGTGGCCCTAGCTGAAACTGTTGTCAAAACCATTGACGAAAAACCAGCACACTACACTCGTCTTTATGACAATGACTCAACTATCGAAGAGAAGATCGAGAAAATTGTCACTGAAATCTATCGCGGTTCAAAAGTAAACTTTGAGAAAAAAGCGCAGACTCAGATTCGTGAAATTGTCAAGAATGGCTGGGACAAGCTGCCAATCTGTATGGCTAAAACACAGTATAGTTTTTCAGATAATCCTGCTGCTTTGGGCGCGCCAGAAAACTTTGAAATTACCATTCGTGAATTGGTACCAAAACTTGGGGCAGGCTTTATTGTGGCTTTGACAGGAGATGTCATGACCATGCCAGGATTGCCAAAACGTCCTGCGGCACTCAATATGGATGTGGCGGCAGACGGCACAGCGATCGGTCTGTTCTAATTGAATTTAAGATATAAGAAGAGGTTGGGCTAAATAGCGCTGGGCCTCTCTTTTTTAGACTTAAATTCCAGATATTTTGATATAATAAAGCCATATTCCCATCACCTAGTTTTTGCTCATAGGAGGATGAACATTGAAAAAAAGAAGTCTCAAACAGGAATTAATTTATTTGGCCTCAGGGGAATCGATAAGTGTCGTGTTGTTCTGTATCGTGTATGTTCTGCATACGAAACCAGAGACCCGATTTGCCACATCCAGTGCCGTCCTTTATTTCCCACTGTTAATTCTTAATCTGATATTGGTTCAAGGTTCCCTCTATTGGCTTAACTGTTTAAGACGAATCCAAAAGAAGAAGGCCCTGAAAGCTCAACTACTTGTACCTCTTTATAAAGGATTAAAAGTGCTAGATTTAATGATGCTGCTTGCATATATACCGATTTGGATCTGGTCTTTTAGAGTGAGTAGTAGCAGTAATATCATTATTGGAGTTTTACTTTGGTTGTTTGCCATCATTGAATTTGTAAATTATTTTTACTATCGCCTGTCTTACTATGCAATGGGTGGCCTAGGACTGCAAGTGATGAGGCCTCTCAAGTTATTATTGACGGGAAAAGCAGCCAAATCCCAAATTGCAAAAGAAATTTCCTTATACGAAAAAAATATGGAGCATAAATAATGAAAAAGAAATACCTATTAATAGCTCTTTTGAGTATTGGTCTTTTGACCTTGACCGGTTGTCAGTCTGTTGAAAAGTGGTTCAAAAATGCCAAGGAGGAATGGCTTGGTTTAGAGATGACGGTTCGCACCTATGATGAAAATTCTCAGCTCATTGACCAGATGTCAGGCAAGTCCTTATCCATCTCGCGTAACGAGGAATTTGACTCAGTTGATGCGGAGGGAAATTCCAAGGAAGATTCTTCTGTGCTCAAAATCACCTTGGGTAAGTATGAGATTGACCATGTGGGATCTTCCTTAATAGCAGAAGAAAAAGGCTTGAAAGATGTGTTTGCCCAGTATCAAAAGACGGCAGATGTTGAGGAGAATAGCCGTTCAGTTCCCGTTTTAAATCGCATGATTTCAGCTTTTAAAAACGACTTTACTGGCAAGAAGAAGGTCATTCTGATTCGCTCTCAAAACGGGACTCCTCTAGCAGCTTATGCTGTCGACCGTGTCTCTCTTGATAAGTCAGATGCTCCTAAAACTTCTGAGTTGCTGATTGACGGCAAGCGTCTCGTTATTTACCGCTGTGACTACACTATTTATGACCGTGAATTGCTGGAGTAAGCTATGAATGTAGAGGAATTGGTAAAAGAGTTAAAAGCTGTAGCTAACCCTGATGATGCAGTGGCTATGAAATCCTATATGAAAAATAAATTTGAGTTTCTAGGAGTCAAGACTCCAGCCAGACGGAAACTCGCAAAAGCTTTTTTCAAACAGCAAACTGACTCTGTTATTGACTGGAATTTTATAAATGAAGCTTGGAACAATCTTTATCGAGAATTGCAGTATGCCGCGCTAGATTATCTGGAGATTAGCAAGAAGCTGTTGACTCCATCTGACTTGCCTTGTTTGAAAAAGCTGGCTCAAACAAAATCTTGGTGGGATACTATTGACTTTTTGGATCGCTTGGTCGGATCAATCATTGCCCGATTTCCAGAAACCAAAGAGATTATTTTATCCTGGAGTTGTGATGAGGATATCTGGCTGCGGCGCTTGGCCATCGATCATCAGCTGCTGCGAAAAGAGGAAACAGACACAGGGCTGTTGGAGAAAATTTTAGTCAATAATCTAGGCCAAACAGAATTCTTTATTAACAAGGCAATCGGCTGGGCGCTGAGAGATTATTCCAAAACCAACCCAGACTGGGTCAGAGATTTTATCGAGCGGCATCAGGCAGAAATGGCTGCGCTTAGTATTCGAGAGGGAAGTAAGTATTTATGAAACATATTTATTTAAAATATCTGGAAGAGAAAGATTATTCGGCTTGGCTGGAAGGATTTTCCGATAGACTGCCTTCCCAATCTCCATTTGATGATGGGTTTTTAGATATGACAATTTGTACAGAAAGTTGGTTTGCGGATTTGGTGGCTAAGCACCGAGATTTCCGAGAGAAAGACCAACAGTATATTTGGGGAATTTATGATGCAAAAAGCGGAAAACATGTAGGAATGGTTAATTTATTTGTGCTGGCTAGAGACGATTTTCAATGGGCGGAAATAGGTTATACGATACATAATCAATTTTGGCGTCAGGGCTACGCCAGAGCTATGCTAGGTGAACTTAAGAAAGTCAGTCGTGAACTAGGATTTCATCGTTTAGAAGCACATGTTGATCTACAGAATATCCCTTCACAGAATTTGCTGGAGCAAGCTGATTTCTATCTTGAAGGAGTACGGAAACAATTCCAAAAAGAAGGTCAGGAATGGAAAGATAGACAAGTTTTTGTTTATATTTTAGATTAAATACCTTGACAAAACGGAGAAAGATAAGGTAAACTATATTTCGTGCGATGAGTCGATATGCAGATTTTCTGCAAATTGAAGCATGGGAGGTCATAACGCAGGAGCGGACCTTGATCAGTTGTGTGAACCTGCTGATCACACGAAAGTGCCCCTATCCCCAGTCTACGGATTGGGGATTTTTCTATGTCTCTTAGATTGGCGAGACCATTGGTCGAAGCTGATCCTAGAGACATTGATACTGAGACGGTCGTCGTCGTGAGTGCTATTGCTCTTGAGGAAACAACTTCGCAGAAGACAGTTGAGTCGTAGAGCAATGGATGCAGCTTTGTTCGTGAGAACAAAATTTGTAAACCATGAAACTTCTCTCAGAGAGGCAAGACGGTTGGTCGCAGTCGAGCTTAGAGACATTGATACTGAGAGGGTCAGTATTGTGAGTGCTGAGCATTGCAACAAAATAAGTCCGTAATTCTTTAGAAATATTTGCATTTTTCCTTAAAAATAGTATAATACTAGAATATACAAAATTTTTAGAAAATTCAGAGGTGGATTGTATGGGATATACAGTTGCTGTAGTCGGCGCGACAGGTGCTGTTGGCGCTCAAATGATTAAAATGCTGGAAGAATCGTCACTTCCAATTGATAAGATCCGTTATTTGGCTTCTGCTCGTTCAGCTGGTAAGGTTCTTCAGTTCAAGGGACAAGATGTTACCATTGAAGAAACAACAGAAACTGCCTTTGAAGGTGTAGACATCGCTCTTTTCTCAGCTGGTGGCTCTACTTCAGCAAAATATGCTCCCTATGCAGTTAAAGCTGGTGCAGTCGTAGTGGACAACACCTCATATTTCCGCCAAAATCCTGATGTGCCTCTGGTTGTTCCAGAAGTCAATGCTCATGCACTAGATCAGCATAAAGGGATTATCGCTTGTCCCAATTGCTCAACAATCCAAATGATGGTGGCTCTTGAGCCTGTTCGTCAAAAATGGGGCTTGGAGCGTATCATTGTTTCAACTTATCAGGCGGTTTCTGGTGCAGGTATGGGAGCGATTCTTGAAACGCAACGCGAGCTTCGTGAAGTGTTGAATGATGGTGTGAATCCACGTGATTTGCATGCGGAAATCTTGCCTTCAGGTGGTGACAAGAAACACTATCCTATCGCTTTTAACGCTCTTCCACAAATCGATGTCTTCACTGACAATGATTACACATACGAAGAGATGAAGATGACTAAGGAAACTAAGAAAATCATGGAAGATGACAGCATTGCAGTATCTGCAACATGTGTGCGTATTCCCGTCTTGTCAGCTCACTCTGAGTCTGTTTACATCGAAACGAAAGAAGTGGCTCCAATTGAAGAAGTCAAGGCAGCCATTGCAGCTTTCCCAGGTGCTGTTCTTGAAGATGACGTAGCTCATCAAATCTATCCTCAAGCAATTAACGCAGTTGGTTCACGCGATACTTTTGTAGGTCGTATTCGTAAAGACTTGGATGCAGAAAAAGGAATCCATATGTGGGTCGTTTCAGACAACCTTCTCAAAGGTGCTGCTTGGAATTCTGTCCAAATCGCTGAAACTCTTCATGAGCGTGGTTTGGTCCGTCCGACGGGAGAAGTTGTTTTTGAATTAAAATAAACTGTCTGAAAATACGTGACAGGTCGAGGATTGAATATCTGTCATTCAATCCTCTTTTCATACAAAGAGAGGTAAGTCTATGGCATACGCAGATTTGAAGAATTGTAAAATCATCACAGCTTTCATCACGCCTTTTCATGAAGATGGCTCCATCAATTTTGAGGCCATTCCAGACTTGATTGAGCATCTTTTGGCTCACCATACGGATGGAATTTTGCTAGCTGGGACGACTGCAGAGAGTCCAACCTTGACTCACGATGAAGAATTGGAGCTATTTGCGGCAGTTCAAAAGGTTGTTAAGGGGCGTGTTCCTTTGATAGCTGGTGTCGGTACCAACGAAACGCGTGACTCCATCGAATTTGTCAAAGAAGTAGATGTCTTTGGTGGTTTTGCGGCTGGTTTGGCTATTGTTCCCTACTACAATAAACCGTCTCAAGAAGGCATGTATCAGCATTTTAAAGCCATTGCGGATGCTTCAAACCTGCCTATTATTATCTATAATATCCCAGGACGGGTAGTAGTTGAGATGACACCTGAGACTATGTTGCGGCTGGCAGAACACCCAAATATTATCGGCGTGAAAGAATGCACCAGTCTGGCGAATATGGCTTATTTGATTGAACATCGTCCAGAGGAGTTCCTGATTTATACAGGTGAGGATGGCGATGCCTTTCATGCTATGAATCTGGGGGCTGATGGAGTTATTTCCGTTGCTTCTCATACAAATGGTGATGAAATGTTTGAAATGCTGGATGCTATTGAGCACAATGATATCAAAAAAGCAGCAGCTATCCAACGGAAATTCATCCCTAAAGTCAATGCACTTTTCTCTTATCCAAGCCCAGCCCCAGTCAAGGCTGTGCTTAATTACATGGGATTTGCAGCGGGTCCAACCCGCTTACCGCTTGTGCCAGCTCCTGAAGAAGATGCCAAACGCATTATCAAGGTCGTGGTTGATGGCGACTATGAAGCGACGAAAGAGACTGTTAAAGGTGTCTTGAGACCAGATTATTGATCGGCAAATTTGTTTTAGAGGATACAGGTATAAGTGAGGTGTGATTTCATAATATGACAGAAAAGCATAGTCAACGAATCGAAGAGTACAAGGCAAAGCACAGTCTGGAAAAACTTGAGGGGAAGAGAGTTTACGACAAACCAATTATTCGAACTGGTGATAAGGCAAGTTTCTATGGCGCAGGTTTAATTTTGTTAGGATTTGGTTTAGTGGCTCTTTATTTACTCCTTAACCTTATAACAGATTGGGATTTAAAACTTTTCTCTCTTATATGGGAAACACTTGCTGGATTAGGGATTGTTGTCAGTCTTTTCGGGGCTTTTAAAATTGGTCGGTTAGAGTTACATACTGTGTCAATGATAGCAGACAAAGAGAAGAATTTTGACATTAAAAGAGCTTTCAATCTTTATAATGTCATCCACAAACCGACTAAGAAAGTTTTACTTCAATACGATAGTGAGGATGATAGTTTGATTTCTCTAAACGCTGGGGGTGATTTATTAGTTGAGCTCCTAAAGAAAGTTGAGGAAGAGAAATTGCCTTTTAATAAGATTAACAAAACTCTGAAATTAGAAGAAGTATCTGAAAATCATTGGAAAATGCATTATCGTTACAAGAAACAAGACATTGTATTAGAGCAAAGTGAGAGTGGGACAGAAATCGGTAATTCGTTAGAATTCGATTTCGTCGTCCCACCTCCGCACAGTTGAGTAGGGCTGTAAAAGCTGATGAGATCAGCGTAGTAGAGCCCACTCAACCACCGCGTCTTGCTCGACAATCCAAAGACAATTGAGAGGCTAGGACTTTTGTCCCAGCCTCTTATTAGTTAGTTCTATTAACTTGATAAAAAGACTAATACTTATAGTTCTCTGAAAAATATTTCAAAAGGATTGTATCTGAATGGTGCATCAAACGTTAGATAACATTCTAAGGATTGTGGTTCGGTTCATCTCTGCAGCCCTTTTTCTAAATGTTCCATTCTTTTTGAAAAAAACAAGAAAAAATTGTATAATGACAGGGTAAGTCTTCGCTTGAGAGGTGAGAAAATGCAGGTTCGTAAGGCAAGCAAGGATGATTGGCATCAAATCCAAAAAATATGTAGAGAAACTTGGCTGACTACCTATAAAGATATTTACTCCTCTTCCTACATAGAGCGAGTGTTTGACATGTTCTATAGCCAAGAACGTTTGCACAAGGACTTGACTGAACTTTCTACCGAATGGAACGGCTATTGGCTGGCAGAAGTGAATGGGCAGATGCTTGGTTGTATTGGTGGTGGAATGAGTGAGGACGGCAGAGCCAATGTTTATGTTCTCTACGTCTTGCCGCAGGCTCAACGTTTGGGAATCGGTCATGAGTTATTGGAGACCTTGACAACTTATCAAAAATCACAATATCAGGCTAGAAAACAAGCCGTCACAGTAACTGAAGGAAATGCTATTGGTCTTCCTTTTTATGAAAAAGAGGGCTTTGTCTTTGACTCTGCTACTGAAAATTGGATTGATAGCAGTCAAGCCAGAGATTTACATTACATCAGAAATATATAAATAAAGGAGTATTTTATGAAAGTTATTAAACGTAGTGGGGAAGTCGTTGATTTTGACCCAGATAAAATCTATCAAGCGGTATTAAAAGCAGCTCAAACTGTTTATGTCTTGACAGACGACCTCCGTCAAAATCTAGCCTTGGTGACAAAAAAAGTCGTGTTAGATTTGGAAGAAGCCAAGGTTGAGCGTGCGACTATCAGTATGATTCAGTCTATGGTTGAAAATCGTCTCTTGGGAGCAGGTTATATCACCATTGCTGAGCATTATATTTCTTACCGCTTGCAGCGTGATTTGGAGCGCAGTGGTTACGGTGATCATATCGCTGTCCATTTGCATTTTGAGCAAATCCGATAAAAATGCTGAAAAGCCCACATGGGCTTTTTCTTTTTTTAAACTCAATATAAAAAGTCAGTTCAAGGTAGATCTTTCTTCAAAGTTTGTAACCGCATTCAAAGATTTTTTCCTAGTTTTTATTAGAAAAAGACCTTTCAAAGCCAGTCAAATCAATATGTATAATCTCAACTTATGGTCTTATTAATCTTTCTTAAGTAGACATTATAACATATTAGATATAAAATGAAAGCGTCAACAAATACTGAGCCGCAAAATGAAAGCGCTCTTATTACAAATAAAAACTATACAAAAGGAGTCAATAAAATGGCAACTAAAGAAGAAATTTTGCGTGAACTATACCCTGAGGATCTTTTCCACTATGCAGATGGCTTGACATTGGGAGAAGCTGAAGTATTACAAGAAACTCGTCGTTTGATTGAAAAACACCTTCGTCCTGTAATCAATGAATATTGGGAAGCACCTGATTTCCCATTCGAACAATTCTATGCTGTTGCTAAAGGCGCTCAAATTATGAACAACCCTAAATTGTTCGAAGGTCGCGAAGGCAACTACAAACCATCAGAACTTTATATCGCATTCTTGTATTTGGAATTAGCTCGTTTTGATGCGTCTATAGCAACTTTCTTCACAGTTCATGGTGGACTTTGCTACAACACAATCTTGCTTGGTGGTGACGAGCGTCAACAAAAAGAATTCCTTCCTAAATTGGCTGCATTTGACTGGCAAGGATGTTTCGCTTTGACTGAGCCGTTGTCAGGTTCTGACATTGCTGGAGGTCTTGCTACAACAGCTGAGCGTGTTGGCGATAAATGGATCTTGAACGGAGAAAAACGTTGGATCGGTGGATCAGATACAGCTGATGTTGTTCCAGTATTTGCCCGCGACGTTGAAGATGGAAAAGTGAAATGCTTTATCGTTCGTAAGGGAGCTCCTGGATATCATGCAGAACCAATCCCACACAAGATTGCTCTTCGTTGTGTCCGTAATGGCCATATTACCATGAAGAATGTAGAGGTTCCAGATTCAGACCGTTTGGTAAATATCAATGGTTTTGGTGATGTAGCCCGTATCTTGACCTTCACTCGTGCGGACGTTGCTCACATTGCTATGGGAGTGACTTGTGGATCATATGTTGCAGCTCTTAAATATGCTAAAGATCGTGAACAGTTCAAACGTCCAATCGCCAAATTCCAAATTGTTCAAGAAAAATTGGCTCGTATGCAAGCAAATGCTGTAGCAGTTATTGCTTATTCAACTCGTATTGCAGAAATGCAAGAAGCAGGTAACGAATTGATGCTTAACTCTGCACTTGCTAAGATGCACAACTCATTGGTAATGCGCGAAACAGTTGCTCTTGCTCGTGAAACTTGCGGAGGTAATGGTATTACACTTGAGACAGACGTTGCTCGTTTCTTTGCAGATGCTGAATCAATCTATACATATGAAGGTTCACACGAAGTGAATGCCTTGATTGTTGGTCGTGAGATTACTGGTGTTGGAGCATTTGTATAATAATGAATTTGGAACGATTGCTCAGCATTTGCTAGTGATCGTTCCGATTCTTTCTTTTTGAAGTTTATATTTTGATAGTAAATAGGAGAAAAAAATGAGTATTTCAAAAGTGATGATCATTGGATCAGGTCAAATGGGAAGCGGTATTGCACAAGTCTTTGCTCAATCAGGTTTCACAGTTTATCTCAATGATATCAAGGAAGAGTTTGTTCAAAGAGGACTAGATGGTATCACCAAGCAATTGTCTCGTTCTGTTGAAAAAGGTCGTTTGTCAGCAGAAGATAAAGATAGCATTTTGGCAAATCTGATTCCTTCTACATCTTATGAAGATGCTAAACATGTTCAATTGGTTATTGAAGCAGCTACTGAAAATCGCGATATCAAATTGAGCATCTTTAAACAGTTGGATGAGTTGACTGATCCTCAAACTATTTTGGCTTCAAACACTTCATCCCTATCTATTACTGATATTGCAGCTGCGACAGTTCATCAAGAACGCGTTATTGGTATGCACTTCTTCAACCCAGCACCAGTTATGAAATTGGTTGAAGTTATTCGTGCGCTTCAAACATCAGATGAAGTTGTGAAAGCTGTTCGTGAATTGACTGAAAAAATCGGTAAAACAGCTGTAGATGTGAAAGATTCGTATGGTTTTGTTGTGAACCGCGTCTTGATTCCAATGATCAATGAAGCTATTTTCATCTTAGGAGAAGGAATTGCTTCAGCAGAAGAAATTGACGAAGCAATGAAACTAGGTGCTAATCACCCAATTGGCCCATTGGCATTAGCTGACTTGATCGGTCTTGATGTCTGCTTGGCTATCATGGGAGTGTTAAACAATGGATTTGGAGATCCTAAGTATCGTCCTGCTCCACTTCTGAAGAAGATGGTTGAAGCTGGTAAGCTTGGTCGCAAGACTAAAGAAGGATTCTTTAAATACTAAGATAATAAGGAGCAAGAAATGAAAGAAGCAGTTATTGTAGCAGCAGTCCGCACACCTTTAGGTTCTTTTGGTGGAACTTTAAAAAATGTTTCGGCTGTTGATCTAGGTAGTTTAGTTATTAAAAGTGCTATTGAACGAGCAAATTTGAAACCAGAACAAGTTGATGAAGTTATCATGGGGAATGTTCTGGGTGCAGGTCTTGGTCAAAACGTAGCTCGCCAAATGAGTGTTAACGCAGGTGTCCCGGTAGTTTCTCCAGCTTTCACTATTAACAAAGTTTGTGGCTCTGGTTTGAAAGCAGTTCAATTGGCGGCTCAAGCTGTATTGTGTGGAGATGCTGATATCGTTGTAGCCGGTGGGGCTGAAAACATGAGCCAAGCTCCTTATGTCCTTCAAAACCAACGTTGGGGCGCTCGTATGGGAGACTCTCAAGTAGTAGACACTATGCTCCGCG
The DNA here is from genome assembly GCF_902460355.1 of Streptococcus sp. Marseille-P6264. GTDB lineage: Bacteria > Bacillota > Bacilli > Lactobacillales > Streptococcaceae > Streptococcus. The sequence goes on from NZ_CABPTO010000001.1 coordinate 197,122, forward strand.
ATGGCTTGACAGATGCCTTTGGATCCTTCCATATGGGAATTACAGCTGAAAACGTTGCCGAACAATATGGCATTACACGTGAAGACCAAGATAACTTTGCTGTGCAATCTCAAAAGCGTGCAGTTGCAGCGATCGAAGCTGGTCGTTTCAAAGAAGAAATTGTTCCTGTTGAAATTCCGCAACGTAAAGGCGATCCTATCGTATTTGATACAGATGAATTCCCAAGAAAAGACGCTTCTCTTGAAGGTTTGGGTAAATTGCGTCCAGTGTTCAAGAAGGATGGTACTGTAACTGCTGGTAATGCCTCAGGTATTAACGACGGTGCAGCAGCAGTTGTTGTTATGAGTGCTGATAAAGCTAAAGAATTGGGCGTTCCAGTTTTGGCAACGATCAAATCTTACGCAAGCGCTGGACTAGATCCAAAAATTATGGGTTGTGGTCCGATTTACGCATCTCGCAAAGCCCTTGAAAAAGGCGGATTTACAGTGGAAGATTTAGATTTGGTTGAATCCAATGAAGCATTTGCAGCGCAAGCATGTGCCGTTGGAAAAGAATTGAATCTTGATCCTGAAAAAGTCAATGTAAATGGTGGTGCGATTGCTCTTGGTCACCCAATCGGTGCTTCAGGCTGCCGTATTTTGGTAACACTCTTGCATGAAATGCAAAAACGTGATGTTAAACGTGGCCTTGCTACCCTTTGTATCGGTGGCGGAATGGGTACAGCGGTCATCGTAGAACGCTAAACCCTAGTTCATTTTTGAAGTTTTTCATTTGCTTCTACTATATAAACAAGTCCTATCGATGTGATGCTTTTTGCAAACAAGCCTTGATAGGGCTTGTTTTATTCTTTGGGAAATTAATTTGAATATCAAAGCTATAAGCTTAGCTTATTGATGTATAAATGATGATTAAGTAGACGAAGTGTGAGAAATGGTATATCATAATAATGTAAGCTCTTACATTTTGGGTTTAAGTATTTGTTGACACCATACTTAGTCATTCAATTTTTATAAGTAGGAGCATAAAAATGAGTAAAACTGTTTTATTAGAAGTTAAAAACGGGATTGGATATATCACTATCAACCGTCCCGAAGCTTTGAACGCCCTGAGTTCTCAAGTTTTGGCTGATTTGAATGAAGTTCTTGATCAAGTTGAGAAAAGCGAAGAAATTCGCGTTGTTATCGTAACTGGAGCAGGAGAGAAAGCATTCGTCGCTGGAGCTGACATCAAGGAAATGGATTTGATGTCACCTATTCAAGCATTTGAATACATGACATTTGCAAATGATACATTTACTCGCCTTTCAGATTTACGCCAACCAACGATCGCAGTCCTCAATGGTTATGCACTCGGTGGTGGTATGGAGCTAGCACTTTCAACAGATATCCGTATCGGATTTGAAAAAACAGTGGTTGGCTTCCCAGAAGTTGGCTTGGGTATTATTCCAGGATTTGCTGGTACTCAACGGATGTCTCGCTTGATTGGAACTAGCCGTGCCAAAGAACTTATTTTCACTGCTCGTACAGTGAAAGGTCAAGAAGCCTATGACTTAGGTATTCTTAACAAACTGGTTCCTGCTGAAGAATTGTTGTCTTCAGCTGAAGAATTAGCCGCAGCCATCATGAAGAATGCACCGTTAGCTGTTGAAAAAGCAAAACATGTCATTCAAGTTGGTGCGGAACTTCCTCTCAAAAATGCAATCCGTCTGGAAACAGAAGCAGAAGCATTGCTCTTCTCTACAGAAGACAAACTAGAAGGAATGCGTGCTTTTGTTGAAAAACGCAAAGCTGTTTTCAATCGTAAGTAAAAGAGGAGGTATCAGCATGAAATCAGTTGTATCATTATCAGAAGCTATTTCTAAGGTCAAATCGGGTGACATCGTTGGAATTTCTGGATTCCTCGGAGTCGGTGAACCTTTTGAACTGATTGAAGAATTAGTGAAACAAAACCAGCAAGACTTGACTTTGGTATCAGTGGTAACATCTCATCCTGGTAAAGAAGTTGGGGTTGGACGACTTTGTGAAAATCACCAAGTTAAAAAATATATTGCAGCCCACGTAGGAACATCTGCAGCAGCTCAACGTGAATATTTCAGCAAGACTATGGAAGTTGAATTTACACCGATGGGAACTGTTGTTGAACGTCTCCATGCAGCTGGAGCTGGCCTAGGAGCTGTCTTGACTCCGACAGGTGTTGGAACAATCCTTGAAAAAGATTATGAAAAAGTAGAACGTAATGGCCGCGAATATTTGGTCTATGATCCACTTAAAATCGATGTTGCCTTGATCAAAGCGACTAAAGCTGACAAATATGGCAACTTGTATATCGATGGCACTACGAAAAATATTTCCTTGCAATTAGCTCTCGCAGCAGATACTGTTATCGTTGAAGCGAATGAAATTGTTGAAGCTGGCGAAATTAATCCGAATGATATTTATATTCCGGGCATCCTTGTTGACTATGTCGTACAAAGCTTGACTCCAGAAGAACACCATAAGATGATGGGTGATCTTTGGACTGAGACTAAAAAATTGGCGGGGGTGAACTAATATGAAAGCAAAAGAAATTATTGCAAGACGTGTTGCACAAGAATTTAAAGATGGAGATGTTGTCAATCTAGGATTTGGTATTCCAAACGCATCTGCTGACTATATTCCTGACGGAGTAAACGTTATTCTTCAGGCTGAAAATGGAGCTCTTCGCTTTGGTGAAACACCAACGAAAGATAATTACAATCCAAACCTAGCAAACTCTGGAGGAGCGCCAATTACTCTCTTACCTGGAGCAGCTTTGTTTGACTTGCAGACTTCCTTCGCGATCATCCGTGGTGGACACGTTGACGCGACCGTGCTAGGAGCTTTGGAAGTAAGTCAAGATGGTAGTATCGCTAACTGGATTATTCCAGGTAAGTTTGCACCAGGAATGGGTGGAGCTATGGACTTGTTGGTTGGAGCGAAACGTGTTATCGGTGCAATCCAGCATACTACCTCAGATGGTGAATCTAAACTCTTGCCAGAGTGCACTTTGCCACTTTCTGCTAAAGGAGTTCTTGATCTAGTCATTACAGAGTTGGCTGTCTTTGGTTTCCAAGATGGTAAGTTCCTCTTGAAAGAACTTGCTCCTGGCGTTACCTTAGAGGAAGTGCTTGAAAAGACAGCAGGAGAAGTAATTGTTTCAGAAGACTTGAAAACGATGTCAATCTAATAAAGTTAGTAAGCAATTATTCTGCTCTTTCTCTGAAAGTGTGTTACTATGTGTTTATGACAACTTGAGCGATGATTAGTTTTTAATCAGAATACTAGCAACTGGTCATCATGCTTTCGAGGGCCAGTTGCTGTTTTATTTATGGCAAATTACCTCGTAAAAATTTGAAAGATGGGAGACGAAAAGTGGATATAATTCAAATGACTTACTTTATCAATATCGTCGAATGTGGATGCAATCTTTCTATAGCGGCTAAGAAAATTCATATCAGTCAGTCAGCCTTGAGTCAGTTTGTCACAAATTTTGAATCAACGGAAGGAATCCAGCTCTTCAATCGTAGAAATGGAAGATTAGAGAGTCTGACGGAAGCTGGTGGTAAGATTTACCGCTTTGCCACAGAGATTGTCAACCGGCATGAAGAGATGCAATCAATGATTCATATGGAAGCCCTCAAACAAAAAGGGACCTTTAACTTGGGCATTCCATCATTGATTTTACGTGTATATTTTTCTAGTATTTTACCAAAGTTCTTACAAGACAATCCGCAAGTTAACATTCAGGTTACTGAGGATGGAGGTAATGAATTGCGCCAAAAGTTGGTTACGGGTGATTTGAATTTTGCGGTAGTGATTGAACCTACCAACCTGGATCCAAAGAAATATGAACAGTATATCATCCAAGTTGATGAATACGTAGCTTATATGGATAAGAATCATCCTTTGGCGGACAAAGAATTATTGGAATGGAAAGATATAGCTCAGTACGGTTTAGCGACCTTTAATAAATCATTTACAACCTACGATTTAATCACTGAAAAATTAAAGAGTAAAAAGATAAAAGCGAATTTTGCCTATTTATCATCGACATGGGATTTCTTGATAGAGTCAACTTATCAAAACGATATGATTGCACTTTTACCTCGTCCTTTGGAGTATTTTGTCGATAAGAATAAATTCAAGGTTGTGCGCTTTAAGGATCCGGTGCCTTTCAATATTTGGTTCTGCCGGCCTTATAAAGCAAACTATAATGAGGTAGAAGCATACGTATATGAAGAGCTTTTAAAAGGTTATTATCAGCCTCTTTCTGAGCCACATTCATAGAGGGAGAATTGATGATGAAGTCCAGTACTAAAACAGCAGCATTGAGTTCATATGTAAATACAGCTATTAGAGACTACATGAAAAATCATGATGAGTCAGTCGACTTTCCTCAGGAGATTTGGGAAGAATTAACGACGGATTTGGATATTTTTTCACCGATTTTGTCAGAAGACGACCAGGTTTTGGCTTCTGATTTTATCAGCTCTATTCGAATGATTTCGAATGAGTTTCCAGCTCTTTCAACTATATTGCTGACCCAAGGTTGTTATGGTGTTTATCCGATTTTGAATTTTGGTACGGGGCAACAGAAAGAGCGTTATCTGGACAAGTTGGTAAAGGGAACTTGTATAGCGGGTCTTGGATTCTCTGAATCTAAACATCTAAATACTTTGGCAGATTTGGAGACCTATGCGATTAAGACAGAGACAGGTTGGCAACTTTCGGGAGAAAAAGCTAAGGTGTCAAATAGCAGCATTGCGGACATTCTCTTGGTCTTAGCCAAAGTAAGAGAGGCTGGAAAGCCTGATTCCTACGGATTCTTCATTGTGGAGACGAGTGCTTCAGGTGTGCTCATTGGTGAGCAGATAGAAAAGCAGGGTTTACTAGGACTTCCACTAAGTTCTGTTACCTTGGACAAGGTAAACCTACCAGAAACTGCTTTATTAGGCGGAGTCTTGGCTGGAAATGAACAATTTAATAACATTATAAAGAATATGCAACTCGGCTTGAGTGCGGTTGCTTTAGGAGTTGCGGAGGGCGCCTTTAATAAGGGCCTTGAGTTTGCACGTGTAAAAAGAGGATTTGGCAAGCGACTGATGGATGTCGAAGTGCATCAGTACAAGTTTGCAGATTTGTACAATAAACTTTCTGCTGCGGATGCTTATTTTTCGTCCTATCCCAATCAAATAGAAGAAGATTCCAAGTTTGTTTCACGGATAAAGCTATATATGACTAAAGTAGCGCTAGAGGTTACAGAGGAAATCCTCCGTCTTATCGGACCTTTACAAAAATTTGATCATGTGAACATCAAACGCTATTTTAAAGATGCTGAAATTATTGAGAATTATGGACGGTCAGGAAATTCGATCAGAAAAGAAATCGCAGAAAGATGGTTAAAGGAGTAAAAAATGACAGAACTCAAATTACAAGAGTATCAGTTTGGGGAAATGAAGCTGACTTGGTTGCGTGGAGCGGATAAGCTCACAGATGCAGGTACCTTATTTGGCCCTGTACCAAAGGTTGTTTGGTCGCGTTATTATCCAACAACAGAAGAAAATATGATGGCTGAACTGACAGATCCGATTTTGATTCAATACAAGGGGCAGAATTATTTAATTGATGCGAGTTTTGATACGGCTAAGCTGTCTGATAAACAACGCCGCAATCTAGGTATTCTTTCTGAGAGCCGTGTTGAAGAAAGTTTGGCTCTCTTGGGATTAAAACCGGAAGATATTTCCCATATTTTAATGACGCACATGCACCATGATCACTCTGGCGGTTTGACTAGAATAGATGAAAACAATCAGCTTGTTTCAAAATTCCCAAATGCAAAGATTTTTGTAAATGAGATAGAATGGTACGAAATGAGAAATCCCAATAGTCGGACAAGGGGAACTTATCTGAAGGAAAATTGGGAGCCAATCCAGGATCAGGTTGAAACCTTTACTGAATATCTGAACGTCATTCCAGAAATTCAAATGGTTCATACAGGCGGTCACAGTAACGGTCACAGCATCATCTTACTCAAACAGGGCGAGGAAACCATGATTCATATGGCTGATCTGGTGTTGACTCATGCCCATCGGAAACCCCTATGGGTTGCTGCGGTAGATGATTATCCAATGCGTTCAATCGTAGCTAAGGACAAATGGCTCAATGAAGCTTTTGAAAACCACTATAAGTTTTTCTTTTACCACGATCAATTTTTCGCAGTTGCTGAGTTTGATCAGACTGGCGAGGAATTTGTTGATTATGTGACTAGGATTCGTGAACCGCGAGTTCCATTCACCGATAAACAGGATCGCAAACCGTCATTTTTATAAGAATAGAGAATCGCTTCTGTCAGTTTGAGGGAGCGATTTTACTATTTTATTCTCTATTTTTTTGGTATAATGAGATACTAGAAGATTGTAAGAAAGAGGTTTTTAATGGCAACGATTCAATGGTTTCCGGGGCACATGTCCAAGGCTCGGAGACAGGTTCAAGAAAGTATTAAATTTGTAGATTTTGTGACGATTTTGGTAGATGCGAGGCTGCCTCTATCCAGTCAAAATCCTATGTTGACCAAAATTGTTGGGGACAAGCCTAAGTTGCTGATTTTAAATAAGGCCGACTTAGCGGATCCAAACTTAACCAAGGAATGGCAGGCCTATTTTGAAAGTCAGGGGATCAAAACCTTGGCCATTAACTCTAAGGAGCAATCTGCAGTCAAAAAAGTGACCGAAGCAGCTAAGAAATTGATGGCTGATAAGCTCGCTCGCCAGCGAGAAAGAGGAATTCAAATTGAGACTCTGCGAACTATGATTATCGGGATTCCCAATGCTGGAAAGTCAACGCTGATGAATCGGCTAGCTGGTAAGAAAATCGCAATAGTCGGCAATAAACCAGGGGTCACCAAAGGTCAGCAGTGGCTCAAGTCCAATAAGGATTTGGAAATTCTAGATACACCGGGGATTCTTTGGCCCAAATTTGAAGATGAAATGGTGGCTTTGAAACTCGCTTTGACGGGTGCTATCAAGGACAATTTGCTGCCCATGGACGAAGTTACTATTTTTGGACTCAATTATTTCAAAGAGCATTATCCTAAGGCACTGCAGGAGCGCTTTGAGCAGCTGGATTTAGAGCTGGAAGCGCCAGACATGATTATGGATATGACGCAGAAACTAGGCTTTAGAGAGGACTACGATCGCTTTTACAGTCTCTTTGTCAAGGAAGTGCGTGATGGCCGCTTAGGACGTTATACACTGGATGGTCTGGAGGAATTGGATGGCCACGATTAAGGAAATCCAAGAGCAGTTGGCTCAAGTATCTGACTTGCAGGATCCGCTTTTTCAGGATTTGAAGCAGGATGAGCGGAGCGGTGTTCAAAAACTGCTACTCAAGCGCCAAAAAGAAATTCAAGCAGAGCTAGATGAAGATTTACGCCTGGAGTACATGCTGCGCTATGAAAAAGAACTCTACAATCAAGGCTTCCAAGCCCTTGCTGGCATTGATGAAGTCGGACGAGGTCCCTTAGCTGGTCCAGTAGTCGCAGCAGCAGTCATTCTGCCTCCTAACTGCAAAATCAAGGGGCTGAATGACAGTAAAAAGATTCCCAAGAAAAAGCATGAGGCAATTTATCAAGCGGTGCTAGATCAGGCCTTAGCCGTTGGTTTGGGCATTATGGATAATCAAACGATTGACCGAGTCAATATTTATGAAGCGACCAAGCTAGCCATGTTAGAAGCTGTAGCCCAGCTCAAGATTAAGCCAGATTACCTCTTGATTGACGCGATGAAGTTAGACTTGCCCTTGCCTCAGCAGTCCATTATTAAGGGCGATGCCAATTCCCTGTCCATCGCTGCGGCTTCTATCGTAGCCAAGGTGACGAGGGACAAGATGATGGCGGATTTTGATCAGATTTATCCGGGCTATGACTTTGCCCAGAATGCTGGTTATGGCACCAAGCTACATCTGGAAGGCTTGGAAAAATACGGTATCACACCGATTCACCGCCGAAGCTTTGAACCGATTAAATCCATGATAAATTCATAAGAAATCCTAATCGTTATGAGGAAATAAGTATGATTAGTGAATACCAAAAAATGATTGCAGGAGAGAACTACAGCCCTCAAGATCCTGAATTGAGAGCATTGGCTGCTCGCTCGAGAGATTTTCAGTATCGTTTTAACCAAGAACGAGATATTGAAAAACGTAGTGCTATCGTCAAGGAGTGGTTTGGCAGTACAGGGGAGAATCTTTGGTTGCATCCAGATTTGGTCTGTGATTATGGAGTTAACATTCACTTAGGGGAGAATTTTTATTCCAACTGGAATCTGACCATGCTGGATGTCTGTCCTATTACCATTGGAAAGAATGCCATGCTGGGGCCCAATTGCCAGTTTCTGACGCCGCTGCATCCCCTTGATCCAGTGGAACGAAATTCCGGTATTGAATACGGGGCGCCCATTAAGATCGGTGACAATTTCTGGGCTGGTGGTGGTGTAACCATTCTACCAGGCGTGACGCTAGGAGATAATGTCGTAGTTGGAGCAGGTGCAGTGGTGACTAAATCATTCGGCGATAACCTAGTCCTGGCCGGCAATCCTGCTAAGATTATTAAGGAAATTCCTGTTCATGAAGAATAGAAGAACTCAACCATTTTTCAATAATTAATCGAATAAGAAACAAGGAACTGTATTGCAGTTCTTTTTTTGAACTTTTTTACGAATAAGAAAGTGAGGTGATAAAAATGAATAATTTTGAAATTTATAAAATGAAAAAAGCTGGCTTGACCAATCAACAGGTCTTAAATATCTTGAGGTATGCAGAAAATAAAGAGGGAGAGTTATCTTTGCGAGACAAGGCAGTCGTCTCTGAGTGCCGCAATCCCGCACTCTTTATGGAAAAGTACAGACGATTAGACTTAACATTGTTGAAAGAAGAATTTGAACTTTTCCCGTCCTTTTCAATCTTGGATGATGTATATCCTTGGGATTTATGTGAGATTTATGATGCTCCGACTTTGCTATTTTATCAAGGAAATTTAAATTTGCTAGAAATGCCTAAGATAGCCATTGTCGGTAGTCGAGACAGCAGTAAGCAGGGCAATGCTGCTGTGCAGAAAATCATTAAGGAGTTGAATAATGAGCTGGTTATCGTCAGCGGGCTGGCTCGTGGGATTGATACCGTGTCCCACATGGCTGCCCTGCAAAGTGGTGGCCAAACTATTGCTGTTATTGGGACGGGGCTAGATGTCTTCTATCCCAAGGCCAATCAAAAACTGCAGGCTTATATTGGCAAAAATCATTTATTGCTGACGGAGTATGGGCCGGGTGAGCAACCCTTGAAATTCCATTTTCCAGAGCGAAATCGTATCATCGCTGGTCTCTGCCGAGGAGTCATTGTGGCGGAAGCCAAGATGCGCTCAGGCAGTCTGATTACCTGTGAGCGGGCAATGGAAGAGGGGCGGGATGTCTTTGCCATTCCAGGGTCCATTTTGGATGGAAAATCGGACGGTTGTCATCATTTGATTCAAGAGGGTGCAAAGTGCATCACATCAGGTTCTGACGTCCTTTCTGAGTTTAAATTTTAAAATAAGTTTTCCTATAGAAATAGTTACGAGTTGACATCTCTCAAAAAATAGTTTAAACTCTATGAGATTTATTTCTTATAGAAGGTGTCTAATTTGGTAACAAAAACAAAGAAAAAGTCTGCGGTCAAGAAGAATCTTGTCATCGTAGAATCGCCTGCCAAGGCAAAAACAATAGAAAAATATCTGGGGCGAAACTATAAGGTTCTAGCCAGTGTGGGGCATATTCGCGACCTGAAAAAGTCTACCATGTCCATCGATTTTGAGAACAACTACGAGCCACAATACATCAATATTCGTGGTAAAGGTCCTTTGATTAATGATTTGAAAAAAGAAGCCAAGAAAGCCAAGCAAGTCTTTCTAGCAAGTGACCCGGACCGCGAAGGAGAAGCTATTTCTTGGCATCTGGCTCACATTCTCGATCTAGATGAAAAAGAGAAAAACCGCGTCGTTTTCAACGAAATTACCAAAGATGCGGTAAAGAATGCTTTTAAAGAGCCACGTCAGATTGATATGGATTTGGTCAATGCCCAGCAGGCTCGTCGGGTTCTGGACCGCTTGGTTGGTTATTCCATTTCACCTATTCTTTGGAAGAAAGTCAAAAAAGGCCTGTCAGCTGGTCGGGTGCAGTCTGTCGCCCTCAAGCTGATTATCGACCGTGAAAATGAAATCAACGCCTTCAAACCGGAAGAATACTGGACAATTGACGGAACCTTCAAGAAAGGAACTCGTCAATTTCAAGCTAGCTTTTATGGTATGAATGGCAAGAAGATGAAGTTGACCAACAACGATGAGGTCAAAGAAGTTCTGTCTCACCTCAAGGGTGATGACTTTACTGTCGACAGCATTGAAAAGAAGGAGCGCCGACGCAATGCTCCACTGCCCTACACGACTTCCTCTATGCAGCAGGATGCCGCTAATAAGATTAATTTCCGAACTCGTAAGACCATGATGGTGGCCCAGCAGCTCTATGAGGGGATTAATATTGGTTCTGGCGTACAAGGTCTTATTACCTATATGCGTACCGACTCGACTCGCATCAGTCCTGTGGCTCAAAATGAAGCAGCAAGCTTTATTACGGATAAATTTGGTGCTAAATATTCCAAACATGGCAGCAAGGCTAAGAACGCTTCTGGCGCTCAAGATGCCCATGAGGCCATTCGTCCTTCCAGCGTCTTCAATACACCAGAAAGCATTGCAAAATATCTGGATAAGGATCAGCTTAAGCTTTATACGCTGATCTGGAACCGTTTTGTAGCCAGCCAAATGACAGCAGCAGTCTTTGATACAATGAATGTTAAGCTGGAGCAAAATGGTGTCCAATTTGCTGCCAACGGTAGTCAGGTCAAGTTTGATGGCTATCTGGCTATTTATAACGACTCTGACAAGAATAAAATGCTGCCGGATATGGAAAAGGGTGATAAAGTCAAACGTGTCAATACCAATCCAGAACAGCACTTTACCCAGCCACCTGCTCGTTATTCTGAAGCAACTCTCATCAAAACTTTAGAAGAAAATGGTGTTGGTCGTCCGTCTACCTATGCACCGACCATTGAAACCATTCAGAAACGCTACTATGTTAAGCTGGTTTCCAAGCGCTTTGAGCCGACGGAACTAGGTGAGATTGTCAATTCATTGATTGTCGAATTCTTCCCGGACATCGTGAATGTGAAATTCACAGCCGAAATGGAAGCAAAACTGGATGATGTAGAAGTTGGCAAAGAGCAGTGGCAGAAAATTATTGACGAATTTTACAAACCTTTTGAAAAGGAAGTGGCTAAAGCTGAGTCTGAGATGGAGAAAATCCAAATCAAGGATGAGCCAGCCGGTTTTGACTGTGAGGTCTGTGGTAGTCCGATGGTCATTAAGTTGGGGCGATTTGGCAAGTTCTACGCCTGCAGCAATTTCCCAGACTGTCGTCATACTCAAGCTATTGTCAAGGAAATCGGCGTGACCTGCCCGCAGTGTCAGAAAGGTCAAGTTATCGAGCGTAAGACTAAGCGAAATCGCATTTTCTACGGCTGTGATCGTTATCCTGACTGTGATTTCACATCTTGGGATAAGCCCGTTGGGCGCAACTGTCCAAAATGCGATCATTATCTGATTGAAAAGAAAGTTCGTGGTGGCGGCAAGCAAGTGGTCTGCAGCAATGGTGACTATCAAGAAGAAAAAGTGAAATAGTTTTTTACATAATTTATATTACGTGAAATATTTTTCTGAAGAAGAGGTGCAGTTTTATGATGGATAAATTTGCAGAGTTTCTTAAAATCGCGTCTCAACTGAACAAGATGGGAATTGTTCCACTTCTGATGGGTTCTCTAGGTCTGGAGCAGGTTACTGGACAAGACTGGCAAGCGCGGGATATCGACATTCACGTTCATGGCGATGAGCGTGGCTGGGAAGCACCTGATGAAGAGCGTATTTACGATATGGACAAGATTGAACCTATGATGGAGCGCTTGAGCTATCGTTTGGTCGACCTGCACGAACATGAATTTCAAAAAGAAGGCTTGTCTGTTGAGTTTGGGGTCATGGAAACTTTGGAGTCCTTTTCAGGTGTGCCAATAGCGGAGCTGACTCGGAGAGAAGTGGAAGGTGTGGAATTTCTACTGCCGACTCCAGAGCAATTTCTGGCGATCTACCGTGCCTCTTCTCAAGATTCTTACCGAAATGATAATAACAATCATAAGGATTTTGCTAAGATTGCTTATTTAGAAAAAATGACAAAATGATGGACAGCCAGGAATCCTCCTGTCTGTCTTTTTTACTATCTTTTTGTTATAATGGTCAGAGTGAAAATCTAGAAATATCTAAGGGAGAGTATCATGTCATCATCCTATATCAATGTTATCGGAGCTGGTCTTGCGGGCAGTGAAGCGGCTTACCAGATTGCCAAGCGCGGAATCCCAGTCAAACTCTATGAAATGCGGGGCGTCAAGTCGACTCCTCAGCACAAAACTGCAGACTTTGCAGAACTGGTCTGCTCTAACTCCCTGCGAGGAGATGCGTTGACCAATGCAGTTGGTCTGCTCAAGGAAGAAATGAGACGGTTGGACTCAGTCATCTTAAAGTCGGCAGAAGCGACTCGGGTGCCAGCGGGTGGTGCTCTAGCGGTTGATAGAGAAGGTTTTTCTCAGATGGTAACGGAGCAAGTGACCAATCATCCATTGATTGAAGTCATTCGTGAGGAAATCACTGAAATTCCAGAGGATGCCATCACAGTCATTGCTACAGGGCCTTTGACCAGCGATGCGCTAGCAGAAAAAATTCACGCGCTCAATGGGGGCCACGGCTTTTATTTCTACGATGCAGCAGCGCCAATCATCGATGTCAATACCATTGATATGACCAAGGTCTATCTTAAATCCCGCTATGACAAGGGCGAAGCAGCTTATCTCAATGCGCCCATGACCAAGCAAGAATTTATGGATTTCCATGATGCTTTGGTCAATGCGGAGGAAGCACCGCTTAATTCCTTTGAAAAAGAAAAATACTTTGAAGGCTGTATGCCTATTGAAGTCATGGCTAAGCGAGGGATTAAAACCATGCTTTATGGACCGATGAAGCCGGTTGGTTTAGAATATCCAGATGACTACCAAGGGCCTCGTGACGGAGATTTTAAGACGCCATACGCTGTGGTGCAGCTTCGTCAGGATAATGCTGCAGGCAGCCTTTACAACATAGTCGGCTTCCAGACCCATCTCAAGTGGGGCGAGCAAAAGCGAGTCTTTCAGATGATTCCTGGCCTTGAGAATGCAGAATTTGTCCGCTATGGTGTCATGCACCGCAACTCCTATATGGACTCTCCAAATCTGCTGGAACAGACTTTCCGCTCTAAGAAACAGTCCAATCTTTTCTTTGCTGGACAAATGACGGGTGTCGAAGGCTATGTTGAGTCTGCGGCTTCTGGTCTAGTGGCAGGTATCAATGCCGCTCGACTCTTCAATGGAGAAGAAGCACTTGTTTTTCCAGAAACAACAGCAATCGGTAGTCTGCCGCATTATATCACTCACGCTGATAGCAAGCATTTCCAACCGATGAATGTCAATTTCGGTATTATCAAAGAGCTTGAAGGTCCTCGGATTCGTGATAAGAAAGAGCGTTATGAGAAGATTGCTGAGCGTGCCTTGCAAGATTTACAGCCTTATTTGGATAAATAATCTATTTTCTATCATTATCTAATAAAAATCATTAAAAAGTTAGGAATTTCCTAACTTTTTTGCTTAATTTGTGATATAATAAATAAAAATTTTGAAAATAGAAAGTTTTCTGAAAATGAATAAATCCTATTTCTATCTTGATATGAAAACTCATGAGTTGGTGGTTCCTTACACCAAACAAAAACGGCGCGTGCGAGTGCTGCTCCCTAAAAATTATGAACAAGATACTAAAAAGACCTATCCTGTCGTCTATTTTCATGATGGACAAAATGTCCTCTATAGCAAGGAGTCTTTCAGTGGGCATTCTTGGAAAGTGATTCCGACAATCAAACGTAATCCTGATATTGAAAAAATGATAGTCGTGGCTATTGACAATGATGGACCACGACGGATGGATGAGTATTCTGCTTGGAAGTTTCAGGAGTCCAATATTCCTGGTGTCCAATTTGGCGGCAAGGGCACAGAGTACGCAGAGTTTGTCATGGATATCGTCAAACCTTTTATTGACGAAAACTATCGGACTAAGCCTGACCGCCATCATACGGCTATGATTGGTTCTTCATTGGGGGGCAATATTACCCAGTTTATCGGCATTGAATATCAGGATCAGGTCGGCTGTCTAGGTGTTTTTTCATCGGCCAACTGGCTCCACCAAGAGGCTTTTGACCGCTATATAGAACGCCAGAAGTTACATCCAGACCAGCGAGTTTTCATCTATGTTGGTACGGAGGAAGCTGATGATACTGACAAGACCCTCATGGCAGGCAATATCAAACAAGCCTATATTGATTCTTCGCTCAGTTATTACCGTCAGCTGATTGCTGCTGGTGTGGTGCTGGACAATCTGCACATCAAAATCCAATCTGGAGCGATTCACAATGAAGTGGACTGGGCGGAAAATCTACCTGACTGTTTCCGCTTTATCAGTGAAAAGTGGTAGGAAAAGAAGCTAAAAGGAGAAAACAAATGCATGTAGAATTTTTAAGTCATTGGAGCGGTCATTTGAACCGTGAAATGTATGTCAATCGTTACGGTCATGCTGGAATTCCAGTGGTAGTATTTGCCTCGTCAGGCGGTTCTCACAATGAATATGCTGACTTCGGCATGATTGAAGCCTGCTCTTGGTTTATCGAGACAGGGAAGGTGCAATTTTTCACCTTGAGCAGCGTAGATAGTGAAAGCTGGCTGGCAGACTGGAAACATCCCCATGACCGTGCTGAGATGCACCGTGCTTATGAGCGTTATGTTATTGAAGAAGCAATTCCCTTTATCAAACACAAGACAGGCTGGTTTGACCCAATGATGACGACAGGCTGCTCTATGGGGGCTTATCATGCTGTCAATTTCTTCCTCCAGCATCCAGATGTTTTCAATAAAGTGATTGCCCTTAGTGGTGTCTATGACGCTCGCTTTTTTGTCGGTGACAATTTGAACGACGAGGCCATTTATCAAAACTCACCAGCTGACTATATCTGGAACCAAAATGATGGCTGGTTTATTGACCGCTATCGACAGGCTGACATTATTGTTTGTACCGGTTTGGGCGACTGGGAGCAGGATGGTCTTCCTTCATTCTATACACTGAAAGAAGCCTGCGAGCACAAAAATATTCCAGCCTGGTTTGCTGAATGGGGCCATGATGTGTCCCATGATTGGATTTGGTGGCGCAAGCAGATGCCTTATTTCTTGAGCCAGTTAAATCTTTAAAATGTTAAGTAGAAAGGAAGTCTTACTATGAATTATATTGTTATTTCACCTTATTATCCAGAAAATTTCCAGCAGTTTACGATTGAGCTGGCTAACAAAGGTATTACGGTGCTTGGTATCGGACAGGAGCCTTATGAACAGTTAGGACCAGGTCTCCAGAACGCTTTGACAGAGTATTTCCGTGTTGACAATTTGGAAAATCTGGACGAAGTTAAACGTGCGGTAGCCTTCCTTTTCTACAAACATGGACCGATTGACCGCATTGAATCCCATAATGAATACTGGCTGGAGCAAGATGCCCAGTTGCGGGAACAATTTAACGTTTTTGGAGCTAAGCCAGATGACCTGAAAAAGACCAAATTCAAGTCTGAAATGAAGAAACTCTTCAAGAAAGCTGGTGTGCCAGTCGTTCCAGGTCAGGTTGTCAGAAAACTATCGGATGTGGATCAGGCTGTCAAAAAAATCGGCCTTCCTCTGATTGCCAAGCCAGATAATGGAGTGGGAGCAGCAGCCACGTTTAAGATTGAGACAGCTGCGGATGTCGAGCATTTTAAGTCTGAATGGGATCAGGAGACTGTCTATTTCTTTGAAAAATTTGTGACTTCTAGCGAGATCTGTACGTTTGATGGCCTGATTGATTCCGAGGGGAATATTGTCTTTTCAACAACTTTTGACTACGCCTACACACCGCTTGACCTCATGCTTTATAAAATGGATAATTCTTACTATGTCCTCAAGGAGATGGATCCAAAACTTCGTGCTTATGGGGAAGCTATCGTTCAAGCATTTGGCATGAAAGAGCGCTTTTTCCATATCGAATTTTTCCGTAAAGACGATGATTACATAGCTATCGAATACAATAACCGTCCAGCAGGTGGTTTCACCATCGATGTTTATAATTACGCTCACTCAATCGATCTCTATCGTGGATACGCGAATATTGTTGCGGGGGAACCTTTCCCCGAATCAGACATGGAGCCATTATTCTGCTTGGCAACATCTCGTCGCGCAAGCTCACATTATGCCTATTCAGAGGCGGAGTTGTTAGAAAAGTATCGGGATAACTTTAAAGTCAAAAAAGATATGCCAGCGGCCTTCGCAGAGTTGCAAGGTGATTACCTCTACATGCTGACCACTCCAAGTCGGGAGCAGATGGAAGAGATGATTGCGGACTTTGGAAAGAAAGCAGAATAATTTTTTATAGCAAATAGTTCTCTTACAGCGGTGAACATCCAGTCAGCATATATAATAGTGTTGCGGAAATAGAATGAGAATCTAGTTTTGAATCTATTGAACCATTCAAAAAAATCTAAGAATGATAGTTTGTGAAATATTTATTTTTGTTTTATCAATCAGCGTATCTATGCGATATGCTGATTTTTCTTTGTGAAAAAATTTGAGCAAAAACTTTGACAGTGCTTACAATATTCGTTAGAATAGAAGGGAAATAAATAATTCTTATACCCTGTATCATTCGGAATTATAGGACAATTCGAGCGCGTGGGATATTCATGAAAGCTCAGTGCGACTTGGTCAGCTCCCAACAATTGTCTTAGTTCACGATTGAACAGCGTTTTAGAAAGGCAAAGAAATGGCAACTTTAGATAAATCTCTCTTATTAGAGATGTTCCGTAAGATGGAAGAGATCCGTCGCATGGACTTGAAAATTGCGCAACTTGTAAAAAAAGGAAAAGTTCCAGGCATGACTCACTTTTCAGTTGGTGAGGAAGCAGCAAACGTTGGTGCAATGTTAGCTTTGAATCCGGATGATTTAATCACTTCTAATCACCGTGGACACGGCCAAGCCATTGCCAAAGGCATTGACCTGAATGGTATGATGGCTGAAATCCTTGGTAAGTATAATGGTACTTGTAAAGGAAAAGGCGGCTCTATGCATATTGCCGATCTGGATGCTGGAAACCTTGGTGCCAATGGTATTGTAGGAGGCGGTATGGGAATCGCTGTCGGAGCAGCTCTGACCCAGCAAATGAAAAAGACAGGCAAGATTGTTGTCTGCTTCTTTGGTGACGGTGCGACCAACGAAGGTGTTTTCCATGAAGCAGTCAACATGGCTTCCATCTGGAATCTACCAGTTATTTTCTACTGTATCAATAACGGCTACGGTATTTCTGCTGACATCAAGAAAATGACCAATGTTGACCATATTCATCAGCGCAGCGCAGCTTATGGTATTCCAGGCATGTTCATCGAAGACGGAAATAATGTTCTCGATGTCTATGAAGGCTTCCAAAAGGCTGTCGAGCATGTTCGCAGTGGTAAGGGACCAGTTCTGATCGAAAGTGTAACCTATCGCTGGTTGGGACATTCATCTTCTGACCCTGGTAAATACCGTACTCGTGAAGAAGTTGACGAATGGAAGAAGAAAGATCCAATCGAAAATCTTCGTAAATACCTGCTGGAAAACAAGATTGCAAGCGAGGAAGAGCTAGAAGCTATCCAAGCTAGTGTCAAAGAGGCAGTAGAAGCATCTGTCAAGTTTGCAGAAGAAAGCCCATTCCCGCCGCTTGAATCTGCCTTTGAAGATATTTACGCAGACTAAAGAGAGGAGAAAAAGAAAATGGAAACTAAAACTATGTCTTTTCGTGACACCATTATCCTCGCTATGTCTGAGGAAATGCGTCGCGATGAAAATGTACTCTTGATGGGAGAAGATGTCGGAGTCTTCGGTGGAGATTTCGGAACATCTGTTGGTATGCTGGAAGAATTTGGACCTGAGCGTGTACGTGACTGTCCGATTTCAGAAGCAGCGATTTCTGGAGCGGCAGCAGGAGCAGCTATGACAGGACTCCGTCCCATCGTGGATATGACCTTCATGGACTTTGCTGTGATTGCCATGGATAATATCGTCAACCAAGCGGCTAAAACACGTTATATGTTTGGTGGTAAAGGACAAGTTCCGATGACCATTCGCTGTGCAGCTGGTAATGGAGTGGGTTCCGCAGCGCAGCACTCACAATCTCTAGAGTCTTGGTTTACGCATATCCCTGGACTTAAGGTTGTGGCACCAGGTACACCTGCGGATATGAAAGGACTGCTCAAGTCTTCTATCCGCGATAACAACCCAGTCATCATTCTTGAGTACAAGTCAGAATTTAACCAAAAAGGGGAGGTGCCGGTTGATCCGGACTACACGATTCCGCTTGGCGTTGGCGAAATCAAAAAAGAAGGTACTGATGTAACAGTTGTTACCTACGGAAAAATGCTGCGCCGTGTCATGCAGGCGGCTGAAGAATTGGCAGAAGAAGGTATCTCTGTAGAAGTCGTTGACCCACGTACATTGGTGCCGCTTGATAAGGATATTATCATCAATTCTGTTAAGAAGACTGGTAAGGTTGTTCTGGTAAATGATGCCCACAAAACTAGCGGTTTTATTGGTGAAATTTCAGCGATTATTGCTGAATCTGAAGCATTTGACTATCTAGATGCACCAATCCGCCGTTGTGCAGGTGAAGATGTGCCAATGCCTTATGCACAAAACTTGGAAAACGCGATGATTCCGACTGTTGAAAGCATCAAAGACGCTATTCGGAAGACATATCATAAAGAATAAGGTATAATAAAGAAAAGGCTTTCTCATGGATTAGATTACATAGATTATTTTATGTAATCTAATCTTGTGTAGAGGGTCAAAGATGTTAAAACTTTCGTGATGGCTGATAGTCGTTACAAATAGCATTAAAATAACTTGTAGGGTTACGACTGGAAGGAATTGAAACTATTTTTTCTTTGCAGTCAGTGCCCTTAGTATCATAATTAGAATTGGAGAGGTCATGGCTGATGATAAGCTAAGAGCGACTCCTGCTGCTAGAAAGTTAGCGGATGATTTGGGAATCAACCTCTATGATGTTTCTGGCTCAGGCGCAAACGGTCGTGTCCACAAAGAAGACGTGGAAATTTATAAAGATACAAATGTGGTGCGGATTTCGCCACTGGCAAAACGAATTGCCCAAGAACATAATATCGCTTGGCAAGAAATTCAAGGAACTGGCCATCGTGGCAAGATTATGAAAAAAGATGTCCTTGCCTTTCTGCCTGAAAATATTGAGTCGGATACGATTAAGTCTCCTGCTCAAATCGAGAAAGTGGAAGAAGTTCCAGACAACATCACTCCTTACGGTGAAATTGAGCGTATTCCAATGACGCCAATGCGGAAGGTTATCGCACAACGGATGGTTGAATCTTACCTAACTGCGCCAACCTTTACCCTCAACTATGATGTTGACATGACAGAAATGTTGGCTCTGCGTAAAAAAGTTCTAGAGCCAATCCTAGAAGCAACTGGCAAGAAAGTAACTGTGACAGACCTGCTTTCGCTTGCTGTTGTCAAGACATTGATGAAGCACCCTTATCTCAACGCTTCATTGACGGACGAAGGTAAGACGATCATCACTCACAATTATGTGAATTTGGCTATGGCAGTCGGTATGGACAATGGCCTGATGACACCAGTCGTCTACAACGCAGAAAAAATGAGCTTGTCAGAGTTAGTTGTCGCCTTTAAAGACGTTATCGGACGTACTTTGGATGGTAAGTTGGCACCGAGCGAACTGCAAAACTCAACCTTCACGATTAGTAACTTGGGAATGTTTGGTGTACAGTCTTTTGGACCAATCATCAACCAACCAAACTCTGCTATCTTGGGTGTCAGCTCAACAGTTGAAAAACCTGTCGTTGTGAATGGAGAAATCGTTATCCGTCCAATTATGAGCTTGGGCTTGACCATTGACCACCGTGTAGTTGATGGAATGGCAGGAGCTAAGTTCATGAAGGACTTGAAGGCTCTGATTGAAGACCCAATTTCAATGTTGGTATAAGATTTTCTTTGCTAGTCTGAAAAGCAAAGAAGCGCTCAGCAAATGAAGAACTAATTAGAAAAGGAAATAAAAATGGCTTTAGAAGTAATTATGCCAAAAGCCGGCGTGGATATGACCGAAGGACAAATTGTTCAATGGAATAAAAAAGTCGGCGAATTTGTCAAAGAAGGGGAAATCCTTTTGGAAATCATGACTGACAAGGTCAGCATGGAATTGGAAGCAGAAGAAGATGGCTACTTGATTGCCATTCTCAAGGGTGATGGCGAAACTGTCCCTGTAACGGAAGTTATCGGTTACCTTGGTGAAGAAGGCGAAAATATCCCAACAGCAGGAGCAGCAGCGCCAGCAGCTAGCCCTGCACCTGCAGCAAGTGCATCAAATGATGATGGTAAGAGCGATGACGCTTACGATATCGTTGTTATCGGCGGTGGTCCTGCTGGATACGTAGCTGCCATCAAAGCGGCTCAACTTGGTGGCAAGATTGCCTTGGTTGAAAAGTCTGAACTCGGCGGAACTTGCTTGAACCGTGGCTGTATCCCAACTAAGACTTATCTCCACAATGCTGAAATTATCGAAAACATCGGTCATGCAGCAAATCGTGGTATTGTCATTGAAAATCCAAACTTTACAGTTGATATGGACAATCTCCTAGCAACCAAGTCTAAAGTTGTCAATACCTTGGTGGGTGGTGTTGCTGGCCTTCTCCGCAGCTATGGCGTAGATGTTCATAAGGGTATTGGTACCATTACTAAAGACAAGAATGTTTTGGTTAATGGTTCAGAATTGCTTGAAACCAAGAAGATCATCCTTGCTGGTGGTTCAAAAGTCAGCAAGATTAACGTTCCTGGTATGGAATCATCTCTTGTTATGACCAGTGATGATATTCTGGAAATGAACGAAGTGCCAGAAAGCCTCGTGATCATCGGTGGTGGAGTTGTTGGTATTGAGCTTGGTCAAGCCTTCATGACCTTTGGTTCAAAAGTTACGGTTGTTGAAATGATGGATCGTATCGTTCCAGCCATGGATGCGGAAGTTTCTAAGAACCTTCGTCTCATCTTGGAGCGCAAGGGTATGACAATTCTGACTGAAACTAAGTTGGAAGAAATCATCGAAGAAAACGGCAAACTTCGTATCAAGGTTGAAGGAAAAGAAGATATCCTCGCAGATAAAGCTCTGCTTTCTATCGGACGTGTGCCAGATCTAGAGGGTATTGGCGATGTCGAGTTCGAATTGGATCGTGGCCGTATCAAGGTCAACGAGTACATGGAAACTTCTGTTCCAGGTATTTACGCACCGGGCGATATCAACGGTACCAAGATGTTGGCCCACGCAGCCTTCCGTATGGGTGAAGTTGCTGCTGAAAATGCCCTTAAAGGAAACCATGTTGTAGCGAAACTTAACTTGACTCCTGCAGCCATTTACACTCTTCCTGAAGTAGCAGCAGTTGGTTTAACAGAAGAGCAAGCTCGTGAGAAATACGATGTTGCTATCGGTAAATTCAACTTTGCGGCTAACGGACGTGCCATTGCTTCTGATGCGGCCCAAGGATTCGTTAAAGTCATCGCTGATAAGAAATACGGAGAAATCCTCGGTGTTCACATCATTGGTCCTGCAGCTGCAGAATTGATCAACGAAGCATCAAGTATCATCGAAATGGAAATCACTGTTGAAGAAATGCTCAAGACCATCCACGGACACCCAACATACTCTGAAGTTATGTACGAAGCATTTGCAGATGTTCTAGGAATGGCCATCCATTCACCTAAGAAAAAATAAAGGATGTCTCGTCAATGAAATATATCATTAACAATAGCAATGATACTGCCTTTAATATCGCTCTCGAGGAGTATGCTTTTAAGCATCTCCTTGATGAGGATCAAATTTTCCTGCTCTGGATCAATAAGCCATCAATTATTGTCGGGCGCCATCAAAACACCATCCAAGAAATCAACCGCGACTATGTACGGGAACATGGTATCGAAGTTGTGCGCCGCATTAGCGGTGGTGGAGCTGTCTACCACGATCTTAACAACCTCAACTACACGATTATTTCCAAAGAAGATGAGAATAAAGCCTTTGACTTCAAGAGCTTCTCAACGCCAGTAATCAATACCTTGGCTCAACTTGGTGTAAAGGCTGAATTCACTGGGCGGAATGACTTGGAAATTGATGGCAAGAAATTCTGTGGCAATGCCCAAGCCTACATTAATGGCCGTATCATGCACCATGGCTGTCTGCTATTTGATGTGGATTTGTCAGTCTTGGCCAATGCTCTTAAGGTTTCTAAGGATAAGTTTGAATCCAAGGGAGTTCAATCTGTCCGTGCTCGTGTGACCAATATTGTGGACGAGCTACCAGAGAAAATCACTGTTGAAGAGTTTAAAGATCTTCTCCTGGCTTATATGAAAAAAGAATACCCTGAGATGACAGAATACGTCTTCTCAGAAGAAGAATTAGCTGAAATCAATCGTATCAAGGATACTAAATTTGGTACTTGGGACTGGAATTACGGTAAATCACCTGAGTTTAACGTCCGTCGTGGAACAAAATTCCCTAGTGGTAAGGTCGAAGTTTTTGCCAATGTTATCGAGTCTAAAATCCAAGACATCAAGATTTATGGTGACTTCTTTGGTATCGAAGACGTCGCAGCAGTAGAAGATGTCCTTCGCGGTGTTCGCTATGAACGTGAGGATGTCCTCAAAGCACTGGAAACAATAGATATTACCCGCTATTTTGCTGGTATCAGTCGTGAAGAAATCGCTGAAGCAGTAGTAGGATAAAAACATGAGAGATTCGCTTTTGCGGATCTCTTTTTTGGACTCAGTTTTACCTATAAATAGTTTCTAATATATTACTTTTATGGTATTATATAGATGGATAAAGTCGTTTGAAAAACTAGAAGTATCTCTCTTCAATCTCTCTTTAGAAAGTGTGAGCTTATGAAACGAGTCTTTATTATCTTTTCTAATCTTTTTGTCACCAGCTTTCTTCTTTGGATTGCCTTTATTTCACCAAATACGCTCATCTACCGAAGCCTCCCTGTAGTAGGAGTTCTTAAACAAGAAAGAACTGTCACCTATGAGGAGCTTTCAGCCAATTTAGATCAGTTAGCAAGGGAAAGCAATAGTGTAATCGCTCGCCAGATTCAACAAACGGATTCGCAAGGTCAGGTCAAGTTCTCCTACGATCTCTACGGAGAGGGAGAGATGCCAAAGGGCATCAAAAAAGCAGATAAAGAAGTCGCTTCTAAGAAAAGCTTACTTACCAATTACTATATACTCTCAGGGAAGTTACCACTCGAAAAGTTGGAACAAAAACTACACGAACTTGGTTTCTCAAAGACTTTCATGAATAAGCCTAATCTCTTGCAGAATTTTATGGCATTTTTTGGTTCCGGTTCCCAATCCTTAGCCTTGGTTATTTTTATTCTTAGCTTTAGTGCATTGGCCATTATTCAAAAAACACTTGAATTGAGGAGTGCAGGGATTCGTTACATTGCAGGGATGAGACGGTACCAACTCTTTGGACGTTCTCTCATGGAAGACAGCAGAGAGCTGCTTTTAGGATGTATTGGAGCCAGTGCCTTAGGATCCATTTTGATTTATTGTTTACAATTAACCCCCTTTGCCTATTCCTTCATCATTTCGAGTAGTATCATTTACAATATGCTCTTACTCATCGTATCAGCTCTCCTGTCCTTTATCTTTGCTTTCAGCATCCAGACGGTGCACTTGGTTAGCCTTTTAAAAGGGAAAATTCCAGTAAAAAGGATTTTAGTTTTTCTCTTTACATGTCAATTTCTTGCAATCACTGTCATTGGTCTCTCAATTCATCGTGTCAGCATCTATGGCTCTATCTGGCAGACTTATCAAGAGGGAAGTTTGGCTTGGTCTAAAGAGACAAATTGGATACAAATTAGTTTGAATCGGGAAAATGTTTTACAAACGACAAACAAAGAAATGCAAATTGAACAAATAGCTAAATGGTCTAAACTGATCGAGTCTGGCATTGAAAAAGGTGGACTTTTGGTCCATCATCAGCTTGCCGCATTTAATTCAAAAGGCTTCATGAACGATCATAGAACAGGGAGAGAGCTTTCGATCACAGATTACGATCCTCTTGCCAACACCCTGTATGTAACACCAAATTACCTTGATATCCAAAGGATCTTAGTTTCCCCTGAGGAAAAAGAGCGCTTGAATCACTTGCAAGCTGGAGAATTTGGACTCTTGCTTCCTGAAAAGTTGAAAGGGCAAGAAGAGGAGTTGAAAAAACGCTATGAAGATTATCTGACTCCTAGTGATGAACAAGGAAAGAGTCAGTTGCCTATGAAAGCACGGGTGACCTATCTTCCTAACAACCAAAAACGATTTATCTATAATAATACACCGATGATCTATCAGCAATTCTTGACAGACCCGATTTTGGTTGTTGTTCTACCTAGAAGCTTTGGTGGCTACGATAATCCTTATTTTTCTCATCTTAATTCTTATCTCTACTTTGATGGTCTGGAAAAAAGCAAGAAACTAGTAGTTGAGAATGGGCTTGAAAAAAATGTTAGTCAATATGACTATGCGGCGTCTGTATACCAGCAGATGACCCAATCCATTCAATTAGAGAATCTCATTACCATTGCAGGAGGAATCTTTGCAATAGCTACTTCCATTCTACTCTTTAACACCATGAATTTCCTCTATTTTGAAGAGTTTAGAAGACCGATCTTTCTGAAGAAAATTGCGGGCATGGACTTTTTGAAAATTCACAAAAGTATGCTCGTATCAGAGATTACCATGCTGCTATTAGGTAGTGTCCTGATTTTCTTTCTCACACAGGAATGGTGGATTGCTCTCGTCACGTTTTTATTATTTACGATTAATGCATGGCTGATTCTCCTTTACCGCTCGCATAAAGAGGAGCATTTCTTGCCCATTATTCTGAAAGGAGCCTAATATGATAAAAATAGAACACCTGTCAAAATCATTTGGAGAACGGACTGTCTTTCAGGATATCAATCTGCAATTTGCATCAGGAAAAGTCTATGCCCTAATCGGAAATAGCGGTTGTGGCAAAACAACCTTACTCAATATTCTGGCTAAGCTGGAACCTTATGATAAGGGAAGCATCAGCTACCGAGGGCAAGAGCTTAAGCAAATCAAATCTCATCATTTTTTCAAAAATGAATTAGGCTATCTCTTTCAAAATTTTGGTCTTCTTGAAAACGAGATCATAGCTGCAAATTTAGAACTTGGATTGATTGGTCAAAAATGGACTAAACAAGAGAAGAAGAAGCGAGAAGAAGAAGTCTTAGAAAAGGTGGGATTGAATTATCTCACTCTTGATCAAAAAATCTACGAATTATCAGGCGGAGAAGCACAGCGTGTCGCCTTGGCCAAAGTCATCCTCAAGGATCCTCCTTTGATTTTGGCAGATGAACTGACTGCAGCACTCGATCCAGAAACTTCACAAGAAATTATGAACTTGCTTTTATCATTGAAAAAGCCGGACCGCTTGATAATTCTTGCAACTCATAATCCAGTGATTTGGGAAAAGGCCGATGAAGTGATTCGGTTAAACACTATTTAAGTTAAGTAGAAATGCTCTATGATTTTTTGTTCATAGAGCATTTACTATTGCATGTGTCATAATTTTAGTTCTGTAAACTATAGTTTATCCAAAGCATTCTTTTGTTCATCATTGACAATGTGGGTGTAGAGGTCAGTAACTTGTGTACTAGCATGCCCCAGCTGGTGACTGACGAGAACTTGAGATTTGGTTGCATCGTATAAACGTGTAGCAAGTGTATGGCGGAGTTTGTGAGGCGTCACCCGCACCTTGAAGTCCTCAGAATACTTGGCTACCATTTTTTCGACACTGGAAGCATCAATTCGATTCGGAGTGCCACGGTATTCCGTCAAAAAGAAGGCTGTATCCGTCTTTTCGGCCTTGTATCGCTTACTCCGAATGCTCAAATACTCTTCTAAATAGGGCTTGGCAAAAGCAGCGACATTGACAGAGTCCCTTTTCCCGCCTTTTCTAGTTACTTCAATAACCATCATCTTGAGATTGATGTCTTTTAGGTCCAGATTGACGGCTTCAGACAGACGAACACCAGAGGCTAGCAGCAAGGCAATGATGGCTAGATCTCGTTCCTTGTTCTTGTTAAAAGAGGACAGGGCGCGATTAGAGAGCTTCTTAGGGTACTCTGTATCAATATACTGGAGGAATTCTTCTGTCTCATCCCCTAAAAAGAGCTTCTGCTTAATATTCTCTGCACGAGCGGCCAGAGTTTCCTTTTTCTTCTTGGTAGCAACCTTTTTCATCACATTTCGATAGAAGTAGGGCTCACCCTGTTCGTTTTCAACTTCCTCAGTCAAATATTTGTAGAGGCTGGACAAAGCTGACAGAGTCCGGTTGATGGTTGTCTGGGAAACACCATTTTGGGTCGTATTTGCATTGAGAAGTGGGCGCTCCCGTAAGTATAGAATAAAGGCCTCCATGTCTTTCTTAGTCATATTTTCCAAGACCGAGAGAGGAATCCCAGCAATTTCTGAAGCGTCAGATATACCAGAGTCTAAAACCCAGCGAAAAAATCGATCGTATTCTTTAAGATATTCATACAAGGTCGTAAAACTATAAGGTACCGCCAGCTTGGACTGATAGTATTCTAGAACGTACCAGGGCATGATTTGCTTCAGCTTATCAATTCGTTCCAATAAAATCTCGCGTTTCATTCCATCTTCCTCATAATTTTCTATAAAAGAAGTATAGCATATCTAGATATATTTTTCAAGAAAATTATAGTTTTTCGGAAAGATGGTAGGAGAAATTAAGCAATCTGACTTTACTACAAAATAGTAACCAAAATTTTTTCAAACTAAACTTAATCCCGATAATGTACTTTATTTAAGTGAAAACTGGAAATTTTAAAAGCTATTTACGGAATGACTTTCACCAATTACAACGATTTTAAAAAAGTTATCAATAACATAAATCATTATCGTCAAAGACGTAATAATGCTAAAAAAGCTAAAACTTCTTTACGTAAATTTGATTATGATAATTTAAAATATTATATCAGGATATAATTGCTAATGTAAATATCAAAACAAGAGAACCTCAAACTAAGAACGTTGATGAGTTTGTTTAAAAAGAAACTAGGTAACTTGTCCAAAGTGCTACGATGTTTCCTGTCGTTCGTATTCTATTTTTGATACTGATAAATCGGAATTTCTAGCTTACTTCAGTTCCTTTTGCATCACAACTCCTGTATAACGTTCCTGCACCATCTCAATTCCTGTTGGTATAAAACCATTCTTTTTCCAAAATGCTTCACTTTGAGGATTTCCTTTCACAAATCCTAGACGAATGTAGTGATATCCATTCTTCCTAAAAAATTCTTCTAATTCCTTTACCAGTTTACTTCCAATTCCTTTTTGCTGATATTCTATCGCCATCATAAAGAACCCTACAAAGACAGTCTGTTCATTGGGATATTTCACAATTAAATCCGCAACTGCAACTAAATGATTTTGCTTAAAATATCCCACATAATACTTTTCTTTTTTTGTGGTTCTTGGTGGAAGTGCACTCATATCCTGAATAATAGATTCTTTCGTTACAGCAGGAGGACAATATTCAAAATACATAGGTTTTCCAAGTGACAACTGATATAGTATGTCGACATCATCTTCCGTTAGTTTGCGTACTTCATATTCGCTTGATAATTCACTTATGTTCATACTATTAAATTCCTCTCTTACAAAACACAATTTGTCGCTCACAAGCAAAAAATATTATATTTTGATTAATAAATGTTGCCAGATGTGAAACACCTAACGTTTCAATTTGTCTATTATTTGCCAAAATTTCACCTCATAACATAAGACTATGTGCCATATATTATAACATTAAAAAGGGATAATTATCCAGCATACAACTACTACTATTCAGCTTAATCCACACATTATCATCTTAATAAATATACAATTGAATCTACTATTTCAATTGTATATTCTACCTCGTTTTGTACAATTAAATTTCTTCGATTTCATTTTCCATTTAATTATTAAAAGTATGTAATTTTTTAAAAGACATGAGTCTATCCCAACAAAAACTCCCTAATCAAATCAACTACCTGTTCATTTTGTGGTAGGGATGAATGATGAGCAGACTTGCCTGTGATGACGACTTCTCTATACGAAGCGATCTTTCCTTTGTAAATCAGGCGTCCGGCCTCTACACTGCTTCTATGGACAATTCCGTCACCGTCTCGGAAAAATATTCCTAAAATCGATAAATGCTGAAGCTTCTTAGGCAGTTTTCCCTGATTAGCTACAAATTCATCTAGCATTGGGACTCGATGATTAAGATTTTTCTTGTTCAGATTGTAAGGACTGCCAATAGTCAGGAGCTTTTCCATCTCCAACCCAGAATAGTTTGCCAGATATTGCTGCAGGAAAGCTGTGTATACTAGGCCTCCGTTAGAATGTCCCAGCCCTTTAAAGCTAGTAAAAGAGTACTTATCTCGCAAAACAGTTATGGCAGCGTTGAACATAGCAGCCTGCTTCTTGATATTTTTATAACCATCGCGATTATTCTGAAAACCTACCACAAAAATGGGATTTCTATCCTTGCGCTTCAAATGCCCACGATAAGTCATGCGGCCGTCATTCCAGACTTTGATACGAACGAGACTATGGTGAGGATGCTGGCCGTGATTGAGCTTTCTAACCATTTTGTTAAAACGATTCTCTGTTGCTGAACTGCCCGGAATCATGATAATTGGCTGAATATCAACTTTGCTAAAGGGCAGATGGCTGATGGGATGGGAAGTGAGCTTCGCTTGTATGTCGTTATAAAGCCGAATTAGGTACTTAATAAACTTTTTCATTTCTTTTTTCCTAAGTGTACAAAACAAGCTACATAAACCAAATTATGTAACTTGTTTGCGATTACTTCCGTTTTTTCTTGTTTTTCTTCATTTGCTTGGCCATTTTATTCATGCTGCGGCGCATGAGGAATTCTCCTGCTTTACCTTTTAGGCCACCGCCGAAAAGTTGACTCATATCTGGCATTCCTGCTCCGCCTAGGGCAGATAAATCAGGCATGCCTCCTTGGCCCATCATGCCTTCTAAAGCCGACATATCAGGCATGCCGCCCGGCATATTTTTAGGAAGATTGTTAGGATTGAGCCCCATCTGTTTCATCATTTTGTTCATATCTCCAGATAAGACGCCCTGCATCATTTGTTTAGCTTGGTTAAAGTCCTTGATAAACTTGTTGACTTCGACAAAGCTATTACCAGACCCAGCTGCAATCCGACGGCGACGGCTTGGGTTAAGCAGGTCTGGATTTTCCCGCTCGGCTGGTGTCATAGAGGATACGATGGCACGTTTACGGGCAATTTCTTTTTCATCTACTTTGATATTTTTGAGAGCAGGATTATTGGCCATACCTGGCAGCATCTTGAGCAATTCTTCCATAGGACCCATGTTCTGCACTTGGTCCAGCTGGTCGATGAAATCGTTGAAATCAAAGGTGTTTTCCCGCATTTTTTCAGCCATTTCAAGAGATTTCTTCTCATCGTACTCTTGAGCGGCCTTTTCAATCAGGGTCAGCATATCCCCCATACCGAGGATACGGCCAGACATACGGTCTGGGTGGAAGGTTTCGATATCAGTAATCTTTTCACCGGTACCAGTAAACTTGATTGGTTTGCCAGTAATCTGACGGACTGACAGAGCTGCACCACCACGGGTATCCCCATCAATCTTGGTCAGGATAACCCCAGTCACTTCGAGTTGATTGTTAAATTCACGGGCTACGTTTGCTGCTTCCTGACCGATCATGGCATCGACTACCAGCAGAATTTCATTTGGCTGTGCTAATGCCTTGACATCAGCTAGCTCCTGCATGAGCTTTTCATCAATTTGTAGGCGACCAGCCGTATCAATCAGGACATAGTCGTTGTGGTTAGCCTTGGCTTGCTCCAAACCTTGACGGACAATCTCTACTGCTGGAAACTCGGTACCCAAGGCAAAGACTGGCACATCAATCTGTTGCCCTAGTGTTTTCAGCTGATCAATAGCCGCTGGACGGTAGATATCCGCCGCAATCATCAAAGGACGGGCGTTTTCTTCTTTCTTGAGTTTATTGGCCAATTTACCCGCAAAGGTCGTCTTACCAGCCCCTTGCAAACCTACCATCATGATAACAGTCGGAATCTTTGGTGACTTGATAATCTCGGCAGTATCAGAACCTAGAATGGCTGTTAGCTCTTCATCTACGATTTTAATGATTTGTTGAGCTGGATTGAGCGTGTCAATAACTTCGTGTCCAATAGCTCGCTCACGAATCTTTTTAATAAAGTCTTTAACAACAGGCAGGGCAACGTCAGCCTCCAAGAGAGCAAGGCGGATCTCCTTGGTCGCTTCCTGGATATCACTCTCAGAAATTTTGCCCTTTCTGCGTAGGTTTTTAAAGACGTTCTGTAAGCGTTCAGTTAAATTTTCAAAAGCCATAAATATTTCTCCTCTTAATTATCAAATGATGGAAATGGACAGGTTTCTAGCCGTTTTATTCTCGGTTATCAATGCTGGACAAAACCGCAAGTTGCTCCTGCAAATAGGGATCATCAGGGTATTTCTCCATAATCTGATCGAAAATCTGACTTCTGACGATATAGTCAGAGTACATGTGTAGTTTCATTTCGTAGTCTTCCAGAATTTTCTCTGTCCGCTTGATATTGTCATAGACAGCTTGGCGGCTTACATTAAACTCTTCGGCAATTTCAGCAAGGCTGTAATCATCTGCATAGTAGAGCTCAATATAGTTCATCTGCTTGTCGGTCAGCAAAGCCGCATAAAACTCAAACAGAGCGTTCATTCGATTTGTTTTTTCAATTTCCATAAAGAATATTATACCAAATAATCCCTTTAAACTCCACTCTTTCGGTATGTTTGAAAATAGAGAATTATAAAAAAACTGCCGATCGACAGTTTTTATAACATAATTTAAGTTATGTAATTATTTGTTTTCTAAATAAAATTCAAAGCGTTCGCCGACATACTGGCTTTTTACGTACTCAAAGGCCGTTCCATCATCAAAATAAGAAACTTGTGTCAAGCCTAAAATGGCATGACCACGGGGAATTCCTAGGTATTTAGCGATTTTCTCCTTGGCCAAACGGGCGTAAATGGTCTGTTGGGACTTGCCAATTTTATACCCATGCTCCTGTAGAGTTTGAAAGAAATGGCTGGTCACTTCTTCTTTTTTGAAATTCTTTATAAATTTCTCTGGAATCGAGGCAACTTCATAGACTACGGGGATATCGTCAGCGTAGCGAACCCGTTCCATGCGGATGATGTTCTCTGTCTTATGGATGCCCAACTTCTCGACTTCTCGCTCGCTAGGTAGCGTCCGACGGTAAGAAATCAGCTGGCTGGACGGTACTTTCCCTTGAGACTTCATAATTTCTGTAAAACTAGTTGTTCCACGCATTTTTTCCTGAACGCGTGTACTTGCGACATAAGTCCCGCTGCCGACTCGACGCTCAAGAACTCCCTCTTCGACCAAGAGAGTGATCGCTTGGCGTAGGGTCATTCTGCTGACCTCGAAAGTTTCAGCAAGATCACGTTCGCTTGGCAAACGCTCGCCAATCTCCCAAATACCCTCGTCAATATCTTTTTTTATTTGATCATGTATTTTCACATAAGCAGGTAACATCCATGGTCCTCTTTTCTGATTTTAAGCAGCTTTTTTATACATTTATTGTATTATCAATTAGTTTAAATGTCAAACTAAATATCAATCAATGTGGGGAAATCTTATTTTATTATCAATTTTCAGAGCAAATGCCCTTACTTTCAGTTATTTTTACTTGCAGCTAGTCTTATTACCTTGGAAAAATTCGATTTTTGTGATAAAATGAGGGGAAAAGATTACTTCTTTTAAGAAAGGGAAAAGATGACAACT
This sequence comes from Streptococcus sp. Marseille-P6264, assembly GCF_902460355.1. Taxonomy (GTDB): domain Bacteria; phylum Bacillota; class Bacilli; order Lactobacillales; family Streptococcaceae; genus Streptococcus. The sequence continues at coordinate 229,391 of NZ_CABPTO010000001.1, forward strand.
ACAACTGAATTGCAAGATGTTGAAAAAATCATCGTGCTTGATTACGGCAGCCAGTACAACCAGCTGATTTCACGCCGTATCCGTGAAATTGGTGTATTTTCTGAACTCAAGAGCCACAAGATCACAGCGGATGAAGTTCGTGCTATCCGTCCTGTCGGGATTATCCTTTCAGGTGGACCTAACTCAGTTTATGAAGAAGATTCATTTGATATTGACCCAGAGATTTTTGAGTTGGGGATCCCAATTTTGGGGATTTGCTATGGTATGCAGCTTTTGACTCATAAATTGGGCGGGAAGGTGGTGCCAGCAGGTGATGCCGGTAATCGTGAATATGGACAATCAAAACTAACACGTACTACTTCTCCTCTCTTTGAAAGCACACCAGAAGAGCAGCTTGTCCTGATGAGCCACGGTGATGCGGTGACAGAGATTCCTGCAGACTTTGTCCGCACTGGTACATCTGCAGACTGTCCTTTTGCATCTATTGAAAATCCTGACAAGAAAATCTACGGAATTCAATTCCACCCTGAGGTTCGTCATTCTGAGTACGGTTACGATATTCTGCGCAATTTTGCTCTCAATATCTGTGGCGCTAAGGGCGACTGGTCTATGGATAACTTCATCGATATGCAGATTCAAAAAATCCGTAAAACAGTCGGTGACAAGCGTGTCCTGCTCGGTCTATCAGGTGGTGTTGACTCTTCTGTCGTAGGTGTCCTCTTGCAGAAAGCTATCGGCGATCAATTGATCTGTATCTTTGTAGATCACGGTCTTTTGCGTAAAGGCGAAGCTGATCAAGTTATGGAGATGCTAGGTGGCAAGTTTGGTCTTAATATCGTCAAAGCGGACGCAGCTAAGCGTTTCCTTGACAAACTTGCTGGCGTATCTGATCCAGAGCAAAAACGTAAAATCATTGGAAACGAGTTTGTTTATGTCTTTGACGATGAAGCTAGCAAGCTGAAAGATGTGAAATTCTTGGCTCAAGGTACACTTTATACTGACGTTATCGAATCTGGTACTGACACTGCTCAAACTATCAAGTCTCACCACAATGTTGGTGGTCTGCCAGAAGATATGCAGTTTGAGTTGATTGAACCTCTAAATACACTTTACAAGGATGAAGTGCGCGCTTTGGGTACAGAGCTTGGTATGCCTGATGAAATTGTCTGGCGCCAACCATTCCCAGGTCCTGGGCTTGCTATCCGTGTCATGGGTGAAATCACTGAGGAAAAATTAGAAACTGTCCGCGAATCGGACGCTATCCTCCGCGAAGAAATCGCCAAGGCTGGTCTTGACCGAGACATCTGGCAATACTTCACTGTCAATACAGGCGTTCGTTCAGTAGGTGTTATGGGCGACGGTCGGACTTACGACTACACAATTGCCATTCGCGCTATTACTTCTATCGATGGTATGACAGCTGACTTTGCCAAGATCCCTTGGGAAGTTCTGCAAAAGATCTCTGTCCGTATCGTCAACGAAGTAGATCACGTCAACCGTATCGTCTACGATATCACAAGTAAACCACCTGCAACTGTGGAGTGGGAATAAGAAATATGCAAAAACCAGCTAGAATCTAGCTGGTTTTTTAGTTATATTTTAAAGACAGTCTTATTGACCTAGCAGGCCCTTAAAGAAATTGACGATTGCATTCCAGATATTGCTAAAGAAATTACCGCCATCTTCAAGAAGTCCGTTTGCATCAAAGTTAAGGTTGATATTATTGAATGTGTCGCCAGCCTTTGAAACAATACTGTTTTTTAAGTCGGTGAGCGTCTTTGTGAAATCAGAATTTGTGATGACTCCACTGTTTGAAAGATTGACTGCAAAGTTAATAATCAGATTAATTTGGTCAGCTGTGACTGAACTGCTGAGACCGTAGTTTTTCAGTGTTTCTTCAACGATTTTACGGACATCAGCTTCGGTCAAATTGCTGTTATTCTTTTTAGCATTAGCAACAGCTGTTTTAATATCTGTCAGTGCCACATTCAGCTTATCGGCATCGTAGCCTTCCTTACCTTGGTTCTCAGCGTTGATATTTGAAAGTGCGGCTAATTCTTCCTGAGCCAAGTCTTTATTTTCCTGAGGAACGCTAGCTCCATTTTCCTCCAGCGAGTAATAAATACCAGCTAGGGCACTTTCTCCAGTCACAGGGATAGGTGCTGCTACTGTAATTTCTGCATGCTGTACGCCCAAGGTGACTGCTGCATTGCGATACATATCCTCTGTAACCTTGGTGATATTTTGCGGCGTAACAATCTTAACTTGAAGCGGCTTCTTGTTGCCCAACTTCTTAATCTTAACAGAAGAATATAGCTGCAAACTAGGATCATTTGCTACATTCATAATCTTTGAATAGACATCAGGTGTCATTGTTTTCAGAGGTTTAGAATCACTCGATGCATTGTAGCCTAAGAGCTGAAGTGTTTGCTCTTTTTGGCTGTCATCCAAGGAATAGCCCAAGACATACTCAGGCTGAACATAAGTTTCGTCAATGACTTTTTGAACGTTTGTGTCAGCAGTTGCTGTAGATACGGTAAAGAGAGTAGCTACTAGAGCTCCTGCTGTCAGTAATGTTTTCTTAAATTTCATTTTACTCCTCAATCTATCTCTAAACAATAAGGTTTTAGAGAAGCTTCGATTATAATCAGCGTATTGCGCTGTCGCATTAAATCAGGAAAGGAAAACTTTCCATAGAACAAAATAGTATAAAATGCTTAAAGTTTTCTTACAGACGAAGAATAGCCTGCTTTTCTTAAAATCATTTGCCCCAAAGAAAATCAATCAATAATCGATCTACTTCTGGATTTTCATGCAGCTGGCTATGTTGAGCCAGAGGGCCAGTCACTCTTTTTTCCTGATAGGACTTGGCATTGTCGATTACAAGATACTTGAGACTGCGAGAAGAAACGTTTAAAACAGAACCATCTGATTGATTTTTAAAATCTCCATAGATATTGAGAACATCCACTTGATCTTGCGGATAAATTTCGCGCAAGCCCAGAAGTTTTTGATAGCTATCACTCATGGCGCTAGGCTGCCCTGTATGGTTGTCTAGAATGGTCAAGCTAGCTGGTAGATCCATCCCCTCCAAACCATTGACATGATTGGCGATATTTACCTGTTTTTGTAACTGTGGAAATTCTTCATTCTGAGCGTGCTCTAATAGGTAAAATAAAATAGACATATTCCCCATAGAATGCGCGACAAAATTCATCTTTTTGAAAGCATATTTTGCTTGCAACTTTCGAACAACTGCTGCTGCATATTCTCCGTCCTGAGCATAATCGGGATTTCGATTGTCTTTGAACTCAACCATGACAATTGGATTGATAGCATCTTTTGGTATATCTCCTTTAAAGGTTACTTGAGCATGACTATCAACTGTAGCTGTGATGATGGTTTGAGTAACTCCAGCTTGTCTGGCTGCCTCTACCATATGCTTTTCAGCATTAGCACTTGAGCCATAACCATGGAAAAACAAGGTCGGAGTCCTTGACTGAATATAGTCTCTACTATTTAACTCTCTTGTTTGTAGCTTCGGCACTAGAAATAAAGTGATAAGAACAATAAACAGAAAAGTTGAGAGTGCGATAATAGACCGTTTTCTCATTTTCCACCTCCCATCTTGTATAGATTAGTATTATAACATTTCTGGTATTTGTAGACAAATAAAGGACTTATATTTCAATTTAAACCATATCATATTATTTAATTTGAAACTTGTGATTATAAATACGTATTATAACGAATCAAGGCAACTATCCGAGTTCTTTGCTCTAATTAAAACGAAATATAGTGGATTTGCAGGACTTCCTGGTTAGGTCAGCTTGTCGTCATACCTTCTCTTATAAAGCTTTTTGGATTTTTGCGTGTACTGCCTGATGAAATCAGTTTTAGCTTCTGTATAGGCATCACGATTGTGCTCGTGCTTTTTCCGTAAGATTAATTTTAACTGCTCGTAGTCTTTAGCGACAGCTGGATGATCTTTCAGATAGTCTCGGAAATAGAGTTCATCATGGTCTCCATGGTAGCGCAGATGCAAGTGGAAAACGCGCTCCGCAAAACCTTGCAGTGTATAGCCCTTATTAAAAGACATGCGGCCTTCTGACTCTGACATAAGCAGGTAGCCATGCTCCAGCAATTCTCTCTTGATGCTCCCCATATCTTCACTTCGAGGAATTTCTAAAAGAATGTCAATAATCGGCTTAGCCCATATCCCCTCAATAGATGTGGAGCCAATATGGTGCATTTCATACAACTGATTTGCTGGCAAAAAACTTTGTATTCTTCTGCTTTCCTCCTTATACCAAGCTGGCCAGTCCTTATTGTGCTCCTCTAAGAAAATCGGGAACAACTGCCATAATTCTTCTAAAGACATATCTTCTAGGGCTTTTGCCATGTGACTTCTCCTTACCTTGTATCAAATGAGAATTAGAGTAAAGACTGGGAATCCTATCCCAGCCTCAGTTTTTATTACCAATAAAGCAAGCCATAAGTCAGTAAAACGCTGATCATGCTAAAAAGTGAACCGATCAGATAGTATTCTGCAAAAGACTGGCTTTCTGAGATCTTATTATAGCGGGCAATAGATTTAGCTGTAAAAACTAACCCAATGGCAGTAAACTGCCTGAAAATAAGGGAAAGTCCCATAATCAAGCGCTCCAAAATCCCAATCATGGCACCAGCCCCCGCAATAGTCTCTCCGCTGTCTTCTCCGGCCTGATACTTGCTGAAGAAGAGTTTAAAGAGGATATTAACCGGCTTACCAGTAAGGGCGAAGAAAAAGAGAGCCTGTAGCATGAGGTAGCGCTCAGACAGCCAATTAGGAGCTGAAATTTTCTGCTGCCCTAAGAGAAAATAAAGAGCAAAAATGCTAATCAGATGCAAGACCTGATCCAGTATAAAGGCAAACTTTTGAGCATGATGGCGGACAATCGATGAATTCAGCCTATTCTTCAAGAAGTCAATAAGCGCATGGCTGAGCCAGACCAAGGCGAAATATAGCAGATAATTAGGTAAGATGAGCCCCAAGAGCAACAGGGGCAAGAGAACAATTCCCAAGTGGAGAATTAAGAAATTTAGCCGCCGACTTTTGAGGTCGGCCATTTTCTGACTTTGAAGCTGAAAATCAGCTAGCACATGAGCCAGCAAAGTCAATACAAGAATCGGATTCTGCATGAAAAATTCTGAAAATCCCATAAAATTCGTCATTGTTCAGCCTCCTTTGCTGCTTTTAGAATCATTCTCATAGCTAAACGACGATTTCTCAGATAAATCTTCAGTCCAGACGACTTGAGCCGTTTACTAAGCGCACTGGGACTAATCTGCAGCAGCTCTGCTATTTCCCCATGAGAAAAATTCTCGTCATAGATATATTCCATGAGCATCCGCTCCAGAACCTCTCTCTGACTGGTGTTCCACTTGCTCTGGATGAATGAAGTAGCTGCCAGCACCGTATTAACCGCCTGACTGAGCTCTTCGTCTTCCAAGGATACAGCTATACGGCTGCTGCCGTAGTCGTTCTTCTCGTGAATAGCCTCAATGGCTGCGCGTGCCCTCCAGTAGGCCGGACCGTCGGCACCAATACTCTGCTCCCGATTGATGTCCGTCACAATCTCCCCCAGGCCAAGCCCGAAGCGAATCGGATGAGGAAAGCCCAAGGCAATCTGATCAAGGAGCTGCATGATCTCTGGATTTGGCCGCAGCAAAGCCTGAAACTCATCTCCAGTCGTTACCGTGAAAGGCGACACCAAATAATCCTGATAATCCTGATTTAGCACTGCCATCATGTCCTGCAGGTCCTTCTGCGCCTGCTTACGGTTTTTTAGCTGTTTGGATTCGATCAAATCTCCAATAAGAGCAATATAAAGCATAGCTGATCAAACCTCCTTTAAGTCCATTATAACGGAAAATTATTAAAATGTCCATTAAAACGGAAAATTTTAGAAATATCCATTGGAACAGAAAGACTATTTTTTCTTTTTAGGTGCTGATAAGGCAGGATAGGCAGCTTCAATCAAACTGCAGAGAAAGGCAGCATCTTCTATTTTTTCTATATGAAGCATTGGCTTTGCGCCTGGATAAGGAGACTCATAAACCGGATTTTCAAAAAAATCCAGAGCTGGCTCGACTGGCTTGAGCAGAAAGCGATTGTCATAAATCCCGCCGAATAAGCGACCTCGATAATAGAGCAAATATTCCCCCATCATCTTGCGAAAGCTAATTTCTTGACCTAAGCCCTCCAGTTGCTTCAGGATAAAATCCAAATATTCTTGACTAGATGCCATCGGAACACCTCCATACATTGATACTTTATTATACCAAAAATGGATGAAGATTGCTGATGTATCTTCTTTAATCTGCAGTCTATCTATTCTAAAACAAGTAAAAAAGCTAGACCTTAGGAGTCTAACTTTTATTTCTTATTTTTTCAAAAGTCCTTCCTTGACCAGATAATCACGCGCGACAGCTTCCGCTTTTTTGCCTTCAATGCCGACTTGATAATTCATCTGGCTCATCTGGCTTTCTGTAATTTTACCAGCCAGCTTATTGAGAATACCTTCCAACTCAGGGTGTTTTTCTAGCAGTTCAGCCTTCATGAGAGGCGCACCTTGATAAGGAGGGAAAAGATGTTTATCGTCTTCTAAAATCTGAAGTTGATAGCGCTCAATTTCAGGGTCAGTTGAATAGACTTCCATAATCTGAATAGCGCCTGATTTAATCGCATCATAGCGAAGAGCTGGCTCCATGGTTGACACATTGAGATTCAGTCCATAGACAGATTGAAGTCCCTTGTTCCCATCTTCACGGTCGTTAAATTCCAAGGTAAACCCTGCCTTGAGCTTGTCTTGGACTGCTTTAAGATCAGAGATGGTTTTAAGATTGTATTCTTTTGCAACACTCTTAGGTACAGCAATGGCATAAGTATTTTGATAAGCCATGTGATTGAGCAAGACTAGATTGTCCTGTTTTTTGATTCCATCACGTGCTGCTTCAAAAACTTCTTCAGCATCATTGCTGACCTTTGGAGCAGGCTGCAAGAGAGTGCCAGTAATCGTACCGGTAAACTCAGGATAGATATCAATATCGCCTTTTTTCAGAGCTTGATAAAGGAAGTCGGTCTTCCCAAAATTAGGCTTGACTGTCACAGTCATATCCGTATTTTCCTCGATGAGGAGTTTATACATATTCATAAGAATTTCTGGCTCTGGACCTAATTTCCCAGCTATAACCAGATGATCCTTTTCCTGCTTGGGAAAGAGACTCGGCGAGTAAGAAGCACCGAGGCCGAGGATTAAGACAGCAAAAGCTGTAAATACCGTCCGAAGCTTAGCCTTTTCCATCCATTTAAGGAGACTATTGAAAAGAATAGCCAAAACTGCAGATGAAATTGCTCCAATCAAGATTAGACTGGCATTGCGACGATCAATTCCTAGAAGGATAAAAGAACCTAATCCACCAGCTCCAACAAGGGCTGCCAGAGTCGCTGTTCCGATAATCATTACCGTCGCCGTCCGAACTCCTGACACGATTACGGGCATAGCTAGAGGCAGTTCAAACTTTTTGAGTCGCTCCCACTTGGTCATCCCAAAGGCGATTCCAGCTTCTTCTAAACTAGGATCAATCCCATTCAAAGCCGTGACAGTATTTTCTAAAATCGGGAAAATGGCGTAAATCACCAGAGCAGTCAGTGCCGGCAGTGTGCCAATTCCCATAAGGGGGATAAAGAGTCCCAGCAAAGCCATTGAAGGAATGGTCTGAAAGATTCCTGCAATTTGCAGCACCCAATTGGCCGCTTTTTTGTGACTATTGAGATAGATAGCGAGCGGAATAGTCAGGAAGATGGCCACTAGTAAGGTCAGAAGAGAGAGCTGGAGGTGCTGACCAAGGGCTGTCAACCATTCTCCAAAGCGCTCTTGAAAGGTAGAAATTAAATTAGTCATGTTTAACACCTCCAAATAAATCTGCTACGAAGTTAGTCGCAGGTGCAGATAAGATTTCCCCAGGTGTCGCTACTTGACGAATCTCCCCGTCCTGCAGAACAGCAATCCGATTCCCCAATTTCAAGGCCTCATCCGTATCATGGGTCACAAAGATTGTCGTCATCCCAAACTGGTCATGGATACTCTTGGTTAAGCTCTGCAATTGCTTACGCGAGATAGCATCAAGAGCAGAAAAAGGCTCGTCCATCAGCAGGATTTTGGGTTGGGCAATAATGGCACGGACAATGCCCACCCGCTGCTGCTCACCACCAGACAGCTCACTCGGCATACGCTGAGCATAATCTTCAGCAGGCAAACCTACTAACTCCAGCAATTCATCGGTCTTCTGCTGAATCTCTGCCTTGCTCCAATCTTTCATCTCAGGAATGAGAGCAATATTTTCTGCAACCGTTAGATTGGGAAAGAGAGCAATAGCCTGTAAGACATAGCCTGTAGAAAGGCGCAACTCACGCTCATCATAGTCCTTGATTCTCTTATTATCCATATAGATGTTGCCATCTGTTGGCTCTAAAAGACGGTTGATCATCTTGAGCATAGTTGTCTTACCGGAACCAGAAGGCCCCACTAAAACCATGAACTCTCCATTCTCAATCCGTAAATTAACATCTCTCAAGATATCTTTTTCTGTATAGCGTAGCGCTACATTTTTATATTCAATCATGTTCTTCCTCAATAAGTTTTCTGTCTCTAAGAATATCCAATATGCTACTTGCTGGATACCCTAGTACTTTTTCGATATCTGTTGAAACCCCAGCTTGTTCCCCAACTTTTATAGCTGTATAGGTACTGACCCAGGCATCGTACTCCCAAGTTTGTGCTGGCCATTTTTTCCGTGACTCATAGGCTTCTTCCACTGATTCATCTACATAGGTGATTAGTTGTTTGGTTGCTTTTGAAAGGAGTGTCGCAATCTCTTCCATAGTAAGATCCTCTGGTCCTGTTAGATTCAAGGTTTGATTTTCCCATTTCTTAGCATGTAAGAGAATCTCAGCTGCAACCCTAGATGTGTCCTTACGAGCAACAGCTGACACAAGGCCACTGCTGGCCGGACCACGAATTTCTCCATTTTCAAGCGCAATATCAATAAATAAATCCAAGTAAAAATTATCTCTTAGAAAAGTGTAGGTGAATCCTAACTCCTTGATATAAGCTTCCGTCTGGGCATGATCCCGAGATAAGGTAAAAGTTGCCTTTTCATCTGCCCCATAAAATGAGGTATAGACGATATGCTGAATCCCCGCTAGCTTTACGGCATCTAAAAAACTCTTGTGTTCCTTAACACGCTCTGGATTTTCCCGAGCAGAGACCATCAACAAGACATCGATCCCCTTTAAGGCCTCAACCACCTCTGGAGTATTGGCATACACCATCTTACGAATTTCCGCAGACGCATAGACTTTTGCCCGCTCAGGGCTTCGTGCTAGATGGACGGAAGCGATTCCTTTCTTATCGACAAGATCAGCCACATAGGAGCCTAATTTCCCTGTTACACCCGTAATTCCAATCATAAGCATTTTCCCTTCTACTATAGTTCATTTTCTTTAGCTTTTAGATTTGAGATAATTCGATCTTGATAAGCCTCAAATTCTCGGATTTCTTGATCCGAAAAGCCTTGGTAGAAAATATCGCCCAACTCTTTACTAACACGATCCCCAATTTCCTTTTGTGCCCAACCCAATTCGGTCAAACTAACAAATTTTCTTCTCTTATCTTGAGTGCAAGTTTTTACAGTAACCAAGCCCTGGTCTTCTAACTTCTTAATCATGCTGGTCAGGGTATTGTTAGCTAGTCCTGAAGCAAGGGCGATATCCGTAGCAGTTGCTCTACCATCTTCTGTTTGCCAAAGCACTGTTAAAATTTTCCCTTGTTCACTTCTGTATTGAGCTTCTGGTTCCTTCCTCAATAGTTTTTGAAAGATACGCCCATTCAATAAACGAATCTGTAGAGCTTGGTAGCCCCCTATCATCTTATTCATTTCGCCTCCTTTTTATTCTATCTCGAATTGTTTTTATCAATTGTAACACCACGTATTACATCTGTCAAGAATTTTGTTCTATTTGGAAATAATTTTAAACTGGCTAAAGATTTTAAACTTAAAGTTCCAAACTAAAAAGCCCAGTGTAAAGAGGTAATCCCTCTCTCACACTGGGCTTCTTTTTATCTTAGTAATATTCACCCTGACGGTAATCCCATGAGTTAAAGGTATCGGACAGGTGCATCATGATTTTGTCAATGTCCAAGCCTTTCCGGATGACTACTGGTGCTGGTGAGATGGAACGTTGGCCACCTTGTTCTGGAATCAGTTTTCCATCCTTGTCCACCATGGAGACCATAACGCCTTGCTCGTAACGAGTTTCGATGGTCTTATCTGGCTGGATAGAGGCTACATAGTCATCTGCTTCAATGACGAGGTCAACAGCGTTTTCGATGCGCTCGCCAATTCCTTCGACCTTGCCACGGTTTCCTTTACCGGATGGGTTGGCTGAGGATGCATAGACCATCTTGCCTTCTTCCCAAAGCTTAGCTGCCAGCTGCTCGCCCGCCTTACCAAACTTAATAACAAAACAGCTCGTGCCACGAACATCTGTCATCAGCTCTTCCCGACCGTCGCCATAGGCTTTGAGCTTTTCAAAAGCTTCTGGCTTCCATGGAAGGATACAACCCAAGAGGATGTCTTCATCCCAGTGCTTTTGGTAAAAAGCTTCAATTTCCGGATTTAGCTGCGCCAAAGCACGAAGCTCATCCATACTGCCACAGAGGACAACACCTGGCTTATTACGGTTACGGGCCTTAGCTTCGAACTTACGCTCCAAACCTGCCTTATCACTAGTCATAATGATGTAACCCACCTTGGTCGGGCAAACGATACAGCCGCCATCGCCTTTCAGGATGTCATAGCCTTCTTGTGAAAGAGTTCCGTTCCATTGAATGTGTTTTGTCATAAGTTTCTTCCTTTTCTATTAAATTAAGATTTATTTTACCATATATTTTTATCGGAGACAAGATTTTTTCAGAATTTTCTCAATATAGCAAAAATAAGGTTACTGCCAATAAGATGGACGATTTTTTTCATATTCTGTAATCAAATCCTCGTACTGGAGTGTAATGCCAATGTCATCCAGACCGTTGAGGAGCTTGTGCTTCCATTCTTCATCAATGTCAAAGGAGAATTCTCCCACCGGAGAAAAAATCTTCTGCTGCTCCAAATCCACCGTCACTTTATCCATTGGCTTCAGATTAGCCAAGGCTTGCCGTACTTCGAGCGGCTGGACGATCGGCAGCATGCCGTTATTGAGCTCGTTATTGTAGTGAATATCCCCGAAAGATCCGGCAATGACTACCTTAAAGCCATAGTCAGCCAAGGCCCAGGCAGCGTGCTCCCGAGAGGAACCCGCACCGAAATTGTCCCCTGTAATCAGAATAGTCGCCTTGCGATACTCCGGTCTGTTAAAGACGAAATCAGGATCTTCGGTGTACTGATTGTCCAGATAGCGCCATGCGTACATGAGGTACTTGCCAAAACCTTTTTTATCAATCAACTTGAGAAACTGCTTGGGCAAGATTTGGTCCGTATCGATATTGTCATTCATGAGGGGAACCGTTGTCCCCGTGTAGATTGTAAATTTTTCCATAAAACTTCCTTACTGGACCTCCGGTAGTTGGCGGACGTCTACGAAGTGCCCGGCAATGGCTGCCGCTGCTGCCATGGCAGGACTGCAAAGATGAGTCTTAGCACCAAATCCCTGACGATCCTCAAAGTTCCGATTGCTGGTCGAGGCACAGTGGACTCCGTCTGGCACCTTGTCTGGATTCATCCCCAGACACATGGAGCAACCCGGATCACGCCACTCAAAGCCTGCATCCATAAAAATTTTATCCAGTCCCATCTTTTCAGCAGCCCGCTTGACTGGACGAGAGCCTGGTACGACGATAGCAGTCAGATTGGGAGCGATATGCTTGCCAGCGACAAACTTAGCAGCCAGCTGCAAATCACTGAGTCTGGCATTAGTGCAGGAGCCGATAAAGATATAACCTAGGTCAATATCTTCTGCTTTCTTGCCTGGCGAGAGATCCATGTAATTATAGGCCCGCTCGTCGTTCATATCACGGATTTCAGGGAAGGCTGCACCGAACTCTACTCCCATAGCAGGATTGGTTCCCCAAGTCACCATAGGTGCCAACTCGGAGACATCCATCTCAATGACCTTATCATAGACAGCATCGGGATCACTGACCAGAGTCTTCCAATCAGCCACTGCCGCCTCAAAGTCCTTAGGTGCTCCCGGCCGTCCTTGAACGTAATCATAGGTCTTCTGGTCAGGATTCATAATGCCCATCTTGGAGCCAAACTCAATGGACATATTGCAGATGGTCATGCGCTCTTCCATGGTCAAATGATCAATGGCATCACCAGCATACTCGACCACATAGCCAACACCTGCAGCTACACCGTATTTGGCAATCAGAGCAAGTATGAAGTCTTTAGAATAAACACCTTTAGGTGGCACTCCAGTAAATTTGACCAACATTTTCTTAGGCTTGACCTGCCAGATCGTTTGAGTGGCAAAGACGTGCTCTACCTCCGAAGTACCAATTCCAAAAGCGATAGCTCCAAAAGCTCCGTGAGTGGCCGTGTGACTGTCACCGCAGACAATGAATTTGCCCGGCTGAGTCTTGCCCGTTTCGGGTCCAACCATATGAACAATCCCCTGCAGTTCCGATCCGTGAGCCGCATGCTCGATGCCAAAATCCTTGACATTCTCAGAAAGCTTATCAATCTGAGCCTTGGAAATCACATCCCGAATATCATAGATATTGACCGTAGGAACATTATGGTCAAAGGTTCCAAAGGTCAAGTCCGGCCGTCTAACTTTGCGCCCTGCATCTCGTAGACCTTGAAAAGCCTGAGGGCTGGTTACTTCATGAATATAATGCTGATCCACATACATAAGCTGGGGTTGACCTTCTCGGCCTGTGATCACATGCCTGTCCCAAAGTTTATCAAAAATCGATTTTCCAGCCATACTAGCTTCTCCATATGTAATATAAAATTCCAATTTCCACTATTATTCCACAAATCCAAGCCAACCAGAAATACCATTTTCTGGTCTTGTGATGAAAGAGGCGACCGCCTAATAAAGCGCCCAAACCTCCGGCTGCAAGAGCTGACAAGAGCAAGGTTTTCTCTGGAATGCGGTAGTGATTTTTCTTAGCCTTTCGCTTATCCCAGCCATAAAGCAGGAAAACGACAAGGTTCCATAGCAGGCAAATGCCTGTTACTATCCATTTCATAAGTTCTTAATAATTGCCTCCGTCATTTGAGCTGTGCTAGCCTGACCACCCAGATCTCGGGTTAAAATACCTTGAGACAAAGTCTTCTCAACTGCTGCTTCAATCGCCTCTGCAGCTTCTAGCTCTGCAAAACTATCCCGCAGCATCATGGCTACAGAAAGGATCATACTGATCGGATTGGCAATACCCTGTCCCGCAATATCGGGAGCCGAGCCATGAATAGGCTCATAAAGACTTGGCCCAGCAGTCGAATGACTGGCCGATGGCATAACTCCCAGCGTCCCTGACAAGATACTAGACTCGTCTGAGAGAATATCTCCAAATAGATTTTCCGTTACTACAACGTCAAACTTAGCAGGATTGGTAATCATGAGCATAGCAGCGCTGTCCACAAGCTGGTGCTCCAGAGTCACATCTGGATAATCCTTGGCCACTTCATCAGCTACTCTGCGCCAGAGTTTGGATGTTGCTAACACATTTTGCTTGTCAATACTGGTCACAAGCTTTCTGCGACCACGCGCAATGTCAAAGGCCTTACGGACAATCCGCTCCACCTCTTCATAGCTGTAGTCGTTGATATCACGCGCAGATTTATCCTCCAAAATATGCTCACCAAAGTAAATCCCACCAGTCAGCTCGCGCACGACCACGAAGTCCACGCCAGCAATACGCTCTGCCTTCAAGGGCGACAAATGCTTAAGAGCATCGAAAATCTTAACTGGGCGGATATTGGCATAGAGCTCAAGCTCCTTGCGCAGAGCCAGCAAGCCTTGCTCCGGACGAACTGGAGCATTATCATACTGGGGACTGCCGATAGCTGCTAGGAGAATAGCATCCGCCTCCTTAGCCGCTTCTAGAGTTGATTGAGGCAGAGGATGACCTTCCGCATCAATACCATCACCCCCAAAAGCTTTCTCCGTGATATGATAAGTAAAACCGAACTTGTCCGCAACAGCAGCCAGCACTTGGAGACCAGCTTCCATAATTTCTGGGCCGATACCGTCACCCGCCAGAGCTACAATTTCTTTTGTCATAGTCGCTTCCTTCTAATTATTTGCAGGCATATCGCGATAGGAAACGCTTCGTCCCATCTCACCAGCATTCTCCTTTTGAACATAGGTATTGGCATTGATGTAGGCAATAGCTGAAGCCTTCAGTACATCGAAATCAATCCCTGCTGCATTAAAGATGGTCTCTGTATCTCTGTTTTCAACAGTCACCAATACCCGAGCCTGGGCATCAATCCCATCTGTCACCGCATCGATAGTGTAGGACACCAAGCGAACAGATTGATTGAAGAACTTGTCGATAGCGTTGAAGATAGCCTCAACGGAACCTTGTCCTGTCGCATTAAATTCGACCTTCTCACCATCCATATTAGCTAAGCTAACGATTGCTTCGATGTCATTATCTGCATAAGTTTGTAGTTGTAAATCATCAAAGTGGAATCCTTCTGGGTTTTCAACCATGGTTCCAGCTACCAGAGCACGAATATCTGCATCTGTGATTTCTTGTTTCTTATCAGCCAGCGCCTTGAACTTAGCAAAGAGTGGTTTGATGTCCTCTTCTGTAAAGTCTAGGGCCAAATCTCTTAGTTTTTCTACAAATGCATGGCGACCAGACAATTTTCCAAGCGGAAGACTATTACTCTTGACACCGACCAATTCAGGTGTGATGATCTCATAAGTGAGAGGATTTTTAAGGACTCCATCCTGATGGATACCAGACTCGTGAGAGAAGGCATTACCACCAACAACGGCCTTGTTTTTAGGAACTGGAATACCAGAGAAGCGAGAAACCATTTCTGACGTATTCATTGTTTCATCCAAAACAATATCACTAGTTGCTTGGAAGAAATCCTCACGAATCTTCAAAGCAACAGCTACTTCTTCAAGAGCAACATTACCTGCGCGTTCACCGATACCATTAATAGTTCCCTGGACACGTCCAGCACCGTGTTTAATTGCTGTCAAAGTATTTGCAGTTGCCATACCGAGATCATCGTGACAGTGGACACCAAAGACAACTTTATGATCTGATTTAATATTTTCAGTCAAGTGATCAAAGATGCGTGCAAACTCTTCTGGAGTCGTAAAGCCAACTGTGTCAGGGATATTTATATAAGATGCACCTGCATCGACCGCTGTTTGAACGACTTGTAATAGGAAATCCAACTCTGTTCTAGTCGCATCTTCAGGAGAGAACTCGACAACCTCAAACTTAGAACGTGCATAAGAAACATGCTCCTTAATAGCTTCTAAAATCTCTTCCTTGCTCTTATTGAGTTTATACTTGCGGTGAATCGGACTGGTAGCGATAAAGACATGAATCTGTGGATACTTGGCATCCTTAAGTGCCTCATAACAAGCATCAATATCAGATTTTACAGAACGAGCTAATCCTGTCACTGCTGTTTTTTTCATAGCTTTAGCAATTTCTTGAACGGCTATAAATGAATCTGGACTAGCAGCCGGAAAACCAGCTTCAATTACAGAAATTCCCCATTTCTCCAGCTGTCTTGCAATGGAAACTTTTTCCTTTATTGAGAAGTTAACACCAGGTGTTTGTTCCCCATCACGAAGACTTGTATCAAAAAATTCAACTTTACGCATAAGATTACCCCTTTTCCAAATATGGTTTTAAAAAAACATCTCGCTCAGAAACCCAAGCGAGATGTTGATTTACTCCCGCTTGGTAAGCCAAACAGGACTAATGCTTTCGCACTAGCCCGAGTAACACAACAACAAAGCAAAGTTTGAATATTGGGTTGACTTCATGTTTGACTGACTCCTTTTGAAATGTTATTGTCTAGTATTTTAGCATAGTATCATTGGGCTGTCAACAGATAATTCAATATTTTCTGAAAATTTTTAATATGCTGGATCTTTTTTCGGTCTTATTACTATAAATGCGAAAAAGGAGCAAGTTAGCTCCTCCTTCTTCAAGTATTATATTGATTACAATGCTAACCAGTCATTCCTCCCCATTCGAAGAGAATTATACGCCGCAAATCTCTATAATAATTATCGAATGTTTTTAATTTCTAAATGGCAAAGTAAAAAGATCATCATAGAATATGCTCTCTAAACACACTAATCATTGATTTCTATATTCCTTTTCTTTTTCTAATACTTTCAAATATTTGGTTTTTTTAAATTGCCCAGACAGGAGTAAGAGCAAGAAACAATACCATATCACAATCGTCAAAAATAAAAGTAGGAAACTGCCAAATAGAAGATAAAGCCAAGAGAAAACAGCTGAAATCAAGGCAAAGAGGAAAATGAGAGCATAGGTTTTTAGACCGTTGGATTTTTGGGTGGCAAAATAGTCTATGGGCATCTCATAAGGCACTACTTCAACTACTGATTTCTCCCTTCTATTTTTAAACTGGTAAAGAGTCAGTAAAAGCATGAAAATGAAGGAAAAAAGTAAAGGGAACAAACCTCGTACAGTCAGATTCTCCGTAAATATATACAGGCCGTAAGAAAAACCAGCACTTGGTAGAAAAATCATTGGAAAAGGCACACTTTTCCCTACAAAAAGCTCATTTCGCTTAATATCATAAAACACAGTTTTTTTAACATTTCCTTGATCTGCTCCAAATTCGATAAAATCAGATAACTTCCTAGTGACTGTCAATACTGACTTTGGTTCTGTATGCCCATCTTCTTCAATTAACTCTAACTGCCCAAAAGCGTTCAGTTTCCACGAATCTTCCTTAGGCAGAGGCTGTACTTTCCCTTCCAGATGTTCTTGAATAAACTGCTGGAATTGACGATTCTTCTGCTTACTTCCAATCAATTTCAAAGTCACTTTTTGACTTCCGCCGTTTTTAGTTAAGGCTTCCCCTACAATAAATATAGTCCATTCATAATTCCCACGATAAGCATGTCTGCTTTTGCCGAAGTAAAATGTAACCGAAGAAAGTGGAAAGCGATAGCATTTGAAATTTCGGAAAACAAGCAAGTATTGACCATCAAGCTGGATTTTTCCCATAAAAGCAAAGGCCATCCAACCTACTGTGAGCAATAAAGAAACTGCTACTAAGAAATAGAAAAGATTTGCTGACCAATTGTCTTCTAGGAAGATATTAAAAAAACTGATCACCACCATTAAACCAAATAGACTAAGTAATCCCAGTGCTGATCTTTTATAGATAACAATCGATGGCTTTTTTATCAATTCGCATCCTCCTCTACTGCCTCGGCAAAAACCACTTCTCCCTTATCGTATTTTCGCACAGCTAACAGCCAGCGAATAGGGTTGTTTTGGAATAGAGAAATCACAACCGCAGCTGGAAGCACCCCTGCCAATGGTGAAAATAATAATGAAAGATTAAACCAATCATGGTCATAATAAGGAATAAGCATTCCTGGTATTCCAAACATACCTACAATTCCCACACAAAATAGAAGAATCAATATAATAAACAAGAAAAAGAAGATCTTACCAAATGTGGCCTTCTTATCAGAAAAACCTTCCCAAATTAAACTTCCATTCACCGCATCTTTAAACTGTTCCTTGCTTGCTAAAACTATGGATCGAACATTTTTATACAAGGCCTTTTCCAACATATAAATACTACCAACAAAAACTAAAAATATGGCTAATAAAATGATTGGAATCATCCTCTCGTTTAATCTAAATGGACTAGCAAAAGAAAAAATCGCAACTCCAGTACCTCCACCAAATAATGCAAAAAGCAAAATCAAAGGAATAATGGCTCTATTCGATTTTCTTGCCCCTTCCGTATTTAACAAGACACTCTTATCAGCTACCAAAGCCTCTTTTGTTCGTGTGTTATAGTAGACGGTTTTATCATCGCTCTGTCCAATAAAAATTATTTTTCTCATTTCTCTTATTTATTTAATAAATTACAACTAAGGCTTCTTCTTTCCTAAGCCATTTCGTCTTTATCTTCGTACATACTGAACCAAGCGGAACATCATGAAGGTAAATAGAATTCCTGCAACGATCCAAATGGTTCGTAAAGCGTAAAATTGGAGCATATAGGTCGAAATAATGGCTCCGATGACAAAGCTTCCTAACAAAGCAACAAAGAAAATGCCCTCTTTCAAATATGGTTTTTCCTTCGTTCGCACAAAATTTCCAAAAGCCACCATTGTTTTCTTGATATTTCCTGTCATAAAGGAATTATTGTAGACTATGCCATCTACTTCGCCAAAAGCTGTGGCAACGACCCCCATACAGAAAGCAATCGGAGGAACAATCAGCATATTAGGCACGGTACTTGGCATAAAACCTACCAGAGTACAGATGAGAACCATTGGTGAAATGCTACTTACTCGCCATATTGACTGCTCAAAAAAGGAACGGAAAACGGTTATCAGAAAGATCCCCAGCATAAAAGCCAGCATGGTAGCCAGTTTCACTTCAATCTCTCCAGTCTTGTGATGAATCAGCTCAACGGACAAAAAGACGACGTTTCCTGTCTGGCCCGCAACCAATGTACCCCCGCGTTCCATAAAAGTGTAAGCATCCACAAAACCTGCGCAAAAGGTCAACAAACAGGCAAAAAACTTTGATCGAGAATGGAATTCTCTTTTGACGAACTTTCTCATAATTTACCCAAAAAGTCCAGTGTAACACCAGACTTCCTTTCTATCCTTCTCTAGCTTCCTCCAAAATCTTTTCAATCTTGGTGGTAATCAAATCAATCGCAACTTTATTAGAAGCGCCCTCTGGAATGATGACATCCGCATAGCGCTTGGTCGGCTCGATAAACTGATGGTACATAGGCTTGACGACACCCAGATACTGCTCAATGACACTATCCAAACTGCGTCCACGTTCTTCCATGTCCCTCTTAATCCGACGAATAATCCGCACATCATCATCAGTATCAACGAAAATCTTGATGTCCATCAAATCGCGGAGGCGTTGGTCTTCCAAAACCAAAATCCCCTCTACAATGAAGACATCCTGGGGTTCCTGACGATAGGTTTTATTGCTGCGCGTGTGCTCCGTATAGTCATAGGTCGGGATGTCCACTGGACGGCCAGCCAAAAGCTCCTTGATCTGCTCAATCATCAAGTCTGTATCAAAAGCAAAAGGATGGTCATAGTTGGTCTTAACCCGCTCCTCAAAGGTCAAATGAGACTGATCCTTATAGTATGAATCATGCTCAATCATGGAAATCTTCTCATTAGGAAAATGATCTAAAATAGCCCGAGATACACTGGTTTTTCCCCCACCAGATCCACCTGTAACACCGATAATAATAGGTCTGTTTTGCATTGTTTTCTCCATTACTTGTTATCTTATCTATTTTACCTTAATTCATGATATAATGAAAGGGTGAATCAAGAAAAATTCAGGAAAATCATTTTAAAGGAGAAAGTATGTTACGACTCGGTATCATCGGTACGGGAACTATTTCCCACGAGTTTATCAAAGCAGCTCAATTGAGTGGTGAGTATGAGTTTACAGCTGTTTACTCACGAACCTTGAGTGCTGCAGAGCGTTTTGCGCAGGCTTATAAAAACGTCGCCCTCTACACCGATATGATTGAATTCTTATCTGCCGACCTAGATGTGGTTTACATCGCCAGTCCCAATAGCCTCCACTTTAACCATGCCAAGGTAGCCATTTTGGCTCGAAAACATGTCATAGTTGAAAAACCGGCTGTATCAAGGCCTGAAGAATGGCAAGAATTGGTCAAGCTGGCAGCTGAGCATCAGGTTTATATCTTTGAGGCAGCCAGAAACTACCACGAAGCAGCTTTTGCAGTCATTCAGGACTTCCTAAAAGACAAGAAAATCTGGGGAGCCAACTTCACCTATGCAAAATACTCCTCCAAGATGGGAGCCCTGCTGAGTGGACAGGAGCCCAATGTTTTTTCCGCTAAATTCTCAGGCGGTGCTCTGATGGATCTGGGCGTCTACACGCTTTATGCAGCTGTCCGACTCTTTGGTGCACCACAAAACACCCGCTATACAGCTCAACAACTGCCAAATGGCGTTGACCTTAACGGTTCAGGCAGTCTTATTTATCCTGATTTTCAGGTTCGTATTCAAGCTGGAAAAAATATTCATAGCCAGCTGCCAGCTGAAATCTATACGGACCAAGGCACTCTGACCTTAGACGGTATCGAGTTTATCCGCTCTGCCATTTTCCAAAAGCTCAATGGAGAGACGGAAAGTCTAGCTATCCGCCAAGCAGACCACCAAATGCTGGAAGAAGCCCAGGCTTTTGCTCGTGTCCTTAAAGGCGGCCAGGAAGAACTTTACAGCGACTATCTGCAGGCTGCTGCTACTGTGCATGAGTGCATGTTTGCCATGAGAAAAGATGCTGGCATTAGATTTGAGGTTGACCATGATTAAAGAAACATTTCCAACAGTTTGGCAGGACCAGCTGGATCAGCTGGGTTTTGCTGAACTGACTGCCATCCAAGAAAAGATATTCCAGCCCATTTCTCAGGGAGAAACGGTGCTAGGCATCAGTCCAACTGGTACGGGCAAGACATTGGCCTATCTCTTTCCTAGCTTATTGAAATTGAAGCCTAAAAAAGCGCAGCAGCTTTTGATTTTAGCTCCAAATACAGAGCTGGCGGGACAGATTTTTGATGTTTGTAAATCTTGGGCGGAGCCTTTGGGCTTGAGCAGTCAACTCCTCCTCTCTGGCAATAGCCAGAAAAGGCAGATTGAGCGGCTAAAGAAAGGTCCTGAGATACTGATTGGTACACCTGGTCGGATTTTTGAGCTCATTAAGCTCAAGAAAATCAAGATGATGAATGTTGATACTATTATCCTAGATGAATTTGACCAGCTTCTCAGTGATTCCCAGTATGCGTTTGTTGATAAGATTCTGCATTATGCACCGCGGGACCACCAGCTGATTTACATGAGTGCTACTGCTAAGTTCGACCAAGAGAAGATCGCTGAAAATACTCTGCGCATCAGCATTGACGACCAGACTTTGGACAATATCCAGCACTTCTATATGCAGGTAGAAAAACGTGACAAGGTTGAACTCTTGCGCAAGCTATCCAATGTAGAAGAATTTCGTGGGCTAGTCTTTTTCAATAGTCTGTCAGATTTGGGCAGCGCCGAAGAAAAGCTTCAATACCGAGGGGCTAGTGCGGTCTCCCTAGCCAGCGATGTCAATGTAAAATTCCGCAAGGTTATTCTTGAAAAATTTAAAAATTACGATATCACGCTTTTGCTGGCGACAGACTTGGTTGCCCGTGGCATTGATATTGATTCTCTAGAATGCGTAGTCAACTACGAAGTACCGCGCGATCTGGAAACCTACACCCACCGTTCTGGCCGAACAGGTCGCATGGGCAAGGAAGGCTATGCCATCACCTTCATCAGCCACCCAGAAGAACTAAAAGCTCTCAAAAAATATGCCTCTGTCCGCGAAATCATCTTGAAAAAACAAGAACTGTATGTTCAGCCTTGAGTGAAAATCACAGTAAACGATAGTTTTATCTGATGATAGTAAAGCAAAAAGCATTGGAAATCTTGCATTTCCTATGCTTTTCTTAATTTCGGCTATAGTAAATCTGATGCGGCTGGAGCTGATTATCCAGCAGTTCATCAACTGTCACCAGGGTATAGCCGTTATTCTTCAGATAGTCAAGAACGCTTGGCAGGGCATCAATGGTTGTCTGATGAATATCATGCATGAGAATAATGGATCCTGGCTGGGTTTTCACGATTTCCTGCATAATAGCCTTTGTATTGTGTGTTTTCCAATCGAGACTGTCCACGCTCCACATGATAAAGGACTGATCGACAGCATTTTGAACCGTAGAGTTGATGGCTCCATAAGGCGGTCTTGTAATCATAGGCCGGATACCAGTCGCCTTATAAATGGCTTCCTGAGTATCTAGGATTTCTTTTTTGGCTTGATTCAGAGGTAACTTGGTCAAATCTGGGTGGCTCCATGTATGGATGCCGAGCTGATGGCCTTCATCAAGAACACGTTTCGCCAGTTCTGGATTGGCAGCAACATTTTGTCCCACCATAAAGAAGGTTGCTTTGGCATTGTAGCGTTTTAGAATTTCCAAAGCCTGAGGGGTCGTCTTACTGTCGGGACCGTCGTCAAAGGTCAGGGCAACCATTTTCTCATGCCGCTTTGTTTCATACTGCTGGTAAGCTTCCAAATCAGCCCCCTGCAAATATTCCGGACGAATTAGATCATAAAAACTAGATAGAGGCACCGTCACGCTCGACACACCGTTGATTTCTTTAGGCAGACGAATGGAAAATAAACTATCTTCGTAATGAAAATTCCACTGGCTCAACTCTATTTCTCGGAGAGCATTTAAGGCTGCTGTTTGCTGACTTTCCTCCACCTGTCTAAAGGTTAGCTGACTGGTCAACTCCTTCAGGAAAATTTCCTTAGCAGCTTCTGGATTTTGAAACAGCTTGTCCAAAGTGATCGCTGCACCTTCTGGATTAATATACGTCGAGGCTACTTCTCTTGCCTCCTCAGACTTGATGTCTCTTTTCGAGATACTGTAATCTTTTCGCTGGATGACCACTTCCTTAGTATTGGCCAGACTAGTAGACTTTTCTTCCGTATAGTAAAAGGTCAAAGCAGTCAAGTTTTCCTTTTGCTTTTTGTCATCTGAAATGCTCTGACTGTCCTGCAACATTTTATCTTTGATACTTTGAAGCGGCTGCCCATTCATAAGAGGATAAAAAGCTGCCACATAATGGCTGCCAATCCTACCAGCATGC
Organism: Streptococcus sp. Marseille-P6264; assembly: GCF_902460355.1. Lineage (GTDB taxonomy): Bacteria > Bacillota > Bacilli > Lactobacillales > Streptococcaceae > Streptococcus. Next base: position 252,399 of record NZ_CABPTO010000001.1, read on the forward strand.
TTTTCGGCATTGTCAGCATGCTCTTGCTCTTCCTTGGCAATCACTTCTGCAACCTTTTGCTGGAAATCCCTTTCCTGAAACATTTCATGGATTCGCAATCCACCAAAAATAAGAAGTCCTAAAAGAAGCAGATTCAGAAGACTGAGAATCAGTCTATACTTTCGTCTACGCTTCTTTCTATGTTGTCTTTTCATCTATTAACCCCTAAGCTATTGTCCTAAAATGATTCTAATGTTAAAAAACTTGTATCTTACAAGTGCTAAAATACAAGTTTAATTATTTTTAAAGACTTTTTTCTCGAATCACTTCGACCTTGTAGCCGTCAGGGTCTTTGATGAAATAATAATTCGGTGTATTTCCAGGCAGCCCTTTTGGCTCAGTCACTTCATAGCCCTTAGCAGCATGCTCAGCGTGCAAACCTTCCAAATCAGGCGTGCTAAGAGCAATGTGAGCAAAGCCATCACCGATTACATAAGGTCCGTGGTCATAATTATAAGTCAATTCAAGCTCATAATCATCGCCATCCAAACCGAGATAAACAATGGTAAAAGCGTGTTCTGGAAAGTCCTTGCGGCGCAATTCCTTAAAACCAAACGCATCTTCATAAAAGGCAATCGAAGCCTCTAAATTTTCCACTCGTAAACAAGTATGCAACATTTTTGATGTCATAGTTGTACCTCTTTCATTTCTTTCTTTTATTATACCGTAAAAGCAGTCAAATTTGAAATAATATGAAAAGTTTTTCAGCTTTTGCTGATTCGTTTTCTAATATCTGACCTAAGAGGAACTTTGATTTCAAAAATAGTTCCACGAGGTTTGTTGTCTTTGACTGTGATGGTTCCTTTTAAGGCGTCCACGATTTGTTTCGCCAGGGATAGTCCTAGTCCAAATCCACCTTTTTGACGAGTCCGTGCCTTGTCCACCCGATAAAAACGATCGAAGACTTTTTTCTTGTCATCGCCCGCAATCCCTGGACCATTGTCAGAAATACGCAAGGTCAAGCTCCGATCATTGGCGGAAGCCACGAAATAGATCTCTCCATCTTCCTCTGTGTATTTGATGGCATTATCAAAAAGGATGGTCATGACCTGCTTAAGTAAGACCTTGTCTGTCGTGATTGACTTTGAAACCAGATTTTTGAAATCAAAGACCTTATCGCTTTCTTCCGCGATAATAGCATAGTTAGAAAAAGCTGTAGTGAAGAAGTCTGGCGTGACTTCACCGTATTCTGGCTTTATGCCGTCATCTCTCCTTGCTAGATTGAGTAAGTTGGTCGTGAGTAGACGCATATTTCGCACTTCCTCTAAACTGGATGCAATACTCTCACTAGACTCCATAATTGTAGCTTCGGGCTTACGGAAGAGAGATTCCAAGCGATTTTGCAGCACAGCTAGAGGCGTCCGCAATTCGTGGCTAGCATTTTCAACAAAGGACTTCTGCTTTTGCATGCTATCCAAGAGAGGTTTGACACTCATCCGCGCCAGGTAGATACTGGCAATCAAGGAAATACCCCAGAAGCTAATCATGACAATCGCAATCAGCTTTTCATGCTTTTCGCTAGTTTGCTCTAGCTGGCTGATACTGGTCATGACAACCGCGTACTTGACATTTTCAATTTCATCATCTGGATCAATGTCAAACATATAAGCCCGATAACTCTCGACCTGTCCATAGCTATTAGTTAGTTGTATTTGCTTGATTTGATTAAGAAATCGTTTATTAAATTTAATCGCATCAAAGTTTAAAAAACCATTCTTGGCTGACACATTCTGATAATCATCATTCAAAAGAATGGCTGAAGTATTGGCACTGACATTGACCCTACCCGGTTCCTCAATCTTGATATCGGGAGCCGGCTCATGCTCTGAATCCTTATTCTCTGGCTCTTGGTATTGCCGCCCCGTCGTCCGATAGGCTAGATTGGCTACCCAGGCGGGATTTTGACTGAGACTTTTGAGATTATCATCAACGGTCGTGTAAAGGCTGGAGCGCATGACTTGGATAATAATGAGCGTCATGGCCGAGAAAATCAGGGTGAATACACCAAAATAGCGAATGAAATAAGAAAAATCATCCGCATATAAGGCTTTTTTGAGTTTATTCAGCATTCTTTAAAATGTAACCGACACTGCGAAGGGTTTGAAGATTATTCGCAAAAGCCGTTCCTTTCAATTTTTTCCGAATCTTAGATACATAGACTTCCACCACAGAAATCGTCGTATCGCTGTCAAAGCCCCACAAACGGTCGAAGATTTGAGTCTTGGGCAAAATGACATTTTGATTCTGAAGGAAGTAGACCAACAAATCAAACTCTTTACCCAGTAGCTCGACTTCTTTTCCATCTATCAAGGTCGAATTGGTCGAAAGATTGACCGTCACATCGCCATAGGACAGGGTATTTTCATTAAACTTACCAGAGCGTTTGAGCAAGGCCTGAATCCGCATTTTAAGCTCTTCCAGATAAAAAGGCTTAGTCAGGTAATCGTCGGCACCGAGTTCAAAACCATGGCCTTTATCATCGATACTTTCCTTGGCAGTCATGATAAGGACAGGAGTGGTAACCCCTTTTTCGCGCAATTCTTTAAGCACTTGGAAGCCATCTTTTTCAGGAAGCATCAAATCCAGCAAAATCAGGTCATACACGCCACTTTCTGCCTCGTATAGTCCTTCTTCGCCATCAAAGACCTGCATAACATCTGCAAAATCATCTAAAAAATCAAATACTGAGTTTGACAGACCGAGGTCATCCTCCACTAATAGAATCTTAATCATCCTGTTCCTCCCTTTCTAGAAAAAGCTTATGCTGTGTGGTTTAAATAGAGACATGGCAAACACTTCTCATTCCATCTTCACTTATCTTTTTCTATTATATCATGACTTGTCGAAAATGCTTTAAGAATTTGTTGTTTTCGAGTTATTTTCGCTGTTCTTATCATCTTTTGTTGTGCCGTCAGCGTTTGATGGCTTCTTTTTTGATTGATTTCCTTCTTGTGGTCCTCTTGGCTGACCATTTCCTTGTGGTGGCTGACCTCCACCTCCCGGACCGACTTGACCATCTTGACCGTTTTGTTCCCCCATCTGTGGTGGCATACCATTTTCATTTCCCTGTCCCTGACCTTGAGGAGGTTGTCCGCCTTGACCTGGCATCCTGCCATCTTGCTTGTTTTGCTGAGGCATAGTAGCCTGTACTGAACTCTGCTGCGGGCTTTTCTGTGTCAAGGCACCAATTCCATAGCCACCAATCGCTCCGACGGCTAAGGATGCACTAGCCACTGCTGTCATCCACCATTTGGTACTCTTTTTAACTACAATCATTTTTTCCATATCCATTTTAAAGTTTTCCTCTTTCTACATTTTATATTTTCATGGATTTTAACATGATGAAGAAATATAAATCTTAAGTGAACAAGCTCACATCCCTTCACATGCTAGGATTATTATAGGGAGGCTTGCTTAAACGGGACTGAATTTTTTCTTAAAGAAGACTGAAACTATGGGATTCTAAACAAGAAAAAAGAGGCTGGGACAAAAGTCCTAGCCTCTCAATTGTCTTTGAATTGTCGAGCAAGACGCAGTGGTTGAGTGGACTCTACTAGGCTGATTTCATCAGCTTTTACAGCCCTACTAAACTGTGCGGAGGTGGGACGACGAAATCGAATTCTAACGAATTACCGATTTCTGTACCACTCTCTTTCATTTATCTAGACTGAAGCCTTGATAGCTTTCTCAACCGCTGCTTTTTCACGGGCAATCAAGTCAACACGCGCTGCGATTTCCTTGATTCCCATGCTGATGTTACGGCTGATAGCCATATCGTCTAGCTGCGGCTCAAAGAAGGCCTTATATTCTGCTAGTCTTTCTGCTGTTTTGAAGGCATTAGCTGGATAAATGACGAATTTGTCGAAGCTCATGTCGCCACCCAGAGCAGCCTTAATCCAATCCCAATTCTCACGCGCCCAGGTCCAAGCAGTAGCTTGAGTAAATTGGTGATTCAAGAGAGGGAGGTACCAACTCATAGCCAAATCTTGTGGTTTCACGATATCCTTGTTTTTCAAAGATTCCAAGATACGAGCAAGGGTTTCTGCGTCCTTAGTGTAAGCCAAAGCAGATGCCAATTGGCGTTTGAAGCTACCGTCGACTGTTGAAATATAATCATTCAAATATTGGTCAGCCAATTCTTTGCTCTCATCATGCTTGATTTGGTTGATGAGAATATGCAAGCGAATAGCCGCAGGCAATTTCTCCAAGTCCTCTTGATGAGCAGCAAAAATACGGCTTGCTTCTTGACTTGCTGCTTGATCATCAGCTGCAATCAGACCTCCTACAACGATCTGGCGAACCAACTCATCCTCATCACTTTCCCCTTCTTTTGCTTCAAAGCCTAGACGATCAAAGTTGAATTTGCTAAGTTTAACAACCAATTCATGATAGGCTTTCTCGCACTCGCTTCCTTCGTCCACAAAGAGCTTAAGACCATTCAAAACGGCTTTAACTCCTGAAACAACCAAATAGGAGGTTTCTTCTGTCAGTTTTTCAATTACAGGAACCAAATCAGCAAATGAAATGCTACCTGCTTCAGCCAAGAGACGGCGCTCTTGCACCACTTGAAGCTTGCTGGTGCTATCCAATTCTGTAATGGTATCTAAAATCTGCTCAAGCAAGACACCTTGATAGTCCGTGATATAGTGGGCCGTATTTTCCGTATTGAAGCGCAAGGCACCTTGGTTTTGAGCAGCCAAGGCAGAATAATTTGGAATTTCCAGCGTTTCTGTTTCCAGCGTATCTGGCAAACCTTTCCAGTTGCTATTTAAAGGCAAGACCCAAGTGCGTTTCTTATCTTCGTGCTCTCCGATAAAGAATTGTTTTTGAGAGAGTTTGAGCGTATCGTTTTCTACTGTAGCTGTCAAAACAGGGTAGCCTGGCTGTTCCAGCCAAGAATCCATAAAGGATGCTACATCACGACCAGAAGCAGCTCCCAAGGCATTCCAGAGGTCACGACCGATAGTATTTCCATACTGATGTTTAGCAAAGTAAGCATTCAAGCCTTTGGCAAAAGCCTCATCTCCCAACCAACGACGAAGCATGTGCATAAGGCGGCTTCCCTTAGCATAAACGATAGCCGGATCAAACAAAGTATTGATTTCGTCAGGGTGCTTCACTTCCACATGGACAGACTGAACTCCGTCTGTCGCATCCCGCTTAAGCGCCAAAGGCACACCTGTTGTTTGGAAATTCTCAAAGATATTCCAGCTTGGTTCAATCGCATTGACACAGACATATTCCATCATGTTGGCAAAGCTTTCATTGAGCCAAAGGTCATCCCACCACTTCATAGTGACCAAGTTTCCAAACCATTGGTGAGCCAACTCATGAGCAACGACAAGTGCTACATCTTGACGGCTGGATACCGTAGAATTTTCATCTACTAAGAGGTAAATCTCACGGTATGTGACCAGACCCCAGTTTTCCATAGCGCCAGATGAAAAGTCTGGCAGAGCTACATGAAGCGACTGAGGAATAGGGTATTTGACACCGTAATATTCTTCGTAAAATTCAATAGAGCGAACCGCAATGTCCAAAGCAAATTCTAAGTTGCTAGCTGGGTGAGCCTTGGTTGCATAAACACCGACCAAAGTGCCGTTTTTAGTTTTAGCAGTAATGCCTTGCATATCGCCTGCAGCAAAAGCCAAGAGATAGGAAGACATACGTGGAGTCGTTTCAAACTTCCAAATGCCAGTCGCTTTCCGGTTTTCAACGTCGATTTCAGGCATATTAGACAAGGCAAGTTCGCCTTCTGCTTGGTCAAATTTCAATGCCAAATCAAAAGTCGCTTTAGCTTCTGGCTCATCCACGCTAGGAAAGGCTTCACGGGCAAAATGGCTCTCAAACTGGGTAGAAATAATTTCTTTTTTCACTCCATCTACTGTATAGTAAGATGGGTAAATCCCTGTCATATTATCTGTAATCTTACCTGTATAGGTCAAGGTTACCTTCACAGGGCCTGCTGTTTCCAACTCAACATAAAGAGCTTCATTGTCATTATCAAGAGTGAAGGGACGAGCTTTTCCATCTACTTCCACGACCTCAATCGTCAAATCCTTTTGGTGTAAGGAAATTTTCTCAGCTTTAGCTTCACCACTAATGGTAACTTTCCCTGAGAAGGTCTTATCCGCACGATTCAAATCCAAAAAGAGATCATAGTGCTCTGGAACAAAAGTATCAATAAAATGTGCAACTGCTTGCATGTTTTTCTCCTCATCTAATTGAAGGGGCTGGTATTAAGCCAACCTCCATTCATGATTCATCTCTTACTATTCTACCATATTTAGTGACTTTATACTCATCCTAACTGACTCAAAATTGATTTTCATCTTCAGACATAATGTAATCATTTTAAAGCTATCCTGTTATTCTCTTTTCTCCTCCCCAAAACACAAAAAGACAAGCTTAGCCTGTCTTTTTAACATATATTATAATTCGATAATTTTACCCGTTTCAAAGTAAACAACCCACTCACAGATGTTTTTGGCATAATCGCCGATACGTTCCAAGAAAGAAATAACCTGGAAGTAATCACGGCCTGTAACGATAGCTTCAGGATTTTTCTTGATTTCTTCCGTAGCCAGGTCACGAATGCTATCAAAATAATGGTTGATTTTTTCATCCATGGCTGCTACTTCATAGGCTTGATCTACAGAACCATTCAGGTAGAGATCAAGGGCAGCTTCAACGAAATTTTTCACATCGCGGCCCATCTTTTTAATTTCGTCCTCGACAGCTGGAATACGCTGTTCACCCTTCATACGAATAGCTGCTTTTGCAATGGATACTGCATGGTCTCCCATACGCTCTAAGTCTGAAACAGCCTTTAGAACGGTTAAGACAGTACGAAGGTCTTGAGAAACAGGTTGTTGGAGGGCAATCATTTCAAATGATTTCTTTTCCAATTTCACTTCATATTCATTTACTTCTGCATCATCTTCGATGACTTCCTTTGCCAAGTCACGGTCATGCGTGACAAAAGCACGCACGGTGCGGTTGATTTGTGAGAGTACTTCTTGTCCCATGGCATAGAACTGGTTGTGCAATTTCTCCAAATCTTCTTCAAATTGAGATCGTAACATCATTCAACTCCTTATCCAAATTTTCCTGTAATATAATCTTCTGTTTCCTTATTTTGTGGGTTGAGGAACATCTCCTTAGTATCATTAAACTCGATCAAATCGCCACCCAAGAAGAAGCCCGTTTTATCCGAAAGCCGAGAAGCCTGCTGCATGGAGCGCGTCACCAAAAGCATGGTATAGGTGTCTTTGAGCCCATAGAGAGTTTCCTCAATCTTACCAGCAGAGATTGGATCTAGCGCAGATGTCGGCTCATCCAAGAGGATGATTTTCGGGCTGGTAGCTAAAACGCGTGCTACACAAATCCGCTGCTGTTGACCACCAGAGAGACCAATAGCCGAATCATGTAGACGGTCTTTCACTTCGTCCCAGATAGAAGCCCCAATCAAGGATCGCTCTACCGCTTCATCTAAAACCTGTTTATCCTTAATACCATTGATACGCAGTCCATAGACAACATTTTCATAAATGGTCATTGGGAATGGATTAGGCTGCTGGAAAACCATGCCAATTTCCTTACGCAACTCCACCGTATCTGTCCGAGGACTGTAGATATTGTGACCGTTATAGATGACAGTGCCTGTCGTTGTTACTTCTGGATTCAAATCGCCCATACGGTTGATAGCCTTGAGCAAGGTAGATTTCCCTGAACCGGACGGTCCAATCAAGGCAGTGATTTCATTAGGCATAAAGTCCAAGGAGACACTATTAAGTGCTTTCTTTTTATTATAATAAACCGACAAGTCCTTGACTTGCAAAATAGGTTCTGTCATAAGTTCATTCCTTTAGTTTCTTCACCTTTAACCGAAATGACCAGAAACATAGTCATTGGTCGACTGCAATTTGGCATTTTGGAAAATATTGGCAGTTTTGTCGTACTCAATCAAATCCCCCAGATAAAAGAAGCCGGTGTAGTCACTGGCCCGGGCAGCCTGCTGCATATTGTGAGTCACGATGATGATCGTATAGTCCTTTTTGAGCTCAAACATGGTCTCTTCCAGCTGCATGGTCGCAATCGGATCCAGCGCAGAAGCCGGCTCGTCCATAAGCAAGATATCTGGCTTGACTGAGATAGCTCGGGCAATACAGAGTCGCTGCTGCTGGCCGCCTGACAAGGTCAAGGCTGATTTATGAAGATCATCCTTGACTTGGTCCCAAAGCGCGGCTTGCTTGAGCGAAGTTTCAACAAGTTCATCCAAAATATTTTTATCTTTTACACCAGCACGTTCATGGGCAAAGGTAATGTTGCGATAAATAGACTTGGCAAATGGATTGGGACGTTGAAAGACCATGCCGATGTGCTTACGCATTTCGTAAACGTTGATATCAGACCGATTGACGTCTATTCCTTGGTAAAGAATTTGCCCTGTTACCTTAGCAATATCAATCGTGTCATTCATACGATTAAGACTGCGGAGATAGGTAGATTTCCCTGAGCCAGACGGTCCAATCAAAGCTGTGATTTTATTCTTTTCAAACTGCATATCAATACCCTTGATGGATTCTTTTTTACCATAGTAAACATGCAAATCCTTGGTCGAAAGGGCTACCTTTTCTTCAGGAAAAGTAATGATATGTTTTTCATTCCAATTATATTCTGTCATTGCTTCTCCTTTATGCAGAGGTTAATTTCTTGTGCAAGTAGGAACCGAGTTTGCGGGCTCCAAAGTTGAAAATCAAGATGAAAATCAGAAGCACTGCTGCTGATCCAGCTGACACCACAGTTCCATCAGGAATGGTTCCTTCACTATTGACTTTCCAGATATGGACGGCCAGCGTCTCCGCCTGCCGGAAAATCGAAATCGGACTGGTAATGCTGAAAATGTTCCAGTTAGACCAATCCAGAGCCGGCGCAGATTGACCTGCGGTGTAAATCAAGGCAGCTGCTTCACCGAAAATCCGACCAGAAGCAAGGACAATCCCTGTCACAATACCTGGCAGAGCCTCTGGAATGACCACATGCAGCACTGTTTCCCAGCGGGAAATTCCAAGAGCCAATCCTGCTTCACGCTGTGTATGGTGAACGTGGCGTAAGCTGTCCTCGACATTCCGAGTCATCTGAGGCAGATTGAAGACAGTCAGCGCCAAGGCACCAGAGATGATAGAAAAGCCATACTCAAACTGGACAACGAAAATCAAATAGCCAAAGAGTCCGACTACCACAGATGGCAGAGAGGACAGGATTTCAATACAGGTACGGACAAAATTAGTCACTGGACCTTTTTTAGCGTACTCAGCCAGATAGACTCCCGCTCCCATCGAAAGGGGAACAGAGATAATCAGAGTAATCACCAGTAGGAAGAAGGAATTGTAGAGCTGAATCCCAATACCACCGCCAGCTTGATAAGAAGAAGATTTCCCTGTCAAGAAAGACCAGGAAATATGCGGCAATCCTCTTACCAGAATATAAAGAATCAGAGAGGCAAGGATAGCAACAATGATACCAGCTATCGTGTAGAGGATACCAGTCGCCAATTTATCTAATTTCTTAGCGTGCATAGTTTTTCTTACCTCTTTCTTTTGTAATCAGTTTAATGACACTGTTAAAGGCCAAGCTCATCATCAAGAGCACCAGAGCCAGAGACCAGAGAACGTTATTGTCCACTGTTCCCATAACGGTATTTCCGATTCCCATGGTCAAAACGGAAGTCAGGGTCGCCGCAGGTGTTGTCAAAGAGGTTGGAATCACCGCAGAGTTACCGACAACCATTTGAATGGCCAAGGCTTCACCGAAGGCACGTGCCATTCCAAAGACCACAGCTGTAAAGATACCAGAGCGAGCAGCCTTTAGCGTTACCCGCCAAATGGTCTGCCAGCGCGTTGCACCCATAGCCAGACTTGCTTCACGGTAGTGACGTGGCACAGCACGCAGACTGTCCGTCGTCATAAAGGTGACGGTCGGCAAAATCATGACAAAGAGCACAAAAATACCAGACAAAATCCCAAAACCAGTACCGCCAAAAACAGTCCGAACAAAAGGAACCACAACCTGCAAACCGATGAATCCGTAAACAACAGACGGAATCCCAACTAAAAGCTCAATCGCCGGTTGCAGTATCTTTGCTCCTTTTGGAGACACCTCTGTCATAAAGACGGCTGCTCCAATAGCAAATGGCGTTGCAATCAATGCTGACAAAATCGTAACAATGAAAGAACCCAAGATCATGGGTAGAGCACCGAATTCCTTACCTGACGGATTCCAAGTGGAGCCAAATAAGAATTCAAATACATTGACTCCGTTGACAAAGAAGGTCGATAAGCCCTTTTGCGCCACGAAGATTAGAATCATGGCTACAATCAGGACGATTAAAGACAGGCAGGCAAAGGTGATATATTTACCAAATTTTTCCAGACGAGAGTTTTTCGAAGGGGATAGTAATTTTTTTGCTAATTCTTCATTTCTCATTTGCTATCTCCTTTTAAGCTCGTAACATTTCCATCAGCATCTTTGCTGACCTGCATTTCCTTGATGGAAATATAGCCCATTCCTGAGACGATTCCATCCTGAACTTCATCTGACAGCATGTAGTTCAGAAACTCTGCTGCAAGACCAGTCGGCTTGCCCAATGTATACATATGCTCATAAGACCATAGCGGCCAAGCATTGGTCGCAACATTCTTAGCCGTTGGCTCGTAGCCATTGAGCTTCAAAGTCTTGACAGAATCATCCACATAAGCAAAGGCAAGATAAGAAATGGCTCCCGGTGTTTGAGAAACAATGGACTTAACCATCCCATTTGAATCCTGCTCCTGACTTTGAACGGCTGATTTACCATTCATGATGACACTGTCAAACGTAGCTCGAGAACCAGAACTTGCCGCACGGTTGATGATGGAAATCTCTAGGTTTTTCCCACCCAGCTGCTTCCAGTTGGTCACTTCACCAGTAAAAATCTTCTGCAGTTGCTCCGCCGTTAAATTATCGACAGACACTTCTTTATTAACAATCACGGCAATTCCAGCGACTGCTACCTTGTGGTCAACAAGGGCTGAAGCATTAATCCCTTCTTTTTCCTCAGCAAACACATCTGAGTTGCCAATTTCAACCGCGCCAGACTGAACCTGAGACAAGCCAGTACCTGATCCGCCACCTTGAACATTGACTGTTTTTCCAATATTTGCCGAACCAAACTCATCCGCTGCAGCTTCAACAAGCGGCTGAAGAGCTGTCGAACCAACGGCAGTCATGGACTCCCCACGGTCAATCCAGCTGGAACAGGCTGATAGGCTGACTGCAAATAGCACTAGAACCGCTGACAAAATCAGCTTATATTTTTTCTTCACCATTTTTTTCCTCGAAATCTTGAGAATAATAGTGGAATGTCTATTTGAAAGAAACTGAAAATCCCACTATATCCACTATAACATAGAAAGAGGGCTTTGCCTAGTCTTTTGAACGAAAGCGAAGCCCCTTTGGGAAATAATTTTTCAAGGTATTTCCAGTAATTTTTGCAAAACCCAGACCATTGCCTTGGGCAAGTACTTGATACCAGCCATTTGGATAGTTTTGTGAGAGTTGAACTGTCTCGCCTGCTACATATTTGCTAAAGGCCTCATCATCAATCTCAAGGACAGAGACGACTTCACTGGGCCTCAAGGCTAAACCTAAGGCGAAGCTCGGTTCAAAGCGATTTTTCTTAAATTCACCCAGATGCAGGCCATTGCGAGCAATTTTCAGCTTGGACATGTCTGGTAGTCCAGCTGGCACCAGATACAGATTGTCCCCAAATGTCTCTAAATGGCCTTCTGGCTCAATTTTTAGATGCTTTTTCTGGAAATCTTGCCAGAGTTTTCTTTGCTCAGCTGTCAATTTATTTCTGGCAGCCTTGATTTTTTTAGCAGACTGGCTTCCTGTAAAGCGAAATTTCGCTACAAATTGTCCTTCTCCTTTGAAATGGTGGGGATACATACGAGCTGTTTCTGGAAAATCAATCCCTGCCACCATGCCATTGACTTTTGGTATTTCAAGCAATTCCAAAGGAAAATTCTCTAAAAGCCAAGCGACAATTTCTTCATTTTCTTCAGGTGCCCAGGTGCAGGTCGAATAAACCAACTGCCCGCCTGTCGCCAACATCTTGACAGCGTCCGCTAAAATTTCTCGCTGCAGACGTGCACACTGAGCAGGATATTCTGAGTTCCAATACTGGGTCGCATCTGGCTGCTTGCGAAACATCCCTTCGCCAGAGCAAGGAGCATCCAGAACAATGAGGTCAAAATAGCCCTGATAAACCTTAGCCAATCTATCGGCAGATTCGTTGGTGACAAGGACATTTCGCGCTCCAAAACGCTCAATGTTTTCTACCAAAATTTTACTGCGTTTGGCATTGATTTCGTTAGAAACCAGCACACCTGTATTTCTCAGATAAGAGAGTAAGTGGGTAGATTTCCCGCCAGGTGCGGCAGCCAAGTCCAAAACTTTCATTCCCTTTTGCGGTGCTGCAACCTGGGCAACCATCTGGGCAGCTGGCTCTTGAGAATAAACCAGCCCCGTGACGTGTTCTACCGACTTACCAGACATTTTTCCATAATAGCCCCAGTCTGTGTTTGGTATAGCATTCACAAAATCTTTCTGATTCTCTTTTAAAGGATTGCTTCGAAAGGCTGAAATCGGCTCTTGATCAAAAGTCGCAAAAAAAGCCTCTGCTTCCTTCCCCAAGAGCTCCTCATACTTTTCCTTAAAACCTACTGGAAAGTCCATACTAGCCTTTTCCCTTTCGTAAATACTCTTGTAATTCGTCTAACTTACACTTTGGTGCAATCATAATCGGCTCCTGAGTCTGAAAATTCGGCTGTTCGCCATCAAGAGTCTGAATGACGAAGCCTAATTTGTCAGCCATCACATAGGCCGCCGCATAGTCCCAAGGCCAATTATAAGAGAAATAGGCGGCTAATCCACCAGCCAAGGTCTTAGCAAAACTAATCCCAGCACTGCCATAGACACGCACCCCCAAGCAATCACGAGCTAAATCAGCTAGTCCCCAGTGATTATGCTCCAGCATACTAGCATTTGAAGCCATAAGATATTGCTGCAAGGGCTTGTCGATAAAAGCAGACAACTTTCTGTCATTGCAGTACACATCAAAAGCCCCGCCTCCGTGAAAAAGCTGGTCTCTTGTCACATCGTAAATCAAGCCGAACTTGCCCTGCCCATTTTCAAAATAAGCCAACATAATAGCAAAATCAGCCCGCTGGGTAATGAAATTATTGGTGCCATCAATGGGATCAATCACCCATACATTACCATCCGCTATGTCGTGTCGCAGGTCATTTTCCTCAGCCAAAATCGCGTCGTTCGGATACTGAGCTAAAATTTTCCCAACCAAATCATCTTGGATGAAGCGGTCCATTTGAGTCACCAAGTCAGTCGGGCTGCTCTTTTGTACGACATCCAAATCATCATAGAGATGGTCTCTTAAAAAAGCACCTGCCTGATAAACTATTTCTTTCGCAAAATGAAATTTATTTTCCAAGAGAAATCATTCCTTTCCCTTTCCTTTTTGCCTCCTGAACAGCGCGATAAAGAGAATAGCCACTAACCGTCTCAAACTCACGGCCTAGTCGCTTCTCTTCTCCCTTGCTGGGAACAACTTTCTTGAAGACTGCATAGGACTGGAGCAGTTTCTCCGCTTGAATCTTCTGTTCATAGGCTTGCTCTACATCATTAAAAAAAGAAAGCACTGAAGCAAGCTCTTCAGTGCTCCACGATAAGTCTAGTGGGTAACTATAATTTTTTTCCATATTTAAATATCAGCACGCATAGTTGCGGCTCTGAGTTCTTCCTTCCGATAACCCCTAGGCAAGAAAGCACGAATTTCATCTTCATTGAAGCCGATTTGCATTCGTTTACCATCGAGGATAATTGGGCGACGCAAAAGACTAGGATTTTCCTCAATCAGCTTAATGAGCGTTGAAATCGATAAATCCTCTACATCTAAATCTAGTTTTTGAAAAATTTTTGAGCGGGTTGAGATGATGTCATCAGTGCCATTTTCTGTCAATGAAAGAATGTGTTGCAATTCTGGAGCAGACAGAGGGCTCGTCATGATATTATGCTCCGTAAATGGAACTTCATGACTAATCAACCAAGCACGCGCCTTGCGACAGGAAGTGCAGCTAGGCGATAAAAATAGTGTAATCATGCTGTTCTCTTCTTATTTTTATATAGTAACTAACTCTATTATACTAAATTTTATCTCTCTTGACTAGATATTTTTAAGAATCGGCTTGAAATACTAAGAAAAATATCAAAAACTGACATTTATTCCGAACATTCCCAGTTTCTTGCCACTTCTTCATCACTCTTTAACTGAGCAACCAGTTCTTCAATACCATCAAATTTGACCATATCACGAATCTTGTCCAGCCAGATAATTCGAATCGTATCGCCATAGATTTCCTCCGCAAAGTCAAATAGATTGGCCTCAAACCGAAGTTCATCTCCTTCAAAGGTTACATTTTTTCCGACACTAGCCATTCCTCGATAAATCTTGCCATTGTGCTCAACATCTACCACATAGACTCCATCTGCTGGCAAAATCACGCGATCCAATGGTGCTAGATTAGCAGTTGGGTAGCCAATGGTGCGCCCTCTAGCATTGCCATGAACCACAATGCCCCGAGTAGAGAGTGGATAGCCTAATAGCTGATGCGCCTTGGAAACATCACCATTTTGAATAGTCTCTCTAATCCGAGTAGAAGAGATTTTTTCCTCATCTTGATTAACTGATGAGACGATGACAATCTGACCATCGAAATAGTCTGCAAGCTCCTCTGACTTTCTCTTGTCAGATCCAAAATGGTAATCAAAACCTGCCACAACTGCCTTTGCTTTAAGCGCAGCAACGTACTTATCAAAAAATTCTCGGGCCGTATTTTTAGAAAAATGGCTAGTAAAGTCAATCAAGTAAAGGTAGTCCACACCCAAATTTTCTAAGTGAGCAGCGCGTTCCTCAGGATGATTCAAATGCAACATCAACTCTGGCTGATAGCGGACAAAAGCTAATTTGGGTGACTCAGGAAAGGTCAAAACAGCAATCTTCAATCCTTGCTCTTCTGCGATTTTCCTTGCTTCCTTAAAAAGTCTCTGATGTCCCTTATGCAGGCCGTCAAAATAGCCTAGCACCAAGACAGTATCTTCTTCCTGCTTTATCTCTAATTCATTATTTATTCGTCTTATTTTCATCATTTTTCTATTTTACTATGTATCCGCTTTTTTTACAACAAATTAAATCCCATGAAAAGAACTTCCATCGCTCCAAGAAAACACCTTGCTATCTCTAACAAAGTGTCTCTGTAAATATCTAAAACTACACTGATTACTGGCGATCATCATAGCCATTTGGATGACTGGAATGCCATTTCCAAGCGGTTTCAATAATGGTTTCGATATTGTCAAATTTCGGCTGCCAGCCCAGAATCCTTCTTGCTTTCTCAGAGGAAGCAATCAGCGTATCCGGATCCCCTGGGCGCCGCTCTGCTATTTCCAAAGGAATCGGATGGCCGGTCACCTTTCGTGCTGCTTCTACAATTTGAAGGTTAGAAAATCCAGTTGAAGAGCCAAGGTTAAAGGCATCTGAAGGTTGTCCGGAACGCAGATGCTCGACAGCCAAAATATGGGCGTCAGCCAAGTCGAAAGGATGGACATAATCGCGGACATTGGTCCCGTCCGGAGTATCGTAATCGTCTCCAAAGACGGCAATCTTCTCACGTTTGCCCTGAGCCACCTGGAGCACAATAGGCAAGAGATGGGTTTCAGGCCCGTGATCCTCACCGATTGAACCGTCAGGCTTGGCACCAGCTACATTAAAATAACGAAGGGCTACAAACTTGATTCCATAGGCCTGGTCTGCCCAGCGCATAATGGTCTCCATCATAAGCTTGCTCTCACCATAAGGATTGATCGGCTTTTGCGGAGTCGTTTCCAGTATCGGCACTTCCTCAGGAATACCATAAGTCGCCGCTGTCGAAGAAAAGACAATGTTTTTAACGCCGCATTCCTGCATGACCTCCAAAAGAGAAACCATGCCAGCCGTGTTATTATCAAAATACTTGAGCGGGTCCGCCATAGACTCTGCTACAAGTGAAAAGGCAGCAAAGTGAATGACTGCATCAATAGATGGATGATTGGCAAATACACTACGCATAAAATCCTTATCAGCTAAATCGCCCTCATAAAAGACTGCCTGCGGATGAACCGCTGCGCGATGGCCGGTCACCAAATTATCAACGACAACCACCTCTTCCTTGCCTGCTTCTACCAAACGGTCTACCATGTGCGAGCCGATATAACCAGCTCCGCCTAATACTAAAATTGCCATGTTTCTCTCTTTCTTGTCTTGATTTATACTTTAACTATTTTATAAAAAATAAGGACGAATGAAAACTCTCACTGCAATTATTCCTCTTTCAAACCAACAGATTGGACAAAGCGCATGAAAGCCTCCTTGCCCTCCTCAGTTCGCTTGTAAACTCCCGCGTCTTCCAGCACACGGCTAAAAATTTGTCCAATCGATGCCTGAACTACTCCTTCCACCGTCTCAGCGGTAACATCTGGATTCTGGTCTTTGAGTTGATTGGCCCACTCTTGATGATAGCCAGCAACCTGACATTCTTCTCCCAGCAAGAAAAGTTCCACCTGCTTGAGTTCTTCCTTGAGCCGAGGCGGGAGAATAGCCAGCCCCATAACTTCAATTAGACCGATATTTTCTTTCTTAATATGCTGAACATCTCTATGAGGATGGTAAATGCCGTCAGGATGTTCTGAGGAAGTTTGATTGTCCCGCAAGACCAAGTCTAGCTCAAAAAATATATCTTTTCTGCGAGCAATCGGTGTGATAGTATGATGCGCTTCACCCTCAGACTCTGCCAAGACTTGCACACTTGGGTCAGAATAAGTCCGCCAAGCTTGCAAGATCTTGTCAGCCAACTCAATCAACTGTTCCTTATTCTCAGATCTCAGCCGAATGACGGACATGGGCCATTTGACAATGCCTGCTTCCACCTCTTCAAATCCTCTAAAAGTAAAGCTGCAATCCAGTTCTGCTATTTCCATAGGGAAGGTATGACGTCCGCCCTGATAGTGGTCGTGGGTCAGGATGGAGCCACCGACAATAGGCAGGTCGGCGTTGGATCCTGCAAAATAGCCTGGAAAAGTCTCGACGATGTCCAGCAGGCGCTCAAAGGTCAGCCGGCTGATAGCCATAGGAAGGTGCTGGCTGTGCAGAAAGATGCAATGCTCATTAAAGTAGGCATAGGGCGAATACTGGAAGCCCCATTCCTGTCCGGCCAAATCGAATCGAATAATCCGATGGTTAGCGCGGGCAGGGTGATCCAAGCGGCCTTGGTAGCCTTCATTTTCCATGCATAATTGACAGGTTGGATAATTGCTGTTTTTTGCCTTTTTAGCTGCCGCAATTTCCTTGGGATCCTTTTCTGGCTTAGAGAGATTGACGGTGATTTCCAAATCTCCATATTCAGTCGGTGCTTTGAAAGCAATGTTTTTCGCAATCGCCTTGACCTTGATATAGTCATTCTTTTGACTAAGCTGATAAAAATCAGCCACAGCTTGCTCAGGATTGGAGCCATAAGTCGTCCAGAAGTCCCGATTGAGCCGGCTAGGGGCTGGAGTGATCAAGTCCATCAGCTCTGCTCCCAGTATATCTTGCTCAGCCAGGGTAGCACCAATCTCCCCACTCTTTACAGCTGCACCCACCAAGTCATCTTTGAGGTCAATTAGCTGCTCAGCCTCAGTTTCCAGCTCTGCCACTGCCTCTCCGACCAAAGCCATGACACGGTTTCGCAGATAAATGGCGTCCATTTTCTCAAAAATACTATTGTCAATTATTGCAGATACAAAAGCATCCAGTAACTTTTTGGACATATATCTTCCTTTCTCTTGCTAGTAAAGGGCTGGCATTGCTGTCAGCCCAAGTTTCTTTTCTGTGATTTAGTCCAGCACTCTGCTTCCACCAGCTACTTCTGCAATGTAAAAGCTAGGGGCATAGCCGACGACTTCTTGATACTTGTGGCCGACATTTTCTTTGAAAGATTCCACCGCATCCTTAGCAACTAAAGCAATGGCGCAACCACCGAAGCCTGCTCCAGTCATACGAGCCCCCAGAACACCTTCTTGCTCCCAGGCTGTGTGAACCAAGGTGTCCAGCTCTAGACCAGTCACTTCATAGTCATGCTCCAATGAAACATGGGAGGCATTCATGAGACGGCCAAACTTGTCAAGATCGCCTGCCTGCAAAGCTGCCCGTGCTTGCAAAGTACGTTGATTTTCCAAAACAGCATGGCGAGCCCGTTTGAGACGATTTTCGTCCTCTATCAGATAGCTATACTCATCAAAGGCCCACTCGTCCAACTCACCCAAGGTAGCGATAGACAGCTTGCGGTTCAATTCTTCAACAGCTTTTTCGCACTCCGCCCGACGCTCATTGTATTTAGAGTCAGCTAACTCACGACGCTTATTGGTATTCATAATCACTACGACATTGTCCTTGAGATCAAGCGGCACCAAGTCATATTCAAGAGTATTGGTGTCTAAGTAAATAGCCCGCTGGTCAGCACCCATTCCAATAGCAAACTGGTCCATGATGCCAGAATTAACCCCGATAAATTCATTCTCAGTTAATTTACCAATTTTCACTAAGTCCAGACGCTCCAAGTGCAAATCAAAGAGTTTCTCAGCAATAACACCCGTCAAAAGCTCTATAGATGCAGAAGAAGACAAGCCCGATCCGTTGGGAATATTTCCATAAACATAGATATCCATTCCTCGGTCAATTTTATGACCCGCCTCTTGCAGAAAATACAAAACTCCTTTCGGATAGTTGGTCCAGTTATGCTCAGGCTCAAAGTGCAGGTTTTCCAGTGGCACTTCAATAATCCCTTTTTCTTCAAAATTCCCTGAGAAGAATCGCAAGAGCTGATCGTCCCGCTTGCGAGCCGCTCCATAAGTTCCTAGGGAAATTGCTGCAGGAAAGACATGACCGCCGTTATAGTCCGTATGCTCACCAATCAGATTGATCCGACCAGGTGAAAAGAATGTGTGATCCGCTTCTACTCCAAAAACTTTGGCAAAATCTGCGCGGACTTGCTCCGCTGAAAGTACGTTTGACATAAACTAAACTCCTTTAAAATGAATGATCGACATTGTAATCGTTTCCTTATTTTTATTATATCTGTTTTCGAGTAAAACTTCAATAAATTTAGTAAATTTTTACTAATTTTGTAGATAGATTTTTCGTAAAAATCCAAACAGTAATCTGTCTGGATTATTTTATAAGGAGCAATAGATTAGAAAATATTGTCTTCAGTCTCAACATCAAAGTAATGCGCCTTATTTAGATCGAAGCCTAGTTTGATACTACTTCCGGTATTCATATGATCGCGTGCATCAACTTTGGCAACAAATTCACTGCTACCAACCGCACAGTAGAGATGGGACTCCGCTCCAAGCAACTCAGAAACAGAAATCTTCGCAGTTAGAACTGACTCTGGGAAGGTCTCCAGAAAGGCTGTTTCCATGTTGATATCTTCCGGACGAATACCCAGAATAACTTTCTTGCCTTGATAGCCTTTTTCTTTGAGACCCTTAAGGCTACCTTCTGGTACCTTGAGGCTAAAGTCACCATTCAGTCCGACCAGGCGATCGCCTTCTACAGTTACTTCGAAGAAGTTCATCGCTGGGCTACCGATGAAGCCAGCAACAAACTTATTTGCCGGATGTTTATAGACTTCCTGCGGCGTACCAATCTGCTCCACCCGTCCAATCGTTCCAGTTCCAGCAGGGTTCTTGGTCGCTGACATGATAACGATACGATCTGCCAAGGTCATAGCTTCAGTCTGGTCGTGAGTAACATAGATAGTTGTTGCCCCAATACGGCGATGAATCTTGGCAATCTCCGCCCGCATAGAAACACGCAGCTTAGCATCCAAGTTAGACAGAGGCTCATCCATAAGGAAAACCTTTGCATCTCGAACGATAGCCCGTCCCATAGCTACCCGCTGACGCTGACCACCAGATAAATCAGCTGGCTTACGCTGCAAGAATTCTTTCAAGCCCAGGATTTCTGCTGCTTCGTTGACACGTTTGTCAATATCTTCCTTGCTGTACTTGCGCAACTTGAGACCAAAGGCCATGTTGTCGTAGACAGTCATGTTTGGATAAAGGGCATAGTTTTGGAAGACCATAGCGATATCACGGTCTTTTGGCGCCACATCATTGACCACTGTACCGTCAATAGAGGCAGTTCCTTCAGTGATGTCTTCAAGACCTGCAATCATACGCAGCGTAGTTGATTTTCCGCAACCAGAAGGACCGACAAAGACGATAAATTCTTTGTCCTTGATATCTAGATTGAAGTCTTCCACTGAGTAGTGGTCGCTGTTAGGATATTTTTTATAGATATTTTTCAGATTTAATTCTACCATTCTTCTTCTCTTTTCTTATCTCTATTCAAAAGTGATAGCTTGGTCATTTTCACTAGCGCTATATGTCAATTCTTTGAGATTAATAACTACTTGAGCAATGACTGATTTATCTGCATTGCTACGGACGATCCGGAGGCTATTTTCATCCAATAGATTCACTTCAATAGTGCCATCTAGGTCAAAGGCAGCAGACTGGTTGCGGTAACTGAAAAGCTTGAACAAGGCTTGCACAACTGGACGCTTGACTTCTTCAGCAATCTCCTCATTGCTGTAATAATGACGGTTGATATTACGGCCTTCCTTAGTATTTTCTAGCAGTTCAAGGTCATTTTTCCCAGCTAAGAAACCAACATAATAGACCTGTGGAATCCCTGGAGCAAAAGCCTGAATCAGACGGCTAATGAAGTACTTCTTGTCGTCATCGCCCAAAGCTGAGTAGTAAGTCGAGTTAATCTGGTAAATGTCCAGATTATTGTACTCAGCTGAGGAATACTTACGCTTGACATTGGCCCCGACCTTATATAGTTCATTGGTTGCAAAATCAATTTCTTCATCAGTCAGAATATCCTTAACATCAACAACTCCAATACCATCGTGAGTATCCAGTGTTGTGAATTGCTTCATAGGACTCATTTCAAGCCACTTGACTAGACGCTCTGCTTTACCACTGTATAGAGAATAAAGAGTTACCATCGGTAGCGCAAAATCATAGACAAAGTAGCCATGCTCTGCAATCTTGAACTGGATAGAATAATGCTCATGAATTTCTGGTAAAATATCCGTCCCAAACTCAGCCGCTTGCTGCTGGACTTTTTCTAAGAGATCCCAGATTTCTGGCTCAACAAAGAAATCATTGGTATCTAATTTTTTGACCGCATAGGCAAATGCATCTAAACGAATCAGATCACAGCCATGCTCTGACAGTTGACGCAATGTTTTCTTGATGAAATCATTAGTTACCTGACTGCGAACATCTAGATCAATCTGCTCTTCACCAAAGGTGTTCCACAGATACTCAGTGCTTCCATCTGCAAAGACGATTTCCTGCTTAGGTGCACGATCCTTACGCTTATAAATCAAATCAACATCAGCTTGCGTCGGACGATTTTCTGGCCAAAACTTATCCCAGCTGAGAAAGAGGTCACGATACTCACTCTCATCCTTCTTTTCCTGAAAATCCTTATAATACTTAGACTGGCGTGAGATGTGGTTGATCATAAAGTCAAACATGAGATAATATTTCTCGCCCAGCTTTTCTACATCCTCCCAATCACCAAAGGCTGAATCAACCTCTTCATAGTCTACTGGGGCGAATCCCCGGTCACCAGTTGATGGGAAGAAAGGAAGCAAATGCACTCCTCCAACTGCATCGCCAAAATGCTTTTCTAAATTGTCATATAAATCTTTTAAATTCTCCCCCAGGCTGTCTGAGTAAGTAATCAGCATGGTCTTATTTTGAATAGCCATAGTCTTCTCCTCTAAAATCTTGTCTTCTATATCCTTTCCTAGCGGTTTTAGGTTTTCTATCCCTTAGCTCGGTTTCTACTCCAGTGCGCCTAATAGGACACGCCCTATGCTCTGTGCGAAAGATGAATCTTCCAAAAAGCTGAAGCTTCTTTTTCAGATTCCCTATTTTTCTACAGCCGTTACTAATTCAGTAGTTTATGGATGTGGTCGCCTTTGTATGCACTGTGAGCTTTTTACAGTCTTTGTATCTTGAGCTTACTTCACTGCCCCATTGCTCATTCCAGCAATAATGTTGCGCTGGAAGATGAGATAGACGATAGTAATGGTAATAATCCCAACAACATAAGAAGCAAAGCTCGGTCCATAATCATTAAAGTATTGACCTGTGTAGTTATATTGGAAGAGTGGCAGAGTCCACATCTTGGAGTCTTTATTGAGTACCAAGAGAGGAAGCATGAAATCATTCCAGAACCAGAGGGCATTGATAATCATGGTTGTCGCATGCATGGGTTTCATCATAGGAAAGATAATCTTGAAATAGGTTGTAAACTTTCCAGCACCGTCAATTTCTGCTGCCTCATCCAGACTGTCTGGAATGGAAATCTTAATGTAGCCTACATAGAGAAAGAGAGTCTGTGGAACAGCGTAAGTCAGATAGAGGATAATTAATCCCCAAGTGTTGGCTAGCCCTAGCTTACTCATCATAACTGTAATAGGAATCATGATAACTTGAAAAGGAACGAAAATCCCTAAAATCAAAAGCGTATACATAATACCAAAAGCTTTTCTCTTAGACATATTACGAGCGATAGAGTAAGCAGCCATGGGAATAAAAATCATGACAACAGCCAAAGATAGAACCGTGATTACAATTGAATTCCAATAGTAGCCTCCGATACCATCGGCCAAAAGGCGTTGAAAATTTTCTAAAGTCGGTTGAGTCGGAAATCCAAAAAAATTATTAACGATGTCTTTGGTAGACTTAAAGGAACTGAATATCGTTGCTAAGAGTGGAATTAAAATGATAATAGACCCCAGTGTTAGCAAGGTATATTTACTAAAATTAGCTTTTCTTTCTGCATTTTTCATCGGGCTTCTCCTCTTAGATTTCAAATTTCTTAGATACTCTCAACTGGATAATAGAAATAACCGCAATCAAGAGAAACAAGATAACAGCAATGGCATTGGCATAACCAAATTGATTGCTCTTAAAAGCATAGTTGTATACCAGAAGTCCTAGAGAGGTGGTCGCATTATTCGGACCGCCTCCTGTCATGGCAAAGACCTGGTCAAATGCTGTCAAACCACCTTTTAGAGCCAAGATAAAGACCATGGAAACGCTTGGTAGGAGATAAGGAAGTTCCACCTTCCAAAAGATTTGTTTGCTGCTAGCTCCATCAATTCGAGCTGCTTCAGTAATCTCAGTCGGGATAGACTGAAGACCAGCTAGGAAGATGATGATGGGCATGGCTACCCCTTGCCAAAGCAAGACGAAGATTGCTGCAAAGATTGCACCGCCATTCGTTCCTAGAAGGCTAGTTTTAAGAAATTCAATTCCTAAAGCATTCCCTATAGCTGGCAATCCGTAGTTGAAAAGTTGCTTAAAGATAAGAGCCACAGTCAATCCAGACAGAACAGCAGGGAAGAAAAACCAAGCTCGAAAGAAAGTCTTTCCCTTTATCTTCGAGTTGAGAGCTCGTGCTATCCAGATTCCCAGCATAATCTCACCAACCACCATACAAATAGTAATAATCAATGTAAAGCCTATCGCGTTCATAAACTTAGGATCGCTCATGAGGAGCATAAAGTTATTGAGTCCGACAAACTTATAATTATAGGTCAAACCAGTCCAGTTTGTCAGGCTGTAGAAGGCACCTTGAAACATGGGCACATAAAAGAATACAGCCTGTAGTACAAGGGGAACAAGGACAAAGAGCCAGCCCCAATATTTCTCAATCAATTTTTTCATAGTAGATCTACTCCTACTCTACGTCTGCTTTCATCGGATTGAAGAAGGCATTTAGTGCTTTCGCCATATCCTCTTTGTTTCCAGTTGTAATATAGTTCCCAGTCAAGGTATAAAAATCACTTTCACTGGTCCAGTCTTGAGCTAGCCAAACGAGATGCCGGTCTGTAAATGCTAGCTTAGCAAGACCGGCCAGCGGTGCATCTGACCCAGCTTCCTTGACACCTTCAATAGCTGTTGGTGAACCGTCCACATCATAATATTTCTGCATAACTTCTGGACGTGACATATATTCAACAAAAGCATTGGCTTCTTTCTTGTGCTTACTACTTGACGAGATAGACCAAGCTAGGTCTCCTGCTCCAATGGTCAAGCTTTGTCCTTTTTGCTTTCCAGGGAAAGGGAAAGTTCCAACATTAAACTTAGGATCTTGCGCATTGATTGCTGTGATAGCCCAAGAACCATTTGGAGTCATCAGGGCATCGCCTCTAGCAAAGGCACCGACAACATCAGTATAGCCTGCTCCCTGCCAGTTGGTTTGCATGGCTCCTTTTTTGCGGAATAAATCTAACAGTCTGAAATCATCTTTAAGCACTGAATCTGAAGACTTGATGGCATTTGGCTTGGAAAAACGTAGGTAATCATTCGCTTCCTTACCACCTCCTGTTGCAGTGGCAAGAGCTAACTGATGATAACCATTCAAAGTCCAAGTATCTGCTCCTGCAATGGCAAAAGGCGTTTCCCCTTTTGCTATAATCGTATCAACTAATTCCTCAAATTCATCCCAAGTCTCTGGAACTTTCAATCCCAGTTCTTCGAATTTATCTTTGTTGTAATAGATACCATAAGCATTAGCAGTATAAGGTATATTATAAATTTTTCCGTCAATCGCATATTTATCTGCGTAATGATTCTTAACTCGCTTGAGATAATCTTTATTAGATAAATCTTCAAAGTAGCCAGCTTTGGCCCATTCTTGCAATTCAATAGACTGGGGATAGATATTGACAACATCAGGAACATCTCCAGCCAGAACGCGAGTTTTGAGTACTTCCCCAGCGTTAGGAACATTCACCACTTTCACATGCACATTCGGATTTTCTTTTTCGAAGTCTTTGGCAATCTCACGAAGGGTATCAACCATTTCACCCTTCTGATTGAAATACTCAATCGTTACCTTACCATCTGTCGACTCCCCTTGGCTGCTGCAAGCTGACAGCCCCAAAAGGGACAGTCCTGTAATAGCAGCTAAGCTCATCTTTTTATACCATTTCATGGTCTAACCTCCTTATTTTTTAATAAAATGCAACTGTCTGCTAAGATAATCTCCTTGCGGAAGATTCATAGTGATACCAGCATACATGAGTTCTGCACCTGAGTAAACTGCGCCATTTCCCTGCAGCTCATAAAGCCCTTCTTCCTCTAAGTCTTTTAGTTTCAAGGTCGTTTCCATCGTTTCCACAACTGATAAGACTCGGACGTAGGTTACAATCGTTTGATCTTCATAGTTAAATTGAACTGCTGCTTCATTGGAGCCAACATCTGGATTGATTAGCCTATACTGACGTCCTAGCTGGACCACTGGCCGTAATTCTTTATACAACTTCACCTGGTCTGCAATCGCCGCTTTCTCTTCATCTGATAGACTAGTCAAATCAAGCTCATACCCCAGATTTCCCATCATAGCCACATGGCCCCGAGTTGCCAGCGGAGTAATTCGTCCCATCTGATGATTAGGCACTGCCGACACATGGGCACCCATTGAAATAGTCGGATAAAGATAAGAAGACCCATATTGGATTGGCAAACGAGCTATGGCATCGGTATTATCACTAGCCCAGACTTGAGGGAAATACCGCATCATACCAAGATCATTTCGTCCACCACCACCTGAGCAGGACTCAAATAAAATATTCTCATATTTCTCTGTCAAATATTTTACAATTTCATAAAGCCCCAAGATATACTTATGTGACTGCATTTTGGTCGCCAGATAGTCAATGCCATTCCCAAGATTGGTAATATTACGATTCATATCCCATTTTATGTAGTCAATATCGTGCTGACTAAACAGCTGATCCAGTGTTTCTTTGATATAGGCTACCACATCTGGATTAGCATAATCCAATACAAGTTGATTGCGAGAGTAAGTATGATTCCGATTGGGTACTTGAATAGCCCAGTCTGGATGTGCCCGATAAAGCTGACTGTCTACGGAAATCATTTCTGGCTCAACCCATAAACCAAATTGCAATCCTCTGCTATGAACTTCTGCTATGAGCTCTGTCAAACTGCCACCTAGCTTATCTTCATTGACAAACCAGTCGCCCAGAGCCCGATTGTCATCAAAACGGTTGCCAAACCAGCCATCATCGAGAACAAAGAGCTCAATACCAACTTTCTGTGCCTCATCTGCTAACTCTAGCAACTTCTCTTTTTTGAAATCAAAGTAAGTTGCTTCCCAGTTATTGATTAAAATTGGCCGCTCTCGCTTCGCAAAAGCTTTAGGAATGATATGCTCTTGAACAAAAGCTTGGCTCTCGTGACTAAGACCAGTCAAACCCTGAGCCGAATAATTCATCAGAGCAACAGGACTATAGAAAGTCTGCCCCGCTTCCAGTTTCCAAGCAAAGTTATCTTCATTGATACCGATACCTAGCCGAACTTCATTCAACTGATTTTGCTGAATCCAAGCTTCAAAGTTTCCGCTATAAAGGAGCTGAATTGCCCAAACTTGACCAGCCTCTTCCGTCGTTTCACTATCACAAAGGATAAGGCTTGGAGTCTGTGCGTGACCAGAAGCTCCTCGGTTGGAAGCTATTTTAAAAATTCCCTGTTCTAGCTTGTGACGACGAACTGTTTTTTCCCTAGCATAAGCTCCCTGTAAACTAATCACATCATAAGTACCTGCCGGCAAATCTGCCATTAAGCTCAAGTTCTTATGTATGACTGCTGTCTCTCTACCGATATTTTCCAGCTTAGTAAAGGTTGCAATGGTATTGCTATCCTCAAAAGCTGTGTAATAAAGAGTGAGGCGTAAGTGAGCTACTGTATCCTCTAAAATAAAGGCCAGTGTTTCTGCTTCTTCTGTACTGTGAGGGCTAGGCAGTCCTGGAACTTCGAAATCTCCCTTAATCAGCTGACTCTCAACAAACCGAAAATCTGTTACTTCATTATTAGCATGTTGGACTTGCAGAGAAGGTTGCCGGAAGTCTCCTAAACCATGCTGCCCCAAAACCTGTCGCTGGGTATCTAAGCTAAAACTCCGCTCATTCGACCTCGGATTACCAGAAAAAGCATGATCTCGCTCAAATACTGTATTGGAAAAATGATAGGATTCTATTTTTCTGCCTAAGTGTTTAAGCAAAAGGTAGCCATCCCTTTCCTCAATGATAAGACTAGAATTTTTTGTATTGATGTAGAATAGATGCTTGTCTATTTTTATAGCCATTTCTGAACCTCCATATTTACTAATATTTTACCTTATGAAATCGCTTTCTAAAATAGAATTATGTTAGGGAAATATGGTAAAATGTTAGGTAACAATAAAAATTACAATATTATTTCTAAAGTATGGAGATGTAAAAAGTATGCTTATATTTTCAGAATACCAGACGGGAACAATTGATTTATTATTAGACTTTTACGGCTATGAGGATTGCCAGCCAAACTATTCTTTCGGGCCTGCTATTCGTGACGGATTCGTCCTTCATTTTATTACAAAAGGCAAAGGAGTCTTTCACTATAAAGGGGAACAAATTTTCCTGAAAGCTGGAGATTTATTCCTACTAAAACCAAACGAACTAACTTACTATAAGGCAGATTCTGAAGATCCTTGGTCCTATTATTGGCTCGGAATTAGTGGAACAAAGGTTTCGGATTATTTTAACTTATCAGAAATTGGCAAAACAGGTTTTCTAAGAAATTCAAGTACTACTCCTACTGATAGTTTGGGAAAGTTTATTATAGATATTATTCAAGAGGCTGAACATTCCCAATCTACCATGCTAAGTCATTTACAACTTCTCGCCATGCTATATGAACTACTATTTAAACTGGGAAAGCTCGCACCAAACCAACAGCTCCTGAAACAGCAAAATTCCACTTATCAGTTGTATATAGATACCAAACGTATTCTAGAAACTCGCTATCCGCTTGAACAACTGAGCATTCAAGGTATTGCTAATGAACTAAATGTCAATCGCAGCTATTTGACAACCATTTTTAAAGAATACAATGGACTCTCTCCCAAAGAGTATCTGCATTATATACGCATGCATAGAGGAAAACAACTTCTGGAAACTACTACTCAACCAATTAAATTTATTGCCTATTCGGTTGGTTTTTCTGACCCACTTTATTTTTCAAAAACTTTCAAAAAATATTTCAACTGTTCACCAAGCCAAATGCGAAAAATTTACTAAATTCCTCTTTGTTATTTACTTGTTTTTGAGGTATAATAGCCCATATAAGATAAATAGGAGAAAAAAATGGCTACGATTAAAGATATCGCCCAGGCTGCTGGAGTCTCTCCCGCTACGGTCTCCCGTGTACTCAACTACGACCCTGGCATGTCGGTCAGCGATGGCACTCGTAAAAAGATATTTGATATCGCTGAGCAGCTGAACTATAAAAAATCAAGAAAAACTAAGCCAAGCAAGACTCAGACCTACCGTATTGGGCTCATTGAATGGTACACTGAGCAGGAAGAGCTCGATGACCTTTACTACTACTCTATTCGCTTGGGTATTGAAAAAAAAACCCAGGAATTGGGCTATGAGATTCTCAGAATGTTTCAAAATGATTCTCTTGATCAATTAAAAGACATTGATGGCTTGATTGCCATCGGCAAATTCAGCCCAGCTCAAATTCAACAGCTGGAGCAGTACAGCAACCACTTAGTTTTTGTCGACAGTGATACGCTTAATGCAGGTCACAGCTGTGTGACTGTTGATTTTGAGAATGCTGTAAGGAAGGTTCTTGAGCACTTCATAAATGCTGGTTTTGACCAGATTGGCATGATTGCTGGGCAAGAAAGAACCTCTGACCAGGCTAGCCTCATCAGTGACCCTCGTCTTACGAGCTTCCAGCAGTATCTATCTGACAAAGGAATCTTTCAAGCTGACTTCGTTAAGGTAGGCAGCTTTTCTTCGGAATCAGGCTATCAGATGATGACAGAGCTCATCAATGAGCACAAGGATAAGCTGCCATCCGCCTTCTTCATCTCCAGCGATGCTTTAGCCATTGGTGCCTTGCGGGCTCTGCAAGAACACGGAATTCAGGTTCCCCAAGATGTCAGCATTATTTCATTTAATGATACCTCTATTGCTAAGTACATCTATCCCAGTCTCAGTACGGTCACCGTTTTTACAGAAGAAATGGGTAAACAGGCCCTGCATATTCTGGATCAAAGTTTAGCATCCGAAGATGATGTCATTCCCTATATGGTCAAACTTTCTACCAAGCTGACCATTCGAGAAAGCAGTATTTAACAGAGAAAGAACGAATGAAAACCTACGAAAAATTGTTTACCATTCTCAGCCAAGCTGACGATTATGTTAACGGGGAAAGCCTGGCTCAGACATTGGGTATTTCCAGAACCTCCATTTGGAAGGCCATTCAGCGCTTGGAAAAAGAAGGAATCCAGATTGATTCCGTGAAAAACCGTGGCTATAAGCTCAAGGCGGGGGATTTACTAATCCCAGAAATCATTGAAAAGAAGGCACCTATCAAGGTTTCCTTCAACCCCAACTGCCAATCTACTCAGATAGATGCCAAAGCAGGTCTGGAAGCGGGTGGCGAGGCAAATACACTCTATCTGGCTGCTGCTCAATCAGCCGGCCGCGGTCGCTTCGGCCGAGACTTCTTCTCTCCAAAACAAGGCGGCTTCTATATGTCCCTCCATCTCAAGCCCAACCTGTCTTTTGATCAAATCCCTGCTTATACTCTCCTGACAGCTGGAGCAATCTATCAGGCTGTAAAAAATCTAACCCTCATAGACATAGATATCAAGTGGGTCAACGATATTTACTACAAGGATAAAAAAATCGCTGGCATTTTAACTGAGGCTACTACTTCCGTTGAGACAGGCTTAGTCACAGACATTATTATTGGTGTCGGTTTTAATTTTTGCATTCATGATTTCCCAAAAGAATTGCAAGATAAGGCAGGCTCACTCTTTGAAGAGCGGGCTCCTATCAGCAGAAATGAGCTGATTGCTGAAATTTGGAGATGTTTCTACGAAAGCGATCCCCAAGACTTACTCTATCTTTACAAAAAGCACTCCCTAGTCCTTGGTCGACAAGTAAGTTTCCAGCAAAATAATCAAACCTATAAGGGAATGGCCAGAGAAATCTCGGACAGTGGCCAACTTCTGGTCCAGTTGGAGAATGACCAAAATATCTGGCTCAACAGTGGAGAAATTTCTCTGACTAGCTGGTAATCTATCTAAAATTGCATTTAAAAAGCACTTGATGGTCCATTTCAAGTGCTTTTCTGTATACTCTTTCTTCCAGTATGATGTCGCTATTTAATCCCCAAAGCGATTCGAGCATAGCGGCTCATCTTTTCCACCGTCCAAGCTGGGTACCAAACCAATTTGACTTCTGTCTTAGTAACCTCTGGAACATCTGACATCGCATCATAGATCTGGTCGGTCAGAAGATCTGCCAGCGGGCATCCCATGGTTGTCAGGGTCATATCGATTTCCGTTTCCCCAGTAGTCTCGTCAAAGCGGATTTCATAGATCAAGCCTAGATTGACAATATCAATCCCCAACTCTGGGTCGATAACTTGCTCTAGAGCCTCCAAAATCCGCGTTTTAATCTTTTCAACTTCTTCAGGGCTGTATTTTTTTTCTGACATGCATATCCTCCTTATAGATATGGCAAAAGCTCAAGTTAGCTTGAGGGGCTTTTGTTTTCAGCTAGGATTGCCGACTTGACGATTCCTGCTGAAAGATTTCTGCCCCTCGATTCTCTTCATTTCTTAATCTTCGATAAAGTCTCTGAGTGGTTTGCTGCGGCTTGGATGGCGGAGTTTACGCAGTGCCTTGGCTTCAATCTGGCGAATCCGCTCGCGGGTGACATTGAAGACCTTGCCGACATCTTCCAGTGTCCGCATTTTTCCATCGTCCAGACCAAAGCGCAGACGCAAGACGTTTTCCTCGCGGTCTGTCAGCGTATCCAAGACCTCATCTAACTGCTCACGAAGAACGACACGAGTTGTATAGTCGACTGGATTTTCAATCACTTCATCTTCGATAAAGTCTCCCAGATGACTGTCATCTTCCTCACCGATAGGTGTCTCCAAGGAAACTGGCTCTTGGGCAATCTTGAGAATCTCACGAACCTTGTCAGGCGTCATATCCATGCGCTCAGCGATTTGCTCCGGAGTTGGATCCTGACCTAATTCCTGTAGGAGATTGCGTTGCTCGCGGACCAGCTTGTTAATGGTTTCCACCATGTGAACTGGAATCCGAATAGTTCGAGCTTGGTCGGCAATCGCACGGGTAATGGCCTGACGAATCCACCAAGTCGCATAAGTTGAAAACTTAAATCCTTTGGTGTAGTCAAACTTATCAACGGCCTTCATCAGCCCCATGTTTCCTTCTTGAATCAAGTCAAGGAACTGCATACCACGGCCAACATAGCGCTTAGCAATGGAAACAACCAGACGCAGGTTGGCCTCAGCCAGACGTTGCTTGGCTTCCAAGTCACCCTGCTCTACTAAGATAGCCAGCTCCTGCTCTTCTTCATTGCTGAGAAGCGGCACAACTCCGATTTCTTTCAGATACATGCGGACTGGGTCATTGACCTTGGCTGAATTGCTACCCAAGAGCTCTTCATCCGTCAGCTCCGCTTCTTCCTCTTCGTTATTTAAGACACGCGCGCTCGGATTTCCTTCCTTGTCTGTAATCGAGATGCCCGCATCCTGAATGCGTTGCAGCAAATCCTCAATCCCATCAGCATCCAAAGTGAAAGGAATGACCAGCTGGTCATTGATTTCATCGTCTGTCGCTACACCTGTCTGCTTGTGATTGCGGATGAATTCTGCAATTTGAACGTCTAATGTTGTTACTTCTTTTTGTTTTGTAGCCATACCTACTCCATTCTTCTTTTTTGTGCGATTAAGCGCTCCACCTCTAATATAGCGGCATTCTCATCTCCAGTATGCAAAGCTTCTCGAACCTTTTTGCTAATCAGCTGATTATTCTTACGAAGCAATTCGCGTTCCCTGGTCAGCTCAACTTCTGCTAACTCTCCGTCTTCCATCTCCTCTGGCAAATCTTCCTCCAACATCCGATACCAAAGTTGCTGGACTCTTTCTGGTAAGCTGGATAAATCCTGCGAAGTTACTTCACCATTGGCCAGTAAAAGTTCGTATAGCTCCTGCAATTCCGCCGTATCAAAGGCGAAATCTGTACGAAGCCGATAGCTATTTAAAACCAGTGGATCATGTACCATACGATAAAGGATGTGGATTTCTGCCTTTATCAGCCGTGATAGCTGCTTAGATAACGGAAGATCTACCAGTACAGGGCTTCTTGGAAATTCCGACTGCTGTCCGCTTCGACTACTTCGCTCAGCCAAACGACTGTTGTTAACCGTATTCTCTACCTGCTGATAATCAAAATCTGGTAGCAACTCAGCCAACATATAAATATATGAATTCTGAGCTGTAATAGACTGCGTTTGAGCAATGATTGGCGCCATTCGCTCCACGAATTCAATCTGAGCCTGCAAATTTTCAATATTATCCGGCTTGAGATAACGCAAAAGGAACTCTACATCACTAATTCGCGTTTTGGTTAGAAATTGTCGCAATTCCTCGGCAGAATTTTTAGCAATAAATTCGTCCGGATCCATATTGTCAGGAAAGGAAACAATCTCTACCGACATATCCCGTAACTCTTCTAAAGCCTTGGCTGTCGCAGCCTGACCAGCCCTGTCTCCATCATAAGTCAGAATAATTTTCTTGCAATACTTACGCAGATGCTGGACATGCTCAGGCGTCAGAGCTGTTCCCATAGATGCGACTGCATTTTCAACTCCAGCCCGATAAGCCGCGATCACGTCCATAAAGCCTTCCATCAGATAGACTTCATGGCTCTTCTTGATAACCGGCTTGGCCTTATCCAGATGATAAAGCTCATAGCTTTTATTAAAAATAGGGGTGCTGCGACTATTCTTATACTTGGCAGTCTGTGAACCAGCCTCCGAATCTTGCCAGATTCGACCAGAAAAGGCGACAACCTGACCCTTGTCATTGGTCAAGGGAAACATAATCCGGTTCTGAAAAGCATCATAGACCAGATTATTCTCTGCCAGATTAAAAAGACCCGAGTTCATGATAGTGGACTCATCAAACTTACCAGCCATGCTCTTATGAAGATAGTTGCTTTCATTAGGAGCCAAGCCGATTTGAAAATGCTTAATGACTTCATCTGTCAGCCCACGATTGTAGAGATAAGCGCGTGCTTCTTCTCCTATTTTGGTCGTCATCAGAACCGCATGGTAAAACTTCGCTGCCTCTGTATGAATATCGTAGAGCGCCTGATGCGGATGAGCCTGTCTCGGTCGATCTGCGCCAGCTCTCTCCATCCCTAAGGAAATGCCCGCTCTGTCTGCGACAATCTGAACAGCATCCATGAAGGATACGCCTCGGTAGTCCTCAATAAACTTGAAAACATCCCCCGACTTGCCACAGCCAAAACAGTGATAAAACTGCTTGTCCTCTACAACGTTGAAAGAGGGCGTCTTTTCGCCATGAAAGGGACAAAGTCCCAGAAAATTTCTCCCAGCCTTAGTCAAGGCTACTGTTTCTCCTATGACATCGACGATATTGACACTATTTTTTATTTCAGAAATGATTTCTTTATCCAATAGACAATACCTCCAATTCATCACAGAATATCACTCTATATTTTATAATAATTTGACGCAAATGTAAAACATTTGATAGGCAAATAACTTGAAATAATTGCTTCTTTAAGCTATAATATAATCTCAAATATTAAATTATTTTTTGAAAGGAAAAGAAAATGTTAAAGGATCTTAAAGAATTTTTGCTACGCGGTAACGTGATTGACTTGGCAGTCGGGGTTATCATTGCGAATGCTTTCGGAGCAATCGTAAACTCATTGATTACTGACGTTATCACTCCCCTCTTCCTCAACCCAATTTTGAAAGCTGCACAATTAGAGCAAATTTCTCAATTGAAATGGAACGGGGTAGCTTATGGTAACTTCTTGAGCGCCGTGATCAACTTCTTGGTAGTCGGTACTGTTCTCTTCTTCATCGTGAAGTCTGCTGAAAAAGCACAAAGCCTTGCTAAAAAGAACGAAGAAACTGCTGAAGAAGCACCAGCTGGACCAACAGAACTTGAAGTTCTGCAAGAAATCAAGAGCTTGCTTGAAAAACAAAACTAATATCCAAACAGAGGCTGGGACCAAAGTCCTAGCCTCTCAATTGTCTTTGGATTGTCCAGCAAGACGCAGTGGTTGAGTGGGCTCTACTACGCTATTTCATTAGCTTTTACAGCCCTACTCAACTGTGCGGAGGTGGGACGACGAAATCGAATTCTAACGAATTACCGATTTCTGTCCCACTCTCTGTTTTATTATAGGCTTTCCATCCAAAAGAAAAAAACAGCCAAATCGGCTGTTTCCTCATTCTATTGATTAGAATTTTTTACGTTTACGAGCTGCTTCTGATTTGCGTTTGCGTTTTACAGAAGGTTTTTCATAGAATTCACGTTTGCGTGTTTCTTGAAGAGTACCAGCTTTAGTAACCGCACGTTTGAAACGACGAAGAGCATCGTCAAGAGATTCATTCTTACGTACTACTGTTTTTGACATTTTTTTCACTCCCTTCAAGTCCAAGATCTATTCTATTTTACACGCAAAATGGATAAATGTCAAGAAAAAAACTGCCATAAACTTATATTATCTTCACTTTCTTTTTTAAAAGCAACAAATTGTTAGAATGAACATCATAATAGCAAAAAGAAATTTATTTTAAGTCTGTTCAGAAACGACTTCACTTTCTTCACCATTTACAATTACGGCTTGGGAATTGTTTATTAGCATTAAACTGAGCTGATTTTTATACATTTCAAAGGTCTTCTGACTACTATCAGTAAAAGGCTCCTCACCATAATGTGGAAGGATATAAAAATTCACTTCACCCAATCCTGCTGTATCAGATAACTCTGTTGCTACCGTCTTGTCGTCCATGAGTTTATTGTAGTCAATATCCTTGGCTGTAATAATAGCCCCTGCTGATTCTCCTACATAAACCAACCCATCTCTTATTTGTTCTTTGATGAGAGATAGGAGTTGCTTTTTCTTTAATTCTTGCAATAAATAAAAGGTATTTCCGCCTGATACATAAAGAATCTTGCTTTGGAAAATCTTTGCCTGCGCGATTTCTCGATCACAAGAAGCAATATCCAGAATCTCTATCTCAAAGCCTAAATCTCTGAATGTTTGCTGAGCCTCATCGATATAGGCAGTATAGTCCTCTTTGTTCCCAGCGGTAGGAATAAATACAACCTTTTTTTCTAGATTTTTTTCCTTTGCATAATCACTAAAAAGCTTTTTGACTCCAGCAAAGTATGAACATAAAAATAATTGTTTCATGATTGTACCTCCATTAGTTTTTAACAATTTTATAAAAGATCCACGATCCCTTTCTTTGACTAGTTACGAGCGCAAAGCCTACTGATAACAAGAATCGTTTAAATGTTTCTTCGCTTTGAAATTTCGGTAAAAAATAAGTTAGCTTGTTAGATTCACAAGCTAGTAAGAGCATTCCGTCTGATTTGAGTATCCTTCGAAGCTCTATAAAAGAAGCATCTAGGTCTTGCCAATGAAAATGTGTTTGAAAAGCTGTAATCAAATCAAAACTTTCATCAGAAAAGCCTGTCTCTCTAACGTCTCTTCGTTCAAAATTTAGATTGACCATTCCTATCTGTTTGGCTTGAGCTATCGCAGTATCTGAAATATCGATTCCAGTTACAGTACTTCGCGGAAAGGTTTCTTTCAGTAGGATGGTTGAACGACCATTCCCAACTCCTACATCTAAGATTACAGGGTAAAATGTCCTATCCAGATGACGAATTGCCCATACAAACATGGGGATATAGGCTCGATTCCACAATTTCATCATTCGTTTTCCTAGAAAACCTGAAGGGTTCTTTGATTGCTGAATCAAAGAATGAAACATGAGTAATAAAAGTATGATAGAAATGATAATTATTATATGAAGCACTCTTCAATCCTCCACTTCTGGATAGCTATATTATACCATTTTAGAGAGATCATAGCTAAATCAATCAACAAAACACTTGCATCCCAAAAGATAACTTTTTGGGATGCAGGTCATTCAAAACGACTGTTTTCTATCTTACAAGGTCTTTCGTTTTTTAGCTTCTTTCGAGAAGGAAATATTCTTAATCTTCTCATAGCGCAAGAAGCGTTGGATGAGGCGCTGGTCGCTTACATCTGGTTTCAAATCAACCACATAGTCCAACTCGATAAACTTATTGTCAACGGACTGGACAGAGGTCAACTCAAAGCTTCTGCAGGCTGTTTCAAAGATTGCTTCAAAAAGGACTTCATAGTCTAATTCAGATGGAATCTGAATTTGTACATAACGTCTGGTTTGACTAACCGAACTAAAACCCATCTTTTCAAAGAGCAACCAAAAGAAGGAAATGAGGAGCGTGAAAAAAACTCCTAGAGCTAAGAAACCCATTCCTGTCGTAATCCCAATCGCTGTCGCCATAAAGATGGCCAAAATGATTCCCAAAATCAAGCCTGTCACGAGGGAGGCTGTTAGGGCTAGAGGGTTGACCTTGACTTCAGCCGAAGAATAGATACTGTTAAATAGTTGTGTAATCATTGTTTCTCTCCTTAAACCTTGACGGCTTGAGGAACCAATTCTTTAGATTTTAAGTAGACTTTGCCGTATTTTGAGAAGGACTGATCTTCAAGGCCGTATTTATTCAAAATTTCAGACATCCACTGAGGATATTCCCCTGGAACCTTGATTTCCATAATCACCATATCCTCTTCCAATAGAGGATATCCGTGGCGACCTGAAGTCAAGTCTATATCATAATCACGGAAGCGGATATTGGAATCAACCGTCACACGAACTTTTTTGTCCTCTGAGCCTTTCATTTAGTAACGGTCATAGTTAATCACCATTCTCGATTTTAAGCCTGCATAACGCTCCTGCAACAGCTCCACTTCTGTCTTGACCCGCTCATCAGAAATAGTCTGGTCTGCAAGTCCCTTCTCAATAAAATTAACAACCGAAGTCAAATTTGAAACCAGACGATACTTGAAGCCGACATCCTCCGACTTTTTCTTGATCTCCAAAAATACCTGACTATCTTTTGTTGGCTCCGCTGCATAAGTCCGCATCCGTAGCTTTTCACGACCACCTCTTCTAGCAATCGAATCCTGGATCATTTGAAAATCATCATTGTCAAAATAGACATTTGAAATGGTAGACGTTGCGTAATCATCTGGAATGAGGTAAGCATGCATTTCAGCTTCTAAGCGAGTCAAGGTCGCACGGTCTAAGATGTATTTTGTTTCAACACGTTGGAAGTTCGTTTGGATTTGTTTTTGTTTCATTTTAATTCTCCTTTTATTCTACAAATGTAGTTTATAATTTTAAAAGAAAGAGAGCCCTTGCTCTACCATTTTCTACTTTCCGGACAGTATTTTCAAAATTCTATTCTACATTTGTAGTTTATGGTCATATTCTACACTTGTAGTTTTCAAAAGTAAAGGGGAAAATTACTAAAATTAAAAAAACTTTAAAATTGACCTCAATTTATGAGTTGTAGACTAGCTTCTACCAAAAATAAAGATAAAAAAATTCTACCAATCGCTGCTTCTTTCAAGAAAGTCTGATTGGTAGAATCTTTTATCTAATCGTCATCGTCATCGTCTTTATCATCGTCACTATCTTTATCCTTACTCTTTGAGGAGCTAGTTTGAGCAGGAGGTTGGACAGGTGCTGTACTGGTGCTTGTATTTGAATTTGTCACAGTATTGGTCGCAGGAGTCGGCGAGCTAACACTTCCCATCTGACCTGCATTCCCATTCCCACTTCCACTATCAGCTGGAGTCGCTGCAGAAGATGAAGATGGAGTAACCTCTTTTCAACTGTTACTGTCTTTTCGACAATGGTATGCTGATTGGAT
Organism: Streptococcus sp. Marseille-P6264; assembly: GCF_902460355.1. GTDB lineage: Bacteria > Bacillota > Bacilli > Lactobacillales > Streptococcaceae > Streptococcus. Next base: position 290,613 of record NZ_CABPTO010000001.1, read on the forward strand.
TGGACGACTTTTCCAGTCTTGGCATTGACAAGCATCTCATGGGCCGTCTGTCCGTGTGAAAAGAGAATCTTATAATTGCCTTTCTCACGTGAAATCTGCACATCCTTAATGTCCTTTTCAGCCAGAGAAAGTTCCTTCAAAACTGTTTCTAAGGCCTGACGCTGACTAAGTCCTTCCGCTTTCTTAGACTCTAAGACAAGTTTACTATCTTGTGCGACTGGATTTTCTAAGGCAAAGACCGAGCTAGTCAAGAGTAAAAGTAGAGGAACTGCTACTACGAAAGAAGCAGACAGAAACTTTTTCGGCAGGCGACTATCCATGATACCAATAATCCGCCTCTTAAGATTAAACTTATCCGAGTAAAAACAAGTTGTCAAAGTAATCGGAGTCTTCTTACTACGATCAATCATTGTCAGAATGGTTTCACCATAAAAAGTTCGACAAGCTGTGTCTTTTCTACTCAAAACATCGTAGTCGCAGTACATTTCTCCTGCTTCCTGAGTTTCCCAACAAGCAAAACCAACCACTGGATTAAACCAATGTAGGCTCTTAGCGAGAATTGCAAAAAGGTTGATCAAGACATCCCGGTGCTGAAAATGGGTCAACTCATGCTGGAAAATCAGCTGCAGCTCCTCCTCCGTATAGTCCAGCTCCGGTAACACAATCAAAATATCCCTGAAACCGAGCAACATTGGGCTCTGTGTAATAGGGTAGTGGAGCAGATGAATCTTGCTTTTAACGCCCATCTTTTCTTTGATCAAATGCAACTGGAACAAGGCCTCTTCATCCTCAACTTCTGTCCCCCAACGTTACAACATCTTTTTGAAACGGATATAAGAATAGGCATACTTACCTAGGTTAAATGCACAACCAAGCAGCCAGATAACAAAGAATATTTCAAACCAAGGCAGACCTAGAAAAGACTCCCAGAGATTAGCCTGGCTCGCTTTTTCGGTCACTTGAGAGGCAGCTTGCCCTCCTCCTGTCTGGCTAGCTCTAACGGCTGTCTGAACAGTTCCGCCAGTACTCAGACGAATAAAGCCAGAACCGAACTGGGGACGGAATGGGAACAGAAAACTCAGCAAGATTAAAATCCAAATAAAATACTTGACCTTGACTGAAATTTTAGTCTTGAGGGCTGCAAAGAGCAAGCTCAGCAGCAGAACCAAAATCGACGTTGATAGACTGATTAAAAGGAAAGACAAAAGGAACTGTTTCATGGATACTACCTCATCTTACTCTTTCTGATTCAGTAAATTACGCAGCTCATCCAGTTCATTTTCTGAAAAAGAATTAGATGAAAAGAGAGTCTTGACAAAGCCTCCCATGGAATGTCCGCTATAGCGCTTCAAAAAGTCTGACGTCTCTACTTCTAAATATTCCTCTTCCGAAATCAAGGCCGTATACTGCCTCTCACGACCCTTTCGAACACTTTCTAAGAACCCCTTTTCCGTCAAGCGAGCTAAGACTGTCAATAAAGTCTGAGGCTTCCAATGGTTATCTTCACCCAGCTTTTCCATAATTTGGGCAGAGGTCGTTGGATTTGGCAGGTGCCAAATAATCTTTAAGATAGCAAATTCACCATCTGGTAAACGTTTAATTGAATGATTCATTATATTCCCATCCTTTCTAAAGTCTCTTCCTAATTTTATTCTACACATGTCTAATAAAAAAGTCGATCATTATGTAAAAATAGAGCTGGGAATCACTATTTCCCGCTCTTTTTAGAAAAATAAACTCAACAAAGTCAACATTGCTAGTCCGCCCTGCTTGAACAAAATTTTCGGATCGCTAGTCACTGCACCGTAAGCAGCTACCAAGATGATATAAACCATAAAAATCCCCAGCCAAACTGGACTAGGCTGCACAAAAGCCGCAATCAAGACCAAAACAGCTATCAGCCCGTTATAAACTCCTTGGTTTTTGAAAAGTGTATTGACCGACTGCCGCTCCAACTCCTCTTGTGACATACCGAAAACCCGCGCTGTCGTAGCTGAGGTCGTTGCGATGGTCTCCAGGTACATAATATAGAAAAATTCCAAGGCAACCAAACTTGCCAAAATCAGTGTAAAAATAGACATTTCTTCTCCTTATAGTAATTTATGACGAAAAAAAGTATAACATGGAGCAAGAAAAAACGCTAGAATCTAGTTCCAATAAAATGGACAAAGTGTATTAAAATGTTTTAGATTGCATTTTTAAAATAGGCGTAGCAAAACTCAGCATTTTCTGATTAGATGTGATACAATCTTTTTGAAAAATGGAGGTAAATTATGTTAACCTATGATTTAATTGTCATCGGCTTTGGTAAGGCCGGTAAAACATTGGCAGCCAAAATGGCGGCCCAAGGAAAAAAAGTTGCTTTGATTGAGCGAAGCAAGGCTATGTACGGGGGAACCTGTATCAATATTGCCTGCATCCCAACCAAGACCCTGCTTGTCGCAGCTGAAAAAGGCCTGGCTTTCGACCAAGTCATGACTGAAAAGAATGCTGTAACCAGCCGTCTCAACGGGAAGAACTACGCAGCAATCAGTGGTGCTGGTGTTGACATCATCGATGCGGAAGCTCATTTCCTTTCAAACAAAGTCATCGAAATCACAGCTGGCGATGAGAAAGAGCAACTGACTGCTGAAACTATTGTCATCAATACCGGTGCCGTTTCCAATGTCCTGCCAATTCCAGGACTGACTGAAACCGAGCATGTCTATGACTCAACTGGCATTCAAAATCTGAAGGAACTTCCTAAACGTTTAGGAGTTCTGGGCGGCGGTAACATCGGCCTAGAGTTTGCTGGGCTCTACAACAAATTGGGCAGTCAAGTAACTGTACTGGATGCTGCACCTGTCTTTCTCCCTCGAGTAGAGCCTTCTATCGCTGCTCTGGCTAAGCAATACATGGAAGAAGACGGAATCCAACTCCTGCAAAATGTGCAAACCAAGCAAATTAAAAATGATGGTGACGAAGTTGTAGTTGTGACAGAGGATGGAGAATTCCGCTTTGATGCCCTGCTCTATGCTACTGGCCGCAAGCCGAATGTTGAGCCACTGCAGTTGGAAAATACAGATATCGAGCTGACAGAGCGCGGAGCTATCAAGGTCAACAAACACTTGGAAACATCTGTACCTGGTGTATTTGCAGCGGGCGATGTCAACGGAGGTCTGCAGTTTACTTATATCTCATTGGATGACTTCCGTATCCTTTATAGCTATCTGGCTGGTGACGGCAGCTACACACTGGAAGACCGTAAGAACGTTCCTACCAGCATGTTCATCACACCGCCTTTGGCTCAAATCGGATTGACTGAAAAGGAAGCCAAAGAGCAGGGACTGCCGATTGCAGTTAAGGAGATTCCAGTCGCAGCTATGCCTCGCGGACATGTCAATGCTGACTTACGCGGTGCCTTCAAGGCCGTTGTCAACACTGAAACCAAGGAAATCGTTGGAGCAACAATCTTCTCAGCAGGGGCTCAGGAAATTATCAATATCCTGACTGTAGCCATGGATAATAAGATTCCTTACACCTACTTGAGCAAGCAAATCTTCACTCATCCAACTCTGGCTGAAAACCTCAATGATTTATTTGCTATTTAATCTTAAGCCCCTGATGGGGCTTTTACAATCCCTACAAAAATTTAACTACATTTCAACCTCTTTTTGTGGTACAATAATGCTAGTTTATTTTAAAAAGATTGAGGAAAATTATGTCTGAACTGTATGATATTACGATTGTCGGCGGCGGTCCAGTTGGTTTGTTCGCTGCATTTTACGCCCACTTGCGCCAAGCCAAGGTGAAAATCATTGATTCCCTGCCTCAGCTGGGCGGCCAGCCAGCCATTCTCTATCCAGAGAAGAAGATTCTGGATGTGCCGGGCTTTACCAATCTAAGTGGCGAAGAACTGACACAGCGTCTGATTGAGCAGCTGGAGACTTTCCAGACTGAGATTTGCCTCAATGAAACAGTGCTGGATATCGTTAAATCTGATGATGACTTCACCATTACGACTTCTAAAGCCCAGCATCAGACCAAAACCATTATCATCGCTATGGGAGGCGGTGCTTTCAAACCGAGGGCTTTGGAGATAGACGATGCTGAAAGCTACAGCAACCTTCACTATCATGTTTCAAACATCAGCCAGTACGCTAGCAAAAAGGTCGTTGTTCTGGGCGGTGGCGACTCGGCTGTTGACTGGGCGCTAGCTTTTGAAAAGATTGCGGAAACCAGTCTGGTTCATCGTCGGGATAACTTCCGGGCTTTGGAGCATAGCGTGGAAGAACTCAAGGCTTCCAGTGTTGAGATTAAGACACCGTTTATACCGAGCCGATTGATCGGCGAAAATGGCAAGATTACCCATTTGGAAATCAGCCAAGTCAAAGGAGAGGATAGTCAGCTTTTGCCTCTGGATCATCTCTTTGTCAACTACGGTTTTAAATCCTCTGTCGGTAATCTCAAAGATTGGGGCTTGGAGCTCAACCGTCACAAGATTTTGGTCAATAGCAAGCAAGAAACTTCCGTGCTAGGAATCTATGCAGCCGGCGACTGCTGCAGCTACGAGGGGAAGATTGACCTGATTGCAACTGGGCTAGGTGAGGCACCTACTGCTGTCAACAATGCCATTAACCATATCTATCCTGAGCAAAAAGTTCAGCCCAAACATTCTACAAGCCTATAAAAAACAGCTGCCGAGCTCAAGCTCAGCAGCTTTTATAATTCATCTGCGATTTTATTAATCTTTCTCAAGCGATGATTGACACCGCTCTTAGTCAGTGGCTGGCTCAGACTATCAGCTAGCTGCTGGATGGAGTAGTCCGGATGCTGGATACGAAGCTGAGCTACCTCCTGCAGGTCTACAGGTAGACTATCAATGCCGATATTATCGCTGATTTTGGCAATATTATTGATCGTTTTCATACTGGCTGTGACCGTGCGAGCGATGTTCGCTGTCTCCGCATTATTGGCTCGATTGAGGTCATTGCGCGCTTCCCGCATGAGCTTAAGAGACTCAAACTCAGCCATGGCTTCCATAGCCCCGATGACAATGAGAAAATCCATGATGTCTTCAGCTCGCTGCAGATAAGTAACAGCCCCCTTCTTGCGCTCAATTGTCTTGGCATCCAGCAGAAAACGCCGCATCAAGGCAGCCAAGTCCTCAGCATGATCCAGATAAACGGACAAGATTTCCAGTTGGTACTTGCCTGAGTCTGGCTCCCGCATGCTGCCATTCGAGAGAAAGGCTCCCCGAAGATAGGAACGACTGGCTTCATCATCTGACAAAATGGCCTGGTCAATACCTACCTCAATACCAAAAAAGGAGTCAGCCAAGTGCAGATCAGAAAGGATTTCTTCCACTTTCTGATCCAGAAATACTGTGTAAACACGATTCTTGCGCAGATTAGTCTTCTGATGGTGGCGAATTTCTGACTTGACCTGATAAAGGTCCAACAGCAACTCATAGAGATGGCGGGCGATCTTAGCATTTTCTGTTGAAATGGATAAGGTAAGGCCAGACGAAGAAATTCCCAAGCTACCAGCCATCTTGATCATGGCAGCCAACTCGTTTTTGTCTTTTACAGATAAGCTTAAAAGCTCTTCTTTTACCTTCACTGTAAAGCTCATTTGCGCACCTGTATAATCTGCATCAATTCATCCACAAGTAACTCTCCGTCATGGAAAGCTCCGCCATTTTCCAATCGAAGGAAATTCGATGAAATAACACGCGGAACTTGCTCTTGCAGCCCTCGAAAATTATGCTCAACTTGAACCAGATATTCATCAAATTTATTGCTGTTCATATACTCGCGCGGAACTGGCTCGATATTGACCAAGACAGTATCAATGAACTTTTTACCCAAATGACGATGCAGTACTTGAACGTGGTCGCTATCTGAAAAGTGCTCGGTTTCGCCACGTTGAGTCATAATATTGCAAACATAGGCTACTTCTGCCTTAGTATCCAAAATAGCTTGGCCGATTTCTTCGATTACGATGTTTGGCAAAATGGAGGTAAAGAGAGAACCCGGTCCCAGAACCACCATATCGCTATCCAAAATACTCTGGACCACCTTTCTACTAGCAACAGGCTTTGCATCATCATAGGTATTGGTCACATAGACCCGCTCAATCATACCAGCCTTACTAGCTAGATTGCTCTCACCGACAACTTCCGTTCCATCTGTAAACACAGCATGCAAAGTCAGCGGAGTGTCGCTTGAGGGGTAGATTTTACCTGTCGTATGGAAAAACTTGGTCAGAAGCTGCATGGCATTATAGGTCGAACCCTGCATTTCGGAAATGCCAGCAATAATCAAATTCCCCAGGGGATGACCTGCTAGAACGCCGTCTCCTTTGGCAAAGCGATACTGGAAGACCTTCTCATAAAACTTTGGCATGTCGGACATGGCCACCAAAACATTTCGCAAGTCACCCGGCGGCGTCAGCTGCTGGATATTTTTCCGCAGCTCACCAGAACTGCCGCCATCATCTGCTACTGTGACAATGGCTGTGATCTCCACATCCTTTTTCCGCAGGCTGTTTAAAATAACTGAAATTCCTGTCCCACCGCCGATAACTGTAATTCTCGGTTTTCTCATGAGCGGTTCACCGTTTCCTTCCGACGATTTTTGTCGCGATGACTGGTATTGACTGGCCAGTTTTTCGCTAAATCATCCGCCAAACGATGTGCAAAGGCCACGCTACGGTGCTGTCCGCCCGTGCAGCCAACCGCGATGGTCAGTACGGACTTTCCTTCCTTTTGATAGCCTGGCAAAATCGGCTCAATCAAGCCTAGCAGGTTCTGGTAAAATTCTTCTGACTCCGCATGGTTCATAACATAGTCAAAGACATCCTTATCCAAGCCTGTCTGATTGCGCAGCTCAGGTTTATAGTAGGGATTAGGCAGAAAACGTACATCAAAAACCAAGTCCGCATCCAGAGGCAAACCATATTTAAAACCGAAACTCATAACTTCGATGCGGAAACTGTGCAGATCAGCCTGGTTTGAAAATTGTTCAGAGATGGTCTTTCTGAGCTCCCGTGGTGTCAGTTCCGTCGTATCTACAACGTTTTGACTGAGATTTTTCAGAGGGGCTAAGAGTTCGCGCTCCAGTTTGATTCCATCTAAAATTCGCCCGTCAGCTGCCAAAGGGTGACTGCGTCTCGTTTCCTTATAGCGAGCCACCAATTCCTTGTCAGCCGCATCCAAAAATAGAATTTTAAAATCAATTTCCGTGCTTCTTTCCAGCTCATCCAGAATATCCTGAATTTCTAAAAAGAAGGAGCGACTCCGCATATCAACAACCAGAGCCAGTTTGTCATTGTCAGTGGTTCCTTCGACCAGCTGCAAAAACTTTGGTACTAGGGTCGGTGGCATATTATCGATGGTAAAATAACCCAAATCCTCAAAAGACTGGATAGCAACGGTCTTTCCGGCACCGCTCATTCCTGTCACAATCACTAATTGAATCTTGTGTTCAGCCATTCTTTCTCCCTTCATCTAACATTTTATTTCTAAAAAAGGACGGGAAACTTCCCAGCCCCAAGCATTTATTACACAATCTCGGCAATGACTTCGATTTCGATTTTAACATCACGAGGCAAGCGAGCCACTTCTACTGCCGAACGAGCTGGAAACTCGCTCTTAAAGGCTGTCTTGTAGACTTCATTAAATGGCACAAAATCATTGATATCACTTAGGAAACAGGTTGCCTTGACCACATGGTCAAAATCTGTTCCAGCTGCTTCTAAAATGGCTCCTACATTTTTCAAAACTTGCTGGGTCTGCTCCTCAATTGTTGCTCCTACAATTTCTCCTGTCTCTGGTGACAAAGGAATCTGACCGCTGGCAAATAAAAGGTTGCCGACGATTTTTCCTTGGACATAAGGTCCGATTGCTGCTGGTGCTTTATCTGTTTGTACTATTTTTGCCATTGTATTCTCCTCATTTCTTTTATCTTACTTATTATATCATAAAGTCAAAAGACTGACTATTCTTGTCCCCCTTCCCATTGACTTTTGAGATATTTTTCTTTATGATAGTAAATGCATAATTCAAAACACTTGTTTTGGACTGGTTCGCAAACTTCCCAGTATAAAAAACTAAGTACCCTTATATTCTAAAGTAATGTAATTGCGCATAGTTTTTTCTGGTATGCTGCCGCTTTGGCAGAACTAACTGAGAGGTTGAGACTGAGGTTTCAGCCTTATTTTATTTCTCAAAAGGAGGACCTATGAAAAGAAAAGTTATTATTGACTGCGACCCTGGCATAGACGACAGCCTAGCCCTGCTCTATGCCCTACAACACCCTGACTTAGAGGTCGTTGCTTTGACCATAGTTGCTGGAAATGTCCCAGTGGAACTTGGTCTTGAAAATGCCTTTAAAATCTTAGAAAGGCTGAATAGGCTAGATATTCCAGTCTATGTAGGAGCCGACAAGCCCTTGGTTCGTGACTTCGTCTCCGCTCAGGACACACACGGCATGGATGGATTGGGGGAAAGCGGGATAACAAGAAGCAGTTCCGCCCAAGCCCAACCACAAGCAGCTTATGACTTTCTGGCTGACTATTTCCAGAAAAATAGTGATACTTCCATCATTGCGCTAGGACCTTTGACTAATATTGCCTTGGCTCTTAGGAACAATCCTACACTTGGGCAACATCTAGACCGATTTGTCAGCATGGGCGGCACCTACAAATCGCATGGCAACTGCTCGCCCGTAGCGGAGTATAACTACTGGTGCGATCCACATGCAGCCCAAGAAGCTTATGAAAAACTTGGGAAAAAGATTGAAATGGTCAGTCTAGATGTCACTCGAAAGATTGTCTTGACACCCAATCTCTTAGAATATATGCGTTTTATCAACCCTGAAGTTGCTGACTTTGTCGGGAAAATCACGCGTTTTTACTGGAATTTTCATTGGGAGTATGAACATATCATCGGCTGTGTCATCAACGACCCATTGGCCGTTGCTCATTTTCTACATGAAGACCTTTGTCAAGGATTTGACTCCTTCGTCGACCTCGCAACGGAAGGCATTGCCATGGGACAAACGCTGGTTGATGCCTATCATTTTTATGGTAAGCAAGCCAATGCTAAGGTGCTGACTCAAGTAAACACCCACCTCTTCTTTCAGGATTTTCTCTCCGTGATACTCAACACTTCAAAGGAAATCATCTGCCAAGATCTAGAAACTTTAAATTTAGGATAAGATTATGAAAAAAACAACACCATTTACCATTACATTTACAGCTATCTGCATCGCTCTAAACTATGTCGGTGCCAACATCGCTCTTTTTCTAAAACTTCCTGTTTATTTGGATACTTTTGGAACGATATTAGCCAGCCTCATTTTAGGACCTATTTGGGGAGTAGGAACTGCGGTTGCCAGTGCTCTTATTAGCGCCTTTACAACAGACATTTCTGCTATTTATTTCTCTCCAGTAGCCATTCTTTTGGCTCTGCTTGTCTCAGTCTTTTTCACTTCTGATTCAAAACCAAGACTAAACCTCCTCTGGAAAACATTTCTGGTTTCCCTGCCAGCTACTGCTTTGGCCTCTCTGATCACTGTGATAGTCTTCAAAGGAATTACTCCAAGCGGTTCCAGCATCATCGTTCAGGGCTTACATGGCTTAGGCCTAGATCTGGTCACCAGCACCATCATTGTCCAAGCACTGACCGACTATGCAGACCGACTTATCGTTATTGGGGTCAGTCTGGTCTTCATCCCACAACTCAAAAAAGTCAGCCCAAGAATCTTTGCAAAATCCAACAATGCATAAATCAAAAGAACTACTCAAAAAACATAATTTCGAGTAGTTCTTTTGATTTTAACATTTGTTTTTTTATAAGTCTTTAAGATTAAGTTTAAAAAAGGAATAGGGAGACTCTTCTTGAGTCCAATCCTACTCCCAAGCTACATCTGAGATTAATTTCGTCCTTTGAGAACTGCCTCAATGATAGCCATTCTGACAAAAACGCCATTTGTCATTTGTTCTACAATCCGAGATTTTGGAGCTTCAACCAAATGGTCTGCAATTTCTACATCGCGATTGACAGGCGCTGGGTGCATCAGGATAGCGGTATCCTTCATACGATCATAGCGCTCTTGCGTCAAACCATGGAGTTTATGATAATTTTCCTTAGAGAAAATAGAGTTGTAGTCATGGCGCTCATGCTGTACGCGGAGGAACATCATCACGTCCACTTGGTCAATCACTTCATCAATGGTTACGAACTTTCCATAGTCAGCAAACTCCGCACTTCTCCACTCATCTGGACCAGCAAAGAAGAGCTCGGCACCAAGACGTTTCAAGATTTGCATATTAGACTTGGCTACACGAGAGTGATCAAGGTCACCAGCGATAGCTACTTTCAAACCATCAAAATGACCGAATTCTTGGTAAATTGTCATCAAGTCAAGCAAACTTTGGCTCGGATGCTGACCAGAACCATCACCACCATTTACGATAGAAGTTGTAATTGTTGGACTTTCGATCAATTCTTTATAGTAATCGACCTCAGGGTGACGGATGACACAGACATCTACACCGAGAGCTGACATAGTCAAAATCGTGTCGTACAAGGTTTCTCCCTTGTTGACTGAGCTTGTCTTGACATCAAAGTCAAGCAGGTCGCATCCAAGTTTTAATTCAGCTACTTCAAAAGCCTTGTGAGTCCGTGTTGAAGATTCAAAGAAGAGATTTGCAACGATATGCTGCTCACCATAATGAACCTTTGCGCCGTTTTTAAATTCAATCCCGCGCTTGATCAAAGCCATTACTTCTTCGTTCGTAAGGTGTTCCATAGATACAAGATTTTTAAGTGCGATTTGATTTGATGACATGATGTTATACTCCTTTTTTATTAAAAACTTTGGACAAATGTAGCAATCTCGTCAGCCTAATTTTTAGGTTCTGGCAGGATGAGGTAGAGGGCAATTCCCAGAACAGTTGACAAGGCAACTCCTGAAACTTGCAGACCTGATAGTTGCAGGGTCAGACCACCGATACCAGATACCAGAACGACACTGGCAATCAGCAGGTTCTTTTTGTTGTCAAAATTGGTTTGCGCTTCAATCAGAATTTTCAAACCGCTGGAAGCAATTACCCCGAAGAGGGCGATGGAAATGCCTCCCAAAACTGGACTTGGAATTGATTGGAGCAGGGCAGATACTTTTCCAACAAAACTCATGACAATCGCTAATACAGCAGCACCAGCAATCACATAAACACTGTAGATTTTATTGAGCGCCATAACCCCGATATTTTCACCGTAGCTAGTCACTGGCGGAGCACCAAAGATACCTGCGATGACCTGAGCTAGACCATCCCCAGCCAAAGTCTTATCCAAACCAGGCTCTTTAAAGAAATCCTTGCCTGTCAAGCTATTCAGAACCATAACATGTCCAAAGTGCTCTGTCATCGTTACAAAGGCGATCGGTGCCATTGTTAGGATTGCACTTGGATATAATTTAAAATCATAATCTATAAACGGAAGATTCATTGGTGGAACATGGAACCAAGAAGCTTTTGTCACGTTGGCAAAAGAGATAATCTCCTGACCTGTCACTGCTCCGACAATCAGAGCGAAGATATAGCCAACAATCAAGCCCAGCAGTACCGGGATAATACCAACGATTTTCTTACCGTAGATGTTAAAGAGAATAACACAGAGGAGGGTTACCATCCCGATAGCAAAGTAGGTGATATCGTAAACCTTCTGGTCTCCAACAGTCTTATACATCACATCGCCAACGGCTGTACCCGCTAGACTCAGACCAATCACCATGATGATTGGCCCTACCACTACTGGTGGCAAAATCTTATCAATCCAGGCGTTACCTGCGAATTTCACAATGAGGGCCACGATAAAGTAGACTAGACCACCCGTGATAGCACCTTGCGCAACCGCAGCAATCCCATCTGTCTTCATTAGAATTTGCATGGCAGCGATATAAGCAAAACTGGAACCCATATAAGCAGGAATCTTGTACTTGGTCACTGTCAAGTGGGCCAGTGTTCCTAAACCACTTGAAAACAGGGCTACCGCTGGGTCAATTCCCACCAGAATCGGAACCAACACCGTCGCACCAAACATGGCGAATAAATGCTGGAATGAAAGTCCTAAGAGTAAACCAGGTTTTGGCATATCATGGACATCGTATTTAACTTCTTGACTCATCTTGTCTCCTCCTCTACGATCAGAACTCGGTCCTGACCATCTTTTTCAGTCATTTCAACAATAATCTCTTCTCGGCGGCTCGTCGGAATATTCTTGCCAACATAGTCTGCTCGAATCGGTAGCTCACGGTGCCCACGGTCCACTAGAACGGCAAGACTGACGCGTGATGGTCGCCCATTGCTGACAAGATTATCAATGGCTGCACGGATAGTCCGGCCTGTATAGAGTACATCGTCGACGAGAATCACTTCGCGGTCAGTAATCTCAACTGGAATCACTGTCGTATCTTCCTTGACCTTGATATCGTCTCGGAAGGGCTTTGTATCCACTTCACAAACTGGAATCTCAATTTTCTCTAGCTGAGCCAGTCTTTGCTGAATCCGCTTGGCAATGAAAACCCCTCTGGTCTTAATGCCTGCCAAAACGATTTGGCTTAAATCCTTGTTGCGCTCGATGATTTCATAGGTGATCCGCGTGATGGCACGATTCATGGTGATATCATCGACAACTTCCTTTGTCTTCATCTAAACCTCCTAAAAACATTAAAAAAGCCTCCTTTTGCAAGGAGACCTCAGAAAATAGAGACAGGCTGAAACAAGACGCACTTGTCACACTCCACCCATCATTTTTACTTTGCTCCTTGCCTATCTCTCTGGATAGAATTAAAGGACTATTTAATTGTTTATAACTATACCACAATTTCAATTCCATTTCAAGAAAAAAATGAACTTTTTTCACGATAAATTGCTAATCCATTTCAACAAAATAAAAAACAGAGAACATCTGTTTTCTATTCCTATTATAAGAATCTAAGCTTTCTTCTTTGAAAATGAGATAGATTTGATTCCGTAGAAAACATAACCAAAGACTAGATAAACCACGAAGATAATCAAGCACATCTTGATCACATAAGGCCAACCGTGCTTATAGACATTAAGGAAAAAGTAGGGAAAGGGTTTATCCTTGGCATTGGGAATATCAATTTTCAAGAAAAAGCCGTTAATAAGGGCAAAAATCATGTAAATTAGCGGAACACCTGTCCAAGAAATGGGATCAAACCAACGATACTGCCGAGTTTTATCAAATACAAGAGTATCAAAGAAAAACATGAGAGGCACAATGTAATGGCAAAGGAAATTTTCCAAACGATAAAAATCTGTCGCAATCGGAGCTAGGAGCAAGTGATAGACGACGCAGGTAATCATGATACACATGGTCACGCCGCCCTTCACGCGCAACAGCTTAGAACTCTCCCAATTATTGACTGTCCACATCCTAAAAATAAGATAGGCGGTAAATAACAGAACCAGAAGATTAGACAAGACCGTGTAGTACATCAGCATTCCCACGCCAAGTTTAGCAATTTCCAGATAGACTCCGACAAAAGCCAAAACCAGAAGAAGAAGGCGATAAGCAAAAATTAATTTTTTATTCATAAGATTTCTCAGATTTTCTTGACAAATTCTGACATGAGCTTCATAGCACCAAATCCGTCAATCTTACAGTCAATATTGTGGTCGCCTTCGACGATGCGGATATTTTTCACGCGCGTTCCTTGTTTGAGATCCTTAGGAGCACCTTTGACTTTCAAGTCCTTGATTAAGGTAACTGTATCCCCATCGGCCAACTGGTTTCCGTTCGCATCAATAGCCACTGGACCAGCTTCTCCTGCTGCAACTTCTGCAGGGTCCCATTCATAGGCACATTCTGGGCAAACCAAGAGGACACCGTCTTCATAAACGTATTCTGAGTTACATTTTGGGCAATTTGGCAAATTATTCATTAAATCATTTCTCCTTATAGGCGGACAGACATTCAGAAAAAGAACAGAACCTGAATGGCATCCATATTTTACCGTCTTATTATACGATATTTTATCTTATTTGACAAATAAGTCCAGAAAATCATTCTATTTTCAAAAAACTTTCTTGACTTTTGTGACAAAACAATGTACTATTCTAGTGTATATACAGTATATAAAAGGAGTTTATTATGAAACCAACATCTAAAAATCAGTTTATGACACTGACCGCTTTTTTGACTGCCCTAGCCATTGTTATCCCGCTGGTTATGCCGATTAAGATTGTCATTCCGCCCGCTTCCTTCACTTTAGCCAGTCACGTTGCTATCTTTCTGGCCATGTTCATCTCGCCCCTCATGACAGTGATTGTCGTCCTCGGCTCTACCATCGGATTTTTCATGTCCGGTCTTCCTTTCATCATCACACTGAGAGCTCTGTCTCACCTGCTCTTCGGGACTATCGGCGCTCTTTACCTGCAAAAACACCCGGAAACACTGGACAATCAGAAAAAAACTTGGATATTTAATTTCGTGCTGGCCTTGATTCATGCCTTTGGCGAGGTAGTGGTCTGCATTCTCTTTTACACTACGACAGCCTATCCGGCGAATGCCTTCTATATTCTATTCGGTTTAGTTGGATTTGGAACAATCATTCACAGCATGGTTGACTTTGTCATTGCAAAATTTGTCTATCAGGCTCTGAAAAAGATTCGCTAAACCTTGAATCTTCTAGAGATTTGATTTACAATGAAGTTATGACAAAAAAACGAAGAAATGATTTATTAGAGCTTTTAAAAGAAGCTCGACAACCTTTAAATGGACAATTTTTGGCGGAACAATTTCATGTCACTCGTCAGATTATCGTTCAGGATATTGCCCTACTGCGAGCCGATGGCACTCCCATTATCAGTACTAATAGGGGCTATCTCTATAAAGAAAGCAATCAGCCCGCTCATTTTCACAGACTTTTTAAACTCAAACACAAGGCGGATGATATCGAAGCCGAACTTTTGGCCATCGTTGATAATGGCGGACGGGTGCAGAATATCATGATTGAGCATCCTGTCTATGGGGAAATCCAGACCTATCTGAAATTGACCTGCCGTCGCGATGTGCAGCAATTTTTAGAGCAAATTTCAGAGAGCGATTTTCGTGCCTTATCCGAGCTAACAAATGGAGTCCACTACCATCTAATCGAGGCAGACTCTCAGCAGGACTTAGACTATATTGAGGAAGCCTTAGCTAGACTGGGCTTTCTGCAAGAATAAGCGCAAAGCAAATATTCTAGATTGAACCAGTTTTGAAAGAAAGTCAAAGCTGGTTTTTATATTTTAAATGAACAAGAGACTTTGTCAACTTCCTAGAAATAAGGTAAAATAAGAGAAAGGAATCTGTAGGGGGACAGAATGGCAGCAAAAGCTAAATACCAAGTTATCATGGATAAAATTATTAGGGACATTGACAAGGGAAGGCTTACTACGGGGCAAAAGATTCCCTCCGTCCGCAAGCTGGCAGACCGCTACCATTGCAGTAAAGATACTGCTCAGAAGGCTCTGATTGAACTTCGTTATCAGAAGTACATCTATGCTGTACCTAAGAGTGGCTACTATGTCTTGGAAAATGACCAAAATAAAAAGGAAGATATAGAGCTGGCTGTGACAGACGACCGCCACCAAGCCTATGAAGACTTCCGCCTGTGTGTCAATGAAACGCTGATCGGTCGAGAAAACTATCTTTTTAACTACTATTCCCAACAAGAAGGACTGGAGGAGTTGCGACAGTCAGTCCAGCGCTTGCTCTTGGACTCTGCAGTTTACACTTCTGCAGATAATTTAATTCTGACTTCCGGTACCCAGCAAGCCCTCTACATTCTCTCTCAGATTGACTTCCCTAATAGAAAAGAGACCATTCTGGTTGAGCAGCCCACCTACCACCGAATCAATGATATACTGCTAAATCAGAAATTGCCTTATGAGACCATTGAACGTAAACCGACTGGGATTGACCTGAAAGAGTTAGAGAGAATTTTTCAAACAAGGCGGATCAAGTTTTTCTATACGATTCCCCGCTTTCACTATCCACTAGGACATTCATACAGTCGTCAGGAAAAGGAAGAAATCCTTGCCCTCGCTGAGCGTTATGATGTCTATATCGTTGAAGACGACTATCTGGCTGACTTTGACAGCAAGCGGGAACTACCCTTTCATTATATAGATGACAGCCAGCATGTCCTCTATATCAAGTCTTTTTCTACCAGTCTCTTTCCTGCCCTGCGCATCACGGCCTTGGCTCTGCCACCACATATTCGAGAAACCTTTCTATCCTATAAAATAGCGGTTGACTACGACAGTAACCTCATCATGCAAAAGGCTCTATCCCTCTATATTGACAATCTGATGTTTGAAAAGAATCGCCTAGCCTTGCTGAACCGGCTGGAAACTGAAAAAAATAAGGCACAATTCCTCTTGGACGACCTTCATTTCCCTCTGCCCCACCAGTTGACAACAGATGGCGTGATTTTTAACCTCCAATCCCTTCCCTCAGTCAGCTCCCTCAAACACAGCAAGCTGCCGCTGGACTTTTTTGAAAGCAGCTACATTCAGACCTGCCCCTACCACTATGCTAAGCTAGGGTTTGATGATTTAAAGGAAAATTTGGAAAAATTTAAAGACTATCTAGAAAAGAGAGTGGGATAGAAATCGGTAATTCGTTAGAATTCGATTTCGTCGTCCCACCTCCGCACAGTTGAGTAGGGCTGTAAAAGCTGATGAAATCAGCCTAGTAGAGCCCATTCAACCACTGCGTCTTGCTCGACAATCCAAAAACAATTGAGAGGCTAGAACTTTTGTCCCAGCCTCTTTTCTTTGAATTTTTCCTTGTTTTTCAGGCATCCAACATTCCAGCCTGTAACTGGTACATCTTCTTGTACGTCCCATTTTGTGCTAAGAGCTCTTCGTGGCTACCAGACTCAATAATGCGCCCCTTATCTAAAACGTAGATGCAATTGGCATCCTGAATCGTGGACAACCGATGGGCGATGGCAATGGTGGTTCGCCCCTGCCGCATTTTCCGGAGAGAATGCTGGATCAGCTCCTCAGTCTCCGAATCGATATTGGCAGTGGCTTCATCCAAAATCAAGATTTTAGGCTTAGTTGCGATGGTTCTGGCAAAAGCCAAAAGCTGTCGTTGGCCACTAGAGAAGGTGGAACCTCGCTCAGTAACCGGATTATCATATCCCAGAGGTAGTTGGCTGATAAAGTCATGGGCATCAACAAAGCGAGCTGCTTCTTCGACCTCCGCTTGCGATAGATTTTCCTGATACATGCGGATATTGGAGGCAATGGTGCCGTGGTAGAGGAAGGGATCCTGCAAGACAAGACCGATATTGCGGCGTAACTCTGCTTGACTGTAGTCTCTGATGTCTCTGCCATCAATAAGGATCTTACCTTTCTCAAATTCATAAAAGCGCAGGAAAAGGTTGATAATGGAGGATTTTCCCGACCCCGTTGATCCGACAAAAGCAATCGTCTCACCTTGCTTGACGCTAAAAGAAATGTCCTTTAGAATCTCTCTTTTTCCGTCATAGGAAAAGCTCACATGCTGAAAGTCAATATTTCCTGCCTGAATCTCAGGTCCTTCTTCCGCTTGTTCAGGCTCAAAGTCTCGACGATCCATCAGTTCAAAAACGCGCTCCGCAGCCACCATGGATGTCTGAAGAACTGAGTAATTTTGCATGACATCGATCAAGGGATTGAAAAGCTGATTGACATACTGGATGAAAGCATACATGACACCTGCAGTCACTCCAGCTACTTGCCAGCTCAAGCCAAAATAAGTCAGAATAAGAGCATAAGCCAAGATTTTCAGCAAGGACATAGCAGGGCGCAAAAAGAGGCTGTTCACATTTAGATAGCGATTGCTAAAGTCAAAATGTTCCCCATTGATTGCTTCAAATTCTTCTAACAGCCGCTTTTCCTGACCAAAGGCTTGGATAATCCGCATCCCTTCAATACTCTCAGAAAGTTTGACGTTGAGGTCGCTTAGTTTAGCTCGGACTTGTTTGAGCAAGCGATTGGACAGCCGCTGATACAGGATAATCGAGCCAAGCATGATAGGCAAAAAGAGGACAATCAGTAGAGTCAGTCGCCAATTCAGAGCCAGCATGGTAGCAATTGTCACCACCAAGATAAGCATGGAGCTGAGAAAATTTGAAAAAATACTGCTAAACATATCAGCCACTGACTGGGTATCGTTGGTCAAGCGAGAAACGATAGCCCCTGCTGCTGTCTGGTCAAAGTAAGCCATGCCTAATTGCTGCATATTCGCAAAAGTTTCCTGCCGAAGATCGCGGACAATGCTGTAGGCCACCCGTGCAAAAGCATATTGCCCCAGAAAAGTAAGGAGTACACGCAAAAGAAAGAGGCCATAGTAAATTCCCAGCAGATAGAGACCATTTGTGGCTGCTTCTCGGCTGACAAATTGGTCTATATAAGAACGAGCTAAGAGCGGCAAGGCCGTTGTCACCAGAGTTGTCGCAAAAATAAAAGCTAGAGCCAATAGGCTAATCCATTTGTAGCGCCACATATAGCCTAGGAGGCGTCTAAAAGTTGATTGTTTTGTCATTTTGAAGACTCCTCCTTAAAGCGTTCATATAGTTGCTGATTTTGATAGGTTTGGGCATACCACCCCTGTGCTGCCAGAAGTTCTTGGTGATTGCCTCGCTCCTTGATACGACCATTCTCCATCACTAAAATCAAATCTGCATGGACAATGGCTGACAGACGATGGGCGGTGATAATGGTCGTCTTGTCAGCTCGCTCCTGCTTGAGATTTTCTAAAATCACATGCTCGGTCTTGGCATCCACTGCTGACAAGGAATCATCCAAAATCAAAATTTCTGGATTGATGATGAGGGCTCTGCTCATAGCCAAACGCTGCTTTTGACCACCAGAAAGCGAGACGCCCCGCTCACCAAGCAGCGTATCCAAACCGTCCGACATAGCCTTAATATCCTCATAAACACCACAAAGCTGGGCTGCTCGAATGACTTGCTCTTCTGATAGTTCTGGATTGGCGAAGCGGATATTGTCCCGAATGGACAGGGCGAAAAGAATCTGATCCTGAGGCACATAACCGATCAGGCCGCGCAGATCCTTAAGAGCATACTCTCGGATATCGTGCCTGTTCAGATAAATTGCTCCTTCTTGAATATCCTGCTCCCGCAGCAAAAGGCGTAGCAAGGTGGTCTTCCCAGATCCAGTCGGCCCGACAATTCCCATAGTCTGCCCTTTTTCTAATGTAAAGTGAATATCCTTCAACGTCACTTCGTTCTCATAAGCAAAGTAATCTATCTCATAGTCCAGTCGACCATTTTGAATACTGGCAAGTGGATGCTGGGCTTCCTTAACATCCGACTCCTCCGCCAGCAAGTTCTCAATCCGTTCATAAGAAACAGCTCCCCGCTGGCTGATATTCACTAGGTAACCCATCGCTTGCAGCGGCCAAACCAGCATATCCAGATAAGTCATAAAGGTAACCAGTTCACCGACTGTAAATTGACCCTGAGAGATAAATATTCCTCCGAAAATCAAAGTCAGAACGTAGGATAAGCCGACAAAAATCAGCACCATGGGGTCAAACAGAGAATTGTACTTGGCAGCTAAAATATTCTTTTGATAGACTTCTTGATTGATTGCTGCAAAGGACTGAGTCTCCGCATTCTGATAGCCAAAGGACTTGGTTACTTTAATCCCCGCTACGCTCTCCTGAACTTTATTGTTGAGATCGGAAAAAGCCTCCTGAGCCGCTTTAAAGCTCTCGTGATTCTTCCGACCAATCAGGCTGGTTCCCCAAGACAGAAAGGGCAGAGGGAGAATAGAAATCAAGGTTAGCCGCCAGTCCAAGACCAAGAACATGGTGATGAGGGTCACCAAGGCCGTAATAGAAGCATCTACCGCTGACATAACACCACCGCCAGCCACGCTGACTACTGCATTGATATCATTGGTCGCATGGGCCATGAGGTCACCCGTTCGGTATTTTTGATAAAAACTTGGTGACATTTTCGTAAAATGTTCAAAAAGGCGAAAGCGTAAGATGCGCCCCAGATTATTTGCAGTGCCAAAGATATAGAGCCGCCAGACATACCGCAAACCATACATGATAAAAGCGGACAAAATCAAAAGGAGAAGATTATAAGCAAGTTCTCTGGCAGTCAGACTACGCCCAGCAATCTGGTCAATAACCTGTCCAATGACTCGTGGTGGAATCAGATTAAACACACTGACCAGAGACAAGGCCAAAATGCCGATCATGTAGCTCCGCTTCTCCAGTTTAAAAAACCAGTCCAGTTTTCTGATAAGATTCATTTCGTTTCCTCATTCCAAACAAAGGACGGACAGCCCCTAATCCGACTGTCCGTTTCTCATTATCTCTATTATACGCTATTTCAGTTAAAAATGAAACTCTTGTAAATCATGCTCACTTTTTCTTGGTCAGAGCAAAGCTGGTATCCAGCAAATCAAAAAGCTGCTGATCCGACAAGGTCCCATCCAAGGGCAGGCTGAGCCAGTATTTTTTATTCATATGAAAGGCGGGATAAATCCCTTTTTGTTGAATAAGCTCCGCAACTCGGTCACTCTTGACATTTAGAACCTCGATCAGACCACTGCGCTCCTTCTCAAACTTAGACCAGTCGGTCGTCAAAAAAGCTCCGTACCATTTCTTGCTATCCTGATGGCGAAAAACAGCGGCTCTATTAGCGCTTTTACGAGAAGCATTTTCCCAAAGATATTCCAACTGCCCTTGATAAGTAGTCGCCACATAGCTACTCAGTCGCTGACTTTGCTCATAAAGAAAGCCTACTTCCTCAAAGCAATGCTGCCGAATGTGCAGCAAAACCTCCTGACAAGCCGCCCTGACTTGACCGACAAATTCTCCAGCCATACTTTCCATCTTGACTTGCCGGTATTCGTCACCTGTATCCAAGTCAAACACCTGAAAATCCAGCTCTCCATCGGAAATCAGCACATCCATCTGGAAGTCGCCAGCCATAATCTTGGTCGAATAGCTGTATTCTGCACCAGACCTGACAAAGCCATAATCCAGCAAACTTTCTTCCTTCAGCCTGTATTTGTCAAATAAATCCAACATGAACTTGCCTGCTAAAATACTACTTTGGTGCCGTGCAATTGATCAACACCCAAAGTGTCAGCAATCTCAGCACGATTTTCCAGGTTGATTCCACCACCAGGTAAAATTTCTATCCGCCCTGCCGCATGCTCAATCAATTCATCCAGCCAAGCTAAATGCTCTAGAATAGACACTGACGCTGGCCCGCCATGAGTCAAAATCCGCTTCACTCCATGTTCAACCAGCCAATCTAACTCTCCAAACTGATATTCAGCAGGAATAGCATCAAAAGCCATATGGAAGACCACATCTAGTCCCTGAGCGGCTTCAAGCAGCCGTTCCATCTTAGGATAATCAATCTCGTTATTTTCCGTTAAAACACCAAAAACGAGGCCATGGCTCCCCACCTCACGTGCCTTTTGAATGTCCGAGAGCATTATCTCGATTTCCATATCTGAATAGACAAAATTCCCACCGCGAGGTCGAATCATTGTCATCACGGTCGCATCATAAGGCTGAACCATTCGTACTGCAGCCTCAATGACACCGTAGCTAGGCGTTGTTCCCCCAACTGATAGGTTATCACACAGCTCAACCCGCTTCGCTCCAGCCTTTAAAGCCTTGTCTAGTAAGGTGACATTCTCTGCACAAAATTCATAAATCATGGCACTACCTCTTATTTACTATATTGATTTTCTACTTTTTATTATATCACAAAATTTCTTTTAAAATGCACCTCTAGCATATTTGCCACTGCATTTTCTTAATAATTTTATATTAATAGGCTTGCAACAATTTTCTATTACCTAACCTTATGAGTCATATTTTCAGTTATCTCCACTACGACCATCTCCCAAGACTTTTCAACTATAGAATTGTTGACTTACGGATGTCTTTTGTTCAAGATTGTGCTAAAATAGACTTAAATGAAATGAAAAAGGAGCTTTTATGAAATACCCTAATCTTTTAGATCGTTTCCTGACCTATGTCAAGGTCAACACACGCTCAGACGAGACATCTACTACGACACCCAGCACTCAGAGTCAGGTGGACTTTGCTAATAATGTCCTTATCCCTGAAATGAAGCGGGTTGGCTTGGAAAATGTCTACTACCTGCCCAATGGCTTTGCGATTGGAACTCTGCCAGCTAACGACCCAAGCTTTACCCGCAAAATCGGCTTTATTTCTCACATGGATACGGCTGACTTCAACGCAGAAAACATCCAGCCGCAGGTCATTGAAAATTATGACGGCGGTGTGATTCCGCTGGGGCAATCTGGCTTTAACTTAGATCCTGCTGACTTCGCCAGTCTCCATAAATACAAGGGGCAAACCCTGATTACGACTGACGGAACCACTCTTTTGGGAGCAGACGACAAGTCAGGTATTGCTGAAATCATGACTGCTATCGAATACCTATCTGCCCATCCAGAAATCAAGCATGGAGAAATCCGAGTTGGCTTTGGACCAGACGAAGAAATCGGTATCGGTGCTGATAAGTTTGATGCAGAAGACTTTGATGTAGACTTCGCCTACACAGTAGATGGCGGCCCTCTAGGCGAGCTCCAGTACGAAACCTTTAGTGCTGCTGGAGCAGAACTGACCTTCCAAGGCCGCAATGTCCATCCAGGGACTGCTAAAGACCAGATGGTCAATGCTCTCCAGCTGGCTATTGACTTCCATAACCAGCTGCCAGAAGCCGACCGACCAGAGAAGACTGAGGGATACCAAGGCTTCTACCACCTGATGAACCTGACCGGTACAGTCGAGGAAGCACAAGCCAGCTACATTGTTCGTGACTTTGAGACAGAGGCTTTTGAAAATCGCAAAGCTGCTATGCAGGCTATTGCTGATAAAATGAACCAAGAGCTGGGCAGCGAGCGCGTCATCTTGACCCTCAAAGACCAGTATTACAACATGAAGCAGGTCATTGAAAAGGACATGACACCGATCAATATCGCCAAAGCAGTCATGGAAAGTCTGGACATCCAGCCGATTATCGAGCCGATCCGTGGCGGTACTGATGGCTCAAAAATTTCCTTTATGGGCATCCCGACACCTAATCTCTTTGCTGGCGGTGAAAACATGCATGGCCGTTTCGAATATGTCAGCCTAGAAACCATGGAACGCGCTGTCGATACCATCATCGGCATTGTTTCCTATCAAGAGTAAATAAAAAATCGGAAATTCATGAGGAATTTCTGGTTTTTTTCTGCCTTTCAAAACTAAGAATTAGGCTAATAGCAGCTTCTCCAAAACAAATGAGGCTAGGACTTTTGTCCTAGCCTCTCAATTGTCTTTGGATTGTCGAGCAAGACGCAGTGGTTGAGTGGGCTCTACTAGGCTGATTTCATCAGCTTTTCCAGCCCTACTCAACTGTGCGGAGGTGAGACGACGAAATCGAATTCTAACGAATTACCGATTTCTGTCCCACTCTCAAAGTTTAGGCTGCATCAAGCCACTCTAATCGACAAAAGTCTATCTAGCATTGCTGCTATCAAGCTTCTGTACCGTTAATTACTTCTATAATCTTCTCAATAATCTCATTATCTAGATATTGTTCAAATTGAGGCAAGTATTCATAGTAATTTTTATAAGTATCAGCTTGTCCTGCCAGAATTAAGGCTCTGAAGCCTTGGTAGGCAACTTCAAAATTCCCTATCTTGACACCATTTTCTAACAACTCAAACGGAATCCAATAATCATAAACCGTCTCCCAGCTAAATAGACTATCCGGATTTAATTCTAAATCTTTAGCCATGTAAGCATAGGCAAAAGCAATGTGATGCTGGCCTTTTTCTCTATACAATTTAGCTAATTCAGACCATGCTTCAGCACGATTAGGATTGATCTGGATAGCTTTTTCCAAATACTCTCGACCTTCAAAAGCCTTCCCTTCATTTTCATAAATTTGTGCTATCTCTAGACAAGAATAATAAGCTTCCTCTGACCATCCATTCGTCATATCTGCCCGCTTCTTGAACCAAGGAAGTGCCTCGTGATTTAAGCCTGCACCACGATATGATCTCCCGCAGTAAAAGGTATATCTGGGCTCTAAATCAGGGTCTTGCTTATTATGAACAGCATTTGCAAGTAAAGTTGCATCATTAAAATATTTAGCACCATCTAGGCTTCGTGCACCTCTAGTTCTTGCAATGACTGAATAAGGTCCGACAAGATTTCCATAAGTGGCACCCTCAGGCAATTCAATAAATTCATGCACGACCCCTCGCCAATAGACTTCTGGCCTATTTTTAAAAATGGCTACGCGACGAAATGAAAGAGTTCCGCTCTCATCTGAAAAATTAAGATAATAGGCATCTGCTTCCAGATCAGTAGAAATTTTTAAATTCCCTTCAATCCTGTCATCTGCATCAAAGGTAAGAACATAGTCTCCCTTTCCTCTTGCATGGTCTAAGGCAACATTTCTATTGTGCGCAAAGTTCTGCCATTCATCTTTATACAACTCTCCCGGAATCCCTACCTCACTAAAAAAGTTCAAAATGAGGTTTTCCGTTCCATCTGTGGATCCAGTGTCAGAAATGACCCAGTAGTCAAAAGTAATCGAATTGACTAAATTTTGGAGCGTTTCCAAAATTATATGGGCTTCATTTTTTACAATCATATTCAATACAATTGATGACATTCAATTCCTCCAAAACATTAATACAACAAAACTAGAGGCTAATAGAATTTACAATTCTAATAGCCTCTGTTTTACTCTAAACTTGATATCCCTTAAAGTTTACAAAGGGAATATCTTAGAGTTCTTCTTCTTTTCGCTTAGAAACACCTAAGGCAGCTAGAAGTGCAGCAGATAGAAGGCCTGCACCCACAACACCTACTTCATGGTTGCTATTGTCACCAGTATTAGGGAGTGTTCCTGACTTAGCTACTACTTTGGTTGTTCCTGCAGGTTTTGTTGGCTTAGCCGGAACTGTTGGATCGGTTGGAACTACTGGTTTTATTGGTTTAGTAGGACCAGTTGGATCAGTTGGAACTACTGGTTTTGTTGGACCAGTTGGACCTGTAGGGCCAGTTGGACCAGTTGGGCCGGTTGGACCGGTTGGACCTGTAGGACCAGTTGGGCCGGTTGGGCCTGTAGGACCAGTTGGACCTGTAGGACCAGTTGGACCGGTTGGGCCTGTAGGACCAGTTGGACCGGTTGGGCCTGTAGGACCAGTTGGACCGGTTGGGCCTGTAGGACCAGTTGGACCTGTAGGACCAGTTGGACCGGTTGGGCCTGTAGGACCAGTTGGACCGGTTGGGCCTGTAGGACCAGTTGGGCCGGTTGGACCGGTAGGACCAGTTGGACCGGTTGGACCGGTTACACCCTTGCCATCTTTACCGTCCTTACCATCTTTTCCGTCTTTGCCGTCTTTACCATCCTTGCCATCTTTACCATTTCTGATAATTGTAGAAGATGTTACTTCATCAGGATCAACCTTACCATTATTATTCTTATCAATTCCAACAAGAATAGTAACAGTGCCATCTCCATTTTCAACGATAGTTACAAGAGAGCTTTGACCATCTTTTCCGTCTTTGCCGTCCTTACCATCTTTTCCGTCTTTGCCATCTTTGACGATTGTAGCAGAGGTTACTTCTTCTGGATCAAGCTTACCATTGCCATTTGTATCAAATCCAATCTTAATGGTGTGTGTTCCATTTTGATTGTCAACTACTTCTGCTAATGGTGTCTTGCCATCTTTACCGTCTTTCACGATAGTCATTGACGTTACTTCACTTGGATCAAGCTTACCGTCGCCGTTCTTATCAAGACCGACCTTAACAGTATGCGTACCGTCGTTGTTGTTAACCACTTCAGTTAATGAGGATTTACCATCTTCACCTTTATTGCCCTTAGCTCCGGTCGCTCCTGTAGCACCTGTGGCACCGTCTTTAACGATAGTCGTTGACGTTACTTCACTTGGATCAAGCTTACCGTCGCCATTCTTATCAAGACCAACTTTAACAGTATGAGTACCGTCGTGGTTATCAACTACTTCAGTTAATGATGATTTACCATCTTTTCCATCTGCACCAGTTGCACCATCTTTAACGATAGTCGTTGACGTTACTTCGCTTGGATCAAGTTTACCGTCGCCGTTCTTATCGAGTCCAACTTTAACAGTATGAGTACCGTCGTGGTTATCAACTACTTCAGTTAATGATGATTTACCATCTTCACCCTTAGCTCCAGTTGCTCCTGTAGCACCGGTTGCGCCAGCTTTACCATCCTTACCATCTTTGATGATAGTTGAAGATGTTACTTCGTCCGGATCCAACTGACCGTTATTGTTCTTATCGAGTCCGACTTGAACAGTATGAGTGCCATCGTTATTGTCTACAACCTTAGCCAATGATGGTTTACCATCCGCTCCAGTTGCACCGTCTTTAACGATAGTCGTTGACGTTACTTCACTTGGATCAAGTTTACCGTCGCCGTTCTTATCGAGTCCAACTTTAACAGTATGAGTACCGTCGTGGTTATCCACTACTTCAGTTAATGATGATTTACCATCTTTTCCATCTGCACCAGTTGCACCGGTCGCTCCTGTAGCGCCAGTTACACCATCTTTAACGATAGTCGTTGACGTTACTTCGCTTGGATCAAGTTTACCGTCGCCGTTCTTATCGAGTCCAACTTTAACAGTATGAGTACCGTCGTGGTTATCAACTACTTCAGTTAATGATGATTTACCATCTTTTCCATCTGCACCGGTCGCTCCTGTAGCACCTGTGGCACCTGTGGCACCATCTTTAACGATAGTCGTTGACGTTACTTCACTTGGATCAAGTTTACCATCACCGTTCTTATCGATTCCAACTTTAACAGTATGAGTACCGTCATTGTTGTTAACGACTTCAGCTAATGGAGACTTACCATCTTCTCCCTTAGCTCCAGTTGCTCCTGTAGCACCGGTTGCGCCAGCTTTACCATCCTTACCATCTTTGATGATAGTTGAAGATGTTACTTCGTCCGGATCCAACTGACCGTTATTGTTCTTATCGAGTCCGACTTGAACAGTATGAGTGCCATCGTTATTGTCTACAACCTTAGCCAATGATGGTTTACCATCCGCTCCAGTTGCACCGTCTTTAACGATAGTCGTTGACGTTACTTCACTTGGATCAAGTTTACCGTCGCCGTTCTTATCGAGTCCAACTTTAACAGTATGAGTACCGTCGTGGTTATCAACTACTTCAGTTAATGATGATTTACCATCTTTTCCATCTGCACCAGTTGCACCGGTTGCTCCTGTAGCGCCAGTTACACCATCTTTAACGATAGTCGTTGACGTTACTTCGCTTGGATCAAGTTTACCATCACCGTTCTTATCGATTCCAACTTTAACAGTATGAGTACCGTCGTGGTTATCAACTACTTCAGTTAATGATGATTTACCATCTTCACCCTTAGCTCCAGTTGCTCCTGTAGCACCGGTTGCGCCAGCTTTTCCATCCTTACCATCTTTGATGATAGTTGAAGATGTTACTTCGTCCGGATCCAACTGACCGTTATTGTTCTTATCGAGTCCGACTTGAACAGTATGAGTGCCATCGTTATTGTCTACGACTTGAGCCAATGACGGCTTGCCATCTTCACCTTTAGCTCCGGTCGCGCCTGTAGCTCCAGTTTCACCTTTATCACCCTTAGCTCCAGTGGCACCTGTTGCGCCAGTAGCACCAGTTGCGCCAGCTTTTCCATCTTTAATGACTGTAGAAGATGTCACTTCATCTGGATCAAGCTGACCATTATTGTTCTTATCAAGTCCGACTTGAACAGTATGGGTACCATTGTTGTTATCAACAACCTTAGCTAGTGGAGATTTACCATCTTTTCCGTCTTTAACGATTGTTGAAGAAGTTACTTCGTCTGGATCCAATTGGCCGTTGCCATTCTTATCCAGTCCAACTTTAACAGTATGAGTACCGTCGTTGTTGTCTACGACTTGCGCCAATGATGGCTTACCATCTTCGCCTTTAGCTCCAGTTTCACCTTTATCACCTTTAGCTCCGGTCGCACCTGTAGCACCGGTTGCACCAGCTTTTCCATCTTTAATGACTGTAGAAGATGTCACTTCATCTGGATCCAACTGACCGTTATTGTTCTTATCGAGTCCGACTTGAACAGTATGAGTGCCGTTGTTGTTATCAACAACCTTAGCTAGTGGAGATTTACCATCCTTACCGTCTTTAACGATGGTAGAAGATGTCACTTCGTCTGGATCCAATTGGCCGTTATTGTTCTTATCAAGACCAACTTTAACAGTGTGTGTGCCGTCGTTGTTGTCTACGACTTGGGCTAATGATGGCTTACCATCTTCGCCTTTAGCTCCGGTCGCGCCTGTAGCACCGGTTGCACCAGCTTTTCCATCCTTACCATCTTTGATGATTGTAGATGATGTTACTTCGTCTGGATCTAACTGGCCGTTGCCGTTCTTATCAAGACCAACTTTAACAGTGTGTGTGCCGTCGTTGTTGTCTACGACTTGCGCCAATGATGGCTTACCATCTTCGCCTTTAGCTCCAGTTTCACCTTTATCACCTTTAGCTCCGGTCGCACCTGTAGCACCGGTTGCACCAGCTTTTCCGTCTTTAACGATGGTAGATGAAGTTACTTCGTCTGGATCCAATTGACCGTTGCCGTTCTTATCAAGACCAACTTTAACAGTGTGAGTACCGTCGTTATTGTCTACGACTTGAGCCAATGACGGCTTGCCATCTTCACCTTTGGCACCTGTTGCGCCTGTAGCTCCGGTTTCACCTTTATCACCTTTAGCTCCGGTAGCACCAGTGGCACCTGTGGCTCCAGCTTTTCCATCTTTAATGACTGTAGAAGATGTCACTTCATCTGGATCCAATTGGCCATTGCCGTTCTTATCGAGTCCGACTTGAACAGTATGAGTACCATTGTTGTTATCGACAACCTTAGCTAATGGAGACTTACCATCCTTACCGTCTTTAACGATGGTAGATGAAGTTACTTCGTCTGGATCCAACTGACCGTTGCCGTTCTTATCAAGACCAACTTTAACAGTGTGAGTACCGTCGTTATTGTCTACGACTTGAGCCAATGACGGCTTGCCATCTTCACCTTTGGCCCCAGTTGCGCCTGTAGCTCCGGTTTCACCTTTATCGCCTTTAGCTCCGGTCGCTCCTGTAGCACCGGTTGCACCAGCTTTTCCATCTTTAATGACTGTAGAAGATGTCACTTCATCTGGATCCAACTGGCCGTTATTGTTCTTATCGAGTCCGACTTGAACAGTATGGGTGCCGTTGTTGTTATCAACAACCTTAGCTAGTGGAGATTTACCATCCTTACCGTCTTTAACGATGGTAGATGAGGTTACTTCGTCTGGATCCAATTGGCCGTTATTGTTCTTATCAAGACCAACTTTAACAGTGTGTGTGCCGTCGTTGTTGTCTACGACTTGCGCCAATGATGGCTTACCATCTTCGCCTTTAGCTCCAGTTGCTCCTGTGGCGCCAGTTTCACCTTTATCGCCTTTAGCTCCGGTCGCTCCTGTAGCTCCGGTTGCGCCAGCTTTTCCATCTTTAATGACTGTAGAAGATGTCACTTCATCTGGATCCAACTGGCCGTTATTGTTCTTATCGAGTCCGACTTGAACAGTATGGGTGCCGTTGTTGTTATCAACAACCTTAGCTAGTGGAGATTTACCATCCTTACCGTCTTTAACGATGGTAGATGAGGTTACTTCGTCTGGATCCAATTGGCCGTTATTGTTCTTATCAAGACCAACTTTAACAGTGTGTGTGCCGTCGTTGTTGTCTACGACTTGCGCCAATGATGGCTTACCATCTTCGCCTTTAGCTCCAGTTGCGCCTGTTGCTCCAGTTTCACCTTTATCGCCTTTGGCTCCGGTCGCTCCGGTAGCACCGGTTGCGCCAGCTTTTCCATCTTTAATGACTGTAGAAGATGTCACTTCATCTGGATCCAACTGGCCATTATTGTTCTTATCGAGTCCGACTTGAACAGTATGGGTGCCGTCGTTGTTATCAACAACCTTAGCTAGTGGAGATTTACCATCCTTACCGTCTTTAACGATGGTAGATGAGGTTACTTCGTCTGGATCCAATTGGCCGTTATTGTTCTTATCAAGACCAACTTTAACAGTGTGAGTACCGTCGTTATTGTCTACGACTTGAGCCAATGACGGCTTGCCATCTTCACCTTTGGCCCCAGTTGCTCCTGTAGCTCCGGTTTCACCTTTATCGCCTTTAGCTCCGGTCGCTCCTGTAGCTCCAGTTGCACCTTTATCGCCTTTAGCTCCGGTCGCTCCTGTAGCACCGGTTGCGCCAGCTTTTCCATCTTTAATGACTGTAGAAGATGTCACTTCATCTGGATCCAACTGGCCATTACCGTTCTTATCAAGACCGACTTGAACAGTGTGCGTGCCATTGTTGTTGTCTACAACTTTAGCTAATGGAGACTTACCATCCTTACCGTCTTTAACGATGGTAGATGAGGTTACTTCGTCTGGATCTAACTGGCCATTGCCGTTCTTATCCAGACCAACTTTAACAGTGTGTGTGCCGTCGTTGTTGTCTACGACTTGCGCCAATGATGGCTTACCATCTTTTCCATCTGCACCAGTGGCACCTGTAGCACCAGTTGCACCAGCTTTTCCATCCTTACCATCTTTGATGATAGTTGAAGATGTCACTTCATCTGGATCCAACTGACCATTACCATTCTTATCAAGACCGACTTGAACTGTGTGTGTGCCATTATTGTTATCCACAACCTTAGCTAATGGAGACTTACCATCCTTACCGTCTTTAACGATAGTAGATGATGTTACTTCATCTGGATCCAATTGACCATTGCCGTTCTTGTCTAGACCCACTTTAACAGTATGAGTACCATCGTTGTTGTCTACGACTTGCGCCAATGATGGCTTACCATCTTCACCTTTTGCTCCAGTCGCTCCTGTAGCACCAGTGGCACCTGTTGCTCCGGTTTCACCTTTATCACCTTTAGCTCCAGTTGCGCCTTTGTCACCTTTCGGTCCTGCAGCGCCGGTCGCTCCGGTAGCGCCAGTTGCGCCTTTATCACCTTTTGGTCCTGCTGCACCGGTGGCTCCGGTTGCGCCAGTTGCGCCAGTTGCGCCCTTATCACCTTTTGGTCCTGCAGCGCCGGTCGCTCCTGTAGCTCCAGTTGCGCCTTTATCACCTTTCGGGCCTGCTGCGCCTGTGGCTCCTGTAGCTCCTGTAGCTCCAGTTGCGCCTGTAGCTCCCTTATCACCTTTTGGTCCTGCTGCACCGGTGGCACCTGTAGCTCCAGTTGTGCCCTTATCGCCTTTTGGTCCTGCTGCGCCTGTGGCTCCAGTTGCGCCTGTAGCACCCTTATCACCTTTTGGTCCTGCTGCACCGGTGGCTCCAGTTGCGCCAGTTGCGCCTTTATCGCCTTTTGGTCCTGCTGCACCGGTTGCACCTGTGGCTCCAGTTGCGCCTTTATCACCCTTAGGCCCAGTTGGTCCCGCATTACGTTTGACAACCATGATGGTATCTACAGGATCAACGTAATTGTGCCCCTTAAATCCTCTTACAGTTCCACCATTTTTAAGTGTCTCAAGTTCTTGAGCTGTAAACTTAGGATTTGGTACGTCATTTAGGTTTTCTGGTTTTGGTCCTACAACAATAACTTGTCCGTCTTTACCTTGTTGGTAAACAATCTGAGAACCAGTTTGATTGTCAAAGGCGCGTTTTTGATCTGGAGTGGCATTCTCATAATCTACGACTCTGACATTATGTGGAATATCCATGACAAATCTGTCATAAGACTTTTCTGGTTCTGGTGCTGGAACTTCATTGACATATGCTGCAGGAGTATAAGTCAAATTAGGGTTAGTTACGACGTTATTCGCTTTTACGTTGGTATTAAATGAGAACCATTGGCGAATTGGACGTGGCCAGTGCTGACCAGGATTAGTAGTAGCAATATCAAAGCTCAATGATGTACCACTTGTAACTTTTGCAGCACCCGCTCCCCAGAATTCATTTGGATTC
Organism: Streptococcus sp. Marseille-P6264; assembly: GCF_902460355.1. Taxonomy (GTDB): domain Bacteria; phylum Bacillota; class Bacilli; order Lactobacillales; family Streptococcaceae; genus Streptococcus. The sequence continues at coordinate 322,753 of NZ_CABPTO010000001.1, forward strand.
CCTTGTTGGTCCCATTGATATTCAGTTTGGCCTTTATAAGAGTTATTCTTACCATTTGCATAGTACCAACCATTTGCCTGTGGAACGATAGAAGAACCTACAATTTGTACATTCTGCATATTTGAGCTCAAATTACCATAAATCTCAGCGTAAATATCATTCCCGTGGTGGTTACGTGAAGCGAAAGAAACAACACCTGGTGTTTTACCGAAGTCCACCTTAGTACCATCTGCATAATAGAATTCCCATTCCATATGCAATTGGTTACCAGTTCCTTTACGATCATAGCTAGAGCCATTCCAAACTGTCATAGTTGGGTCTTTATGGATAGCCATGACCATACTATCATCATAAGCAGAACTCTTCTTAGGCGTATATCTAGCAATAGCTTTCGTAATAGGTCGACCACCGGCAAATGAGTTGTGCAAGGTGTACTCTACTGTTGTAGTTCTACCAACTTGCGTATGAACCATGTAGTAAGCATCTGTTTGATCCTTGATGATTCGCTCTGCTGCCGGTTGGCTTGTATCGGCTCTAGTGATAACTGCATTCGGTTGAGTAGTTGTCCCGTCTCGCCACTCACTGTAGCTTCGACTATCCAAAGCTTCACGAACATATTGATTTCGAGATGTGAGCGTACTGTCTTTGACAAACCAGTCTCCTTGTGCCAGCCTAATCTTAGCTGTTGCGTTTGGCTCATCAGAGAAAACGAGGTTTTGAGGAGCAATTTGTTGCAAGCTTCCTTCTCTACCTGTTAATTGTTGAGCTCTTTGTTTAGCCGTCAAGTAATCAGAGATTTTTTTATTCATTGCCTGAGCTTCAGCATTTTGAAGATCAGCTGCTTGACGTTCTAATCTGCGTCTCTCTTCGTCAGTTGTTGCGGTTCCAAAATTTCTAAGCTGGTTCGGTGTAACTGGCAAGTTCTCTGACGCTGCTCTATCCAGCTGAGTTTTCAAGGCATTAGCTTGAACTGTAGCTAGATTACCATCTTGAGTAACAGTATAGTCAGATCCTTGGCGAGCAGCACCAGTATTTCGGAATCCTGATGTACCACTAACACTTCTGAATCCTGATGTGCCTGAACGCTTAGGTTGTGAGGCTGCATTAGCTTCAGAACTTGGTGTTTTTGGTTCTGTTTTTTCTTCTTTTAGCTCAGCCTTTTCTTCTGCTTTAGCTTCTTTCGGAGCGCTTGTTTCTTCTGACTTCTCGTCTTTTGAAACAACTGCTTCTTCCGTTTTAGCTACTTCTTCAGTGCTCGGTGCAGCTTGATCTTTGGATTCAGTTGCTTGATCATTTGCACTTGCTGACACAGCATTCTTTTCAGGCTCGGCTTGCGCTTCAGTTGCCGGTTTCTCAGACTCTTTTTCATCTGAAACTCTAGCAGCTTCTGCTACTTGAGATGCTTGGTCTTGTGCAGAAGGACTAACTTCTTGCGCACTTGCAACTCCCCCTCCTAGAAAGAAAATACTTGATCCTAGAAAAACAGAACATGCTCCCCATGCTCTCGTCTTACGAATCGTAAAACGTTGCCTTTCTATCTTCTTCCAGTCTTGTCCCATGTATTGGAACCCTCCTTATTATTCTAAAATTGTCACTCTCCCAAGTGTACCATATAAGTAGGATTTAAGCAATGATAATCCCCTGTTTTTTCTCTATCATTTTTTACCAAAATGCCTAAATTTGGAGTATTCTTATTTCAAAACATGTACTAAGATATACAAGCGTCTTCTATGCCTTTTAAGACAAAATTTCTGACCATTTTTAACTTCAATATTTATTTGATTATTCAAGTTATATAAAAAATCCTGAAAATAAATTTCAGGACTCTGATATTTTCATATGATCAAAGAAAAACTTTTTTAGGTTTATAAGCTTCTTCCCTTTTTTCTAAGATGGCGATAAGCTTACCTTTATGAAAAGCTGCTAAGATAATCTCGGCATTTTCAATGGGAATAAAACGCCCGTGGCGCACTTCTTCGAGCTGTTCTTCCGTTAGTTCAATCTTTGGTAGATCACCTGTCCCCAACTCCAGAGGCTGTAGAAATGTAAAATCCTCCACTGCTACTCGCTCCGCTATTTCATCCAAGGTCAAAGCATCATCTAAGCTCATACCTGCTGAAGAAGTCCGTGTCAACTGAGACATGTGACTGGCTAAGCCAAGCTTTGCTCCCAAATCAACAGATAGAGTTCGGACATAGGTCCCCTTGCTACACTTGACTCGAAAGCGGAAGCGGGCTTGTTCATCTTCATAGAAAATCGGACTGATGCGCTCGAAACTATAGATGGTCACCTGCCGCTCTGGCCGCTCCACTTCTTGACCCTCTCTTGCATACTCATAAAGCTTGCGGCCATTGACCTTGACTGCTGAGTACATGGGCGGAATCTGACGAATCTCACCAGTCATGGACTCCATCGCTTCATCGATGAGGGCTTCTTCTAAAAGCTCCGTCACTGGCGTTTGCTCTAGGATATCCCCGCTGGCATCCTCTGTCGTTGTTGAGCAGCCCAGCGTGATTTCTCCCTCATAGACCTTGCCTTCCTCCTGCATGAACTCAACCAAGCGCGTCGCCTTGCCTACAGCAATCGGAAGCACTCCAACCACATCTGGATCCAAGGTGCCCCCGTGACCAATTTTCTTGGTTTTTAAAATCTTGCGCAGCTTAAAGACCGCATCATGCGAGGTCATGCCCGCTTCTTTTCTTAAGTTGATAATTCCGTTCATATCTTAATTTCTTACTTCTCCTTCAGAGCTTCAAACTTAGCTTTCATGGTAGGATTTTTGCGTGTCAATTTTTTGACAGAGACGTCGTCCAGTTTGTTGTTTGCTAAGCGCAGCTGGTTTTCAGAGGTTGTCAAGAATTTCTTGATTTCTTCCATCCGACGGATAGCCTTGTCAATCTCATCGATGGCCTTGCCAAAGTTGGTCGAAGCAGACTGATAGTTCTTGGCGAAAGCTACTTTAAAGGCATCTAAATCTTCCTCAAAATGCGTAATATCAATATTCTGCTCCCGCACCAAGGCCAGTTCCTGCTTGTACTTGAGCGAGTTAAGCGCAGCATTACGCAAGAGGGTAATCATAGGCAGAAAGAACTGAGGCCGGATGACATACATCTTCTCATAGGCATAAGATACATCGACAATACCCGAATTGTAGAGCTCGCTGTCAGCCTCAAGAAGTGTCACCAGAATAGCATACTCACAGCCTTTCTCCCGCCGGTCCTTATCCAGCTCTTTGAAAAAATGCTCATTTTTCTTCTTGGTCGCTGTCTCATCGCCTTCATTTTTCATCTCAAACATGATAGAGAGGATTTCTACACCATTTTCATCCACCTCACGGTAAATGTAGTCACCCTTGCTGCCTGTTCTGGCATCATTGTCCTTGCCAAACTCCGCTCGCGGAAACATGGCCATACGGTTCTTGTTAAACTCGTACTCACAGTGCTGTTCCAAACTCTCGCCAATCATTTTAGTAGACTGCTTGGCTTTGAAATCCTTATAGAACTCTATGGTCTCATCTTTCTGCCGCAGCTCTACCTCATAGCGCTCTTTAAGCGAGGTCTGAGCCAGCGCTGCTTCCTTTTCTTGCAAAACTAGCTGATTCTTAACCTCGTCGCGCTCTTTTTCCAGCGCAGACAAGGTCTTTTGCAGTTGATTTTCATGCTCCAAGCGCAGAGTTGTCAGCTGATTTTTTAGTTGCTGAACTTCCTTATCTTTCTCCTGCAATTGAAGACTTGCTGCCTGCTCCGCCTCTTTCTTTGCCAATTCCTGCTGGGTTTCAAACTGAGCAATTTGACTTTGAAGTTTGCTGATTTCCTGCTCTTTCTGAGATAGTAGAGCTTGTTGAGCATTCTGGGATTTTTGCTCTGCTAAAGCCAGCTCCTGCTCAATCCGAGCATGGATCTCCTTGTCAAACTCCGCTGTCCGCACCTGCGACAAAAGCTCACTGTACTGGCTTTCATTGACTGTAAAAACCTCCCCGCAGTTAGGGCATTTGATTTCGTTCATGGGGTACCTCATTCAAGATTTTTCTCTACTTCATTATACCATTCTTCCCTTTAAATGAAAAACGAGGCTGGGACAAAAGTTCTAGCCTCTCAATTGTCTTTGGATTGTCGAGCAAGACGCAGTGGTTGAGTGGGCTCTACTACGCTGATTTCATCAGCTTTTACAGCCCTACTCAACTGTGCGGAGGTGGGACGACGAAATCGAATTCTAACGAATTACCGATTTCTGTCCCACTCTAGCTTGTTCAGGGAATTTCACTACTTTATCCATAATCTTCTAGAACGACATCTTTCCCTTGCTATTCCCTAGTTTACGCTAAGACCTGCCCATGAAAGTTAGATTTTTTACTTCCAACCTTAAGGAAGCAGCTCAAAGTCGGTAGATTCTTTATTTCCCCAACTCCTGCGTCCTCTTGTAGGCAGCTTGAACGGCAGCCATGACCGTTCCTCGAAAAACATTTTGTTCCAAACTAGCCACCCCGGCAATGGTCGAACCGGCCGGACTGCAGACCTGATCTTTGAGCTGGGCCGGATGTTGGCCACTGACCTGACTTAGCTTGGCAGCGCCTAAAAGGGTCTGATTGGCTAGATGCAGCGATACGTCGCGACTGAGTCCTGCTCGGACACCTGCATCCGCTAAAGCCTCTATAAAGAGATAAACGAAGGCTGGTCCACAACCAGCAAGAGCTGTCGCCGCATCCAACTGCTTTTCCTCTAGTTTGACTAGAAGGCCAGCAGATGACAGAAGCTCCCGCAACAAGTCTTCATCCGCTTGATTTGCCTGCTGGGATAAAGCATAGGTAATAACGCCCTCGCCGACAGCTACTGGTGTATTAGGCATGATCCGAATCCAACGATGGTGGCTAGGTATCATTTTTTCCAATTTTTCCAAGGGCAGACCAGCAGCCATGGAAACCAGCAAAAGAGACTCCCGTTTTTCTAGAATTTCCTGATACTCAGTCAACAAGTCAGCAAATTGAGCTGGTTTGATTCCCAGAAAAATCACCTCTGCCTGAGCAAAAACTTCTGCATTACTGACCGGCTGTCCACCAACTTCTGCAGCAATCTTTTCAGCTTTGTCTCGACTGCGGTTAGCCAGTAGTAATTCACTTCTAAATCTTTCGTCTTGGGCAACTAGGCGAGCAAGACTGCCGCCCATATTCCCCAGACCTATAAATCCAATTTTCATCATTATTTCCTCACTTGACCAGTCCCTTGGATGACGTATTTATAGCTGGTCAACTCTTTTAGCCCCATAGGGCCTCTGGCGTGCAATTTCTGAGTGGAAATCCCCATTTCGCAGCCAAGGCCAAATTGACCGCCGTCTGTAAAGCGGGTTGAAGCATTGACATAAACTGCCGCGCTATCCACCTGCTCTGTGAAGTAAGCCGCCGCTTCAGCCTTCTCCGTCACAATGGCGTCCGAGTGATGGGTGCTGTGAGCTTCAATATGCTCCACCGCTTCTTCCAGCGAGGAAACCAGCTTGACCGCTAAGATATAGTCCAAGAATTCTGTGTCAAAATCTTCTGGTTTAGCTTGCGAGCCCGAGATATACTGTGCCGCTTTCTCATCCAAACGTAATTCAACAGAATTTTCTTGTGCAGCATCACGATCAGTCACCAAGATCTTCTGCAAACGTGGCAAAAAGTCAGCTGCAATCTCTTCATGAACCAGTAGTACTTCCATAGCATTGCAGACAGAGGGGCGACTGGTCTTGGCATTCTCAATAATCGCCAAAGCCTGATCTTGGTCAGCATCCTTATCTACATAGATATGGACAATTCCGGTACCAGTCTCAATAACCGGCACAGTGGCATTTTCCACGACCGCCTGAATCAGTCCTGCACCTCCACGCGGAATAAGCAAATCCAGATAGCCCTTGGCCTTCATCATAGCCTGGGCGGAAGCACGGCTAGTATCAGAAACCAACTGGATACAATCTGGCGAAATCTCCGTCTGAGCCAAGCCGTTTTTCAGAGCCGTGACAATAGCTAACGCAGTTCGATAGGCATTCTTGCCGCTTCTCAGAACGACTGCACTGCCACTCTTTAGGGCAAGAGCTGCAGCGTCAGAAGTGACATTAGGCCGGCTTTCGTAGATAATCCCAATCACGCCCATAGCCACCCGCTTTTTACTGATGACAAGGCCGTTCTCAAGCTCAGTCCTTTCCAAGACTTCCCCTACAGGATCCTCTAAGTCAATCAGCTGACGAATGCCCTCTGCCATGGCAGCAATGCGTTCCTCATTCAGATAGAGGCGGTCCAGCATCACATCTGAAATCTTACCTTTAGCCGCTGCCATATCCAATTCATTGGCTGCTAAAATATCCGCACGAGAAAGCCAGAGCTGGTTTGCCATTTCTTCCAAAGCATGGTTTTTCTCAGCGGTTGTAGCTGTGTTGATTGATTTTTTTGACTTTTTAACAATTTCAAATAATTCTTGTGTTGAGGTCATAGCGCCTCCTTTCGTAAGATACAATAATTCCTTTTTTCTATTGGCGAAGATGTTGGAGAGTTCGTGTAAAGGAAATAAGTAAGCTCCTATTTTCTCTTAAAATTCAGAAAAGAGCAATTGGAGCTCTGGAGTAATAGAGATCCAATCGTCACGATGAATCACGACTCCCTTTGGTTTGCTAGATCGCAATATGTCTTTGAGGGCAGGTTTACCAAAGCGCACACGCCCCTTTCCTAAAATCGCACCAGTCTCTTCTTCGTACACCATCACTGTATCTTGGTAAGAAAAATGCCCCTCTAACTTAACAATTCCTGATGCCAGAAGGCTTTTACCATCGTAGCGCAGAGCCTGTGCCGCTCCCTGATCCACATAGATAGCACCTTGGCTCTTGGCATAGAAGGCTAGCCACTGCTTTTGCGTCTTCAAGCCCTTATCCTGCGCTGAGAAAAAGCTCCCGTCTCGAGTCTGGCTCGCCGCTTCCAATAAAGCATTGCTTTTTAGCGACGAGCAAATATAAACTGGTACACCAGACATGGTCGCCAAAGTCGCTGCTTTGATCTTGGTCAGCATACCACCAGTCCCATTGCTGGAGCCTGCCCCGCCTGCCATGTCAATCAAATCGCTAGAAATAGTCTCAATTCTTTCAAGACGTTGGGCAGTTGGATCTGAAGCTGGGTTGGCTGTGTAAAGCCCATCCACATCTGTCAAAAGTACCAAAAGATCCGCCTGAACCATGGCTGCCACCTGAGCACTGAGCGTATCATTGTCCCCCACCTTTAGCTCCTCGATAGAAACAGTATCATTTTCATTAATAATGGGAATAGCACCACGATTGAGAAGAACCGACAGAGCTTGGTGAGCATTTTTGTAACGCCGCTTATCCGCAAAATCATCCTGCGTCAGCAAGATCTGAGCAGATACAATCTTCTTCAAGAGCAGGTTAGTGGTGTACTCCTCTAGGAGAAGGCCCTGACCAACAGCTGCCGAAGCCTGTTTATCGGCTACCTTGGTTGGGCGTTTTTTAAAGCCCAGAGAAGAAAAACCTGCCGCAATGGCTCCAGACGATACCAAAATCAACTCGTGCCCTGCTTCATGCAAGACCGATAATTGATGCGTGATTTCCCGCACCTTTGCCCGCGACAGGCTACCGTCAGGATTTGTCAACGAGCTCGTTCCAACTTTAAATACAATACGCTTTGCTTTCATAGATTCTCTTTTCCTTACTAGATTTTCTTATTATACCACAAGGCTTGAAAAATGAAAAAAACAAGCTTTTCCCATTTCTGCTCTCTTAGCGATAGAAAATATGCTATAATATTCACAAATACTATTGGAGAAAAACTATGATTAAACTAATTGCCCTTGATATGGACGGCACCTTGCTAACTGAGGACAAAAAGATTCCTCAAGCTCATATTGATGCCATTCACCTAGCTATCCAAGCTGGCGTCAAGCTTGTCCTCTGTACAGGCAGACCGCTCGTGGGTGTCAAGCCTTACTTTCAGGAGCTGGGCTTGGAGAATGAAAATGAATATGTCATCGTAGACAATGGCTGCGCTATCCATCAGACTAGCGATTGGCAGATTGTTGATTGGCAAGAATTAAAGCCCGATGACATTCGCTACCTCTACAGTTTGGCCGAGCAGAGCCAAGTACAGTTGACCTTGTTTGATGAAGAGCATTACTTCGTCGTAGGAGAGAAAGCCAGCAAAATTGTGACAGATGATGCGGCCCTCGTCTTTACGACTCCTACTGAAATTAGCCTTGAGGAAGCTTGCAGCGGCCAGCATCGAATGTTTCAAGCTATGTTTCTAGGAAATCCAGAGCAGGTAGATGATTTTGAGACCAAGTTCTCGCAGGAACTCTGCCAGCGATTCAGTGGCGTCCGTTCCCAGCCTGTCATCTACGAGGCGATGCCAAAAGGTGTTACCAAAGCCTTTGCCCTAGAGCGTCTAGCGCAACGCTTAAAGATCAATCCTGAGGAAATCATGGCACTGGGCGATGCTAATAACGATATTGAAATGCTCCAGTTTGCTGGCTTGGGCGTTGCCATGGGAAATTCTAGCCAGCATGTCAAAGACTTAGCCGACTATGTAACAGATAGCAACGAAGAAAATGGCGTTGCTACAGCTATTGCTAGGTTCATCTTAAGACACTAATCCTGTACATCATCCCATTTCCATAAATTAAAAAGACAGTTGTAGGAGAGAGCAACTGTCTTTTTTTGATATAAATCAACTAAGTTTAGAGGGAGAGCCTTTCTCCTTTGCCTTAAAACAATTCTTTGTATAAAGCGATGGTTTCTTCCAAAGTCGGCATGAAAGGATTACTAGGTGCGCAAGCATCAATCAAGGCATTCTTAGAAAGGTATTCAAAGTCAAAGTCCTTTTCTTCAATACCAAGCTCGGTCAATTTCTTAGGAATACCGACCGTTTCGGACAAGGTTTCGATTTCCGAAATGGCATATGCCGCACATTCTTCATCAGTCTTGCCTTCGGTATGCAAGCCTAAAGCTTTAGCTACATTTCTAAAGGCTGCTGGCACACGTTTGGCATTTTCTCTCTCGACTACTGGCAGGAGCATAGCACAGCAAACGCCATGAGGCAAATGATAGACCGCACCAAGCTGGTGAGCCATCGAATGCACGTAGCCTAGACCTGCATTGTTAAAGGACATTCCGCCAAGGAAAATAGCATTGACCATAGCTTCACGCGCTTCTATATCATGACCATTAGCAACTGCTCGCGGCAAATATTCCTTAATCAACTCAATAGCACCGATAGACAATTTCTTGGTCACGGCATAAGCACCAGGAGTTACCAAGGCCTCAACAGCATGAGTCAAAGCATCCATCCCAGTCGCTGCAGTTAAATTAGCTGGTTTGGAAACCATGAGCTCTGGGTCATTGACAGAGATGAGAGCCAGACTGTTTTTATCAACCATCACCATCTTAACCTTGCGTTCTTCGTCCGTGATGACATAGTTGATGGTAATTTCAGCAGAAGTGCCCGCCGTGGTGTTGATGGCCACAACTGGCAGACCCTTTTCTTTTGACTTGTGGAGCCCCTCATAATCCTGAGGCTTGCCCCCATTTGTCGCCATAATGGAAATACGGCTAGCAGCATCCTGAGGAGAGCCACCGCCGACACTGATGATAAAATCACAGTCATTTTCCTGAAGAGTAGCTAAGCCATCGTAGACATTCTTACAAGAAGGATTTGGGTCTACACCTTCAAAAACCACATATTCAATGCCTTCTGCTTCTAGCGGCTTGATGACTTTTGGTAAAATATCACTGGATGCAATGTAGTGGTCTGTGACGATTAGAGCTTTCTTGAAGCCTAACTCTTTGACATGACCGCCAAATTCATTGATGACACCTTTACCAATCAAATTGACTGATGGAACGTAGAAAACTGACATAATGATTTCCTCCTTAATTGAGCACAAAGCTCTATTGCATATGTTAATATAATTTTACTACTTTCTCTTCTACTTTTCAAAGAATTATACAAGTCAAAATATAAAAAAGAGGCTGGGACAAAAGTCCTAGCCTCTCAATTGTCTTTGGATTGTCGAGCAAGACGCAGTGGTTGAGTGGGCTCTACTACGCTGATTTCATCAGCTTTTACAGCCCTACTCAACTGTGCGGAGGTGGGACGACGAAATCGAATTCTAACGAATTATCGATTTCTTTCCCACTCTCTTTGGCTACTTGCGATACATTTTGACTTGAAGATAGAGGTCATTGTATGTTCCGAGCCATTTTGGTCCTAATTGCTGATAGACTTCCAGATGCTTCATGGTTTCTTCGGTTGGATAGAAAGCCTCATCTTCCTGTACTTCTTCTGGCAGCATGGCCTTAGCAGGAAGGTTTGGCGTTGAATAGCCGACATAGAGCGCATTCTTATAAGCATTTTCCGGTCTCAGCATGAAATTGATAAACTGATAGGCAGCTTTTTTATTTTTTACGGTTTTAGGAATGACGATATTATCAAACCAAAGGTTGCTGGCTTCTGTCGGAACGACATAGCGCAAATCTTCGTTAGCTTCCAGCATTTGGCGAGCTTCACCAGAGAAGGTGACACCGATGGCTGCATTATTCTGAATCATGTAGCCCTTCATCTCATCAGCGACGATGGCTTTGATATTGGGCGTCAGAGTATAAAGCTTATCGACAGCCTCCTGCAGCTGGTCAGCATCTTTGGAGTTAAGGCTATGACCATTCGAGTTCAGACCAATCCCCATGACTTCGCGGGCTCCGTCAATCATCATGATAGAGTTTCTGTATTCTGGCTTCCAGAGATCGTTCCAATGCTCAGGCGCATGTTCGACCATTTTAGTATTGTAAACAATTCCCAGCGTCCCCCAGAAATAAGGAATGGAATACTGATTTCCTGGATCAAATGGCTGATCCAAAAAGTCTGAACCAATATTTTCCAAGCCTTTGATCTGGCTATGATCCAATTTCTCAACCAAGTTTTCCTTCATCATCTTGGCAATCATGTACTCACTCGGGATGGCAATATCGTAGGTTGTTCCACCCTGTTTGATTTTCGTGTACATAGCTTCGTTGGAGTCGAAAGTTTCGTACTGGACCTGCACACCTGTTTCCTTGGTAAACTCAGTCAGCAAGTCTGGATCGATGTAATCTCCCCAGTTATAGACAACCAATTTATCACTGCCCTTGCTGTTGGCTTTACTCTCAATCCGATAGCTAATTCCCCACAAAATCAGGATAATCGCAAGAACCCCTGCTAAAAACGAATAGAGTTTTTTCATGCTGCTTCCTCCTTCTCACGCGTGATAAAGTAATAGCCAATGACTAAAACGATACTAAAGAGAAAGACCAGAGCAGACAGGGCATTGATTTCCAAGGAAATTCCTTGCCGTGCACGGGAATAAATTTCAACTGAAAGAGTCGAGAAACCATTTCCTGTTACAAAGAAGGTTACAGCAAAGTCATCCAGTGAGTAGGTGAAAGCCATAAAGTAGCCGGCAATAATAGCTGGTGTCAGATAAGGAAGCATGATTTCCTTGAGCATCTGGACTTGGCTCGCTCCCAAATCATAAGCGGCTTTAATCATGTCATCATTCATTTCTTTCAGCCTTGGCAAAATCATCAGCACAACAATGGGAATTGAAAAGGCAACGTGGCTGGCCAAAACAGATACAAAGCCCAACTGGAATTTAGCCGTGGTAAAGAGAATCAGGAAGCTAGCCCCAATCATAACGTCAGGCGCCACCATCAAAATATTATTGATGGATAAGAAAGCATCCTGATACTTCTTGCGGGCTTGGTAAATATAAATAGCACCAAAAGTTCCGATAATAGTAGCAATAAGGGAAGAAAGAAAGGCTAAGAAGAAAGTCTGCGCCAAAATCAAAATCAAGCGTGAATCTTCAAACAACTTTTGAAAATGAACCAGATCAAAGCCAGTAAATTTATTCATATCATCGCCAGCATTGAAAGCATAGGCAATCAAATAAAAGATCGGAAGATAAAGGATTAGAAACACGATCGCTAAATAGAGATTAGCAAATTTTTTCATCGTTCTCTCCTTTCCTTGGTTGCCCACATGGTGAAGAGCATGGCAATAATCAGAACCACTCCGATTGTTGAGCCCATTCCCCAGTTTTGCGTTGTCAAGAAATGCTGTTCAATAGCTGTCCCCAGCGTAATAACACGGTTCCCACCGATCAAACGCGTCAGCATGAAGAGGCTGAGACTGGGAATGAAGACAGACTGCACGCCACTTCTCACGCCATTCATTGAAAGCGGAAAGACCACATTGCGGAAAGTCTGCCAACGATTGGCACCTAGGTCATAGCTGGCATTGATGAGGTTGGGATCCAAATCATCCAAGACGTTGAAAATAGGCAGAATCATAAAGGGCAGCTCAATGTAGCTGGCAACAAAGATAAAAGAAAAGTCAGTAAAAAGAATCTGCTTGGGACCGATACCGATAAAGGTCAGAAATTCATTCACCGAGCCATATTGTCCAAAAATGCCGATAAAGGCGTAAGCTTTGAGCAAAAGATTGATCCAGGTCGGCAGGACAATCAGCATGAGCCAGAGCTGGCGATGCTTGAGCTGGGTCAAAAAATAAGCAGTCGGATAAGAAATGAGCAAGGTCGCCAAGGTGATGATGCCTGCGTAAAATACCGAGTTAAAGCTCATTTTCAAATAGGTCAAATTCTGCGACGTGAAATAAATCCGATAGTTTTCCAGCGTGAACTGCCCTTCGATATTAAAGAATGATTTCCAGACAATCATTATCACTGGAGCTAGGACAAAGAGCAGAATCCAAAGAAAATATGGAAGCATAAAAAGGTTAGAGGTTGTTTTCTTCATCTCTTTCCTCCTCAATGGCGTTGATCAGCCCTGCTTCTTGCTCTTCGATTTCTACGTATTCTTCAATCCGAGCATCGAATTCTTCTTCGGTTTCATTGAGGCGCATGATATGGATATCCTCTGGCTCAAAGTCCAGACCGATTTCTTCTCCGACGATGGCCTTGCGGGTTGAGTGGATCATCCATTCATTTCCGAGTTCATCATAGGCAATAATCTCATAATGAACCCCGCGGAAAAGCTGGGTATCCACTTTAACCTGCAGTTTTCCTTCTTCAGGCAAGGTAATGCGCAAATCCTCTGGACGGATCACCACTTCAACGGATTCGTTTGGTCGCATGCCTCCGTCAACTGCTTCAAAGCGTTTGCCATTGAACTCGACCAAGTAGTCTTCGATCATCTTACCGGGCAGGATATTTGATTCTCCGATAAAGGTCGCAACAAAGTGGTTAATCGGCTCATCATAGATATCCACTGGCGTTCCTGACTGGACAATCTCCCCTTCATTCATGACAAAAATCCAGTCACTCATGGCGAGGGCTTCTTCCTGATCGTGGGTGACAAAGACGAAAGTGATTCCCAGACGCTGTTGGAGTTCACGGAGCTCGTATTGCATATCCGTCCGCAACTTCAAATCCAGCGCAGAAAGAGGCTCGTCTAGTAGGACAACACGCGGCCGATTGATGATGGCACGGGCAATGGCTACCCGCTGGCGTTGACCGCCTGACAGTCTCCGAATTGAACGGCGCTCATATCCTTCCAGCTGAACCATTTTCAGAACTTCAGTAACCCGTTCTTCAATTTCTTTTTTGTCTACCTTCCGCAAACGCAACGGAAAGGCTACATTCTCAAAAACATTCATATGCGGGAAAAGGGCGTAGGACTGGAATACAGTATGAACATCCCGTTTATTGGTAGGAATGTCATTGATGCGGACGCCATCCAAAAAGATGTCTCCCGTTGTCGCATCTAGCAGTCCTGCAATAATATTAAGGATGGTTGACTTCCCAGAGCCAGAAGCTCCAAGAAGCGTATAAAATTTTCCTTCTTCTAATTCAAAGTTAATATCTTTGAGAACGACGGTGTTACTGTCTTCAAAAACCTTCGAAACGTTTTTGAACTCAATAATTGGTTTTTTCAATTGGCATAAATTCCTTCTTTTCCATGTATTAACAGATTTTTGGTTCTGTCACACCAAAAAAACCTCTCGAGGGCTACTATGGCCCTGCATACTTGCGATATCGATAGGCTTTCACCCCCTTTACTAATGACACATGGATATTGGCTATCCCAAAGATCTAGACAAATCTTAGAAAAACAGTCAGACATTACATATCGGACTCTTATGCTTCTCCGATAATTCGAACTTCTCGTTCCAGAGTGACACCTGAATGCTCTTTGACTACTTTAATGACATGAGCAATCAACTTTTCATAATCGCTAGCTGTACCATGATCGACATTAATCATGAAACCAGCATGTTTTTCTGAAACCTCTACACCACCGATTCGATAGCCTTTTAAACCGGCCTCACTGATGAGCTGACCGGCAAAATGTCCCAGAGGACGCTTAAAGACCGACCCGCAAGATGGGTATTCCAGAGGCTGCTTAAGCTCACGCAGATAGGTCAGACGTTCCATTTCCTGACGAATGTTTTGGTGGACACCTGGTGCCAGACCAAACTTAGCTGAAATCACAATGTCGCCAGTTTCTTGAATAAGTGAATGACGATAGCCAAAGCGCATATCACGCGCATCTAAGGTCTTAATTTCGCCTTCAGGTGTCAAGACCTTGCAGGAAACGAGCACATGAGCAATTTCTCCGCCATAAGCGCCAGCATTCATAAAGACAGCACCGCCGACACTACCCGGGATGCCACAGGCAAATTCAAAGCCAGTCAAACTATGATGCAGGGCAATACGAGTAGTCTGAGTTAGATTGGCACCGGCTTCTGCCTCAATCGTATAGCCATCTACTGCTACGTTACTTAGCTTATCAAACATGATGACAAAGCCTCGAATACCGCCATCTCGAACGATAATGTTACTTGAATTTCCAAGCACCAACCAAGGAATATGTTCACGATTGGCCAATTTGACAATCCGCGCCAACTCGTAACGGTTGCGTGGAAAAACTAAGAAATCGGCAGCTCCGCCCACCTTTGTGTAAGTGTATTGACTCAAAGGTTCATTGAAACGGATGTCGATCCCTTCTAATTCCGCAGAATATTTTTCTAGGTTTTGCATGACTTACTCTCTTCTTTACAAATTACACTCTATTATATCAAAATTAAATGATATTTACGATAGACTGGAGGGAAATTAAGATTCTTTTTCAAAGCAAAAAGAAAGAGGAGAACGAAGATTGTAGACCAACACTGCGTCCACAAGTTCGTCATCCTCAAACTCTCTTCTATTTTTCTACACGTACACCCTGAGTATCGACTTGCAACTGGAAAACTTCCCCATCAAAAGCTTGTTCCTTGATTTGCTGATAAATCTGCTCTGCTTTGTCTTTCGGAGATAAAACCATAACAGTCGGACCAGCTCCAGAGATATAAGTCGCAAAAGCGCCCTGTTTTCTAGCTAAGAATTTGATGTCAGAAAATTCTTTGATAAGCGGCTGACGATATCTCTCATGGAAACGATCAGATTCAATGGCACAACCAGCTGTTTTCATATCACCCTTTAAGAGTGCTGCAACAGCGACATTGGCTACAGAGCTTGCCGCAACAGCTTCCTTATAAGAAAGGCGATTAGGCAAGACACGGCGGCTTTCAACTGTTCTCAACTCATAATCGGGAATAAAAGCGATAAAGCTGACCTCTGGGAAATCTGACACGACAGCCGAAACTTGATTTTGGAAGGAGCTTGCAATCACTAAGTTTCCATAAATTGCTGGTGCGACATTGTCCGGATGCCCTTCGATTTTTGTCGCAATTTTCAACTTTTCATGATCAGATAAGTTCAGATTTGCCAACTGATTGGCCAGTTCAATCCCTGCAACAATAACGGAGCTGGAAGAGCCAAGACCGCGCGCCAAAGGAACATCGCTGGTCATTTTTAAGCGGTGAGGCTGAAGGTCTGGGGCCAATTGCAGGGCAATTTTGATTAGTAAATTCCGTTTATCCGTTGGAATTCGAGGATTGAGGTTATGCTCAATAACCCACTCCTGACTTTCTTCCAAGACTTCGATTTCTAAATATTTGGAGACTGCGACACCAACTGAGTCAAAACCAGGCCCGATATTGGCACTGGTTGCTGGTACAATAATTTTCATCTTATTCTCCTAATACTTTAAAGGTATTGAGCAATTCAAACTCTGGTACCTCACGGAGCTTGGCAACGACATTTTCTAGCTGAGTCTTGCTGACAGCATGTGTGATGATGACTACACGAGCTGTTTCACCATCCGTACCTTCTTGCAGAATTTGCTTGAAGGAAACTTCTTCAGCATTGAAGATTTCAGCCAAATGCAAGACTTGACCCTTGGCATCTGGAGCCAAGATAGAGAAATAATAGTTGCTCTTAACATCCTCAGGTTTAGCCAAGACAAGCTCGCGACTAAATTCATTGAAAGCTTTGCCAATCGTGCCTTCATTTAGGCGACGGACGATACGAACGATATCCGCAACGACACTGGTAGCAGTTGGTTTTTGACCTGCACCTGGGCCATAATACATGGATTCTCCTATACCGATTGACTCGACAAAGACCGCATTCATTACGCCGTTTACGCTAGCCAGCGGATGCGCTTTTGGCAAGAAAGTCGGTGTTACTTCAGCAGCGATTCCTGATGGTGTTTCCTCAATTGAGCCGACCAATTTCACCACATAGCCCAAATCTTGAGCAACAGCGACATCTTCTGGAGTGATGTTGCGAATACCTTGGTGGCTGACGTCTTCAAACTTGATGTTCATACCGAAAGCAAATTGGCTGAGGATAACCATTTTATAGGCTGCGTCAATTCCATCAACGTCGTTAGTTGGATCGCTCTCAGCAAATCCTAAACGTTGCGCTTCCGCAAGAGCATCCTCATAAGACCAACCTTCTTCTACCATCTTGGTCATCATGAAGTTAGATGTTCCATTGACCACGCCCAAAACGCGGGTAATCTTGTCAGATGCCAATGAATTAACCAAGGTGCGTAAAATAGGGATACCGCCTGCAACAGCTGCTTCATAGTAGAGAGCAACGCCATTTTTCTTAGCAATATCTAACAATTCAGAACCATGAACTGCCAGCAAGTCTTTGTTAGCAGTTACCACATGTTTACCTGCTTCAAGTGCGCGCGTGATAAAGGTTTTAGCTGGTTCAATCCGTCCCATCAGCTCCACTACGATCGCAATTTCACTGTCATTTAAGATTTCATCCACATTGGTCACAAAGTTGTAATCATTTCCAGCTGCCAAAAGACGTTCTTTTTCAGCATCATCCTTGACCAAAACTTTAGCAACTTCAATCTCAGAATGAGCAGCCTGAACAATCTTTTCTCCATTTTCTTTCAACAAGAAAGGAACACCACTGGCAACTGTTCCAAAACCAAGTAAAGCAATTTTAATAGACATGAGGAACTCCTTGAATATTTCTTATATAAAAAACATTATAACAAAAATATATAGAAATGCCTACAAATCTATTTGTATATTTGTTATAATGTAAGTAAAAATTTTAAACTCATGAGATTAGAAGGAGATACCATGACAGATAAACACATTGGAAGACGCATGCAAAGACATAAAGCTAAGAAAAAGGCATTCCTTTTTTCTATTATCAATCTTTTCTTGCTCCTTGCCCTAATCCTAGGCGGAATATATCTTTGGAAGACTCAGTTCTCTCCTAGCAAACAATCCTCTTCAGGCAACCAAACTGTGCAATCCACCTCAAAGCCAGACTCTACCTCAACAAATGAAGAAGCTTCAAAAATAAAGTGGGTAAAACAGGACGAGCCTGTTAAGATTCCAATTTTGATGTACCATGCGATCCATGTAATGGATCCCTCTGAGGCAGCCAATGCTGGTTTGATTGTAGATCCAACTACTTTTGAAAGTCATTTGCAGGCTCTGAAAGAAGCTGGTTATTATACTTTAACCCCAGATGAAGCTTACAAAGCTTTGACAGAGAATGTCCTACCTGAAAATAAAAAAGTAGTCTGGCTGACCTTTGACGATAGTTTGAGAGACTTTTACACCAATGCCTTTCCACTACTTCAAAAGTACCAGATGAAGGCAACCAACAATGTCATTACTGGCTTTGTCCAAGCTGGCCGTGAAGATATGCTGACGCTAGATGAGATCAAAGAAATGAAGGAAAAGGGAATGTCCTTTGAAGACCATACCGTCAACCACCCTGATCTATCAACTGCTACTGCTGATCAACAAACCCTTGAACTACGTGATTCTAAAGCCTTTTTAGATGACAATCTATCACAGAAGACGACGACTGTTGCCTATCCATCTGGTCGTTATAGTGATGCGACCTTGCAGATTGCTGAAAGTTTGGGCTACAAGATGGGATTGACGACTAACCACGGTCTTGCTTCACTTGCAGACGGCTTGCTCTCGCTCAATCGTGTTCGCGTTAACCCAACCACTACTGCAGAAGATTTATTGAACGAAATCGCAACGAACTAATCTTAAAAAGCTTGCTTCAGACGAAGCAGGCTTTTTCTATTTCTTCTCTTGATAAAAGATTCTTCAAATCGGAAAAAACGAGAGTGGGACAGAAATCGGTCATTCGTAAGAATTCGATTTCGTCGTCCCACCTCCGCACAGTTGAGTAGGGCTGTAAAAGCTGATGAAATCAGCCTAGTAGAGCCCACTCAACCACTGCGTCTTGCTCGACAATCCAAAGACAATTGAGAGGCTAGGACTTTTGTCCCAGCCTCGTAAAGGGTTATTTAGACTTGATATAGTTGATACCGTCTGCTTTCGGAGCAACAGCTTTACCAAAGAAGGCTGCAAGAACCACAATCGTCAAGACATATGGCGCAATCTGCAGGTAAACTGTTGGTACTTTTGAAAGAAGAGGCAATTGGTTTCCGATAACGGCCAAACTTTGAGAAGCTCCAAAGAAGAGACTTGCCAACATAGCACCGATAGGACTCCATTTACCAAAAATCATAGCTGCCAAGGCGATAAATCCTGGACCTATGATAGTTGTCACAGCAAAGTTAACGGAGATTGACTGAGCATAGATAGCTCCACCAATACCACCAAGCAGACCAGAAATCATAACACCGCAATAGCGCATGAGGTAAACATTGATTCCCAGTGTATCTGCTGCCTGCGGATGTTCTCCAACTGAGCGAAGGCGCAATCCAAATTTTGTCTTAAACATGATAAACCAAGCAAGGAAAGAGAAGGCGATGGCCAAATATCCCATCAGACTTGTATGTTTGAAGAATATATCTCCTATAACTGGGATATCAGACAAAATAGGAAAATTAAATTTACCAAATGAACGCTGAATGTTGTCTGTTTGCCCCTTGTTGTAGATAGCTTTTACAAGAAAGACTGCCAAGGCTGGTGCTAGCAAGTTTAGAACCGTACCACTGACAACGTGGTCTGCGCGGAAGTTAATGGTTGCTACAGCATGGATAAGGGAGAAGAGCACTCCGACCAAACCAGCAGCAATCAAGGAAAGCCACGGAGTCAAGCTGCCAAAACTACTTTCGAAAGTCAGGTTAAAGAGAACGCCTGTAAATGCTCCCATTACCATGATCCCTTCCAAGCCGACATTGACGACTCCGGCATGCTCCGAATAAGCTCCACCGATACTTGTAAAAATCAGGGGAGCCGCATAAATCAGCATAGATGATACTAATAAACCTAATATCGTTACAATACTCATCCTAGTTTCCCCCTTTCACTTTACTGGCTTCTTGCTTACGGTTTTTAAATAATTCAAAGACTGTCTTACCAGTCAGACGCTCAATCAAGTAATGGGCGCTGACAAAGAAGATAATCGAAGCTGTCACGATATTGACTAATTCTGTCGGAATCTGAGCCACGTTCATACCTGGAGCACCAACACTTAGAACTGCAAAGAGGAAAGCCGCAAAAAGGATACCAACTGGAGAGTTTGCTGCTAAAAGACTAACTGCCATACCATTGAAACCAACGCTCAATGAACTTCCTTGTACAAAGACATTCTGATAAGTACCTAGTCCTTCTACTACTCCTCCAAGTCCTGCAAGGGCTCCAGAAATAATCATAGACAAAATAATGGTCCGTTTAGAAGACATCCCTGCGTATTCAGATGCATTCGGATTCAGCCCTACAGCGCGGATTTCAAAACCAAGCGTTGTTTTCTTCAACATATACCAGATCAGCACAACTGCAATCAAGGCAAAGAAAATACCAATATTCATCCGAGAGTTAGCTGTCAAACTTCTCAGCCATTCTGTTTGATAAATCGCATTGGCACCAACACGCTTACTAGAGTCAACACTCTGCATCACAGATTTTGGAAAGCTGCGGATGAAAGCATTTCCAACGAAGAGGACGATATAGTTCATCATAATCGTAACGATGACCTCACTCGTTCCTAAATAGGCACGCAGAACCCCTGGTATAGCACCAATGATCCCACCAGCCACTGCAGCAATGACTACAGTTGCTAGCAACATCAGTGGGCGAGGTAGGTCAGGGAAGGAAAGGGCAAACCAACCAGCTAGAATCCAACCAGCCAAGGCTTGGCCCGGAAGTCCGACATTGAAAAATCCAGCCCGACTAGCAACGGCAAAACCCAGACCAATGAGAACTAGAGGTCCCATCGCCCGAGAAATTTCACCCAAACTTCTCAAAGAACCGAATGCCGTTTTAAAGAGGGACTCATATCCCCAGATGGCGTCATAGCCAAAGATAGCCATGACAATCGCTCCTAATAAAATCCCTAAAAGAACTGAGATTAAGGGAACTGCGATCTGCTGTGTTTTTTTAGACATTTGAATCTCCCTTCTAAATCTTACCACCAGCCATGAGAATACCAAGTTCTTGCTTATTAGTCTTCTCTGGAGTCACAATTCCTTGAATCTTGCCATCATGGATAACGGCGATTCTGTCAGAAAGGTTGAGTATTTCATCTAGCTCAAAGCTGACAACAAGAACTGCCTTACCTTGAGTACGCTCCTCAATCAAGCGTTTATGGATATATTCAATCGCTCCGACATCAAGTCCACGAGTAGGCTGACTAACAATCAGCAAGTCTGGATCACGATCCACTTCCCGAGCAATGATAGCCTTCTGTTGATTTCCTCCTGAGAGGGCTGAAGCAGGTACATACTCGCTAGCTGCCCGCACGTCAAACTCTTTCATCAGATTGCATGCGTAAGAGTAAATATTATTGTAATTCAAGATGCCGTTTTTGCTGAGCGGCTCCTTGTAGTAAGTCTGCAAAGCAATATTTTCAGAAATGGACATCTGCAGCACCAAACCATCGCGATGGCGGTCTTCAGGTACGTGGCTGACCTTCATCTCTGTAATCTGACGTGGTTTCTTACCAATCACGGACTGGTTCTTGATCAAAATTTCACCCGAGCTCGCTTTTCTAAGTCCTGTGATAGCTTGAATCAACTCTGTCTGACCATTTCCGTCAATCCCTGCAATCCCAACAATCTCACCAGCACGAACATCCAGTGAAAGTCCCTTAACAGCTGGAACGCCGCGATTTTCTTCAACGACAAGATTCTTGATGGAAAGAACCGTTTCTTGAGGATTAGAAGGTTTCTTCTCCGTCTTAAAGGAAACGGCACGTCCCACCATCATTTCTGCCAAATCTTGGTTGGTTGCACCAGCAATTTCAACGGTTTCAATCGATTTTCCTCGACGAATAACAGTCACTCGGTCAGAAACTGCACGAATTTCATCCAACTTATGAGTAATAAGAATGATAGACTTACCTTCCTTGACCAGATTTTTCATGATTTTCATCAATTCATCAATCTCAGATGGTGTCAAAACAGCTGTTGGTTCGTCAAAGATGAGGATATCTGCACCACGGTAAAGGGTCTTCAGAATTTCAACACGTTGTTGGGCTCCAACAGAAATATCCTCAATCTTGGCAGATGGATCGACCGACAAACCATATTTCTTAGACAAACGCTTAATTTCTTGCGTAGCGCGTTTCAAGTCTAAGATACCATTTTTTGTAATCTCACTTCCAAGAATAATATTTTCAGCAACAGTGAAGGCTTCCACAAGCATAAAGTGCTGATGCACCATCCCGATACCAAGTGAAGCCGCCTTTGATGGAGAGTCCAGCTTAACTGGCTTTCCGTTTACTACAATCTCACCACTAGTCGGCTCAAGTAGGCCGGCCAACATATTCATCAAGGTTGACTTCCCGGCACCATTTTCTCCTAAAAGAGCGTGAATCTCACCTTTTCGGAGTTCCAAATTGATTTTATCATTGGCCACAAATTCACCAAAAATCTTGGTAATTTCTCGCATTTCAATGACATTTTCATGTGTCATGGCTCTTTCCTTTCCAGAATTTCATTTTATGTCGATATAACCTCCTCGGACTCCTATTCTAGTAGGCTTAACCGATGCAAAGGCGTCAGAATTTAAAAATGAGCGACCCTAGTAGGTCGGATCGCTCAACATTCAATTATTTATCAGGAACTGTGATACTACCGTCAAGGATTTTTGCTTTTGCTTCTTCAACAGCTTTTTTAGCATCTTCAGAAAGGTTGGTTGTTGTCAAATCAACACCACCGTCTTTCAAACCAAAGGTTGTAGTTTTACCACCTGGGAATTTACCTTTAGCTGTTTGGTTAGCGATGTCTTGGACAGTCTTACCAACTTGTTTCAAGCTTGATGCCAAAACAAAGTTAGATTCTTTACCATCTTTAGATTTGTATTTACCTTCTTCAGTTTGGTCACGGTCAACACCAAGTACCCAAACTTTTTCATTTTCATTTCTTGTTTCGTTGATTGACTTAGCTTCGTTAAATACTCCAGCACCAGTACCACCAGCTACTTGGTAAACAACATCCGCACCACCAGCATAGTGAGCAGCAGCAATTGTTTTACCTTTAGCTGCATCGCCGAATGAGCCAGCATAGTCCACTTTAATCTTGATAGATGGATCAACTGATTTCACACCAGCTTCGAAACCTTTTTCAAAACGTGTGATAACTGCTCCTTCTATACCACCTATGAAACCAACTTGTTTTGTCTTAGTCGTTTTTGCAGCTGCAACACCAGCAAGGTAAGCTGCTTCATTATCTGCAAAGACTGCTGAAGCAACATTCTTTTGACCTTCAATCACATCGTCAATAATAACGTAGTTAATACTTGAATTATCTTTAGCAGCAGATTCAACGGCATCACGAAGGGCAAAACCGATACCAAATACTAAGTTGTAACCATCCGTAGCAGCTTGGTTTAGGTTGTTCGCGTATTGTGACTCGTCAGTTGACTGGAAGTAAGTATAGCCATTATCTTTTGAAAGACCATTTTCTTTACCCCAAGCTTGCAAACCTTCCCATGCAGATTGGTTAAATGATTTATCATCAACACCACCTGTATCGGTTACGATAGCAGCTTTTAAATCAGTTTTAGCGTTAGAGCTATCTGATTTAGACGCACGATTCCCACATGCAGCAAGTCCGATTGCTGCGACAGACACTAGACCAAGACCTAGCCATTGTTTCTTGTTCATTTCTGAACCTCCTATATAAGATGTGCAACTTAGTTGCAAGTTTAATTTTGGTCAGTTGACCAGCAACAGACTCAAGTTAAGTCTGTAAAAGAGTATGGAAGTAACTCCTTGACCGTCATCACGACCGTCGATTTATCTTTAGCGACCAAGGTCACTGGTAAATCCTGATTAAAAAACTCTGCCATTACTTGGCGGCAGGCACCACACGGAGAGATCGGTTTTTCCGTTTCTCCGTAAACAATTAATTCCTCAAAGTCTAAAAAGCCTTCAGAAACAGCTTTAAAAATGGCTGTTCGCTCTGCACAATTGGTCAAGCCGAAACTAGCATTTTCGATATTGACACCTGTGAAAACTTGACCATTTTTAGCTACTAAAACAGCTCCGACAGGGAAATGAGAGTATGGAACATAGGCATTCTTCGTGGTTTCTACAACTAAATCAATCAAATCAGTAGTCGCCATTAGCCACGTCTCCCTCCATAATCGCTACACCAGAGGATGCTCCAATGCGAGTCGCACCAGCTTTGATAAAGGCAAGTGCATCTTCGTAAGAACGGGCACCGCCAGAAGCCTTGACTCCCATATCTGGCCCAACTGTCTTACGCAGCAAAGCTACATCCTCAACGGTTGCACCACCAGTTGAGAAACCGGTAGATGTCTTGACAAAATCCGCACCAGCTTTCTGAGCAATTTGACAAGCTTTCACTTTCTCATCATCTGTCAAGAGACAGGTCTCAATAATGACCTTGACCAAGGTTCCTTTGGCAGCTTCCACAACAGCTCGAATGTCTCTTTTAACTAAGTCAAAGTTTCGAGACTTTAGAGCACCGATATTGATGACCATATCAACTTCATTCGCTCCGTTTTGGATTGCATCACTCGTTTCAAAAGCCTTGATCTCCGGAGTATTTGCTCCCAGAGGAAAACCAATGACTGTACAGACTTTAACATCTGTAGCTTTTAGTGCTTGCGCAGCAAAACTCACCCAAGTCGGATTGACACAGACGCTCGCAAAGTCGTATTTCTTTGCTTCCTCAATTAAGGTTTCAATCTGCTCCTGACTTGCATCAGCTTTCAAAAGCGTATGGTCAATGTATTTGTTTAGTTTCATGTTGAATTCTCCTAGAATTAAGCGATTACTTCGACAATCTCGCTTACTGCAACGCTTTCACTACCTATTCTAACATTTTTTTGGAATTCTGTAACTAGTTCTTGAGAAATTTTTTCATTTGCGTAAATTTTTGCGACAATTTCCCCAATTTCGACTGTTTCGCCAACCTTCTTTTCAAACACGATTCCAGTTTCATAATCTAGTTTATCAGATTTGACTGCTCGTCCTGCTCCTAATCTCATCGCAAACAAGCCAAATTCCATAGCTGGAAGCTCTGTGATAAAGCCAGATTGCTCTGCTCTCACTTCGACCACATAAGCTGCTTGGGATGGTCGATACAAATCCTCTAGATCTCCACCTTGAGATGCAATCATCTCTTCAAATTTTTTCAAAGCTGCTCCGTTTGTCAAATGTTCTCTAATTTCAGAAACAGATTTCTCAACATTAGCCAAATCAAGCATGATTTGAGCGAGCTCACAGATAAACTCCGTGATATCTTCGCGTCCTTCTCCTTGAAGGATTTCCAGTGCTTCTAAGATTTCCAAACGATTGCCAATGCTAGTGCCTAAAGGCTGACTCATGTCCGTAATAACTGCAACCGTCCTGCGTCCGACTGCTTTGCCCAAGTCTACCATAGTACGGGCTAGGATACGGGCATCCTCTAGATTTTTCATAAAGGCACCCTCACCAACGGTCACATCCAGCAAAATGCTGTCTGCACCAGCGGCGATTTTCTTGCTCATAACCGAGCTGGCAATCAAAGGAATCGTATCAACAGTAGCGGTCACATCACGCAAAGCATAGAGAAGCTTGTCTGCCTTGACCAGCTGGTCTGACTGACCGATTACGGATACACCAATATCCTGAACCTGCTTAATGAAGTCTTCCTGACTGCGCTCTACCTGGTAGCCATTGACAGACTCGAGCTTGTCTATGGTACCACCCGTATGCCCCAAGCCTCGACCGCTCATCTTGGCAACAGGCACGCCAAAGCTAGCTACTAGAGGAGCCAAGATTAAGGTAACCTTATCTCCCACTCCACCAGTCGAGTGCTTGTCGACCTTAATCCCTAAAATAGCTGACAGATCAAACTGCTGGCCTGTTCCCACCATGGCCATGGTCAAATCAGAAATTTCCCTAGTATTCATTCCCTTAAAATAAACAGCCATAGCAAAGGCTGACATCTGGTAATCTGGCACTGTTCCAGCTACATACCCTTCAATCAGCCATTCAATCTCTTGACTGGACAACTCTAGTCCATCTCGTTTCTTTTGAATAATATCAACTGCCCGCATCTTTATTTCACACCCCTTAGGATATAATAGCCTTTGTCCTTCTTGAGAGTCTCGCAGTTGCCAAACACTTCTTCCATCTTAGCTTTAGCACTGGGAGCTCCTTGTTTCTTTTGGATAACAATCGTCAAATCCCCATCCGCTAGCAAGTGTTCATAGCTACCTGAAATAACTTCATGCACCACTTGCTTACCGGCCCGAATCGGTGGATTGCTGATAATATGATGAAATTGTCCGGTCACATGTTCGTAAACATTGGACTGGAAAATATCTGCAGATACTTGGTTCGCAGCCGCATTTTTTCTAGCCAAATCTAGCGCTCGCTGATTGATATCCACGAGAGTGACTTCTAGCTCTTGCGCTTTAGCCAGAGTCAAGCCCAGCGTTCCATAACCGCAGCCGACATCCAGCAGCGTTTCTTTTTTGTTAAATTCCAAGGCAGACAACAAAACTCGACTGCCATAGTCGATCATTTTTTTACTAAAGACACCAGCATCCGTTAAAAAGGTCATCTGTTGTCCTAATAGTTCCACTTTCAATTCATGAATGTCATGTTTGGCATCCGGATTTTCTGCAAAATACATTTTAGTCATAAAACCATTTTATCATAAATTTTCTAGATTTGTAAATCGTTTTCATTTCTCCAAAAGTATGTTATACTAAAATCCATCATACTAGGAGTAACTTATGACCAACGAATTTCTTCATTTTGAAAAAATCAGCCGCCAAACTTGGCAGAATCTGCATCGAAAGAAAAATCCACCGCTCACTGAGTCCGAGCTCAATTCTATCAAGAGTTTCAATGACAAAATCAGTCTACAGGATGTAACAGATGTTTATCTTCCTCTGACAAATCTCATTCAGATTTATAAACGTTCCAAAGAGGATCTCGCCTTTTCAAAAGGAATTTTTCTGCAAAAAGAAATCAAAAGACAACCCTTTATTATCGGAGTTTCTGGTAGCGTTGCAGTTGGAAAATCAACGACTAGCCGCCTGCTGCAAATCCTTCTGTCACGAACTTTCACAAATGCAACCGTTGAATTGGTGACGACCGATGGCTTCCTCTATCCCAATAAAACTTTGATTGAATCAGGCATTTTAAATCGCAAGGGCTTCCCCGAAAGCTATAATATGGAACTCTTGCTGGACTTTTTAGACCGCATTAAAAATGGTCAAAACTATGAAATTCCCGTCTACTCGCACGAAATTTATGATATTGTCCCAAATGAAAAGCAGGAAATTAAGGCAGCTGACTTTGTCATCGTAGAAGGTATCAACGTTTTCCAAAATCCGCAAAATGAACGCCTTTATATGACTGACTTCTTCGACTTCTCTATCTACGTAGATGCCGAAGTCGAAAATATCGAGTCTTGGTATCTAGATCGTTTTAAAAAATTATTGGCACTAGCCAAGCACGACACGGACAACTACTATCATCGCTTTACAACCCAGCCCGAAGAAGAAGTCATGGCACTTGCCCATAATATCTGGGAAACAATCAATCTGGTGAATCTATTAGACTATATCGAGCCAACCCGTCACAGGGCTGAAGTGATTTTGCATAAGGCTAAAAATCATGAAATTGATGAAATCTATCTAAAAAAATAATTTAGGCTTGTCAAATCACAACTTTTCATATATAATTAGATAGTTAGTATTTTCAATGGAGGTGAATAACTTGGCAAACATTAAGTCAGCTATCAAACGCGCTGAATTGAACGTTAAACAAAACGAAAAAAACTCAGCTCAAAAATCAGCTATGCGTACTGCAATCAAAGCATTTGAAGCAAACCCGTCTGAAGAACTTTTCCGTGCTGCTAGCTCAGCTATCGATAAAGCAGAAACAAAAGGTTTGATCCACAAAAACAAAGCAAGCCGCGATAAAGCACGTCTTTCAGCTAAACTTGCTAAATAATGCATCGCGCATACAAAGGAGCTCCACGGAGCTTTTTTTGTTGCTCATTATAAAGGAGAATTTATATGAAGATTGCTATCATCGGCTACTCCGGCTCTGGCAAGTCAACCTTAGCCCAGCAGTTAGGCCACTTCCACCAAATTCCCGTCCTTCATCTGGACACGATCCAGTTTGAAGAAGACTGGCAGACTCGTAGTCAAGAACAAGTCAAGACTGATTTAGCAGATTTCCTCCATCAAGAACAATCCTGGGTCATCGATGGCAACTACTCTTGGTGTTTTTATGAAAGGCGGATGAAAGAGGCTGACCAAATCATCTTTCTGAACTTCTCTCGCTGGAACTGCCTCTATCGTGCCTTTAAACGCTATCTAAAATATCGAAATCAAGTGCGAGAGAGTATGGCATCTGGCTGTACTGAAAAACTGGATTGGGAATTCATCCGCTGGATCCTTTGGGATGGCAGGACAAGAGAGACTAAACGTCGCTATCAGAAAGTTCGTCAGACCTATCCTGAGAAATTCATCGAATTGCAGAATCAAAAACAATTATCAGACTATGTAAAAGAATCTGGGACAAAAGTCTAACCTTAAATATAAAAAGCGAACAAAACGGAGTTATCTGACACTCAGGATTCTGTCTTGTTCGCTTTTTTGTCTAATCTATCGATTTTAAAAATTTATAATAAAGAATTCCTAAAATCAAAATCTTTTTGTCCCAGCCTCGTTCAGTCTTATTTGTCAAGAAAAAATCAGAAGTATTCATCGATGAGGTAAAAAGGTGAAATTCCAACTTACAAAATTGTAAGAAAAATGAGAGAAATGTAAGCTAAAGAAATGGAAAGAAGAAACTCTTTCTTGTATCATAGGAAAGGAAAAAGGAGGATCCTATGAAAAAAATGATTGACAATAGCAGTTTGAAACTGCTTGCTATGCTTGCCATGCTGATTGACCATATCGCCTGGGTATCTTTTCCACTAGCTACCAATATGAATATCCTCTCTCCTAACTGGCTGGCCAATAGTATGCACATAATAGGCCGCCTGGCTTTTCCAGTCTTTGCCTTTTGTATCGCGGAAGGCTATCGGCACAGTCATGATGTGAGCAAGTATTTGAGACGATTGGGGCTGCTGGCTCTTATCAGTATCATCCCTTTCTCTCTGATGGGCTGGGTTACTGGTCTTGGCTTTATTATGCAAAATACGGTTGTGACTCTCTTTTTGGGACTCTGTGCTCTTTATTACAGTGATCAGCAAACAGCAACCTGGAGAAAAGTTCTAATTATTCTACTCTGTTTTACCCTGTCCATTATTGCTGACGGTGGACTGGCGGGGGGGGTTTTTGGTATCTATGCCTTTGCGAAGATTAAAGATCCAATCTTCCGAAAAATTGGCGGTGTCTTGGCACTGAGCAGTGTGCAAATCCTAATTTTGGCCTTCAATTTCTCCTATGATGGTCTAGCTGATCTGGCTGCCACCTGTCTTCTGTTTCTCCTCGTGACCTCTTTCTACAACGGTCAAAAAGGGGCCAATATTGGAAAAGTATTTTACTTGTTTTATCCCCTTCATTTGCTCGCCCTGTCTCTGTTTCGAATTGTCTTTCTCTTATTTCTAATGTAGTTAATGAATGTGTTAAAAGTTGCGGTAGAATACCTGTTAAGTTAATTTTTCTTTTGGTAAGTCTCAATAATAGAGTAAAAGAGTTTGGGACAAAAAGATTTCAATTTTTAAAAATCTTAATTATTAAGCCCCTCTAATCTATAATTAAATGCGAAAAGCGAATAAAGCAGAATTCTGATTACCAGAAAAGTAGTTTTATTCGCTTTCTATATTTGAGGTCGGACTTTTGTCCTAGCCTCTTTTCTTATTCTTCTTTTACAAAAACTAATTCTTTATCATCTGAAAGATCTGCTTGATAGGCAAAACCTGCAAAAGAGAGCTGTTTTATTTGCTCAAGAGTATCGACTTGGGTTTCCATCAAAGCAGTCAGAAACTGCCCACGTGCCTTTTTGGAAATGGTAGAATGACTTTTGAGTTTACCAGCCTTTTCTTCTAAAAATTTGAAGCGAAGCATCTTCTCTCTGACCGATTTGTCAAAAACATCCTCAAATTCACTAGACAAGAGCGAAAGCAGCATATCTTCATCCGCTACTGCTTTTGTATAATCGTCCCGCCAAAATTTTTTCAGCGTTTGACCATTGGGCTTTAGCCCCACCAAAAAGTCCAGCCGATGAGGGGCAATCGGACTAAGGGCGGGAATGAGCCCATATAGACTAGAAGTTAAAAGCAAATGGTCTTGAAGGTAGGATTTTTCCTCTTGTGTCCAATCTTTTCGCTTGATATTGCGATACATGAGCCCGTCAAATAAGTACAAGGCTGGATAAGTCTCTGCTTCATTTTTGCACAGATTTTGAATTCGCTGGTATTCTATTTCGGCCATCTGCGGACTGATTTTGTATAATTTTTCCAGCTCCTTGGCTGAGAATTGCAATAGCTCTTCTATTATGATTTTGCTTTTCGGCGTCAACTGGGAGCGCCCCAGCAAGCTCTGATTTTCATTCATTTCTTTGGCAGTCGGAATTAAAATCTTCATATTTTACCTTTCTCATCTTGGATTCAGAGTCCATTTTCCTGTTTTCCCTACTCATGATTATAGCAAATTTTGGACTAATTGGATTTATTCTTGACTTTAATTTTCAAAAATGATAATATCTAGTTATCAAAACTAGATATTAGAAAGTTTAAAATTTGGAAACGAAAAATCTGTTCCCGAGATGGGATGAATTACCTGTTCTTGACCTGTATCTGGACCAAGTCCTGCTCTACGTCAACAAGGTCTGTAAGCCAGCTTTTACCGCATCTGACAAAGGCTTGACGGCATCCATGATAAATAATTATGTTAAACATGGCTACCTTGAAAAACCTTTAAAAAAGAAATACAATCGCCAGCAAGTTGCCCGCTTGATTGCCATTACAAGTTTGAAAACTGTTTTTTCTATTCAAGATATTGCTGCTACTTTAGATATGCTCAATGCTGAGACCCAGTCTGAAGAGCTCTACAATGATTTTGTGGATTATATGAACGGACGGAAGCTTGAAGTGACTCCGATCATTGCCAGTGCCTGTCAGACCTTAAAACTCTACCAGCAAACCCTCGCCTTTATCCAAGTACCCGAAAAGGAGGCCGATAACGATGAACTACGCGCTTAAACTCAGTAAACAACTCTCTTTTGGAGAGGAAATTGCCAACGCTGTCACCCATGCCGTCGGAGCTGTTTTGATGCTGATTCTCCTGCCCATCTCTGCTATTTACAGTTATGAAGGGCATGGCCTTGTTTCTGCTGTTGGCACTTCTATCTTTGTCATTAGCCTTTTCCTCATGTTTCTTTCTTCTACCATTTACCACTCCATGTCCTATGGCTCTACCCACAAATACATCCTACGGATTATTGACCACTCCATGATTTATATCGCTATCGCGGGCAGCTATACTCCCGTCGTCCTTTCACTCATGAATGACTGGCGGGGCTATCTGATTATCGCGATTCAGTGGGGCACGACCATCTTTGGTATTCTCTACAAAATCTTTGCCAAGAAAGTCAATGAGAAATTCAGCCTGGCTCTCTATCTAATTATGGGTTGGCTGGTTATCTTTATCATCCCGCAAATTATCGGACAAACTGGACCAGTGTTCTGGGGACTCATGCTAGCAGGCGGTCTTTGCTACACAGTCGGTGCTGGTTTTTATGCCAAAAAGAAGCCCTACTTCCACATGATTTGGCACCTCTTCATCCTAGCTGCCTCTGCCCTCCAGTACTTAGCTATTGTTTATTTCATGTAAAACTGCTTTTCAAGCAGTTTTTTCTATAGCATAATGCAGCTCTTCAGCCAAACCTACAACTGGTCTGCAAAAATCTCCTCTCAAAATCAGCGACTTTGAAAATAATAAAAATTTAAGCTTTTTCTGCTAAGATAAAAATAGAAAAGATGATCTTTGGCAAATGATTCTGCCAGTTATGGAAGGAAAACGAATGACTATTTTATCAAAAATCCGCCCA
The DNA here is from genome assembly GCF_902460355.1 of Streptococcus sp. Marseille-P6264. Classification (GTDB taxonomy): domain Bacteria; phylum Bacillota; class Bacilli; order Lactobacillales; family Streptococcaceae; genus Streptococcus. The sequence goes on from NZ_CABPTO010000001.1 coordinate 354,600, forward strand.
TCGCAGCCTCTGAAAGAGCTGAAATGGTTTGATATTCTTGTGATTACTCTACTCATGTTTGGTCAGTTCATCTACCGATCAACTGAGCTTTACCTAGCTAGTTTTTCAACAGCAGCTACTGAAACGGTCAGCAATACAGCTAGCGAAGGTGCAGCATTCTCAAGCAATTTCAATCTTCAGCTACTGATGCTGGTCTTGACCATTCTCTATCTTCTGCTGAGGCGCTTTGACTTTAAGCAGCTTCCCATCCGTCTGACCTGGTCGGTTCTGCTCTGGACACCTCTGATTTTCGTTGCAGTAGGATTCTTTGGCGATATCGTGATGACGCTGAGTGGCGAATATAATTACTTTGATCCAACCCTCTGGTCCTATATAGATTTACTGGAAATCTTCCGGAAATTTGCTGAATTGACGCCTATGGCCATTCTCTATGGCCTTCTCAATGGCTTCTATGAAGAATTCTTCTTTCTAGGCCTTATGACCTCTGTTAAAGATGAGTATAAGTGGTGGGCGCTGGCCTACTCTACCATCATTCGGATCTCTTTCCATACCTATCAGGGCATGCTCTGGGCCTTGGTTATCGGAGTGGTCTATGGACTCTTTTACTATTTCCTTTACAAGTACAAGGTCAAGAACCTCCTGCCTTTCTTCCTCATGCACGCCTTGGCAGATATGTTTGGTTCCAGCTTGATGTATGTACTGATTAATTGGCGTTCCTAAAAGGATAAAGATCAGCTGACATACTGTTTATATCGGAAAACTATAAAATAATCGCAACTAAAAAGCTTAGCAGCAAGGTATCAAGTAACCTCGCTGCTAAGCTTTTTATTATGGTCAATTAGCAATTAAAACTAGCAATTTCGCTATCAAGTTTTTTCATATAGTAGCGATAGATCAGATAAGAAACAAGTCCAGAAATCACAATCAGCAGAAGGGAAAGGAGGTAGAGAACAGTGAGAGGCAGGGAGTATGAAATCGCATAGAGAACACCAATTACGATAATCACTCCAATGGTAAAGGCTAGTGCCAATAGGGTCTTACCCATACTATTATCTCGAGTCATTAGCTCGTTGACATTGGACCAGTTGGTCACCAAATGCTTATAATCCCGATGATAGCCCCAAGCGCTCCAAGCTAGACTGGCAATAAACCAAACCAGCAGCATAACCAGAAAAGTCACCGGATGAACATGGAAGATAAGACTGGTCACCAACAGAAGAATCACTGGTAGAATGGACTGAATAGCAAAGAGATACCAAAATTTGAGACGAACGTATTTTCTGAGCTCAAAAGGCAAGACCTTCAGATAATCAAAATTTTCCCGCTCCAAGGATAATCCAATAGAGGTCAGATTATTCCCACCCGAATTGAGGGTAGCGATAAACATAGCTAGGAAGATAAGCGGAAGTAAAAATCGTGGAATCAAGAACGGACTAACATCCAGACCTGCATTGATCGCCCCCATGAGCATACTTAAAATGATGATGTAAGGTATCAGTGCCGACATAAAGAGAGCCTGCAAGATGACCGAACCTTCACTCAGTAGCCGAATGTGGTAGCGCCAGACGAACTTCTTAAAATTCTTGGCCTCGTCCATATTGATATCGTGCACACGCTCGCGTTTGCTTCCTGCTGCTCCTGTCATCAAGGCTGCTTCATAAAATTCTGGTATGACCTTGAACTTGACCACCAAAAAGAGCAGAACCGCCACGGCAAGCCAAGCTAAAATTCCTAAAATCGCAGTCAAGCTGAGAGGATTGATGATAAAGTCGTAAAAGGCTACAACTGGCGGGAAATAAGGTGTAACCATTGTATTGCTGGCAATACTACGGCTGTTCATCTGATTGATAAATATATAGAGACCTACCGAGCCTAGGGAAACTAGACCCAGAATCACATTGGATAGGATGGTCTTATACTTTCTAAAGAAGGCTGTCTTGGTGATAAAATGCACCAAAATCAAAATGACAAAAGTTATAACCGAGCTTAAAATGACAATCGAAACCAAGGCCATAGGCAGCCCGACTAAAGGATTTCCGCCTTGAAGACCAAGAACGATGAAATAGCTGTACATGGGCAGAATCGCAATCAAGAGTGTCAGAACTACCGAGATGCTCTTTCCGACAATGATTTCTGATTCACTAAAGGCATAGGGCCGATAGGACTGCAAATCCTTGCTTTCATAAAAGACATTATAGAAAACCAAGAAGCCCTGCGACATGGAAAATATAGCAAATACGGAGACCATATTAGCAAAAAGGCCTGGATTTCCTACCATGTGATTGAATGCGCTCATGATACCAAAAAAAACTAGGTAGACAAAGCCCAAAATCAAGTACATGCGAATGGTCTTCTGAGAGACATTAACCTTAACTTCCGGATTCTTTGCTTGCTTCTTGCGATATTGCTGCAACTGCGAAGCTTGAATCGCATAAAGAATATTGATATCAACCAATTTTTTAATGGCATTAAAGCGCATCTGGACTCACCTCTTCTCTGCGACCAGCCAGACCTAGATAGATGGTTTCAAGGGACTGGTCTGGATGCTGGGCTTTCAAGTCTTCAACCGTTCCGTAGAATATTAGTTCTCCTTTTTTGAGAATGGCAATCTTATCGCATAGCTGCTCAGCCACTTCTAAAACGTGAGTTGAAAACAGAACTGTATTGCCCTTGTCAGCATGCTCACGCATCATCTGCTTTAGATCAAAAGCCGCCTGAGGATCCAAGCCCGTCAAAGGTTCATCCAGGACCCATATATCTGGATCAGACAAAAGGGCACCAATGACAAAGACCTTCTGCCGCATACCGTGTGAAAACGACTCAATCACTTCATAGCGATGACTAGCAAAGTCAAAGATAGCCAGCAATTCACCCAAACGAGCTTCTACTTCTGCCGTGGTCATATCGTAGGAAGTCGCCACTAGCTCCCAGAATTCATTGGCTGTCAGTCGCAAGAAAAGGTCAGGAGAATCAGCTACATAGCCGATTTTTTTCTTTATTTCTAGACGATTACTGGATAGCTCCTTGCCGTCCACAAAAATTTGTCCCTGCGTCGGATTGATAACACTGACCAAGGATTTAATGGTTGTTGACTTACCCGCTCCATTGTGACCGATCAGACCGACAATCTCACCGCTTTCCAAGGTTAGATTCAGCTGGTTAAGCGCCAGCTTGCCATCATAGTCTTTTGTAACATCTCTAAATTCAATCATGAGAAACTCCTTTACTATGTTTTAAGCTTATTATACTATCTTAAAACTTATTTGTCTTAAAATTTGCGAAAAAGTTCGGATTTTGCTTTAAAACAAGCCAGAACTATCCTTTAAGCCTTGAAAGATTGAGCATTTTCCAACAGATAGAGCAAGAAATTGGGAATGGTTTCCAGCATGTCCTGCTCATAGACACGCTCAGTCAGCTGATGCAAGTCCTTGCCCCATGGTCCAAGATTGATACCGGGGATATGATTGGCCGCAATCTCTGGGAAATCCAAATGATAGAGATTCTCAGGCACAGGCATACTGGCAATCAGGTCTTGGTATTCAGCAGCAGGCTTCTCTAAGGCACAGTAACTAAGGTCACAGATTCCCATGAAGAATTCATCCACTTGGAGTTGACAGCCAGCTTCCTTGTTCAGATAATCTTGATAGAGTTGAATGACCTTGTCAATCCTAATCGGACTGTCTGACAAGCGGCGACAATTCATAGATGGATAGTAAGGCGGTGCGATCGCTAAGACAACCAAAGCTTCCTTGCGGTCGTAGAAATCTAAAACCTTCTGGATATTTTGAATGCTGATTTCCTGATAGGATACACCATCTTGCAAGGCTTGCTGGGCTTCTTCGTAAATCTGCTGCAGGGTTTCTTCAAAACCGATTTTTTCTTGGCATTCTTTCAGTAATTCCTGATAGGTCAGCACGCACGGTTTTGGTACAAGCTTGCTTTCTTCATAAACCTTCTGCAACTGACAGTAGTTTTGATAAAAGCCATCCACTGCTTCCTGACTGAGATTCTTTATGGTCGTTAGCAGCTCACTTGGACTCTTTTCTAGATAAAGGACGCTGAAATAGCCGGCAGCACGCAGCACTGTTGACACATCGTAATTTTCCTTCAAATCGCGCAGATAGGACCAAGATGGCAAGGGCGAACGTTCGCCGTAGGCCATGTCGGATAGAGCCGGATTAAGGTCAATTTTTTCAGCAACCTTGGCCAACAAGGATAGTGCATTGATCCCCTTGAGTGGCTCTTTCATATGCGAAAGGATGCCCTGAGTCACGACAACTGGCATCAACTTGCCAACTGTTCCTACATGAAGCACCTTTTCCTCCGCTGACTGGCTTTCAAAAGGCTCAGAATCCACAGCCAGAAGGTAATGAAGTTGGAAGCGCTCCTTCAATTCAGCAAGCAGGGCTGTTGCTGCTCGCATGCCCTGGGAATAGGATTCCTCATCTCCGACCGAAAGATAAAGCAAATTAACCTGACCAGACTGTCTCTGACTATATGCTTCCACTACTCCCAGCTGCAAGGCCAGAGCCGCTTTCATATCGCAAGATCCCCGACCAAACTGCCACTTGTCCGACGCAATATCCGCTAAAAGATCTGAATCTGAAGAAATAGAGGGCAATTTTTCTTTGAGGGACTGATTATCAAAAGCCCAGTCTTTGAGACTGCCAAAGTCCTCAATGTCTACTGTATCATGATGATGAAAAAGAATCACGGTATCAGCCGTATCTCGCTTGACCAGAGCCCAGTTGACACTGCGGTTATAAAAATCATTCGGAATCTGATAGCAGCCAAACTGTTCTGGATGCTCCTGAAAATAAGGAATCTCCCCTATCCGCTCCTGAAGAAAGGCTTCAATCTTCCGCTCAGAACTAGTATGGGTAAAACTTTCAATCGCCATACTTTGGTCAAAAATATCTTGAATATACTGTTTCATTCTTTCTACCTCTCTGTTTGCTGGCACTTCTGACTTGCAGGCCAAGGCCAGCTGAAAGACGATAAGGCAAAAGCAGCCAATCTTTACCTAGTCAGGCATGTTTGGCTGCTTTTATCTTGTAATGACTAACGACGAGAATACTTCTTAACGAGGCCAGACATCCCCAATGTGCTGACAAGAAGCACCAAGCCTAGATAGAACATTCCATTTTCTGAATGGCTACCGGTTTTTGGCAAGGAAGCTGCGGCTTGTTGAGCTTGTTGAACGGCTACCTGCTCCACTTGAGACGCTTCTGGTTGACTAGCCAATTGCTGCACCTGAGGCACCACTTTCCGACTACCTAATTGCTGCACATGGTCCGTCGCGCCTTTCTCATGTTCTTTACGTCCAACCTTTGAATCGACTGATGGAGCTTCTTGTTGCGGCTCCTGTCTATCAAAGATGTATTCTGGAACTTCTCTGATTTCTGGTGCAACCAGCTTTTCACCAATAATTTCAGATAAGTTAGCATATTCCGTATCAAGGGCACTTGCTACATAATCAGCTTTTTGAGAACGACTAGCTTCCACGGTCGGTACTAGCGCACTAATAGAATCCGTTTTGAAAGTCACTGCATACTGACGCTTAATCGTCAAGTCGCTAGGGTCATAAGTATTGAAGACCAGAGCTAGCTTGTGACCTTTTTTCACCGTGTAAAGATTCGGCTGCAAATACATGGTATAATCATGGAATTGGCCGACTTTTGGCTTAATGCTCTTTTCTGAGCTAGACGGTGTATAGCCTGATTCTGGATTGGCTAAGTTTAGCCAGCCCTTAGCAATGACCTTATATTTAGTTTTGGTTGTTGCAAAATTTTTAACATCCAGATTGCTGAGATTGCTACCCATCCAGAAGTCACCAGCCTTGCTGTTATCACTAGCAGCACCATTTCCAACGACATCAAACTCTTGGTCTGATACATCTACCAAGAGCGCATTGACCTGCAGATTTTTGCCACTGCCCTTAGCCAAAGCGGCCTTGAAGTGAACTGGAATATGACCCTTGATAGTCGTATCTTCTTTGACTTCTGTCATAAAGGTCATGTTAGCCTTAGAAGATCCTTGACTGACAGTTTCATCTCGCTTGCTAGTGTCAATCCCAGCCCCCGCATAGTCACTGGAAATGGTTTCTTCTAGACGTTTGGACTTAGCTGTCAAAATCAAACGATTAGTGCTTTTCCAATTGTCATAGCTCGTCCATTTATTTGGATCGTAGTTATTTTGTGCCAAAACAGCAGGAAGCTTGCTAACATCGTTCTTGACATCGTAAAGATAATGAGAGAACCAAGTATTGAGCAAGTCGTAGAAATCTTGATTGTTAGCCTTGATACCATAACCTCGAGAGATAGCTGCTGGATGGACATGGTCTCCTTGGTGGAGGTAGAGTTTTACATTTTGTCCCGCTTTTTTCAAGACATCATACATAAGCTCAAACTGTTTGGTTTTGACATTGTGATCATTTAAGCCATGTACCAGCAGGGCGCTAGTCTTTATCTTTCCTGAATTTAGGGTATAATCGCGTTCTCGCCAAACTTGGCTATAATTGCGACCGTGAGCTTTTTGGTCCTTGTTTAGCTGATTGATGTAGTCAGCATACTTGTTCCAGATTGAAGCCCAATCGTCTTGATCAAGCATCCGAGTTGAAACGTAGAGTGACAGCCAAGACAGATCACTGTATGGCGGATTGCTGTAGGCTGTTCCTTGACTATTAAAATAATCATACCAGCTAGCAATTCCTGCGGCTGGAACGATGGTTCTCAGGCCTTCTACACCTGTTGTTGCCACACCGAAAGTTGTCGTACCGGCCCAAGATAGGCCAGTCATGCCGACTTTGCCATTGGCCCAGTCAGCCTTGATTTCAATATTGCTAGTTTTATCCGTGTAGGCCGTCCGTTTACCGTTGACCCATTCGACAATATTTTTAAAAGCTTCTACTTCCAAATCAGATCCAGTTGTATTGAAGCCTTCTGAACCCTTAGTTCCCAGACCAGCACTGGAAACAAAAGCATAGCCGCGCACTAGGAAGTAATCATACCAGTTCAAATTCTCGTAATCATAAATCCCTTCATAAGGGCTATAATAGTACCAATCTGACGCCTTGGCTTTCTTCGCCGCATCAATACTGCTCATGCTAGACACCGGTTGGCGCTTAGCAGGCTTATTGTGCAAACTCTTCATGTCATAAGAACCGTTTGTCGGCAGATTGAGACTTTCCAAGGTCACATAGTTTTCATCCAAAGTCCCTGCGACGTAAGGACGGGCTTCTAAAATCGTCGAAGCCTTAAAATCACCTTGAGCTACTGCTTTCGGAAGTTGTACGATAGCCTTGACGAGGTCACGCTTTCCGTCTCCATCCGTATCATGATCCGTCTCAACATAGACAGGAAAACGAACAATGTCGCTTTTCTTATACGAATAGTCCTTATCTTCCTTAGCCCCACTGCTGTATGGGAAAATTGGCTGTGCCCGACCATTCAAAAAGAGCGGTGCTTTCTTTTCAGCACGATAAGCATCATGCAGGCGCTTGGCAACTGCATACATAGTCTGCAGATTACTTCCCTGTACGCGGGCTGTCAAATCAGCCTCTTTGTCAATCATTCCCATGCTCTTGGCTAGATTCACTCTATCTTGGGCACTGGTGCCTAACTGAGATTCATTGACAGCTGCCCATTTCAGGAGCTCATCGACTGCTTCCTGCAGGGTCAGTTCCTTATCAGCTAAAGCTGGATTTGAAAGACTCCCCGTATAAGCAGACAGGTCTTGTCCTTTGGCAGTAGCAGGCACAGCAGAAGGTACTAAGCTAGCATCTTGAGCCCAAGCTAAAGGTGGCGACTCCAATGAAGAAGTAGGCTTTTCAGAGTCCACAACTGGTTTTTCAGCAGTGACCGATTCCTCTTCTTGCTTTTCTGGTCTTGCAGTAGCCGACGATTCCTTACTTTCAACCTCTAAAACCGCTGGTTGCTGGACTGAAGATACCGGTTCAGACGGCTTTGCAATAGCTTCTGTTTGAAGAATTTCCTTGCTTTCGACATTCGCCTGACTCGCCTCATCGGCTTGAACAACCCGGCCTAGGGCCAAAGGTGCAAATAACGAGACTGATAAGAGTAACCTCACTAGTCCTCTCTTTTTCATAAAAAACCCCTTTCTTTTTATCAAGTTTATTACTTGTCCATTATACTATGTAAGCGTTTTAAATTCAATGCTAGTTTTAGCTTATCATCAAAAAATATAAAATTAACTTGTATAAACGTTTGTGTCATCATTCTTCTTTTGGTAAAATAGACCCATCCTAAGAATCTGAGGTATCTCGTATGGAAAATCAAACATTAATGCAGTATTTTGAATGGTACTTACCAAATGATGGACAACATTGGAATCGCTTGGCGGAGGATGCTCCGCACCTAGCATCAAAAGGCATCCGCAAGGTTTGGATGCCACCAGCTTTCAAAGCAACAGGCTCAAATGATGTCGGCTATGGAGTTTATGATCTCTTCGACCTAGGTGAGTTTGACCAAAAAGGAACTGTCCGCACCAAATATGGTTTTAAGGAGGACTACCTAAAAGCTATCCAAACTCTCAAAGCCAATGGCATTGAACCCATGGCTGATGTAGTCCTCAATCACAAGGCAGCTGCGGACTACAAAGAGCGTTTTACTGTCGTTGAAGTAGATTCCAACGACCGAACTAAGGTCTTGTCAGAACCTTTCGAAATCAAAGGCTGGACTAAGTTTGTCTTCCCAGGCCGCAATAAAACCTACAATGACTTTGAATGGCATTGGTACCACTTTACCGGTACGGACTATGATGCCAAAAACAACAAGTCAGGTATTTTCCTTATCCAAGGAGACAATAAAGGCTGGGCGGATGATGAGCTTGTAGACAATGAAAACGGCAACTATGACTATCTCATGTATGCTGATATTGACTTCAAGCATCCAGAGGTTATTCAAAACCTCTACGACTGGGTTTACTGGTTTATCGAAACAACAGGCGTTCAAGGATTTCGTTTGGATGCTGTCAAGCACATTGACTCCTTCTTTATGAGAAATTTTATCCGCGATATAACTGCAAAATACGGTGAGGATTTCTATGTTTTTGGGGAATTTTGGAACAGCGATGAGACAGCTAATAACGACTATCTAAAAAATATTGAATACCGCTTTGATCTTGTTGACGTCAAGCTCCACCATAATTTCTTTGACGCCAGCCGAGCTGGAGCAGACTTTGACCTACGGACGATTTTCGACCATACTTTAGTAAAAAATCATCCTGAGTCAGCTGTGACCTTCGTGGACAATCACGACACCCAGCGAGGTCAAGCTCTGGAGTCCACTGTCGAAGAATGGTTCAAGCCAGCAGCCTATGCTCTCATCCTGCTACGAGAAGAAGGCCTGCCTTGCGTCTTTTATGGCGACTACTATGGTATTAGTGGAGAATTTGCCCAAGAGAGCTTCCAAGACGTACTGGACAAGCTCTTGGATATTCGTCTCAACCTAGCTTACGGTGAGCAGACTGACTACTTTGACGATGCCAACTGTATCGGATGGACTCGCCAAGGCAAGGACGATGGTCAACCAATCGCTGTTGTTGTCAGTAATAACCAAGCCAGCAGCAAGCGTATGCTGTTGGGGCCAGAATGGGCTGGAAAAGAATTCAGCGATTATCTGGGCAAGAGCTCTCAAATCGTGACGATTGACGAAGAAGGCTGGGGAGAATTTCCAGTGGAGGAAAAATCAGTCAGTGTCTGGTCTGTCAAATAATCTGTATATTCAAAAACGAGAGGGAATCTTTCCTTCTCGTTTTTCTAGTATTTCAAGCTTGTATAAAACTTGCTATTTTAGAAACCGCTTTATTTTTTCTGATAACTCATCACTGGCATAATCATGCACATAGTGAGGGTAGTCCAGTAGAATCAGCTCTGTCTGTGGATGCTGCGCTGCAAAATCCTTCTGGAAACTCTGCCACTCTTCCTGACTGTAGCCAGTCCCTTGGCCATTTGAAGAAAAGAGCAAGATCGGTAGTTCAGGAAGCTTTTCTCTAGAAACTGCCTCAGCATTTTGCTTGACCTGAGTGACCTCTTCATATACAGCATTTGACAATGGACGACGATAGAAAAGGGCCTTGTATACCTGCTTTTCTTTTGCTGTCAAATCACCAACCGCAAGAGCGGGAACTTGCTTGTCAATATCATAAAATACCCGACTTAATCCTAAATTAGCAGCCATTTGTAAGCCTTTATAAGCCCAGGGATAGAGGCTCAGATCAGTGTAAGACCTCGGTAAAGCCATATCCAGTCCGATAATGCCTTGGACTTCTTCTGGATATTTTGCAACCCAATGAAGCGCTTCTAGTCCGGCCATAGAGTGTGCTACCAAAATATATGGGCCTTTTATTTCAGCCTTTTGTAAAGCCTGCCTCGTCTGGGCAAGTACCGTGTCAATGTCTCTGCTATCCCCTTGGCTGTCATCACTGAAGCCATAGCCTAAGCGTTCAACAATAACAACCCGATAGTCTTTTTCCAATTTAGAATAGAGGCTCTTAAAGTCAAGAATAGGGGACGTTGTGCCACCACCCGCCAAAAAGACCAGCGTCTGCTCTCCCTGACCAGTTACATAGACATTCATATTCTTGCCGTCTACTTGAACCAGGCGCCCTACGGGTTTATCAAGCATTTTCTGCTCTTTAGTCAGGCAGATTTGATGATAAGTAAACATTAAGACCAGAGCACTTATAATTGTAAAAAGCAAACACAGAAAGAATTTCTTCAAATACCTGAACATCATAACTTTCCAAATATCTTTAAGCATCTACGAAGACTTAACCGATTAAACAAGAACAGCCATTCTGATTTCCATAGGATAATCAGATTTCTGCCTTTTATTCAAGACTAGATGCTCTACTATTACTCCACCAAGCCACTTCTCAGATAAGCATCCACCATGCGCTCAGTTGCAACGACTGAGTCAATATGCGTGCGCTCATAAGAGTGACTGGATTCGATGCCAGCGCCTAGCAAAGCGTGCTTAACTTCTGCTCCTGCGCTCATGGCTGCAGAGGCGTCCGATCCGTAAAATGGATAGATGTCCAGTTTGTAAGGAATCTCCTGCTCCTTGGCTAAATTTACCAAATGCTGGCGAAAAGCATAGTGATAAGGTCCTGATGCATCCTTAACACATATGGAAACCGTGTACTCATCTGTCTGCTGATCGTCACCCATAGCGCCCATATCAACAGCCAGATACTCTACTGCTTGCTCTGGTAGGCTGGAATTAGCCCCGTGACCGACTTCCTCAAAGACGCTGAAAGCAAAATGAGTCGTCACCGGTAGCTGAATATTTTCCTCTTTATAAACGCGCAAAAGATTGAGCAAAATAGCTGCGCTGACCTTGTCATCCAGAAAGCGGGACTTGATAAAGCCTGACTCAGTAACCGTGGTACGCGGGTCGAAGGAAATAAAATCACCGACTTCGATTCCTAAATCCCGCGTTTCTTTCTCACTCGTCACCTTTTCATCCAAACGCACTTCCATATTGTCCTGAGTTCGCTCAACCGTCCCAGCATCCTTATAGACATGGCAGGAAGTCTGGTGAACTAAGATAGTCCCACTGATAGTCTTGCCACTGCTGGCCACATGAACTAGACAGTTTTCGCCCTCAATCATGTTCCAAGGAAAACCGCCAATCCGATCCAGTTTGAGACGACCATCTGGCTTGATTGCACGCACAATAGCTCCCAGAGTATCCACATGGGCCGTCACGACCCGATGCTGGGCGTCATTTTCCCCCTTAACCACAACATGAACGCCGCCTTTATTGGTCCGAACAGGCTCATAGCCCAAGTCTTCTAGTGTCTTCACCAGATGGTCCGCAACCTCAGCTGTAAATCCTGTTGGAGAAGGGATAGCCGTTAATTCTTGTAAATATTGAACAATTTGATTCATCATAACTCCTTTAAATCATTTATACTGTCAATTATAGCATAAATCCGCTGCCAAATATCGTCCTGACTAGCTCTTTTCCTTTGATTTTAGATTGATTTAGCAAGGTCTTCGATAAAATTGGAAAATCTATACAAAAATCCTCTTCTCCAAGCATGTATCAATCTTAGAGAAGAGGATTGCTTTATTTCATTCTAAAATAGGGAGAAGACTACTACTGCAAGGACAGCACCAATGATTGGTCCGATAACTGGAATCCAAGCATAGCTCCAATCACCATTTCCTTTGTTTGGAATCGGAAGGAGGCTGTGCATGATCCGAGGTCCTAAGTCACGAGCTGGGTTGAGGGCATAGCCTGTTGTTCCACCAAGTGAAAGACCAATCCCGACAATCAAGGTTCCAACTGCAAATGTGCCAAGACCTGCTTGCAACTCATAAAGTCCTAGAGCGAAGATAGTCAGCACAAGGACAAAAGTTCCAAGGATTTCGCTAATCAGGTTTGAGAAGGTATCTTTGATAGCTGGTCCCGTGCTGAATGTCCCAAGAATATTAGCTGGATTTTCTTCAGCTAGATAGTGAGGTTTGAACTGCAGGAAGACGAGGAACTGTCCGACCATAGCTCCTGCAAACTGCGCAAGGATATAAGGAAGAACAGATGCCCAAGGCAAATCACCTTTGAGGGCTACTCCGATGGTTAGAGCAGGATTCAGATGGGCTGGGCCAAGGTTGCCAGATACAAAAGCAGCGATGGCAACGGCAATCCCCCACCCCATGGTAATCACAATCCAACCAGAATTGTGGCTCTTAGTTTTGGGAAGAACCACGCCTGCAACGACGCCATTCCCCAAAAGGAGCAAGAGCAGGGTTCCTAAAAATTCACCAAATATTTCTTTCATCGTCTATATTACTCCATTTAAAAGAAGGGGAGGCTGGACAGGAGAACTGATCCGCCACCTCTTCTTCTATTTTCTATTTTTTCAATTCTGCTAAATCATTATTTGCAAGAGCAGCTTCTAGGTCATTGCGATAAGCCGCTTTTTCTTCTTCTGTCCAATCGTAGAATCGTCCCATTTCATCCAGAACAGGCTCAACAATAGCGTCTAAGCTATCCCGCATAAAGAGCATGTGATTTGTCCGGCGAAGGAGGAAGTCTACTGGGCTGAGTGCCAATTCGTTACGCATCGCATAATGCAGTGACAAGGTATCCGCTAGGCTAAGTCCTGGCGCTTGCTCGATGCTGTGAGCGAGGGCAAAGACTTTAGGAACATTGGAGCCGTAAAGGTTTGCAAGATAGAAGGATTCTTTGCTGTCTAAGCCGCGTGATACACCAAGTTGCGCAAAAGCTTCGATTTCGGAATCCACATTTGCTGGGTTGAGCTCTCCACCTGAAACAGGGTAGGTCTTAGAATTGATAAGCTTGAAGCTACGGTCAAATTCTGCTCTGAGGATGTCAACGACACGCTCCATAGCGCCTTCAGCCATCTTACGATAGTCCGTAATCTTACCGCCAGCAAGGGTCAAGAGACCGTTGTCATCGCGATCCAAACTAGAGCCACGAGATACGGCAGATGGATCCAAATGTTTCTCGGATGTACTGCTTTCAAGCTTGCTGACAGCAGACTCAACATCTTCACGCGATTTTTCTTTAGCTAGATAGCTTTCAACAGTCGCAATAAGAGCGTTAAAGCTTTCATCGCTGATTGTACCGTTATTTCCGCCATTGTAGTCAGAAGCGCTGTTTCCTGCAATGAGAGGACGCAGGCCCGCCCAGCTACTTTCGATGTCGTCAATTGTGATGTTTGCTTCAGGGAAGCGATTATTGACAATACCCAAGAGGTAATCCACATCTTCTTGTGTTACTTTTGGATACTCTAGGTCACCAGTGTAGTCAGTATCTGTCGTACCAAAGTAGGTTTTGTTTTCACGTGGAAGAACAAAGACCATCCGGCCATCACCTAAGCCTGTGTCAAAGTAAACTGGCTGAGAAACCTTGATCTTGCTAGAGTCAACCACCAAGTGAACACCCTTGGTTGGACGCATTTGTGAGTATTGCTCACCGTCATTAGACAGATTGCGTACCTTATCACTCCAAGGTCCAGTTGTGTTGATAACTAGGCGAGCCTTGATTTCAAAGACTTCATCTGTCAAGAGGTCACGCGCAACAACGCCTGTAATCTTTCCAGATTCATCAAAGAGGAAGCCTTCTGCCTTGACATGGTTGGCAATCAGGGCGCCGTCTTGGTTGGCCCGTTTGATGTTTTCAATTACCAGGCGTGCGTCGTTGTTACGGAAGTCAAGATAGACACCGCCACCAATCAGGCCTTCCTTCTTGAGTTCAGGTTCCCGTTCTAGGACTTCTTCCTTGCTCAAGACCTTGTTGGCAGCAGGAGTGTTGTTGACACCAGCCAAGAGGTCATAGAGGTCCATAGCTACCTTGAGACGGAAGAGGCTGAAAGTAGCGCCTTCTTCTTCATAGACAGGCAGCAGCATTGGGTCTGGTTTTGGAATGTGAGGAGCAATTTGTTGAACCACAGCACGCTCAGAAACTGTATCTGATACCACTTCTACGTCGAATTGCTTGAGATAACGAAGGCCACCGTGAACCAGTTTGGTAGAACGGCTAGAAGTCCCTTCTGCAAAGTCCTGCATTTCAATCAGACCGGTCTCCAGTCCGCTAGCTGCTGCTTGCAAGGCTACCCCAGCACCGGTAATCCCACCACCAATAATCAGGAGGTCCAAGGTGCGTTCCTGCATTTTTTTAATCGATAATTCACGTGTTTTCTTTGAAAATTCCATAATTACACACTTTCTAACTTAGTCGTTTCATGCTTCTACTAACTTCATCAACAAATAAGAATCAGTATCAGTCGTCGATTTCTGCAAAGACTTGAGTTGCCTTAACTGCTTTTTTCCATCCTTTGTAGAGTTGTTCCTTGCGAGATTCGTTCATAGACGGCTCAAAGAGTTCCCCAGTTTCATTGAGGGTGCGGAGTTCATCTAAGTCTTTCCAGTAGCCTACTGACAATCCTGCCAAGAAGGCTGCACCGAGAGCCGTTGTTTCTAAGTTTTTAGCACGGGCGATATCGATTCCCAAGATGTCAGCCTGGAACTGCATAAGGAAGTTGTTCATAGCAGCACCGCCGTCGACTTTGAGGACTTGAATAGCAGTCTTAGCATCTACTTGCATGGTATCGATGATGTCGCGTACTTGGTAAGCGATGGATTGCAGAGTAGCCTTGATAAAGTCTTCCTTGCTGGTTCCGCGGGTCAAGCCAAAGACAGATCCGCGGGCATTTTGATCCCAGTAGGGAGCGCCTAGACCTGTAAAGGCAGGTACGACATAGACTTCGTCATTGTTGTGAGAATTGAGAGCATATTTTTCAGATTCTGGTGAACTCTCCACCATTCGAAGACCATCGCGCAGCCATTGAATAGCACTTCCGGCAATGAAGATAGAACCTTCCAAAGCATAGTAAACTTTTCCATTGATACCGTAGCCAATAGTTGTCAAGAGGTTGTTTTCAGACAGTTGCATCTCTTCACCAGTATTCATGATGATGAAGGAACCAGTTCCATAAGTGTTTTTAACCATGCCAGGCTCAAAAGCTAACTGTCCAAAGAGAGCCGCCTGTTGGTCACCAGCCATACCAGAGATTGGTACTTCTCCGCCGTAGAAATGGAATGGAGCAGTCTTGCCATAGATTTCTGAGTTGGAACGAACTTCTGGAAGCATAGCCTTTGGAATGTTAAGGATTTCCAAAATCTCATCGTCCCATTTGAGGTCCTTGATGTTATAGAGCATGGTACGGGCTGCATTGGAGTAGTCGGTCACGTGAGCTGCGCCGTCAGTTAATTTCCAAACCAACCAAGTATCAATAGTACCAAAGAGCAATTCGCCTTTTTCAGCTCTTTCTTGCGCTCCTTCTACATGGTCCAAAATCCAGCGAACCTTGGTAGCAGAGAAGTAAGCGTCAATAATCAAACCAGTCTTTTTATGGAATTTTTCTATATAGCCTTGGCTTTTCAGCTGTTCAGCCAGAGGAGCTGTCTGACGAGATTGCCAAACGATAGCATTGTAGATAGGAAGACCTGTATTTTTATCCCAGACGACAGTTGTTTCACGTTGGTTGGTAATCCCGATTGCTTCGATTTGACTTGGTTTCACACCACTTTCGATGAAAGCACCCGCAATAACTGATTGAACAGAGTTCCAAATTTCATTGGCATTGTGCTCAACCCAACCAGCTTGAGGGAAAATCTGAGTGAACTCTTTTTGGCTAGAGCTGACCTTTTCTCCCTTTTTGTTAAAGATGATGGCGCGTGAACTAGTAGTTCCTTGGTCAATGGCCATGATGTATTTTTCTTGTGACATGAACTGTCCTCCTGGTAAAAATCTTGAGGATGTTTCCTCTACAGTAACTAGTATATAAAATAAAACGCTTTCTTTTTTATCAACTTTTTTTAAATTTTAAAAAAATCTGAGGAGATTGTGCGAAAATCACAAAGAAACCTAGATTTCTCCAGGTTTCTTAATGAAATATCATGTGACGGATTTGAGCCAAATCTTCCAAATCCAAGTCATTTTTTAAATAATAGACGGGAATCTGCTGGGTTTGATGAATGGGATTGTTGGTGATGATGAGGTCATAAGTTTTAGCTGGGTCGTAGGATTCAATGCTAATAAAACGATTGTACTCTAAATAGCGTCTTAAAATGGCCGTCATCCTGGAAACAACGATAAAGCTATCTATCAAGTCCATGCCTATCTTGATGACTTGACCGTCGTTTTCAGCAATGTACTCCATCAGCTGGAGCCAATCCCACAGCACCTTTTTATCCAGAGATGTTCCCTGCTGGAAAATAGGCAGTTTGCTAAAAATAGTGTCTGCCACTTGTCTATAATCGTCTTCGCTCCATAAGTAAGGATGGCGCAATTCCAAGTCATGCTTGTATTTGTCTTGCAAGAGGTAGCCTCGGAAAAGAAAGACGCGGGCGCAGAGCTGGCTGAGTTCGTAGGTCACCTGATCCTCGATGTAATCCCCTAGCAAGTCCTGGCCCTTCATCTCTTGAATCAGTTGCGTAATCAGGCTGGCAATTTCACCGCCAAAGCCCAGTATATACTCCATGGTGTGCAGGGGTAAAATCCGATGGGAAAGCAGAAATGAAAAGAAAATCATCATTTCCCCGTCTTCCTGACTCAGAGTGATGTGCTGCCCGGCAAAGAAATCATTTGTCCGGCGATGCAAGCGCTGGTAGAAGATATTCTCAAAATAGCCCTGCATTTTCTGTTCAATGTTTTGAAATTGACAGGCATTGACTCTTAGGCGTTGTTGGGTAATATGTGCCCAAAGGGCCAAGTCCAATCGCTGCCCTTGAGAGAGCTGAGCTCCACAGAGTTCTTCTAAGACGGCAACTTCCTGCCTTCTTTCTGGTTTTTGAAGTTCTTTTTCCCAATCTTGACCAGACCAGACCTTGCGAAAGAGGCAGAAATAAAAGTAGCGGATCTGGTGCTCAGGCCCTTTCAAGCGGCCATTTTGGACAGATAGCTCAAACTCTGACAAAATCTGATTTAGACCAGCTATATGGCGGCCGAGGGTCGCTTCGCTAATCATGAGTTCTTGTGCTAACTGGTGAGCTAAAAACTGCTGATGGTAGAGCAGGTAGTCTAAAATCTGGTATTTGACAGCATTGTCCAAAAAAAGTCTGCGAATGTCCCGTCCCTTGGTATCCGGTCCGATAGACAGACTGAGCGTTTCGTCTTGAAGCTGGATGGATAAGGCTGCATGATGCTTGCTAGCCTTGTCGTTAATCAGGCTAATGTACTTTGTCAAGGTTGCTTTCGAGAAGCCGGTTTCTGACATGACGGCCTTCAAACTGGATGTAGAATGCTGCTGTAAATAAGACAGGACAATAAACTGCCCCGCTTCACTCTTTTCCATTAAGTCTGCTAGATACATCCGAGAACCCTTTCAGTTTGCTAATCTTAGCTTAACACAAAAAGAAAAAAAGACGAAGCAATCTGCTTCATCTGCTACATCCTTTTAAGCATGAACGAAAAAAGGACACCTGAACCAGCGGGATACTTTTCCCAGCTGTCTCAGGCTTCCCTACGCATAATCAAGCTTGGTTCATCCTTTTAAGCACGATATTTACATATTCTTTGCAAAATCGAAACGGAACCCCACCTTTTGACCTAATTGAGTCAGTTCAGTCAAAGTCTCCCTGCGACAGACAAAAATGACATAGCTGTCACTGTCGATGTCCATTGCTCCGAGGCAGTAGCCTGCTTCCTCCCATTTTTCATCCAAAACCTTGCACCATGATGGAATGTCTCCATCTTCATCTAGCCAATCATCTTGCAGTGGGAGATTCTTTTGATCTGCCAATTCTTTCATGAAATAGGTGAAGTCTTCTAATATTGAATTCCAATCCAGTTCAATGGCGTCACCACTCTCAATCAACTCATCCGTAATCCCGATCCAAACGATGGTATCTTCTGACTCATCGTCCTCTATCCCACGATCGTCATAGCGATCGATATTTTCATCAAAGTAGTCCCACGGTGAGGCAAGACAAGTTTCTATAGCAGAACGGACAGAGCTGTCCTCTGTAAGCAGTTCAACCATGCTGGTAAAAATTTCTTTGTTCAGTTCATTTGTCATAACTGACTCCTTTCTTGTCCATAAGGACATATTTTTAACGTTATTGAAAAAATTTTTATCTGTAATCCCGACTAATCCTAGTCATAGGACTGATGATTTAGGCAATTATCACTTGTTCGTTTAAGAAGGTTTCATCATCCATAGTGTTCAGAACCTTCAATATCTCGGTAGTGGAGTTCTAAATCCGAAATCAATCTTTCGCCATATTCAAATAATTGAGCTTTAGTGAGGACATTTACATTCTTGACAGAAAAACCAAGCTTTGCCTTCAAGTCAACTCGACAACTTCCAACAAGACTCGCTTGGATATAGGCTGCATAGTCATTTCTAGCAGATGCCCAGCCCATTAGTTGAAAGTCCATTTCAAAGCGAATAAACAATTCCCTACCATTTTGCTGCAAGTCTACAATAGTAAGACCTTCGCTATCATGAATTTCGGATGAATCAACCATGTCTAGCTTTTCTCTATTAAGATAGTCCAAATTCTCAGATAATGCTTTGAAGACGGACAATTCCTCTATTTTATGACCAATAAATTCCCATAAAATAATTTCTAAATCTTTTATTTGTAAGTACTGCTCTTTAACCATTATGCCTCTTAGTCTTTGGCTAATAAGATGAGGACACCTAGTAAAGTAAGAATTCCAATTACAAAAACAGCTATTTCTAATTCTTTCAATCCTTCAATATAGGGTATGATATAGATACTTGCTTCCACAAGTAGAAAACCGATAAGAGTAAGGGCAATCGAAAAATATGTCTGTTTTTTATCCATTTTTATGTCCTTCCCTTAGCTAGCTCGAAATTCTATTTCCCCTCTACCCACTTATCATTATCCATGATAAAGGGCTTGGCCAGTCCTTCCCCTGTGTAGTCTTTATATTTTGTCTGCAAGTATTTGTAGACATCTTCCTTGGTCGCAAACTTGATTGCCTGATAAGGCTCTTCAAAGGTCAGCTTTTCGATAAATAAATATCCGTCTTTATCTGGAACCAAGACACCAACATGCCCTACAAAGAGAGAGTCACCGTCAAGATTGTCGTGGACAATGACAGAAAGCATCCGAGCCTTTTCGTTAAACTTGAACTGTTTGAAATATTCCTCCATCTTCTTAGCATGTACCTTAACATCTTGGGTTGCTTCGGTCTTGACTCTTGAAAATAGGATATTAAAATCTTCCTTATCCTTGGCATCAAAGAGCTTCCCCTTGTCAATCGAGTCATTATCTATGAACAAGAGTTCGTCATCCTTTGCTATTTGAGGGATTTCGATGCTGTTTTTCAGCAAAGTGTAAGTATTAATCCGACAATTTGTCCCGATAAAATCACCCTTCTTGGCCTGCCAGAGAGGATTGATTTTTTCCACATCATATTCGGTTTTGGTAAAGTTAGTGAAATCGCCCCTTAATCCAGTAGAGCCGACAAGTCCATTGTAGTCATTGACTAGATTGACAAAGTTATCGACACTGTCTTTATCCAAGTCAGCAGCCAACAGACTCTTAACTTCTTCGACACTTTTTTGACTATTTAGATTTGAATAAGTCGCCTTCCATGGGTATTTTTCTGAGCTAGTCTGACCAACTATTGGATTCTCTTGACCGCCGTTTGATTGCTTTTGTGCCTTCCCACATGCAGCTAAGCCAAGAATTGCCAATGTGCAAGCACTCATCAAGATGATCTTTTTTACTTTCTTCATTCTTTCGTCCTTTTTACATCTTTCCTATATTCATCTTCAAATAATTCCTCTTGTTATTATATCAAGAAATACTGGAAAACAGAAAGAAAAGATCTATCTTGGATAGAAACTTCCTTAAGACATAAAAAATGACTGCAGTTGATAAAAGTGCAGTCACTTTAATTTATGAATTAATGAACAAGGTAGAGTACCCAACTCCAAATGCCAACTTAAAGAAAATGAATCACTATACACTGGTAAGTCTACTTAATCTTGTGCTTGTTCATCTTTTCTTCAAAAATAGCTGTCATGATAGCGCGCAATTCCTCACGCTCCTTTTCAGGAAGTTCCCCTGCTTGCTTAGCCACAGCGTAAAGTTCTGGATATTGCTTGGCAACTCGCTCAACCGTCTTGGTCGTTGCATGCCCTCTAACAAGGAAGGGAATTCGCTTAAGCCATTCTTGTGGCACCAGAGCCAAAATCTTTTTTGCCGCTTCCTTATCGCTAATGACGGCTGTACTAAGACCCTCTTTGATCTGCTCCTGCTCTTTTTCGGTAAAATCTTTTAATTCCATTCTGAATTCCTCTTTTCTACTAAGTTACTTGCTAAGGACTCATTATACACCTAAGCCCTAAAAACTACAAATATATAACTTGAACAGGCTGCTTTTAGATTGGATTTTTTGAAAGCTGAATAACTTTGAAAAGTCTTTAAGTCAGATTTCCAAAAATTAATTTGCAGCAGTTTCCAAGACTTCCACAAAGATTACAAAGCCTTTTGGTAAGATATGAAGCTGCCCGTCCGATATTTGGCAATGACTTGCTAGAGTTGCAGAATCACTCTCTACAAGATAATTTTCTCCTGATTGGTTAAAAATTGCTCGGACCTTTTGACCATCATAATCCCATTCCAGAGACAGCACATCAGGCTTGATCTCTTCTAGACTGTATTTCACATGCTGGATAATGTCTGAAACACTCTTACGAAGCCGAATCAATTTCTTCATGAAATCGAGCATGTCATTGTCACTGGAAACACGTTCCCAAGGCATAACACGACGACAATCTGGATCTGGCCCTCCGTCTAATTCTAGCTCGGTTCCATAGTAGAAACACGGTGTTCCCCTTTGTAAAAAGAGGCAGGCAAGGGCAGATTTAACGAGTTGGACATCTCCCTTGGCAGTGGCTAGAATGCGCTCCGTATCGTGCGAATCCAGAAGATTAAACATCACTTCCGAAATCTGCTGTCTATAATACATAGACTGACCATTGATCTCATCAATGAATTGACCGGTCTTCTTAACCCCACGCAAGAAATAATCCTTGATACTGTCAGAGAGAGGATAGTTCATGACCGCATGGAACTCATCACCATTTAGCCAAGGCTGAGACGTGTGCCAGACTTCTCCAAGAATATAAAGGTCAGGCTTTTTAGCCAAGACAGCCTTACGGAAATCCCTCCAAAACTGGTGGTCGACTTCGTTGGCCACATCCAGCCGCCAAGCATCGATGTCAAACTCTTCAATCCAGTAGGTCGCAACGCTCAACAAATAGTCCCTCACTTGAGGATTTGCTGTATTTAGCTTGGGCATATAGCTCTCAAAAGCAAAGGTATGGTAAGGGAGCTTTCTTGGATTTGCAAGCTTATCCTTTGTCACTGGGAACTCTTGAACATGGAACCAGTCTTTATAAACAGAATTTTCACCGTGTTTGAGGACATCCTGCCACTGTGGAGATTGGTCGCCGATATGGTTAAAAACAGCGTCCAGCATCACCTTCATGCCACGTTGATGGGCTTGCTCCACCAGTTGACGGAAGGTTTCCTTGTCTCCAAAATGACGGTCAATCTCAAAGTAATCTGTCGTATTATACTTGTGATTGCTCGGAGATTCAAAGATAGGACAGAGATAAAGACCTGTAATGCCCAAGTCCTGCAAGTAATCTAGATGGTCAATAATTCCCTGTAAATCTCCACCAAAGAAATCTTCACTTTTAGGCGTGATCGACGAATCCCAAGCTAGCGCTCCTTCTGGTGAAATCTCAGGATTTCCATTTGCAAAGCGTTCTGGAAAAATCTGGTACCAAACCGTATCTGCTACCCAGTCAGGTACATGGCAAGCATCAATCTCATGAATATAAGGAACTTTAAATCCGTTTCCTTCATAATGAAGGTTTTCTAGCGTGTTTTCAACACAACCCTTATCGCCATACAAGATACTCTGGCCTTGCTTATCCTTAATCTCAAAGAGATACTGGAGTCGCGCGTAACCAACTGAAATCTCCACCTGCCAATAATCAAACAAAGCATCAGAAGTTACTTTGACCATTTCCTCGCTGTCCTCATAATGATCCTCCATAAAGATAAAAGAATCTCCATAGTGCAAGGCTATACTTTCGATATCTCCCCTTTTCGTCCGAATGCGAATGTGCATTGTCTTATCTTTGTAAAGATAAGCATACTCCGACTCTGGTCTGTGGTAAATAGCTGACAATTCCATATTTTCTCTCCTAGATTTCTCATTATAAGGTTATCTCAACTTTGTGCAAACGATTTCAAAACATAGCCCTAGTATATCACTTTAAAAATATGAATGCAAGATGTTGTTTGGGTACATAGTAAAAAGCCTTGAAAACAAGGCTTATAATGTTCTTTCCAAAACATAACACAATATATTCTTTAAAATTCTATGTAAAAGTTCATGCTATTAACTATCTGCGTTCAACATCATTTTCTACATGCTACATCTGCAATGCTGTTATCCAAAAACATATTCCGGCTATAAGTGAAATCGGAGTCATTACATATTTTTCTTTCTTACTTTTTGAAATCATGTTCATAATCGTATTCAAAGATAGGTAAGCGGCAAAGAAAAAATAAATAAATCTAGTAACCTTGAAAGACAACCACAAGGGAATAATACCTCCAGCTTGCAAAATAATTATCATGGCAAAAATTTGGATAGCCACCGAAATGACTGCCGCAAGTCTAAATTTCTTAGGTAAGATTTTATGTTGTCCACCCATTGTATATTCGCCCAAAGGCAGACCGTAAGCAACAAGAACTGTCATAATTGCTATAACTCCAAATAATACTGCACCCAATATTGAAAACATAAATCAACTCACGCTATATAAAACACATTCCCGATACGCTTTTGAAATTATTAAATATATATTACAAATCAACAGTAAAATATGTGATGATAACGGTGCGTTTGTAGGACTCAAAATGGAATTCTGTCAATATTTATTTTTCTTTGGTTTTGGTGCAGGTAACTCATCATATATTGAATTAAATATTCCCTTCGTCTGAAAAGCTCCAAAATTTACGCATCTTCTTCCTCCTTTGGTTTTTCTTGAGGTTGTTCAATTACTTGTTTTGTCATAAAACCACCAGCATCTTTTAATTTAGTCATATTTCCGTTAATCAAATAAAGATTTCCTCCTTCTTCATCTGTTAAAAGATTTAAATCTTCAAGTTCTCGAATATCATTTGTAGATAGCCAGCCATTCTGTCTTGCAATAGCATACCCACTCATACGACTTTGATAATCTCCACGTAATAAACCATCTACGTTGAACTTAACAAAGTACTTCTTCTTTTCTTCAGGTAAAAAAAGAGACCTCTTGAAGGCCTGTTCTAAACGAACTACCCAAGGGTCTAATGTATATTTGACAAACTCTAGTGATTGTTGCTCGATATTTGAAAATGAAGATTTTTCTAAATCACCAATCATATGTGGTGGTATTCTATACAAACGTGCGATCTCATTGATTTGAAACTTCCGAGTCTGTAAGAATTGCGCTTCTTCTGGAGGAATACCTATTTGAGTGTACTTCATCCCTTCTTCTAGAACTGCGACTTTATGTGCATTTGTTACACCGTTATAAACCGCATTCCAAGAATCACGTACTCTTTTTGGATCCTTCAAAATCTCTGGATGTTCCAATACACCACCTGAATTTGCACCATTTTTAAAGAATGATGCTCCGTAATTCTCTGTAGCCAAAGTCATCCCAATTGCGTTCTTTGCTAATGCGATGGGAGAATAGCCAATCAATCCATCAAAACCAAGTCCTGGAATGTGAAGGACATCTTCTTGTTTTAAAATAACACTGCCTTTATCCTTGAAATTTGGATTTTCTTCGGTCTGACGTTGATATTTGTAGTAAAGTTTCCCACTTTCATCACGGTGTACTGACATTTTATCTGGTAACAAGGGATACAAACTGATAACCTGACCGCTGTTATCCCTTATGATTTGAATATAGGCATTTCCCCATATCAAAAGATGAGTCATCAAAGTTTCACGAAACACAAAAGAATACATCTCTGGATTTGGTTCATCGTGAAGCAGGAAATAAAGAGGGTGTTCAAATTTTTTCTCCCTCCCATTAGATGTTCTTTCGTAAATATGAATGGGTAGAGATGCGACAGCTTCGGCTAATATTCGTACACAAGCATAAACAGCTGTAGTCTGCATTGCTTTAAATTCATCGACATTTTCACCACTAGAAGTTCGTCCAAAAAAATAGGAAAAGTCCTGCCCCTCATAACTATTATGCGGTTTATCTCGCGATCTCTTTCTTCCAATAAAATCTAAAAATCCCATCTAATCCTCCGTTTTTGAATATAAAAAAGACTATCCAAAATAAAGGTATTCCAAAAATTAAATGAACAATTTTAGTAATACTTCATAATGGTTAGCCATTAAATATGCTTTTTTACATTAATCCTGATGAACTCCACAAAATCCTTAGTATCCCACCAGGAGGCAATTCATCATTTTTTATTGCATCATAGTTGTAGTAATATTTTTCACTACTTCTTGAATATACACCCCCAACCTCAGCATTATTTTCAATTGCTTGAACTGGAAGAATAACTACTTCAAGATCTGTAATTTGATACTTGATTAGTGAATATGCAATACACAAATTAAAAACATCTTGAGATTCATCAGCATAATTCTTCAACTTATTAATTGCACTGTCTTCAACCTTAAATTGAGTTGTTTCACGTTTTGTTTTTCGTGAAAACTCTTTACTTGCACAATAGATAAGTAAATCATTGTCGTCATCATTAAGATGAGCTCGTAAATACGGGCCTTCAAAATTAACTGAATAACCCTTGGATTCTAATGCGGCTATTATCATAGATTTTCCAAGGTCCATGACAGTCTTTCTTGATAACTTTTTATAATCTTTAATCATAAAGTTACCCTCTTTCTAAGAGATAGTTTTTAATTTTATCTCTAAAAAGATTTTATCATGAAAATAGCTCGAAGTCAAGAGATAAATAAATAAATTTATCTCTAATTTAAAAATATAGTATTCCTCGCTCATCATAGATACTACTATCATTATTTTGGTGTCGAATACATCTATCAATCCCCATTATAAGAGCAACAATTCCATCGATTTTTTCAATTGATTTCTCCTTATCTGGTTTAATATTACCTGCAGGGTCTTGGCGCATGACTACATTTTGCGACATCCATTTTAGAACTGGTTGTCCTCCATGTTGGATACGACCTTCCATCATGAGTTTTAATAATTCCTTTGACGGTGGACTCATATCCTTGTACCCCTGACCAAAAGGAATCATCATCAGCCCCATATCTTCTAGATTCTGCACCATTTGCGTTGCATTCCATCTATCATAGGCGATTTCTTTTATATTGTATATCTTTGATAATTCCTCAATGAACTTCTCAATAAATCCATAATGAACAACATTACCCTCTGTCGTCTTTAGATAACCTTGCCGTTCCCACACATCGTACAAAACATGATCCCTACGACAACGAAGTTCAAGAGTATCTTTTGGTAACCAGAAATATGGTATGATGATGTAATTTTCTAATCCATTCCTAGGTGGAAAAACTAAAACAAAGGCTGTGATATCGGATGTACTCGACAAGTCTAGCCCTGCATAACACTCACGACCTTTCAAACTTTCAAAATTGATTGGTGCATCCCCTTTGTTGTATACATGTTCAGGAATCCAAGCAACCGTAGCATTTGTCCACATATTTAGTCGTAGTTGCTTGAATACATTTTCTTCAGCAGGATTATCAAGTGCTTGTTTATAGGCTTCTCTAACACGGTCAAATCCAATGGTATGACCTAATGACGGATTAGCCTTTAACCAATTACTTTCGTCATTCCAGTCCTCTTCATCAGATAAACCATAAACGACAGGATAAAAAGATGTATCATTCTTTCTGCCCTTTAAAATATCAAGTGCTTTTGTGTGTAACTCGTAACAAATTGAATTCTTATCTGTTCCTGCAGTAGTAATGATAAAGAATAGTGGTTGTTCTCGTGCATCCCCTGAACCTTTAGTTAAGACATCATAGAGGTGGCGATTGGTTTGCGCATGAATTTCGTCAAACACGAGTCCTGAAACGTTGAGACCATGTTTTGTACCAGTTTCAGCGGACAAAGCTTGATAGAAACCTGCATTAGAGTAGTTGATAATTCGTTTCGTAGCACCCATTATTTTTGAACGTTTCTCTAAAGGTCGACTCATTACTACCATTTGTTTTGCTACATCGAATACAATAGAGGCTTGATTTCGGTCACATGCAGCACCATAAACTTCTGCACTAGCTTCATTATCTGCATAAAGTAGATAAAGAGCGATAACTTGAAATCTATCTACATCCCTAAATAAAAGCCTTGAAAGATTAAAATTTCAAGGCTTTTATTGAATTAAATTGTATCATCTAACTTATACTTATCTCCCTAGATCAAACCTTGCTTGAGTTTTATTAATAGGGGATACGTTTATTCCCGTTAACGCCTAGTCTGTGGTAACAACTCCGTACCCCCTAGGGTTTATGGAAATAGATTGACAGCCTATCAGACTATCACATCAAGATACTCAACTTGTATTCTCACGCTGATACTTCCCCACCTCAATACAAAAAGCCTTGCAATCAAGGCTTTTGATTATCCCTTTCGTTACAAGGTTTTTACGCTTTTACCAGCAAAGCTACACACTCCACGTGATGCGTCTGCGGAAAGAGGTCAACTGGCTGGATTTTCTTTAGTTCGTAGCCTAGCTCTTGATAGAGTTTGATATCACGCGCCATGGTGGCAGGATTGCAGGAGATATAGACAATCCGCTGGGGCTCCATGCTGACACTAGAAGTGATAAAGCTTTCTGTCAGGCCCTTTCGCGGCGGATCGACTAGGATGACATCTGCCTTGATTCCCTGATCCAGCCAAGTTTGGATGGCTTTTTCTGCAGGGGCGCAAACATAGCTGGCATTGGTGATACCGTTGAGCTCTGCGTTTCGCTGACTATTTTCCACAGCCTCAGGAATGACCTCGACTCCATAGACCTGCTGAACTCGGTCAGCCAGCGACAGACCAATGGTGCCAATGCCCGAGTAGGCATCTAGCACAATATCCTCTTTTTTAAAATCAGCAAAGTCGAAGGCCGTCTGATAAAGCTTCTCTGCCATCTCGGTATTGACTTGGTAAAAAGCTGGCGCAGCAATCTGGAACTGCTTGCCCAGCATGCTGTCAGTGATAAAGTCTTGGCCGTAGAGAGTCCGGAATTCTCGTCCGAAAATGGCATTGCCCGACTGGTCGTTGATATTTTGCATGATGGACTTGATAGCTGGGAAGGCCTCTATCAAACGCTCAATTAGCTGATCCACTCGGAAAATCTTAGGCCGACTGGTCACCAAAATCACCATGATTTCACCAGAATAATGGCCGCGACGGACAACCAGATTGCGAATCAGGCCAGTACCTTCCTTTTCATCGTAAGGCTTGAGGTCGAAACGACGCAGCAAGTCACGTACAAAAACGATGACTTGGTCGATAACTGGATCCTGAATGTAAAAATCCTCAATCGGCAGGAGGTCATGGGAATTTTTTCGGAAAAAGCCCGTTTCTAGTTGGCCATTGACACGACGAACTGGCACTTGAGCTTTATTACGGTAGGCCAGTGGATGATCCATGCCCAGTGTCTCCAGCACTTCCACATCCGAAATACCAGCGATTTTATAAAGACAGTCCTGCACTTGCTTGCCTTTAAAAGCTAGCTGGGCTGGGTAGGACAAGTGCCCTAAATCAGCAATTCCAGTCCGCAGATAGGCCAAATCGACATGCTCATTGCGCTGATCAGACTTCTTCAAAAACTCCTCAACTCGGCCAAAGCCGATTTTTTTATTGACCTTGAGGACGCGCATGCGGATCACTTCACCCGGCAGGGCATTTTCAATGAAAAAGACACGGCCGTCTACCTTGGCCACACCTGCTCCCTCATGACTCAGATCTACAATTTCTACTTCAATAATATCGTTCTTTTTTAACATTTCTTTACTTTCTAATCAATCCTGCGCTCAACTGCAATGATACTAAAGCAGGGAATCACAGGATTTTCTACTGTTTATTTCTTTCTTCCTATTGGAAAATATGTTCACATTTCTGCTCTGCTATTTTCCCAAAAAGAAAAGGAAGAGACAAAATCTGCCACTTCCCATTATATCATAAGAGCCCTATCTTAATCCCATTTGTTTCAATCTTTCTTTATAGGCTTCAAAATCAATCAAGAGTCCTTGTCCACCATACATATCATAGGTATCCGTCCAGTCGCCTAGTTCTGGTATAGTGAGGCGCTCTATCCCATTGCGTGAATCAAGCACCAAGGATAAGCCTTGTGACCAAATAAAACTCTGAGGTACATTGGTCGAGGTCAAGGCAAAAACTTTTCCTAATGCTTCAGATCCTGTAAAAAGCTTGGTAGGGTCTTTTATCTGCTGCATGATAGCAGTCAGAACTTCTTGCTGGCGACGTGTACGTCCAAAGTCACCCTCATCGTCCTTACGGAAGCGGGCATAGTTTAAGAGCGTTCGCCCGTCCATGTGCTGACGACCAACCTTGATGGTTTGAGTAGGAACCACTCCATCCTTCATGTTCAAATCATCTGGAACTTCCACTTCTGTGACCTTTTCGCCATCAATGGTCGAAAATTTAGCATCCATAAATACACCATTTGGAAAGAGGGTGTCAATTGCAGTCGCAAAGGTGTTAAAGTCCACTAGAGCATAGTATTTAATGTCAATATCGAAGTTATCTTTCAAAGCTTGACGAACTGCCTCAGCTCCACGATGATTGTCTTGTTCACCAAAAGTATAGGCGGAGTTCAATTTTTGATCATAATAATCATCATCCGTAGGCTCCGTGTAGGAATTGCTGACACCGTCAATATGAATCAAGGTATCACGCATAAAGCTGACCAACTTCATTTTATGGTCTTTATTGCCAACGTTCAAGACCATGATTGAATCGGTCCGAGTCTCCGTTGAATTTTCTCCAATTCGGCCGTCTGTTCCTAAAACAAGAATGTTGATTCCATCTCGAGCATCATGCCCATCAAAGTACTCAACATCAGCTGCTTTAAGATTTCCTGGTCTCGCTGTATTTAAGCCTTTGAAAAACATAAAGAGCATGCCAGAAACAACCAAAAGCACAAAAATAAGGAGCCACATCAGCACGCGCTTAGGACGAATTTTTTTGTAGGTTCTCGGAGGTTTCTGAGTTGATTTTTTCGCTTCTTGCTTTAAAGAATTGCGGGAATTCTTTTGGCTTCTGCTAAGAGAGCCTTTACCCGGGTATTTGGGTAACAAGCCGGATGAGTCCGTCTTCGAATCCTCTGGAGAAGCCTGCACGGTCTGCTTGGTAGACGGCTTTTGCGCAACATCTGACCGTCCTTTCGACTTTTGGCGGAGGTAATTATACTCCTCTTTTTCATGTTCGTTAAGATAGTAATAGTTTGTATGGAGATAATCCAGCCTTAACTGCTCGTGTCGACTCAGATTTTCTGTTTCTCTCATCTCTGCTCCAATCTATAATCCTGAATTTGAAAAACGGGATAACTGCCTAGAATTTTAAAGGTGATACCAAGTGTAGCAAGCTCTTGGTAAGCAAAATCCACTAATTCTTTCCGTTCATTATCAATATCAATAATAAAGAAATATTCCCCTAGGGCTGTTTTAAGAGGGCGGCTTTCAATTTTTGTCAGGTCAATGCCACGCCAAGCAAATGTTGATAAGGCCTTATACAAGGCACCGGGCAGATTGTCTGGCAAAGTCAAAGCCAAACTCTGTTTTTCCTCTTGCTTTTCAAGCCTAAGAGTGGGAGTGGTCTGTCCTAAAATCCAGAAACGAGTAAAATTTTCCTCCATTTCCTGAATATCTTGGGCCACCACTTGCAGACCATACTCGACTGCTGCAGTCCGCGGCGCAATAGCGGCGAAAGGTTGGTCAGGATGCTCAGCCACAAAACGAGCCGCATAGGCTGTACTAGCTGTAATTTCAATCGCTGCTTCTGGATAATGCTGGCGAATATATCCCTTCCCCTGAGCAAGCGCCTGAGGATGAGAAAAGACCTTCTCAATGGGCTTATCTAGGCTAGTCGCCAATAACTGCTGCTTAATGGGCTGAACAATCTCTGCCACTGCTTGAATCTCAGCTTGATGGAAAAGATAATCCAAGGTCTCATGGACGCTTCCTTCAATCGAATTTTCCACAGGAACAACCGAATAATCTACCTCTTTCCCTTCATAAGCCTTCATCACTTCTGTGATGTTTTGATAAGGCACCAAGTCTGCTTGGGGAAAGGCTTCTTGGGCAACATGATGGGAAAAGGAGCCCTTGGGTCCTAAAAATGCTACTCTCATTGAATTTCCTCAATAATTTCTTGTGGCGTTTTTCCTACCACGTCAATTGTCTGTGTCGCGACCGCCTCATAGAGAGCCTGCCGTTGTTCAAAAATCTCCTGCAAATCTGCCTTGCTCTTGGTCAGATACAAGGGGCGCTGATTTTCCTGATCTTGCTCAATCCGACGAAAGAGGGTCTCAAAGTCAGCTTTCAGATAAATATTTTGGACATTTTCGGCTAATAATTCACGGTTTTGGGGGCTCAAGACGACACCGCCTCCCGTAGAAAGCACGACATCCTGCTGGATACACTCAGCCAAGACTTCAGCTTCAATTTTCCGAAAGGCTGGTTCACCATATTGAGTAAAATACTCTTGGATGGACATGCCGATTTTTTGGACAATCAGCTCATCCATATCCAGAAAATCTGCTGACAAGGCTCTCGCAATCGTTGATTTTCCCGCTCCCATGAATCCAAGTAAAATCTTAGCCATTCACTAAGCCCTCCAAGTCTGAGAAGAAGCTTGGATAGCTGGTATTGATAGCCTCTGCCCGCTCCAGCTCCACCTCTCCATCCGAAACTAACAGAGCCGCAATGGCTGCCATCATTCCTATACGATGATCACCAAACGTATTAATGGTTGCACCATGAAGAGGCGTTTTTCCATCGATAATCATGCCATCTGCTGTGGGAGTAATGGCTGCTCCCATGCTATTTAAAGCATCTGCGACAACCTGAATCCGATCGGTTTCTTTGACCTTTAACTCCTCGGCATCTCGGATCACCGTTCCGCCCTCAGCTTGGGTGGCTAAAAGGGCAATAATCGGAAGCTCGTCTATCAAGCGCGGAATAATCTCTCCGCCAATCTCCGTTCCCTTCAGCTCAGAAGTCTCAACAGTAATCGTGGCGGATTTGGCTACCTCATCTATATTAGAAAGGGTCATCTTACCGCCCATTGCCTTGATAACATCAAGAATCCCCGTCCGAGTTTCATTGATTCCAACATTTTCAAGAACGATTTTGGAATGGGGCAGAATCAAGCCTGCAACCAGCCAGAAGGCTGCACTGGAAATATCACCAGGCACTCTCACTTCTTGCCCTGTAAAGGTCTGACCACCCTGAACACGGATTTCCTTGCCCTTGACCTCAATTTGACCACCAAATTGAACAATCATATCCTCTGTATGGTTACGGGTAATTTCCTTTTCAATAATGACTGACTCGCCTTGAGCCTGTAAAGCTGCAAAAATCAAGGCTGATTTAACTTGAGCGGAAGCCACTGGCAGCTGGTAATGGATAGGCTTTAAATCTTTTCTGCCATGGATGTGAAGTGGCGGTAAATCTCGTTCTGTCTGCCCCCAAATGTCCACACCCATTTGACTAAGGGGCAGGGTTACCCGATCCATCGGACGTTTGGACAAACTATCATCCCCAAACATCTCTGCTGCAAAATCCTGACCGGCCAAGACACCCGAAATCAAGCGGATAGAGGTTCCTGAATTGCCCATATCTAATTTATTGTGCGGCGCCTTGAGGACATCAAAACCAACACCATGGATCTTGACAGTCTTTCCGTCGTCTTCAATCTTGACGCCTAAATCACGAAATACTTGCATTGTAGAAAGGACATCTTCACCTCTCAAAATATCGTGAACCACTGTAAGGCCCTTGGCCAAGCTCCCGAACATAATCGAACGGTGACTGATTGATTTGTCGCCCGGTACACGGATACGACCATTCAAACCTTTTGCCTTTGTTCTTAACTTCATAGATGCCCCTTTCAATTGCTACTAACTTCTATTTTATCATAAAAATAGCAATTTTCTAAAAATTTATTGTATTCATTCCCACTCCATAGTCTTTTTTGCCTTTTCTACATGATAAAAGAGGCTGCGACAATCATCTCTCAGCCTCCCTTTATTCCTTGTCAAAACCACGAGAGTGCTAGACTCTTGCTCTAGTCAATCTCTGATTTAGCCATTATTTGTGTCTTAAATGCTTATCAATCTCATCCATAATCCGCCCCATGACATAGCTAATCTGCAGATTGCGACCAATCAGAACGGCCCAGAAAATAGCCATCAGATAGTTCTCAGACATGATTGCTTCATTAAAAAAATATGTTTCTAGGGCTGTAAAAGCCGCCATTACTATAAATTGTCGTCTATTCATTCTTCCATTATAGCATGAAAAATCATAAAAATCTAAATTCAATCATCTTGAACAGTGATTTTTTCCGCTAGAAAATCAAAGCCTTCCGGTATCCAGCTTTCTTCCTGCTTTTCAGCTACTTCTGCTTTATTGCTACGACTTCTAGCTGAAAATTCTGCCCGAATTTGAGTCCAATCCTCTAGGGAAATGGCCAGAATATCTGGTGAAAAGCCAGCAGCATTGCTGAGCAGATTCCCAAACATGGTATTGAGATTTTCTCTTTTCATGGTTTGCTCAGCATTGAAATGAGACTCAAAGGCCAAAATAGCATGATTTTCATTGGCTGCAACTGGCTGCGAACCAATGAGCAGAGCCTTGTCCGCTCCTGCCAGACTCTCGATGATTTCACCCCAAGCATTTTGCAGCTTAGTCAAATTTCTGCGAGCCAAGTCAGGATTTTCCACCGCTTCTTCCAAGATGGCATTGACCTTATTGCGGTCTACTCGATAGGTCTTAGCCTTCTGAGGTCGTGCCTCTGATTTCTTAGCTGCTGGAGCTGGCTGACTGCCGACATTGGCCAATTGCTGCTTGAGCTGCTGGATTTCCTGCTTGAGATTAGACAGTTCTTCTGCCAAGTTGTCAGGAATCTGATCTGAGCTGGCTTTTTCCTCGGCCAGTCGAATGGTCATCATTTCTGTATAAATCTTAGGTTGCAGGCTATTCTTGATGTCTGCTAGACTCTTGGTCGCCATCTCAATCATGGCAAAGAGAGTCTCCTGCGGTGTCTTGAGGTTTTCCAGAAAGAGCTCGCTAGCATGATGATTTTCCCCACCAGTTTTGACAATGAGCAAATCACGCAGGTATTGCAGGAGGTCCGTCACAAAACGGGCCATGTTTTTGCCACTGTCAAAAATCAGATTGAGATTATCCAAGGCTGTGACTGCATCATGAGCAATCAAGGCTGCTACGTAGGCATCCAAGGCTCCCAAACTGATAGAGCCAGTGATTTCTTCAGCTATGTCTGTGGTCAAACGATTTTCCTGAGTCAAGCTAAGAGCCTGATCGAGAATCGACAGGGCATCCCGCATACCACCTTCCGCTCGACGGGCAATAATCTGCACACCTTCCTTCTCAAAATCAATGCCTTCCTGCTCCAAAATCCACTCAATATGACCAATAATGTCCTGCGTCTTGATAGACTTAAACTCAAAACGCTGGACACGGGAAAGAATGGTCGCTGGAATCTTATGCAGCTCTGTCGTTGCTAGGATAAAAACCACATTTTCTGTCGGTTCTTCCAAGGTCTTAAGCAAGGCATTAAAAGCTCCCGTTGAGAGCATGTGCACTTCGTCAATGATATAGACCTTGTGCTTGGCTAGACTGGGCGCATAAGTGGACTTGTCCCGAATATCACGAATCTCATCGACCCCATTATTAGAAGCCGCGTCAATTTCGATGACGTCTTCAAGACTTCCCTCAGTGATAGCCTGACAGATGTAACAGTCATTGCAGGGCTCGCCGTCCTTTTGATTCGGACAGTTCATAGCCTTGGCAAAAATCTTGGCAACACTGGTCTTCCCTGTTCCGCGTGGGCCAGAAAAAAGATAGGCATGGCTGATTTTCCCTTGCTCCACAGCCTGCCGCAGAGTAGTGGCTACTACTTGCTGACCCACAAGCTGACCAAAGGTCTGACTGCGGTACTTTCGATATAAAGCTTGATACATTAGGCTTTTTCTCCAAACATTTCAAAATTCCAAGTCGTTTTTTCAAGCAAAATCTGGACGAACTTTTCCAGATATTCCTGATCTACCTTATCATAGTCACCCGTCAAAGCCGAATCCAAATCCAGCACCCCCAGCAGGCTACCGTCTTTTACCATGGGCACCACAATTTCGCTCTTAGCCCGGCTATCGCAGGAGATATAGTTGGCATGCTGGGTCACATCATCCACGATAATCGTCTGCTTTTTCTCCGCAGATTCACCACAGACACCCTTGCCTAGCGCAATATGGACACAGGAAACACCGCCCTGAAAAGGCCCCAAAATCAGCTCGCTCCCATCAAAAAGATAGAAACCAGTAAAAACAGAATTAGGCAGGGCTTGATTGAGCAGGGCGCTAGCATTGGATAGATTGGCCAAAGCATTGGTCTCCCCATCCAGCAAGGCTTCCAGCTGAGCCAGTAACAGTTGATAATTTGAAATTTTTTCCTTTTTATTCATACTTTCTATTATATCAAAAAGCCCGTCCTACAGAAGAAAAAATAAAATTTTTTTAGCTTCTTTTCTAGTTCGAAGCTCAAGTTGAAAGATATTTTCTTATTCTGACGACTACAAAAGAGAGACCTAATCCTTATTTGTCCTTCTGCAAAAATAAGAAGCTGAGATTATCCATCCCAACCTCTTATTCCTATAGAAAGGCAAGCTATACTCAAATCATCTGTTTACAGCCAACCCATAAAGCGGATAAGGTACATATTTAGTCGCACCTGCCGTGAATAATAATAGTTTCCACCATTGATATAAAGCTTGGGCCCGTAAAAAATGGAAAGTATATTATAGTATGAATAGGTTTTTCCAGTCACATTACCAAGACTCGGAGCAACTACTTCTTTTGAGTATTTTTTCGCTAGCTCGAGCGTATTCTCACCACCATTTTGCGCCACATAGTCGATATAGGCCTGACCAAAATTGTAGGCCTGAACCGCTGTCCAAACATCTACCTTTTTCTCGCTGGCCAGTTCTAGATTGTCTGATAAAGTCTGAATACCTTGCCGGACACTTTCTTTATTGTCTGTAATTGAATTGATTTCACCTGTTGCACTCTCACTAGACTGCATGAGGTCGTTGTTTCTTCCCTTGGTTTCCGTGTAGATCATAGCTAGGACTAGCTCTTCATTAGCCGCTGTGTCCTGCTCGTCTAGCACTTCTCTAACCAAGCTTTGATAGGTCATAACCTGCTTAACATCACGATGGACTTGATAGCCTTTTATCGCGATGGCAGCCAGAATGATGAGCAAAATCAATCTTCTGATAAATTTAAACATTATTTACTTTGTATATCCTCGATATTTTTGATGAGAATAGAGTAAGTCCCGTTGTCATTCTGGATAAATTCCACAGATTCAGCATCCTGATAGACATTATTGGGAACGATTAGCTCTATTCCATTAGAGAGGGATAATTTTTGATTTTCAAACTTCTTTTTCTGGCGACTGCTGTCAATCTCATCAAACTTGATTGGCTCTGGTACGGTTTCCTTAACTTGGTCAATAAAGGTAAGTCTGGCTGTCAGATTGCTGTCAAACAGCTCGTCTGCCAGCTTTTCAGGAGATAATTCTTCGTTTTCCTCCAGATTTTTGAAAATGCTGGATTTGACCTTAGACTGGAACTGAAAATCGTCTTTGTTAAAACTTTCAGCAATCTTTTGAGCCGTTTTTTCCAGCGTTTTGATGGATTTTTTTGGTGAAATCTTAGGACTAACCTGCAAGAGATTGTCAGAAAAATAGTTGAGAAAGGCGCCATTGTACTTGATGCGCTTTTCAATCAGATGGTACTTGCGAGATTTGAGATTGATAACCAGAGCCTCGTCCGCACCCGTACCAAATCCAGGCAAGTTGTTCTGTGTCAGCTTGATAGGATTGTCCACCTCGCCACCCAAGTGAGTCAGGGTTTCCCGCAGAGCAATCCGCAGAAAAGCAAAGTGCTCCACCCCTTCTTTCTCAAACTGAACGAAAATCAAATCGTTGGTTTTCTGGTTCTCACTGACCGAAAACTCTTCCTGCCAAAGCTTGGCCACCGTCACGGATGTTTCCAATAAGTCGTCCGAAAGTTGGGCCAAAAAGACATTTTCAGGATCGAAAATGCCTGTTTTAGCCTCATCAGAATAAACTCGCTCGATTTTCTTACGCAGGTATTCTTCAATCTTGGGAGTGATATTAAGAAACTTATCCGCCAACAGCAAGTCCGTATCAGCTGGGCTGAATTGATGAATGATGGCTTTTTTTACGTAAATGTCCATCTTAGTTCAAACCTTCATAGAGCGGAAAAGCATCCGTCAGTTCGCGAACTTCCGCTCGCACTTGATTGAGCACCGCTTCATTTTCAGCGTTTTCCAGAGCCTTGATAATGAGCTCTGCTACCTTGATACTTTCTGTTACACCAAAGCCTCGAGCTGCAATGGCTGCTGTACCGATACGAATTCCGCTGGTTTTAAATGGCGACAAAGTCTCGTAAGGGATGGAATTTTTATTGAGCGTAATGTTAACCTCATCCAAGAGATTTTGAGCTACTTTCCCATTTTCTACAACCTTAGTAACATCCACCAAGAAAAGGTGATTTTCAGTTCCGTCAGAAATCACACGGAAATTATCATGCTGACGGAAGACTTGGGCCATGGCTTGGGCATTGTCCAAAATCTGCTGGGCATAAACCTTGAAAGCTGGATCAAGAACTTCTTTAAAAGCCACTGCTTTGGCTGCGATGACATGCTCTAATGGCCCACCCTGAATGCCAGGGAAGATAGCTGAATTGATTTTCTTAGCTAAGTCTTCATCATTTGTCAAAATCAAACCACCGCGAGGCCCGCGCAAGGTCTTGTGGGTCGTCGTAGTTGTGATGTCCGCATAAGGCACGGGACTTGGATGGAGACCTGCAGCAACCAAGCCAGCGATGTGAGCCATATCGACCATCAGCTTAGCACCGACTGCATCAGCGATTTCACGGAATTTTGAAAAATCAATGATATGAGAGTAGGCTGAAGCCCCCGCAACAATCAGTTTAGGCTGTACTTCCTTGGCTTGCTGGAGGATGGCATCAAAGTCCAGTAATTCTGTTTCTGGGTCAACACTATAGGACACAAAATTGTAGGTTTGGCCAGAGAAGCTTACTGGAGCACCATGGGTCAAGTGACCACCAGCAGACAAATCCATGCCCATCACTGTATCACCCGGCTCAATCAAAGCCATATAAGCAGCGCAATTGGCCTGACTGCCTGAGTGAGGTTGTACATTGGCAAATTTGGCACCAAAGATTTCCTTAGCGCGCTCAATTGCCAAACTCTCTACGACATCCACTACGTCTGTTCCACCATAATAGCGACGACCTGGGTAGCCCTCAGCGTATTTATTGGTCAAAATAGAACCTTGAGCAGCCATAACAGCTTTAGAAACGACATTTTCTGAAGCGATCAGCTCGATATTATGTTGCTGACGCTCTTCCTCACTGGCAATGGCATCCCAGAGTTCTTTGTCAAATGCTTTGTAGTCTTCTTGGTCAAAAATCATAAGGTGTCTCCTTCTTTTGAGAAAATAGGGCGCTAGGCTCCTAAAAGTTAAAATGTTATATCACTTACTTGGGCGAGAATATCCTCGCGGGTAACGGCTCCTTGGCGCAAAATACGTGCCTTTTCTCCAGACAAGTCCAGAATGGTTGAATCCTGACCTGTCAAGGAAGCATCATCTTCTACTCCCGAGACTTGCTCTTGAAAATCCAGCATAATCTGCTGGAAATCAGTTCCACTGGCTTTTCCAGAAAGATTGGCGGATGGACCTATCAAGGGTCCGTACTTCCGAATCAAGTCCAGCGTAACTGGATGCTTTGGAATTCGAAAGCCTACGGTTTCCATACCAGAGTTTATCCAAGCAGGCACTCGGTCAGTGGCTTGGAGGATAATTGTCAGTGGTCCAGGTAGAAAGGCGTGATAGAGTTTTTCTAGATAACTGGGCTGGTTCTTAGAAAAACGGTAAACTTCTTCCAAGCTAGCCACATTGAGATTGAGAGCCTTGTCACGGGGTCTTCGTTTTAATTCATAGACTCGTTCGACTGCCTCTTCGTTCAAAGCCTGGGCAAAGAGGCCATACACCGTTTCCGTAGGCAGGACGACCGCTCCACCTGCTGCCAGAGTCTTTTCTATCTTATCCATTGTCCATCGCCACCATTCTATCTTTGCCAAATTGATCCTGCAAGACTCGGATTCGCTTTTGCGGGAAGGAGTTTTTAAATAACTCCCTGACGCCGCCTCCTTGCTTGTAACCAATTTCCAGATAGATCTTTCCTTTTTCTGTGAGATGCTCCTCTGCCTGCTCGGCTATTTTCCGATAGACGGCATAGCCATCCTCCTCCGCGAAGAGGGCCATGTGAGGCTCAGAAACTAGAACGTTGAGACCGACTTCGTCCTTATCCGCTTCTGAAATATAGGGCGGGTTTGAGACAATGATGTCAAATTTCCCACTGATACCATCGAAGCAATCAGATTGGACAAAAGTAAGATTGAGGCCACAGGACTGAGCGTTTTCTGCTGCCAAGGCAAGAGCATCTTGAGAGAGATCAGAAGCAGTAATCTGCCAGTCTGGACGGCCGTTTGCCAGTGCAAGAGCAATGGCTCCGCTCCCCGTTCCGATATCCAAGACTGACAAGGATTTTTCAGGATTCTCCGACAAAATCAGCTCCACTAGCTCCTCCGTCTCAGGCCTTGGAATCAATACCCGCTCATCAACCTTGAGAGTCAAACCGTGAAAATCACTGCTACCAATAATATACTGGGCTGGCTTGTGAGCAAGCAGTTGCTCTTGAATCGCTTTTAGCTGATCACGGTCTTCCTGACTGACCTCTGCCCGAAGCTTGAAAACAAAGTCAGTAAAGGAGAGGTCATTGAGTGCCCGATAAACGAAAGACAGGCTTTCCGCTTCTTCTCCCGCTGCTATCAGCTCCTGCTCTAACTCAGACAAATATTGAGCTAATGTCATTATTTATTCAGCTCTTCTAGTTTTTGCGTTTGGTCATAGAGTACCAAGGCATCTACAACTTCGTCCAATTTACCAGACAAGATGGTATCTAGCTTTTGCAGGGTCAAGCCGATACGGTGGTCTGTGACACGGTTTTGAGGGAAATTATAAGTACGGATTCGCTCTGAACGGTCACCAGTTCCAATTGTCGATTTACGCTCAGCGTCTTGCTCATCTTGGGCAATCTGGGCAAAATGGTCAGCCACACGCGCACGGATAATTTTCATGGCCTTCTCACGGTTCTTCTGCTGGGTACGTTCTTCCTGCATCTCAACCTTGATATTGGTTGGCAAGTGAACGATACGAACGGCAGTCGCAACCTTATTGACGTTCTGTCCACCAGCACCAGATGCGTGGTAGATGTCAACACGAAGGTCTTTTGGATCAATATCGTATTCTACTTCTTCGATTTCTGGCATGACTAAAACGGTAGCTGTCGAAGTATGAACACGGCCTTGGCTTTCTGTCACAGGAACCCGTTGCACACGGTGGGCACCTGATTCATACTTGAGTTTAGAGTAAACAGACTGACCAGAAACCATGGCAACCACTTCTTTGAAACCACCGACACCGTTCATAGAAGCTTCCATGACTTCAAAGCGCCAGCCTTGAGCTTCAGCGTACTTCTGATACATAGTTAGAAGGTCACCAGCGAAAAGTGCTGCCTCATCACCTCCTGCTGCCCCACGAATTTCAAGGATGATGTTCTTGTCATCGTTTGGATCCTTTGGAAGAAGCAAAATTTTCAGTTTTTCTTCGTATGCTTCTTTTTCAGCTTTGGCATCTTTGAGTTCTTGCTTGGCCATTTCTTCCAAGTCGGCATCGTCACCAGACTCCTTAATCATCTCTTCAGCGTCAATAATGTTTTGAAGAACTTGCTTGTATTCGCGGTAGGCTGTTACCGTATCACGGCTACTTGCTTCTTCCTTTGATAATTCCATGAAACGCTTGGTATCTGATACCACATCCGGGTCACTGAGCAATTCTCCAAGCTCTTCATAGCGGTCTTCCACTGCCTGTAACTGGTCATAAATATTCATCTTTGTAATCTATCTCCTTGATTTTCTAATTCATTCTACTTAATGGGTGGATTGAAATAATGCTTGCGGCATACAGAAATATAGGTCTCATGACCACCGATTTTGATCTGTTCGCCATCATAGACAGGTTTCCCGTTATCCGTCCGCAAAACCATGGTTGCCTTTTTAGAGCAATATTGGCAAATGGTCTTGATTTCGTCAATCTTATCAGCCAGAAGCAAGAGGTGCTTGGAACCTTCAAAGAGTTCATTGCGAAAGTCATTTTTCAGACCAAAAGCCATGACTGGAACATCTAACTCATCCACCACTCTAGCCAAATCATAGACATGATGGCGTTTCAAAAACTGGGCCTCATCAATCAAAACGCAGTAAGGCTTTTCAGGCAAGCTTTGAATATAGCCAAAAATATCTGTCTGGTCCTCGATTGCCATTGCAGCTCGCTTCATGCCGATGCGGCTGGAAACAACGCCAAAGCCATCACGTGTATCGACAGCCGAGGTCATGATGACCACGCTTTTCCCCTGCTCCTCGTAGTTGTGGGCCACTTTCAAAATTTCAATCGTCTTGCCCGAATTCATTGTGCCATATTTATAATATAACTGAGCCATTTATTCTTACATTCTCTCTAAGTATTGTCTTTCTAAGACTTTCAGCGCTGTCCATAAACTCTGCTGGAAAGACCGACCATACTTCCTATTATTTTACCACAATTCACAACTCTTTAAAACCTAATTTATGATAAAATAAGATTAGCAAAAGAAAAGGAGAAATCATATGCCATTTGTCAGAATTGATTTATTTGAAGGTCGTAGCTTGGAACAAAAGAAGGCCTTGGCTAAAGAAGTCACAGAAGCCGTTGTCAGAAATACTGGCGCACCTCAGTCTGCTGTTCATGTCATCATCAACGACATGCCAGAAGGCACTTACTTCCCTCAAGGTGAAATGAGGGAAAAATAAAAAAGAAAAGCCGGCAGTGTATAGGGATACAAACTGCTGGCCTTTTTCTTTATCATTCAGGAATGAAATTCTTCATTCATTCTTTTATCAGAAAACCAAGTCGTAAGGAGATTCCAACTTGTCCGCTAAACTGGCTAGAAACTCCGCTGCAGGCTGACCATCTACGACTTGATGGTCAAAAGTCAGGCTGAGCGGCAGGAATTTCTGCTCATAGACCTGTCCTTGGCTGTCAAGAGCCAGCGCCGTTTGCAGGGCACCAACTCCTAAAATCGCCACTTCTGGAGTATTTAGGATAGGAGTGAAATACTCAATCCCTGCTCCCCCGAGATTGGTAATACTGAAGGTTGAACCTGAGTAAAGAGCTGGATCTAAAGTGCCTTTACGAGCTTGGTTGGCCTCTGTTTTGATAGCTAAGCCTAAGTCAGCCAGCGTTAGCTTATCCACGTGACGAATGACTGGCACCACCAGACCATCACTAAGCGCAGTCGCAATACCGATATGAATATCTTCTACTTCCTGATACTGACCATTGAAATACCAAGCGTTGAGCTGAGGGTGATCTTTCAACGCCTTGGCAACTGCCTTTGTCAGCAGAGTCGTGATGCTGATTTCGCCATTTTCTAGCGGAGAAGCCACCTTATCTTTCATATCCTGTCTAAAGGTCATCAGCTTGCTGATATACACCTTACGGTGCAAGGTCACCTGAGCCGATGTCTGGAGACTGGTCATCATCCGCTCCGCAATAGTCTTGCGAATGCCTGTCAATCCTGCGCCGTAGTCAGCCTGACTAGCCGGCTGAAGGATCGCAGAGCTATTTTCAGGTGTTTGGTTTGGAAGCGCCTCTGGTTTATAGTTTTCCACATCCCGTCGGGTAATGCGGCCCTTGCCTCCCGTTCCTGAAATCATGGAAATATCATATCCTTTTTCCTTAGCAATCTTTCGGGCCAGCGGAGTGATAAAAATACGTCCCTGTTCACTTTTTCCAACAGTGTTGGAACTTGCTGCCACAGTTTTTTCAGCTAGCTCTGGCTTTGAATCAACTGCTCCCTTATCACTTTCTGATTTATTCGCAGAGACTTCTTCCGTCTCCATTCCTGGAATAGATTCTCCCGCTTCACCAATCCATGCAATTACTTTCTTGCACGGGACAGTATCGCCCGCCTGACT
This sequence comes from Streptococcus sp. Marseille-P6264, assembly GCF_902460355.1. GTDB lineage: Bacteria > Bacillota > Bacilli > Lactobacillales > Streptococcaceae > Streptococcus. Next base: position 397,627 of record NZ_CABPTO010000001.1, read on the forward strand.
GATAATTTTTAAAATCACTCCTGCGCTTGGCGCCTCTACATCGCTGGTCAATTTTTCAGAACTGATTTCCAAGACAGGCTGACCAGCAGCTACGGTGTCGCCTTCCTTGACCAGCCAGTTATTTATCAGACCTTCGGTCATTGTTAAGCCTAGCTTAGGCATTACAATTTCTGTAGCCATACTTGCCTCCCTTCTATCTCTTCAGATCGTCAATCAATTCTGCAGCAACAGTCAAAACCTTATCAGCATTAGGGATATAGAGCTGTTCCAAATTCACTGCAAATGGTACTGGCACATTTGGCGCGCAGACGCATTTCACTGGGCCGTCCAGATAGTCAAAGCATTTGTCTGTCACTGCTGCTGCAATATCTGTCGCTGTGTTATTATGAGGGTTGGATTCATCAACGATAATCAGCCGTCCAGTTTTCTTGACTGATTCAAAGACAGTCTCCTCATCCCAAGGGGCTACCGTTCTCAAGTCAATCACTTCAACCGAAATACCATCTTTTTCCAAGCGATCCGCTACCTCGTAAGCAACATAAAGCATTTTACCGATAGTAACGATAGTGAGGTCTGTTCCTTCACGGCGGACAGTAGCCTTTCCAATTGGAACTGTATAATATTCTTCTGGTACCTCTCCCTTGATACCATAGAGAGTCTTATCTTCTGAATAAATCACGATATTGTCGTCTTCAATGGAAGCCAGCAGTAACCCTTTAGCATCATACGGAGTTGCTGGAACAACTACCTTTATACCAGGAATAGATCCAAAGAGACCGTAATATGAACCCGAGTGTTGAGCTGCAGCCGAAGCTCCTGCCCCATGCATGGTCCGCATTGTCATCGGAACCTTGGCCTTACCGCCAAACATATAGCGCATTTTTGAGCCTTGCCCCAGAATGGCGTCAAAGCAGAAACCGATAAAGTCATTGAACATCAGCTCCGGTACTGGCCGCAAGCCAGTCAGAGCCATTCCAACAGAAGCTGACACGTATCCATGCTCAGAAATCGGAGTATCAATCACCCGCTCTCGGCCGTATTTTGGCATGAGTCCCTTGGTCACACCCATTACACCGCCCCAAGCATCTTCGTTTTCTTCTTCCAAGTGCTTGATTGTTACACCGCCAGCAATATCTTCTCCCAGAAGGATTACGGTGTCATCTTTTGCCATTGCCTGATCCAGCGCTTCATTGATTGCTTTCATAAATAACAGTTGTCTAGCCATTTGATCAACCTCCTTCTATCAATCAGCAAATACATCTTCCAGCAGAGACTCGGAACGAGGAATCGGACTGTCTTGAGCAAATTTGATAGCTTCTTCCACATCCTTTCGAGACTCTTCTAAGATGGTATCAAGTTCCTCTTCGGTCAAGAGGCCGTGCTCGATAGCGTAGTCACGGAAGACATCTAGAGCATCCACATTAGCCCAGTCTTTTTCTTCACCTTCCAAAGCCTTATACTTCTGCTCATCCCCTTCAAAGTGACCATGATCGCGATATGTTACAGCTTCAATTAAGGTAGGTCCTGCACCTCTACGAGCCCGCTCTACAGCTTCCTTGGCTACTTGGTAGACAGCGAATAAATCCTTACCATTAACTCGGATGCCAGGCATATTATAAGCAGCTGCTCTTTCAGCAATGGTGCCAGATGCTGAAGAATACCATTGCGGTGTTGATTCTGCAAAGAGGTTGTTTTCATTGACAAAGATAACCGGCAGTTTCCAAATTGCTGCCATGTTGAGACATTCATGGAAATTCCCTTCATTGGCTGCACCATCACCAAAGAAGCAGACAGCCACACTATCGGTTTTCAAGTACTTGTTTCGCATAGCAGCACCGGTAGCTAGACCAAAGCCTCCACCAACCATACCATTGGCACCGAGAATTCCCTTGTCCAAATCGGCGATGTGCATAGATCCTCCTTTTCCTTTTCCAAGCCCAGTCTCCTTGCCAAAAATTTCTGCCATCATTCCCTTTAAATCACCGCCCTTAGCAACACAGTGACCGTGTCCCCGGTGAGTACTGGTAATATAGTCCTTGTCTGTCAGATTGGCACAGACGCCAGTAGCAATCGCTTCCTCTCCAGCATAAAGGTGAACAAAACCAGGAATCTGTCCTGCAGCAAAGAAACGCCGGGTATTTTCCTCAAAATTACGGATATCCCACATGGTTTTATACATGGTCTTGGCTTTTTCTTTGGAAATCTGCTCAACCTCAACTTCGGTAGCATCATGGACCTTTAAATCGACTAGCTCCGATACAGCACTTTGGTTTCTTGTTTTGCTCAATTGTTGTGGTAAATCTTTATAATTTGACATATTTTTACCTCCTCATTAATCGTCCTGAACGAGTCTTTTAGCGACCTCTTGTATTAGTTCTGATGTGGTAGGATGAGCAAAAACTGTTTCAAGAACTTGATCCAGCGTTGCTTCAGCCTGCCTCAGCAAAATCAAATTCTGCAAAAGATCTGTACCGTTCGGACCGACGATGACTGCACCTAGCAGAAGATGGTATTGCTTTTCTGAGATTAGCTTGACATAGCCCTCCGTCTCACCTATTGCGATAGCCCGCCCATTATAAGAGAAAGGTAGCTTCTCGACCAGAACATCATAGCCGGCCTGCTCAGCCTCTTCCTTGCTGAGACCAAAAGAAGCTACTTCAGGATTGGTGTAGAGTGAACGGGGAACACTCAGCGGATCAACTGCTTCTTCAGCTCTCCGGCAGATAGCTTTTACAGCCTTTATCCCTTCTGCACTAGCTACGTGAGCCAGCATATAAGATTCCAAGAGATCACCGATAGCATAAATATGCTCTTTGGATGTTTCGTAGTATTGATCTACCTTGACAAAATTCCGTTCTGTCAAGGCTAAACCCATATCCTGCGCTAGCTCTAGGTTTGGTTTGCGGCCAGTAGCGATTAAAAGATGGTCGAAAGCAACCTGCTCGTTCTCAAGTAGGACAGAATTAGCAGTTACTTCCTTTATCTGCGCTCCTTGGTAAATCATCACCCCCATTTTCTTTAGTTTCTTTTGAATCACATGTCGCGCATCTCCTTCTTCAGTCAAAAGAATTTCCGGCGCAACCTCGATAACAGTGACCTCAACACCCAGAGGAGCCATAGCGAAAGCTAGCTCAATTGCGATAACGCCACCTCCGATAATGACCAACTTCTCAGGAAGATCCCTCAAGTCAAAAAACGTATCCGTCGTTAGATAATCAACCTGTTCCAATCCCTTGATAGGAGGCACAAAAGGATAACTGCCAGTTGCCAAAATCACATCTTTGCCACTGATTTCTTTACCATTGACGGAGAAAGTTCGGTCTTTGACAAACTTGGCCTGACCTTCTATGTACTCAATACCTAAAGACTTAAAGCTAGCATGAATTCCAGATTGCAAACTGGCAACAACCTGATTCTTTCGGTCTACCAATTTCTCAAAATCAATCCTTTCAAGCTTGCTCTCAATTCCATAACGCCTAGCTTCCTCCATTGTCAGCAACCAATGACCGTGCTGGAGATAGGCCTTAGACGGTATACATCCCACATTCAGGCAGGTTCCGCCGATAGACTTCTTTTCTACCACAGCCACTTTCTTGCCCAAACGAGCAGCTTCTTCAGCAGCCACATAACCGCCCGGTCCAGCACCGATAATCAAAACATCATAAACAGACAAAACAGGCCTCCTTTCATAAAACGCAAAGGGTGCTCAAACAATCAAAATGATTGCTGTCGGCTATAGATACAAAAAGTATCTCATTATTTTTCGTATTTCTAAGACTCATTTCAAAATCTCAGGATAGAGTCTGCTCAGAAACTATGAACCTCCTTTCTGTATTTTTCTTTGTCTACGAAAAGTAAGCGCTTACTTTTTCAGAAGAGACTTATACCAAATAATTAAAATCCAGTTGCCTATCCTTCAAACTGACTTGAACTGTCATTTCAGTTGTTTCCTTATTTTCTACCAAATAACGAGCCAAAGGCGTTTCGAGATAGCGCATAATGCTTCTTTGAATAGGACGAGCACCAAACTCTGGTTGGTAACCTTTCTGGGCTAAAAAAGCATAAACTTCTTCGCTCAGATGAAGCTGAATCTTCTGATGTTTCAACCTTTCCTGAAGTTGCTGAACCATAATTTTTACGATATTAATCATATCTTCTGCCCTCAAAGGGTTGAAAATAACCGTCTCGTCAATCCGATTTAAAAACTCTGGTCTAAAGCTATGTTGCAGAAGGGACAGAACTTCTTCCTGCGTTTCAGCAGTCAGTCCCTGTTCATTTTTGAGAATTTCCAAAATCTGCTGGGAGCCAATATTGCTTGTCATAATCAAAATAGTATTTTTAAAATCAATAGTACGCCCTTTAGAGTCTGTCAACCGTCCTTCGTCCAAGACTTGCAGCAGAGTGTTGAATACATCCGGATGGGCTTTCTCAATTTCATCCAGCAAGACAATCGAATAAAGCCTCCTACGAACAGCTTCTGTCAGCTGTCCTCCCTCTTCAAATCCTACGTAGCCTGGTGGCGGACCAACTAAACGAGCCACGGCATGTTTTTCCATGTATTCAGACATATCCAGTCGAACCATTTCCAGCTCATTGCCAAACAGCCGCTCAGCAAGGGCTTTTGCCAGAGCAGTCTTTCCGACTCCAGTCGGCCCCAGAAAGAGAAACGAACCAATAGGACGCTTTGGATTTTGAATTCCTGCTCTCGAGCGTAAAATGGCCTCCGAAACCTTTTGAACAGCTTGGTCTTGCCCTACAATTCTCTGGCGCAGGAGCTTGTCTAGATTTAACAGGTGTTCGCGCTCATTGTCCATGATTCCCTGCACTTTGATTCCCGTTATGCGCTCTACGATACTGGCTATATCCTCACGACTGACGTCTGGCTGATTAGTTCCCGCTTGAGCTAGCTGGATTTTCTTGACAGCACAAGCCTCATCAATCAAGTCCAGTGCCTTATCAGGTAAATAACGATCTGACAGATAACGAATTGAAAGACTAATCGCTGCCTGCAGAGCTTCATCCGTCAGGGAAACTCCGTGAAAGTCCTGGTAATTCTGCCGCAGTCCTTGCAGAATTGTCAATGCCTTATCTTGATCAGGCTCCTCAATGCGAATCCGCTGGAAACGCCCCTCCAAAGCTTGATCTAGCTCGAAGCTCTCTCGATAGGCAGCAAAAGTCGTTGTGCCGATGATATTAATCTGTCCTTGAGCCAAGAGCGGCTTTAAAAGATTGCCTGCATCAAGAGAGCCCTCTGTCCGACCTGCTGTCACGATTTGGTGGATATCCTCAATATAAAGAATAATCTTCCCCTTAGCAGCCAGCACCTCATCCAAAACAGCCTTGAAGCGCTCTTCAAACTCTCCTCTGTATTTAGTCCCGGCAATCAGTCCGCCTAGATTTAACTTAAAAACTTCCTTTCCCAATAAATGTTCTGGAACATCATCTGCAAGTAATCTTCCAACAAATCCCTCTATCACTTTGGATTTTCCAACGCCTGGAAAGCCTAGGAGAATGGCATTGCTTTTCTCTTTCCTACACAGCACACGGATAATATCGCCAATTTCGTCTTTTCGACCAATTACCTGTCTATCGGTCTGGTCAGCCAGCCACTGATTAAAGTTAGTTGCATATTTGCTCAGGGCTTGATAGCGACTCTCCTGACTGGAAGAGACAGCTCGTTTGCCTTGGCGAACCTTATTCAACTTTTTCGCAACCAGCTCCTTATCAATCCCTGCCTGCTTCAAAAAGACAGTTATCGGATTTCGCTGCTGATGAAATAGACTGAGAATCAGGTGTTCTACTGTTACTACCTCGTCCCTCAGTTCCGCCCTCTCAGCCTCCGCATCATCCAAAAGATTCTTGAGACGCTGGCTATACTGACGTCCAAATCGGTTCTTGTCCGTATGTGAAAATACAGGAATCTTGGCTAGTTCCTGATTGATGACGCTGATAAATTCATTAATATCAAGGTCCAAACCGGTATAGAATTCCAAGGCAAAAGCCTGAGGCTGGGTCAGCACTGTCCAGACATGCGGAATGTCCACTTGATAATTGTGTTTTTGAATAGCTAATTCCTTTGCAACATTTAGTACTTCTTGCAAAAGATGGGTATAGCGTTCAGTCATATAGTTCCCTCGCTTTTCTTCTGAAAACCAAAGACAACTGTAAACAATATTTTAAAAATTAACCTATTTTAACAAAAACTTGACTTGATAATCTTATGACTATTATATCATTTTCACAATCAATATACTAGAAAATATGTAAGCGTTTTACCGTTTTAATCTAATTTTAATAAAAGTTTGTGAAAAAATAACACTGACTTATTCTAAAAGGACAAGCCAGCGCTCTTTAAGTTATGATATTTTTAGCCAAACGATTAAGCCGCCACTGAAAAAGAATGCCGCTCATCACCAAACTAGCAATGAGACCAATCCAATATCCATAAGGGCCTAAACTAGTAAAATGATCTAAGAAGAGTCCTAGGGGCAACGAAACTCCCCAATAAGCAATCAAACCCAAGTAAAATGGCACCTGAGTATCCTTGTATCCCCGAAGAATGCCCTGCAAAGGAGCCGCAAAAGTATCTGCCAACTGGAAAAAGAGGCTGTAGGTCAGAAAAACAGATGTCATACGGATAAACTCAGTATCCGAACCATAGAGAGCAGCTACTCGGTCGCGTAAGATATAGAGAAAGAGAAAGGTAAATCCAGCAATTCCCAAGGCCGTCAGCCGCCCGAGTTTACAGAATTTCTTAACATCATCAGGTCGATTGGCTCCAATTTCATAAGAAACGATGATGGACATAGAGGTTGAAATACTCATTGGAAAGGCATACATTAAGTTTGAAAAATTCATGGCCGCCTGATGGCTGGCAATGATTAGTGACGAAAACTTAGCCATGACCAGGCCAACAACAGAGAAAATCACGACTTCAGCAAAAAACGTTCCTCCGATAGGCAGTCCAAGTCGAATGCCTTCAATTAAGCCCTTTTTATCTAGCGGTCGAATCTTCCATAGCTCATAGACTCGGACTTTTGGATGTTTGACAGCTACTGACAAGGATATGAGGAGCAAAACCCAATAAGCCAAAGAAGTCCCAAGTCCAGCTCCAGCTCCGCCCATTTCTGGAAATCCAAATGCTCCGTAGATTAGAGCATAATTAAAAGAGCTATTCAAAGGCAAAAGTAAGAGCATGAGATACATGGAAAGCTTGGTCAACCCTAGAGCATCAAATAGAGAACGGATGGTGCTAAAGAGCAAAAGAGGAATAATGCCGAGCGCCAGATACCAAAGATAGTTCTTAGCTACTTCTTCTACTAAAGGCTCTAGGCCAAGGTGAGACAAAACCAGAGGAGCGCCCACAAATACCAAGGCAAATAAAATTATCGATAACCCCAAAGAAAGATAAATAAACTGATAAAAATCAGAAGCAATTTTTTCTTTTTTCTCCTGTCCTAAATGATGCCCGATTATGGGTACCAAGGCCGACACAATCCCTATCAGCAGGTCGAAAAATGGAATCCAAAGACTGGTTGCCATGGACACTCCAGCCAAATGCAAGGTATCGTATTGGCCCGTCATGGTCGTGTCAACAAAGGAAGCCGAGAAATTTGCTAGCTGATAAATCAAGATGGGAAGAAAAATTGAGACAAACAAGCTTAGGCGTTGTTTCAAATGATAAGTCTGATACATGTCGAATTCCTTTTTTTAATCTTCTTTTTTAACTATACTACAAGCTAGCTGAATAGTCAAAAGAGGCTGGGACAAAAGTCCTAGCCTCTCAATTGTCTTTGGATTGTCGAGCAAGACGCAGTGGTTGAGTGGGCTCTACTACGCTGATTTCATCAGCTTTTACAGCCCTACTCAACTGTGCGGAGGTGGGACGACGAAATCGAATTCTAACGAATTACCGATTTCTGTCCCACTCTCTTTCTTATTTATTTTTTCGATTTAGGATAGCGTTTAGGACAATAGCAATCAGACTGGCCATGACAATTCCGTTTGAGAAGAACATCTGAAGGCTGGTCGGTAGGCTGTTGAAAAGGCTGCTACCATTGAGTCCGACACCTGCTGAGATAGAAATCGCTGCAATGAGGAAATTATGCTCACTGTGCTCAAAGTCAACACGCGCCAAGATTTGCATCCCCTGAACAGACACAAAACCAAACATAACCAGCATTGCACCACCAAGGACTGGACTTGGGATAATCTGCGCCAAGGCTCCAAATTTTGGCAAAAGGCCGAGGAGAATCAGGAAACCAGCCGCATAGTAAATCGGCAACCGCGTCTTGATACCAGATAATTTGACCAAGCCAACATTTTGAGAAAACCCTGTGTAAGGGAAGGTATTGAAGACACCACCCAGCAGCACCGCAAGTCCTTCTGCTCGGTAACCATTTCGTAAGCGGGTGCTGTCAATTTTATCTTTGGTAATGTCAGAAAGAGCTAAGTATACACCCGTTGACTCCACTAGAGAAACCGTTGCAATGATACACATCATCACGATAGAAGAAAATTCAAACTTTGGTGCTCCGAAATAGAAAGGGGTTGGCACATGGACCAGCGGAGCCTGTGCGACCGGCGTTAAATCTACCAAGCCCATGGCTCCAGCAATGCCCGTTCCGACAATCAAACCAATTAAAATAGAGATGGATTTGATAAAACCTTTGGTAAAAATGTTAATCAAAAGAATTATCAATACCGTCACAGCTGCTAGCATCAGACTTTGGGCGGTCGGCTTGTCTACGTTATTTCCCATATTGCCAATGGCTACTGGAATCAAGGTCAAGCCAATGGTCGTAATGACCGAACCAGTCACAACTGAAGGAAACAGATTGGCGATTTTTGAGAAAATCCCAGCGATCAAAACAACATAAATCCCTGATGCAATCAAGGCACCAAACATAGCACCACTACCGTGACTCTGCCCAATGATAATCAAAGGAGCAACAGACTGGAAGGCCACACCCAGCACGACCGGCAGACCGATACCAAAATATTTATTTAATTGGAGTTGCAAAAGAGTTGCAATACCACACATAAAAATGTCTGTTGAAATCAGATAGGTCAACTGCTCTGCCGAATAACCTAAGGCCCCTGCAATCATAATCGGCACCAAGATAGAGCCCGAATACATAGCCAACAAGTGCTGCAAACCTAAAATGGCTGCCTGTGAGTGTTTTTCTTCATTATAATTCATCTTATAGATCTGCCTCTCTAAATACAACTTTTCCATTTTCAAATCTGTCAATTCGAGCCAAAGAAAGAACTGTTTGTCCTTGAGCCTCTAGCAAGCTTCGACCATCTTGGAAGGATTTCTCAATCACAATTCCAACGGCTGCTACCTCAGCGCCCGCTTCTTCAATGATTTTAATCAGGCCCTTGGCTGCCTGACCATTTGCCAAGAAATCATCAACAACCAGGACCTTGTCACTTGACTCCAAAAACTTGCCCGAGATGGAGACAGTCGAAGTGACCTGCTTGGTAAAGGAATATACTTCCGCCGTTAAAATCCCTTCAGTCATGGTGATGTTCTTAGACTTTTTAGCAAAAATCATTGGAACACCCAAAGCTTCTGCCGTGTAGACAGCCGGTACAATCCCTGAAGCCTCAATCGTCACAACTTTTGTAATACCTGCACTTCTGAAATGCTCAGCAAATACTTGCCCGATTTCTTTCATAAGCGAAAAATCGACCTGATGAGTCAGGAAAGAGTCAACTTTGAGAATATTTTCTCCTAAAACGTTGCCATCCCTCAAAATTCTTTCTTCTAATGTTTTCATGTATCTCCTCTTAACATATCTTTCTTCAACGATTAAAGGACCTGTCACGATAAGCAAGTCCTTTCTTTTAATGACAAATAACCTGACACTGAAAGTACCAAAAAGTCATTAGGCTCACTTATTGTTAGATGTTTGGCATCTTGTAGAGACCTTGCCCCAATCATTAGCAAGATAAATAAGTTATTCTATTTAATTAATGGGCATCGCCATTCCAGATGGAGTTTTTGACGATGACATAGTCCACGCGGGTCAGGCTATGCAAATCGCGACCTCCAGCATAGGAAATCGAGCTCTGCAAATCCTGCTCCATTTCGGTCAGCGTGTCTTGCAAGTGGCCCTTAGCCGGCAGCAAAATCTTCTTGCCTTCGACATTTTTATAAGCACCTTTTTGATACTCGGAGGCAGAACCATAGTATTCTTTAAACTTATCACCATCTACTTCAATGGTTTCACCCGGGCTTTCAATGTGGCCAGCAAAGAGCGAACCAATCATGACCATGCTGGCTCCAAAGCGGATCGATTTGGCAATATCCCCGTGTGTCCGAATTCCTCCGTCCGCAATAATAGGCTTGCGGGCGACCTTTGAACACCAACGAAGCGCAGACAACTGCCAGCCGCCCGTACCAAAACCTGTCTTGACTTTGGTAATGCAAACCTTGCCTGGGCCAATACCGACTTTAGTTGCATCCGCACCAGCATTTTCCAGCTCCCGCACAGCTTCTGGAGTTCCGACATTTCCAGCAATGACAAAGGTCTCTGGTAATTCTTTCTTGATGTGTTGGATCATTTGAATCACACTGTCTGAGTGTCCATGTGCAATATCGATGGTAATGTATTCAGGTGCATCATCTTTGAGGCTGCTAACGAAGTCATACTCATAGTCTTTCACACCGACTGAGATCGATGCAATCAGACCTTTCTCGTGCATTCGTTTGACGAATGGTTTGCGACCTGCTTCATCGAAACGGTGCATAATGTAAAAATAGCCTCCTCGAGCAAGCTCTTCAGCGACAGATTCATCAATAATTGTCTGCATATTGGACGGAACGACTGGCATCCGAAACCTATGTTTACCGAATTTCACACTGGTATCAGCCTCCGAACGGCTTTTTACAATACATTTCGCTGGAATTAGTTGAATATCTTCATAGTCAAAAACCTGAAAATCATTGAGCATGGAACACTCCTTATCAATACTAAAAAATGACCTACCTATGCTGTTCAGCATCGCTACATCTATCCAGACGTTTCCAGAAAAAGTATATCACAAGGTACAGGTTCTGTAAAATATTTTAGCTGGATTAGATAATAATGTTCGGAAATTAAGAAGAGACTGGGACAAAGTCCTAGCCTCTCAATTGTCTTTGGATAGTCAGCAAGACGCAGTAGTTGAGTGGGCTCTACTACGCTGATTTCATCAGCTTTTACAGCCCTACTCAACTGTGCGGAGGTGGGACGACGAAATCGAATTCTAACGAATTACCGATTTCTGTCCCACTCTCTAATCTTTCTTATCTTTCTCTGAGTTAGAATCTTCTGCTCCTCCATCGATTGCCTTTTTAAACTCTGAAAACATTTTTCCAATCGACTGCCCCAGCTCTGGCAGACGTTTTGGTCCAAAAATCAGCAAGGCTCCTAGAACGATAACGATAAGCCCTGGTAATCCAATGTCTTTTAAAATTCCCATTATGATGTTCTCCTTTTCTCAATCATTTTACTCAGTAAGATACTGATTTCGTAGAGTAAAATCAGTGGCACTGTCATTGATAAGTCACTGATGAAATCAGCCGGCGTCAAGATTACTGCTAATACTAATAAAACGAAATAAGCATAGCGTCTATATTTTATCAAAAATTGCGGTTTGAGCAAACCGATTGATGTCATAAAGGCCACAATGACAGGCAATTCAAACAAGCAAGCAATCGGAATGGTCGTGTGAAATAGAAAGGACAGGTAGTTCTGCGCTGTCATCTGGACGGCAAATAAACCATCTCCTAGAGAGAGCAAAACTTGCAAAATAGCGGGGCTGACAAAGTAAAAACCAAAGGCCAAACCCAAGACAAAGCTGAAAAATGTAGCTGGTATATAAGCAAAAATCGCCTTTGCCTCACTATTTCTAAGAGCAGGTCGGATAAATTCCCAAATCTGATAGACCATAAAAGGGAGCGTCAGTGAGAAAGCCACAAGACTAGCCAGGCTAATATAAATCCAAAGAATGTCGTCTGGCCCCAATACAATCAGCTTCTGCTCAAAGGAAGCGGTCAACCATTTGTAAATATCCGCTGCAAAAAGCAGACTGACCAGAAAAATCAAACCGAACCAGATTAAGACGGCTATAAAACGCAATCTAAATTCCGTCAAATGCTCAACAACGGTCTGTTCCTTACTAGGCATCTGCTTGCTCCTTTTGCCGATTTCTAAAGGTCACATAAAGGACAACGACCAGAAAGATGGCTTGACTTAGAAGCACTTCTAGGCTCGGATAAATTCCCAGCCAATCAATGGTTGGAAGATGAAAAATCAAGTGACTAGGGAAAATGGCTGTTAATTGCAGGGCATGAATGCTGACACCCAACATCTTAAAGGCCAAGGCATAAATCAGCCAGGTCAGACCAAAGAAAATCCGATGAGGCCGAATGAGACTACTGGCCTTGGTCATTAGAATTGCGAGCAAGACTAAAACCAAAATAGCAAGTCCCAGTCCCAAAAAGAAGTCTAGAGCAGTAATTCGTGGTAAAATGCCTGCATAGAACAAGATGGTCTCTGCTCCTTCACGAAAGACAGCGAGAAAGCTCAGGGCAAACATGGAAATAAAACTACCACTGGCTGTCACTGCCTGCATCTGGTTCTCCATGAAGTCATTCCACTTCTTGACAGAGGACTTACTGTGGAGCCAAATGCCGACCAAAATCATCATAACAACCGCAAAAATCCCCACTGCCCCCTCAATGATTTCACGATTGGAGCCAGAGGCAACGGCTGGAAAAAGAGTTTGCAGCAAAATAGCAATGGTCGCACTGGCTAGTACGCCCAAGGCAGCACCAGTATAAACCCATTTGAGACCTTTTTTCATCTTGGAGGCCTTGAGCGTCGTGACAAGTGCCATCACGATCAAGAGAGCCTCAACGCCCTCACGTAGCAAAATCAGCATGGCATCAAAGAAAGTATAAGATCCGCTGGTGTCAATCTGTTCTAGCTCACTAATCAAGGATTCTAGCTGGTCTTGATAGTCCTTATCCTTGCCCTTCACCATGATGACAGGCGACTGGCTTTCTACTTTAGTATAGAGGGAAGGATTCTTAGTGCTAACATCTCCCTCAATGCTTGGCCAAATCGTGATAAATTCCTTCATGGCAGCCTTGCCCTGCTTTTCGTCCCCTTTTTGGAAAGCAAGCAGAGCCTTTTTCAGCAGACCAATACCATCTGCCAGTGTAAGATTCTCACTGCTAGCAGACGCTTCCTCTCCCTTGACAAAGCTATCAATCGCTGCCGTCAGGTCATCATAGGAAGTTTGAATAGCTTCAAAATCCGTTGGCTCTGTCTCGATGGCACTCCGTAAAAAGGAAATGGCCGTCTCCACTTTGCCATAATGAGCCGAACTATGATCCCGCACCACTCCTTCATTAGCGGTCCAAGTCGAATTCATTTTTTTATAGGCTTCACGAATCTTTTCAAGATCCTTGCTCTTAATCGCTGCCTGAAGAGCTTGAAATTTTGATTCTAGTTTATTGACCAGCTTGGTTTTTTCCGCCTCAAGATCAACGGGATTCTGCTCCTTTTCAAAAGCCAAAAGAGCAGCTGAAACCTTGGTCAGCTTGTCCTCTGTCACATCGCCTGAGATAGTCAATGCCTTGCTGACTTCTTTCCCTGCAGCTGAGTCATGGTTGCTTAAAGCCGCAAATTCAGTCTGGATTTCTTCCAGTAATTCTTTGGCACTAGCTTGATCGCCTTTTTGAACGGCGGTGCTAGCATCCGTAATCTTGATAAAGAGACTACTATAAGAATCCTCAGCCGATACAGGCTGAGCTAGGAGTACGAGCGCCAAAAGTAAAAACAGGATCTTATTCAAATAATTTCTGACCAAGATATTCTCCTTCTTTGACACCGCCGAAGCAAGCAAACAAGCCACTGCCCACATGGGTGATATATTCATTCATCTTATCCTGTGCCCCAAGATTGGTCTGCACCTTTATAAAGCTGTCGGGATCCTTTTGGAAAGAGATAAAAAGGAGTCCTGTATCAAATTGACCCGTTGTTTCATCAATACCATCTGAATAAGAATAGGAACGGCGATAGAGGGGCTTGTCGACTTCTTTGGCCAGTCGCACATGTGCATCAACTGGAAGCAAGTCCAAGTCTACCTCGTCAAATTCATTCTTCTTACCAAAGGGCGCTCCGCTCTCCTTATAACGACCAAAGGTATTTTCCTGCTCTTGCAAATTGGTCCGATCCCAAGTTTCAAGAAACATCTGGATTCGGCGGACAGCCATATAAGAGCCACCCTTCATCCAGTCCTTGCTGTCACACCAAACTACCTTGTCAAAATCTTTCTCCTTTGTGACATTGGCCGTGCCGTCTTTAAAACCAAATAGATTGCGGGGAGTAGACATACGATCGCCAATGGCAGCAAAACCAGCCTGACTCCATTTCATGGTAACAGCATTTCGCGCTTTACGAACCAGATTGCGAACGGCATGAAAAGCCACCTGTTCATCATCCGCGCAAGCTTGAATGACAATATCACCGCCAGTATATTTCTCTTTTAATTGTTCCTTAGGGAAAGGAGGCATATCGCGAAATTCCTTGGGCTTTTTATCCTCCAAGCCCATTTTTTTCAGGAAAGAGGCGGAAACGCCAAAGGTCAAAGTCAGTCGATAAGGGTTGAGGCCGACCGTTTCTCCAGTATCCGTAGGTGGCAAGAGAGCATTGACGCCATCTTTCTTGACTAGCTCTCCATTGACCAACTTTTCACTGTAAACTGTCCAGTCCTTGAACATCTGCATAATGGTCTCCCTATCCGTCGTATGCAAATCCAGAATAACAAAATAGATATTCTTCTGCATCGGAGTTGTGATACCCGCCTGATGCTTCCCGTAGAAGCTGATTTCTTCCTCACCGTCAGCGAATTTCTTATCTTCCTTCGCTTGATTAGCGAAAAAAGCAGATGCACTGGAGACACCAAGCGCTAAGCCTGCGCCTCCAATCCCTGCTTTTTTAAGAAATTCCCGACGATTCATTTTTTTATTAAACCATTTTTCGTCCTTGGTCATCTTCTTACTTCCCATCTAGGATGATACCCATTTGCGAGAGAGGCTCGCCCAGTTTTGTGACAGCTTCTCCTAGCTCTTTGGTATCTTCCTTGCTCAATTCGGTATAAAGTTTATAATTCTTAGAATCAGTCATGTGCTTGTCTAGCAAACTATTAACATTCTTGAACTCAGTTTCTATACTTTTTACCAGTTTTTCATCTTTCTTGGCAATCAAAGGTTTAAAGAGTTCAAAAATCTTTTCTGCCCCTTGAATATTGGCACGGAAGTCATACAAATCCGTATGGGAGAAGATTTCTTCTTCACCAGTAATCTTGCTGGTCGCCACTTCGTTAAGGAGGTCAACTGCACCAGTCAGCATGATGTCTGGTGTGACCTCAACAGTCGCGATTTTAGCCTTTAATTCTTTGATGTCATTGACCAACTGGTCTGCATATTTCTCCGTACCAGCCGTTGTATTAGTTTCCCACAGAATTTTTTCAATCCGGTGGAAGCCTGACCAGCCTTCTTCGGTCTTGTTTTCATCCACATAGTCAGCTAAGCGGAAGTCAATTTTCACATCAGACTCTCCGAAGCTTTCGGCAATCGGCTCTGAACGCTCGTAGCTCATGCGAATTAGCGGATACATTTTCTTGGCTTCATCAAGCTTGCCTTCTTTGAGCGTATCTCTGAATTTCTCCGTATCCGTCAATAATTGATCAATTTCTTTCTGTACAAAGGCTTTATACTCTGCCGTTGCCTTATCCAAAGCTTTCCGGTCAGAGGCCGATAGACTTGTTTTCGCTTCCGAACTGCTGGCACTTGTATTCGATTTTTGATTAGCAGCACAGCCAGTCAGTAAAATAGCTGTTGACAATAAGACAATTCCAAGTTTTTTCATCTTGACTCCTTTATTTTCCCTAAAAGGGGCGAATTCATATAAATTATAACAATTTATTTCTCATATTTCAATAAATTGTCAGATAATTATAATAAAACTATTTTTTCTGAGTCAAGAAACAAGTATTTTAAAGCAAGATATCTTTAATTTTACCAATTTCTGACTTCTTAACGACAACATAAATCGTATCTCCTAGGTAGAGACGACTGGCTCCGTTGACCGTCTGAGTCTTACCCTTATGGATATTCATGGTGATCAAAACGCCATGCGGTAGCTCCAATTCATGCACCTGCCGACCCGCAATCTTTTCTGAAACAGGAATTTCAATCAGGGTTGTCTCACCGTCATCTTCAATCCGATGAGGCAGCATTTTTTCAAGCATAGCTTCATAAACAGGCGCTCCCTTTAGCAGATCCATGGCAATATAGGCCATCAGAGTGACCAAGCCCAGTGGCATAAGGTTACGGATATCTCCCACCATCTCCGTCACGAGAATCATAGCCGTTAGTGGAGCCTTAGAAATAGCGCCAAAATACCCACTCATTCCCAAAATGATAAAGATTGGAAATTGTTCCTGCGTAATGAACCCAGCTTCTACACAAAGGACTCCAATTGCTGCGCCCAATAGAGATCCCAAGGCTAGAATTGGCAGAAAAATACCGCCTGGTAGACCACTACCATAACTGATCATACTCCATGCAAAACGAAGCAAGAAAAAGATAAGCAGGGTTCCGACTGTATAATGAGCACTCGTCAGAGACAGAATCAGCTGATTCCCACCGCCCAGCAAATGAGGCAGAAAATAGCCAATCGGAACGATTAAAACAAAGGAAAAAATTGGATAATAATTTTTCGGTAGCCTAAAAATTTTTCCCAGAGCTTCATAAACCAGATGAATATTGAGGACCGCTTTTTCATAGAGAAAACCAGCCAATCCTAAAAACAGGCCCATTAAGATATAGATCCAGTACTGATTCAGCCCCATGAAAGGAATATTATCCGGCATATCCAAAACGGGGGTCAGGCCAAATATAGACAGGGAAATGAAATTTGCCACCAAACTTGCGGCCAAGGTTGAAACCCAAAAGAAGCGGGAGAAATGATGGTACACTTCCTCAACGACAAAAAGCAAACCTGCAATTGGCGCATTAAAAGCCGCAGCCAAGCCCGCAGCTGCACCACTAGCAATCAAGGTCCGCTCCTCTACCGGACTCAAGTTCAGCCACTTAGATATGCCTTTCCCGCTCATCGCTCCTAGCTGAATACTCGGTCCCTCGCGTCCCAGCATCAAGCCACTGGAAATCGCTAAAATACCAACTAAGAATTTTTTCCAGAGGATGCTCCACCAAGAAAGTGACATCAAGCCTTTCAACTCGGCCTCAACCTGTGGAATCCCTGAACCCTTTATATCCTTTTCTGTAGCTACCAATCTAGCATTGATAAAGACAATAAAAGCATAGAAGAAAAGCAAGGCTACTAGCCAAAACCACTCACTTCTACCCCTCACATAGGCCGCCTGAATCAAGTGGAAACTTTTCTCAATCAAAAAACGAAATGCCCCCACTACTAGTCCAGCAAAAATACCTACCAGAATCCCCCTAGATACTTGGGAAATAATAGAGCTGGATATAAAATTAAATTCTTTTTTCGTATCAGAAATTTGTTCTTTTTGTTTGATCATCATTTCTCTCCCAAAGACCTTATAGCAACATTTTAGCACAAAATATGGGCCAGAAACAAGGCGATAGCCATGAACATTTTACTTTTGAATGTAAAACTTTTAATATCAACTCCCTCAGAGTTAAAAGAATGCCAAAAATGCAGTTTGGACATCAAAAAAAACGACCCTGAAGGTCGTTTCGCTTTTAGATTGATAAATCTTCTTGATCAATCTTGTGTGCTGTTCGATAAGCTTGGTAGAAAATGAAGACAGCCACAGCAGTCATGACGGGAACGATAACTGGGATATCCGTTTCAATAGAAGTCAATGGAGAGTTCCAGAAGAAGTGGAGAACAAAAGCTGATAAGAAGTAAAATAGACCAGCTTTAAAATAGATTTTTTGAGTCTTAGCAAATCGGAACATCAGAGCTAATCCGATAGTGGTCAAAGCAGTGTAGAGCCAGTGAGAAGCTACCCCGCCTGTGATACGGCCTAAAATACCAGAGATCGTGAAGGAAAATCCTTCAGGTAGGTCGGAAAGGATATAAGAAAAGTCCTCACTAATCTGAAAACCTATGCCAGCTGTAATTCCCAATAGTAAAAAACCTTTAAGTTTTTTGACTGGCACTAGATAGACAGCGAAAGCAACTGCCAAAAGCTTAAGCGGCTCTTCAACCAGCGGAGCTGCGAGGGCATTCTCTAGATAACTAATCACTGTATTTGGAAAGCTCGTGCTAACCCACTCGTGGATATAAGTATTAGCTAATCCAGACGTCCAACCAGAAATGAATAACCCACCTAGCAGAGCAATCCCAAGGCTAAATGCTGGCGTCTGCCATTTTTTACCCAAACTGCGAATCAAAAACAGAGCTGGGATGATATAAAGTAGTGCCAAGAGGGCTGACAGTCCGACAATTCCATAACCAGAACCTGACATACTGCCAGTGGTATAAGCTTGTGTCTCGTATTCCAAGCCAATTGCGCTCAGAAGGAGAAAAGTAAAAAGAACAATATTTTTCTTCATATAGCAACTTTCTAAAATTTTATTTTCATCTTAGTATAACAAAAAAATCTAAAATAGAAGTAATTTTAAGACTCATTAGAATGATTATTAATTATTGTACTAGTTGGCAAACCTATAATATGCTTGTCTTGTTTTCATTCTCGTCTTTTCAGCGATACTTCTCGTTCTATATTGTCTTGACAATTGGACTTGATAAAGCGAGCAACAAAAAAAGTCCCTCATCGGGACTTTCATGTCTTATTTTTCAGCTGTAAGTGCAGCCATTGTGATGTAGTTGTATGGTTTGTTGAAGTGTGGCAAGAAGAATAGGTCTGTCAAGGCCAATTTATCAATTGTGACATGCTCTTGGATAGCAAGTGAGAACATGTGGATTCCCATGCTGATAGCAGAATCACGTGATACCATTTGAGCTCCAAGAATTTCGCGACTGTCTTTATCAAATACAATCTTGATGGCAACTTCGTGGTTGTCATGTTTCATGAATTCTGGTTTTTGAAGATCGTTAAAGCCTGTTTCAGTTGCGTTGTAACCAGCAGCTTTAGCCTTTTCAAGAGTCAAACCAGTTGAAACCATGTGAAGTCCGTAAATTGAGATACCGTTTGAACCTTGTACACCGATTCCTTCCAATTCATGTCCACAAGCATTGTAAGCACCAACGATACCAGTACGAACAGCGTTTGAAGCAAGTGCGATGTAGCTTGTGTCTTTACGAGCGTTGTCATAAACAGTCGCACAGTCACCTACTGCGTAAACGCCTGGGATTGATGTTTCTTGTTTCTTATCTACAAGGAAGGCACCGTTGCGGAAGAGTTCAATCTTACCATCAGCAAGAGCTGTGTTAGGACGGAAACCAACAGCAAGAACAACCATGTCCACATCAAATGTTTCTTTGTCCGTTACCAAGCGTTCAACTTTGCCATCACCTTGGATTGCTTTAACTGTTTGACCAAGAGCCAAGCGGATGTTATGGTCTTCCAAGTTCTTCGCCATCATTTGAGTGAAGTCTTTATCGTAGTAGCCGTTCAACACAGTGTCTACGATGTCAACAAGTACAACTTCTTTTCCAAGACGTTCAAAGGCTTCAGCAAGCTCAACACCGATGTAACCACCACCAACAACAGCGATACGCTCAAGGTGTTTGCTCTTGTCAGCAAGTTTGTTAATAACTTCTTCAGCATTTTGGTACAACTTAACAAATTGAACATTTTCAAGAGTTGTCTTGAATTCTCGGTTACCTTTGACAATTTCAACACCTTCGATTGGAGGCAAGATTGGAGTAGATCCAGTCGCAAAGATCAATTTGTCATAAGATTCTTTGTGCTCTTTTCCTTCAACTTCTGCTGTAACAACTTTGTTGTCATAGTCGATTGAAAGAACTGGTGAGTTCATGTAAACTTTAGCACCTTTTGCTTCCAATTTTTCTTTATCAGAGTAGAACAAGCCTTCAGCACCGTCAATTTGCTTACCGATCCAAAGCGCCATTCCACAACCTAGGAATGAAATATTTGAGTTTTGGTCAAATACAACGATTTCATTTTCATGACCAAAGTTATCCAACATAGTGTTGATACATGCAGTACCCGCGTGGTTAGCACCAACTACAACAATTTTACTCATAGAATAATTCCACCTTTAAAATTTAATTTACAAAGCTAGTATATCATGTTTCTGTTAGCGTTTACAAGATATATGCTCAGGATTTTTAAAAATATGGCAAATAAATTCGATTTCTCCATAAATTTAAGCAAAAAATTTCAATTTTTCTGAAAATAGTATATATTTACAATTGTGAAAACGGTATCTTTTTGGTATACTAATAGGGAAGATTAAGAAATTTAATAGGGAAGGTTGTGATAGAAGTGGATCTTAAGTCTAGATCCATCCATTTAATGGGATCAACTATTACTATTTCGATTCTCCATAAAGATGCTGACAGTCTTCTGGATCAAGTGTTTTCACTTCTTAGATTGTACGAAAAGCGTTTTAGTGCAAATGATGACAGCTCTGAGCTCATGCAAATCAATCACGCTGCTGGTAAACATGCCGTTTGCGTCCATCCTGATCTGTTTGAGTTGATTGAGTTAGGAAAAAAGCATAGTCTCGCTCCAGACAGTCATCTCAATATTACCTTAGGTCCCTTGATTCAAACTTGGCGGATAGGCTTTGCGGATGCGAAAGTTCCCAGTCCCAAAGAAATCAAGCAAGCGCTGGCACTCACTGACCCTGAGTGTATCGAGTTAGATGCAGCTGCCTCCAGTGTTTTTTTAACAATGGAAGGCATGAAAATCGACTTAGGCGCCCTTGCCAAAGGCTATATCGCAGATAAAATCGCTGCTTTTCTAAGAAGACAAGGTGTCACCTCTGCCCTCATCAATCTTGGTGGAAATATCTTAACCATTGGTCTAAATGAAAAAAATAATCGTTGCTGGTGGATTGGCATTCAAAATCCAAGCTTGCCACGGGGAAACGACCTAGCTCTTCTATCCATTCAGGATCAGTCTGTCGTGACCTCAGGGATATATGAAAGAAAACTGCAAGTTGACGGCAGGGTCTATCATCATATTTTTGACCGCACCACAGGTTATCCGATTGACAATCAGCTAGCTAGTCTCACGATTGTTTCATCAAAGTCCGTAGATGGTGAAATATGGACGACCCGTTTATTCGGGGAAAGCCCTACTTCCATCTTAGAGAAAGTCGAACAAGAAAATGGAATCGAAGCCTTCGTTATTACAGAAAATCATCAAATTTTTTATTCATCTGGTCTCAGCCCAGAAATCTTATCCTAAATCCAGAAAGGAACCTACTATGTTAAAATTTATCGGTCTAGTTGGTACAAACTCAAAGAAATCAACCAACCGCCAACTCCTTCAGTACATGCAAAAGCATTTCGCTGATAAAGCAGAAATCGAGTTGGTTGAAATCAAAGATATTCCTATTTTCAACAAACCGTCTGATATGCAAGTTCCAGAGATTGTTAAAGAAATCGCTGCGAAAATCGAAGCTGCTGATGGTGTTATCATCGGAACGCCTGAATATGACCACTCTATTCCTGCTGTACTTATGAGTGCCTTGGCTTGGTTGTCTTACGGTATCTATCCATTACTTGGTAAACCAGTGATGATTACAGGAGCCTCTTATGGAACTCTGGGTTCATCTCGCGCCCAACTACAACTCCGTCAAATTTTGGATTCACCAGAACTCAAGGCTTCTGTTATGCCAGGTTCTGAATTCCTACTTTCTCACTCACTTCAAGCCTTTGATAAAAATGGAGACTTGATTGACCTCGAAACCATTCAAAAATTAGACGCTCTTTTTGATGACTTCCGTTTGTTTGTTAAAATTACAGAAAAGTTATCAAGTGCCCAAGCACTTCTTCATCAAGAAGCTGAAAACTTTGACTGGGAAAAATTGTAAGAACTAGAAGGGAAAGAATCACATGAAATTTGTTGGACTTGTCGGCTCAAATGCAGACCAATCATACAACCGTAAATTACTAGAATTCATCAGAAAACAATTTAAACTGAAATTTGAATTAGAAGTCTTGGAAATTGATGAAGTTCCACTCTTTAATCAAGATGAGAAATGGGACGAATCCTTCCAACTGCGCCTTTTGTACAACCGAATCACGCGCGCTGATGGTGTCATTATTGCTACTCCTGAGCACAACCACACCATTACAGCAGCTCTCAAAAGCGTCCTTGAATGGCTCTCTTATGAGGTTCACCCATTTGAAAGCAAACCTGTCATGATTGTGGGAGCTTCCTACTACGACCAAGGAACCTCTCGTGCCCAAGTGCATTTGCGTAAAATCTTGGATGCTCCAGGTGTCAATGCTTATACTTTACCAGGAAATGAATTCCTTCTTGGTAAAGCGAAAGAAGCTTTTGATAATGCAGGCAACATCACAAACGAAGGAACTGTTAAATTCCTTGAATCTTGCTTAGATAACTTTGTTAAATATGTTGAGGTAGTCTCAAAATTGAAAAAACCAAAACCAATTGAACCAGAAGACTTGGATTGTGGTAAACCAATCGCAACAACCATCACAGAAGTTGACCCTGATGATCCAGAATGGGTAGAAAAAGCAGCAAAAGCTGTTGGTGCTGTTTCTGGCGATACTTATGTCAAACTTGACCATGGTATCTTGACAGTTAACCAAATCGACATGTTCTTAAAAGCTATGCCGTTCGAGTTGACTTATGCCGATGATAACAACCAGTTCCTTTACTATAACAACGTTCATCAAGATCCAGACACTATGTTTGCTAAACGTGTACCATCTCAATCAGGTGGCCGTCTCTCAACTCTACATAACTCTCTTCCTGCTGCCCGCATGAAGAACGTAGAATGGGTAGTTGGTGTTCTTCGTAATGGTGATCAAGAGTACGTTCGTACAATTGTTCCAGGTTCACCAGCAGGGGTTATCAACACCCATAACTACCAAGCAATGTATTATCCTGACGGTTCTTACGCTGGTATCAACGAAATCGTCTTCAACTTCCAACCTTGGCTTGACTGGTATTTGCAAACAACTGGCCAACGCTTGGTCGGAGGAAGCGGACCATTTGCACCTGCAGCCGCTGATGCTTCTTCTGGCGCTTCAGATACGGGTGGCCACGGCGGTGGAAATGCCGATGCTACTTCTGGTGCTAGTGCCTAATCAAAACAAAATAAAAGGAGTTTGGGACAAAAAGATTTCAATTTTTAAAAATCTTAATTATTAATTCCTTCAAATCTATAATTAAATGCGAAAAGCGGACAAAGCAGAATTCTGATGACCAGAAAACTAGTTTTGTTCGCTTTTTATATTTGAGGTCGGACTTTTGTCCCAAATTCCTCAATTGTCTTTGGATTGTCGAGCAAGACGCAGTGGTTGAGTGGGCTGTAAAAGCTGATGAAATCAGCTTTTACAGCCCACTCAACTGTGCGGAGGTGGGACGACGAAATCGAATTCTAACGAATTATCGATTTCTGTCCGACTCTATTTTTACTTTATTTCATTTCTTTAAAAGCTTTTTCTGCTTCTTCGTTGCTGATTGCTCCAAATTGAATTTTACCAATTTTTCCTTGGCTATCAATGAGGATTTCGGTTGGAATACTGCGAACCTGATAGGCTTGGAAGATTTCACCAGACGTGTCAAATAGAACGGGCACATCCTTATATCCTTGTTCTTGATACCATTTTGGGAAGTCCTCAACAGACTTCTCTCCTTGGAGACCCGGTGCTACAATAGACAATATTTCAAAATCACGATCTTTTTTACCAGCTAACTCGACCAATTCTGGCATGCTTCGCTTACAAGGTCCGCACCAAGAAGCCCAGAACTTCAGATAGACTTTTTTCCCACGGTAATCAGAAAGCTTGACAGTTTTTCCATCCATCGACTGAAGAGTGAAGTCCGGTGCCTCCTGGCCAACTGCAACCAGCGATTGAACACTTGTATTGGACTGGCTTTGGCTATCTGTGCTCTTTTCGTCAGAAGAGCAGGCTGAAAGTGTCAGAAACGCCACCAAAGCAACAACTAGCGAAAGAATTTTTTTCATCTTTTTCTCCTTTTATCCAAAGATTCCTGATAAAGCATTTAACTGCCCGAGCATGAGAAGGATTCCCATGAAAATAATCAAGGCTCCTCCAATTTTTTTCATCAATCCCATGTAGGGTTTGATTTTCGCAAAATAGCGCATAACGAAGCCAGAAGCTAGGGCCAAGATGAGAAACGGCAAGGCCATTCCCAAGGTATACACCAATGTTAGAAGCGCTCCTTGAACAGCTCCATTTCCTCCAGAGGCAGCTAGAGCCAGAACCGAACTAAGGACAGGGCCAATACAAGGCGTCCAACCAAAACTGAAACTAATACCAAGCAAAAAGGCTGACAGAAAATCATTCCGACGACTGTTCTTCTTAAATTCCACATTTTTCTGGAATTGTAACTGCCTGATATTAATCAGCTCCATCTGGTGAATTCCTAGCAAGATAATGATAATCCCCATCAGATAACGGAATTTCTCATCGTAAATCACTCCACCTAAGAATCCTGCACCAAAGCCTAGTAGAAAGAAAACCAAGGAAATTCCAGCAATGAAACACAGGGTCTTGATCAGACCAGTCCAAGCAATCTTTCTGCCTAAAAACTTGACTTCTCTAGGCTCTTCTTCATCCAGCAAAATTCCTATGTAGACTGGTAACAGGGGAAAGATGCAAGGTGAGAAAAACGAGAGAATTCCAGCCAAAAAGACCGAAACAAAAAATAAACCAGACTCCATCCCAACCTCCTTTAAGATGTGTTTGTCAATATTATTATAACAAACGATTTAAAATTTTCCACATTTTGCTACACTATCCTCATTCTTGTATAATTTATCGGAGAAGCCATCTGTGAAAGTCCTATTTTGCTCCTAAACAGCAAAAAAGAGAGTGGGACAGAAATCGGTAATTCGTTAGAATTCGATTTCGTCGTCCCACCTCCGCACAGTTGAGTAGGGCTGTAAAAGCTGATGAAATCAGCGTAGTAGCGCCCACTCAACCACTGCGTCTTGCTCGACAATCCAAAAACAATTGAGAGGCTAGGACTTTTGTCCCAGCCTCTTGAATATTGAAAGATAGCGAACTTAATCATCTGTAACTAGCGGCAAGTAAAGACAAATCTGGGTAAATTTATCTGGTTCGGATTGGATTTCCATATGATAGTCGTCTCCGAACTGCAATCTTAAACGTTGATCAACATTTTTCAGACCGACACCACCTAAACGAAGGAGAGTCGCATCTATAGAGGCGTTGACATCAAAGCCACGGCCGTTATCATAGATAGACAATATCAGTTGTCCTTCTTCTACTACTGACGTCACCCGAATCATGCCTTGGCGGTCAATTTCTTTAATGCCATGGTAGATGGCATTTTCGACCAAAGGCTGAAGTACTAGCTTGGGCAGTTTATAATCAGCCAGAGATTCATCCTCTTCAATCTCATATTGGAGCTTGTCACCATAGCGCTGCTTCTGGATAAAGAGATACTGACGAACGTGATCAATCTCATCTCTAAGAGAAATTTGTTCATGCCCTTGATTGAGCGCCAAGCGGAAATACTGAGCGAGTGATTTCGTTACCTCAACAACACGCTTGCTGTCGTTAAATTCAGCCATCCAGACAATCGTATCTAAGGTATTATAAAGGAAATGGGGGTTGATTTGAGCTGAGAGAGCTCGGAGCTCATAGCGTCGGACATTTTGTTCTTCAGTCTTGACAGCTTCCATCAGTTGTTCAATTTGGTCCAGCATTTTATTGAACTGCTGAGCCAAGTCAACTAACTCTGGAGAACCCTTTGCTTCCGCTCGCAGATTTGAGTCACCTGCCCCAATCTTCAGAATGACAGCCTGCAGATTCTGCAGAGGCTTAATCCACAAACGCAGAACAAACCAAATACCAGTCAAGCACAGCAGGAGTGCTAAAACGCCCATTCCTACAAAAGAATAAAGCATCTGTGACTGAAGCATCTGTAATTGCTCTAATGAGGCGACGCCAATTAAAGTCCAGTCGCTGTCCGCAATATCAATCTGGTAGACAAAAGCCCGCTTCTGGTCTGCGTAACCGTCCTTGACTGAGATATAGGGCTGCATAGCTTTCATTTCCTGACTAGAGGAATAAACACTCTTCTTAGGATGATAGACAAATTCATGCTGGCTGTTGACAATAAAGCTAAAGCCTTTCTTCCCTAGCTGAAGCCGATCCAGATAGGCTTTGAGACTGTTATAGCCTATATCCAGACGCAAAACACCCAGATTCTGCCCTGCGTCATCCACCACTTCCTGAGTGACAGAAACAACCCACTTCTCCTTCTCTGATGATAGAGATTCCTTACGAGCAGGGGTCAAGACAGGCATGGCCCTGGTATGGACTGCTTCCTGATACCATTTTTCATTCATCATATCAGAGGATGTCTGCATGCTGATTTGAGTATCTGTCGATACCACACGCCCGTCCTTGGTAACCAATACTGCCGACACTAAATCCGGATCTGTCTCAATGATGGTTTTCATCAAAGACTGAACTGACGTTTCGCTGCTTTCTTGATTCTGAGCAAACTTCCGAATCGTTTCTTCCTTGCTTAGTGCGGAGGTGGTTTGCTTTAATTTCTGCAAATAGGAAGCAATGAACTGCCCGCTTTGCTCCATACTATTACGCGTCGTACGCTCTGTCAGCTGCCGAATAGTCCCCGAGCTAGTCTGATAGTAAAGACTCCCAACACCCCCCAAGAGTAAAAGGACCAGCAGAAAAATATAGACAATCAACTGGATAAGAAGCGGATACCGTTTCATTTCTCCTCTCCTTTTTTAAACTGCCGGGGTGTCAGCCCAACCACCTGCTTGAAGCGCTGAGAAAAATAGTTCATATCGTCAAAACCTACCTGCTCTGCTATTTCATAAATCTTCAAATCTGTAGTTAAGAGTAAGAGTTTTGCTTTTTTCATCCGCTCTTGAATCAAATAATCTTGAAAGGGCAAGCCTAATTCTTTTTTGATAAGAACACTTAGATAGGACGGACTAAACCCTAAATGGAAAGCCAAACTTTTCAGGCTTAATTCTGAATCAGCTAGACGCGCATGAATAGCCTCTTCCAACTCAGAGTGCTGTCCTTGATCGACTAAGTTTTGAATCTGGGCTTTTTTGCGCTCCTTATCAAGCTTGATCTGCAGCTTGGTCAACATCTCCTCGACATCATCCTTGGAAAATGGCTTGAGAAGATAGTCATCTGCACCTAGCTTAATGGCCGTCCGAGCATAGTCAAAATCATCATATCCAGTCAGAAAAACGATATGGCACTTGGGAGCCTGGTCCCTGACTAGCTTGGCCAGTGCGAGGCCGTTCATCTGTGGCATATTGATATCGGTCAGCAGGATGTCAGCAGGATTTTCCTGAAATTTCTGCCAAGCTTCTCTTCCATTTTCAGCCTGGGCAATGACTTGCATACCAAACTGTTCATAGTCTACCAAGGACGCAATCCCCTGTCTTACCAGATACTCATCCTCTACAATCATAATTGAATACACAAGATTCAACTCCTTATTTATACTGGATTTATTATAGCAAATTTTCAATCAAAATGCTCTTAAACATAATCCAAGAGATAACCGTAGCCCTTCTCCTCCATCTCAGCTTTTGGAATGAACTTAATTGACAGACTATTGATGCAGTAGCGCAAGCCGCCCTTGTCCTTAGGACCGTCCGTGAAAACATGACCCAGATGGGAATTTCCAACCCGACTGCGAACTTCCGTTCGAGTCATATTAAAGCTCTTGTCTTCTTTGTAAGTCGCAACATCTGGACTGATAGGACGTGTGAAACTTGGCCAACCGCAGCCAGAGTCAAACTTATCCTTTGATGAAAAGAGAGGCTCTCCCGTCACCACATCCACGTAGATACCAGCATCAAACTTATCCCAATAGCGGTTAGAAAAAGCCCGCTCTGTGTCATTCTTTTGTGTAACTGCGTATTCTTCTGGCGAAAGCTTAGCCTTAATCTCTTCATCGCTAGGCTTAGGATAGCGATTAGCTTCGATAACAGGGTAAGCAGCTTGATTGACGTCGATATGGCAATATCCATTAGGATTCTTTTTTAGATAATCCTGATGATAATCTTCTGCCTTTATAAAGTTTTTCAGAGGTTCTTTTTCAACAGCTAAAGGCTTATCATATTTCTTGGCGACTTCATCAAAGACCTGATTAATAGTATCAAGATCAGCTTCGTCCTTATAATAAACACCCGTTCGATACTGGGTACCCTGATCATTTCCCTGCTTGTTTTTAGAAGTTGGATCAATAATGCGGAAATAATGAAGTAAGATTTCTTTGAGAGATATCTTTTTAACGTTATAGGTAATTTTTACCGTCTCAGCGTGACCAGTTTGAGAGACCAATTCATACTTGGTCGTGTCGCTCTTACCATTTGCATAGCCAGATTCCGCATCAATGACACCTGGTACTCTAGAGAAATACTCTTCTACTCCCCAGAAACAGCCGCCAGCCAGATAAATCTCCCGCTTGTCCTCTTCCTTGACATCTTCTTTCTTTTGCTTGGACACTGTTTCTGTCTTACTCATAGAGGCTTTCTTGATTTGCTCAATATTAGCCTGAGACGAGCTAATAGACACGGAACCCTTGATTAGGAAAAATAGGCCAAAACAGAAAAGCAAACCAATTAAAACCAGAAAAATCTTCCATTTACTTTCCATTTTCTTTACTCCTTTCTACTTGATCTCCTTTAGTGTTTTTTCAATATCTTCCTTGCTTATGTAGCCCACATGAGTTTTAGCAAGTGAGCCATCACTATTGATAAAGAGAGCAGATGGGTAGGATCGAATACCGTATTCTTTCAGCAATTCTCCCTTAGTATCCATAAGAACTGGCATGTTCTTGTAATCCAAAGACTTGTACCATTCCTTGAAATCATCAGCAGACTTTTCTCCGTTAAAAGTTGGAGACACCACCGATAGGACAACATAATCTTTTCCTGACTGCTCCTTAGCCAAGTCATTGGTATCTCCAAGAGTGGATAGACAGATAGAGCACCAAGAAGCCCAAAATTTTAGATAGACTTTCTTGCCTTTGAAATCAGACAACTTGTAGGTCTTGCCGTCTACTCCTTGCAGACTAAAGTCCTTCGCCATCTTTGTAGCTTGATTAGAATTTGCCTTACTAGTCATGGAACTTTTATCACTTTTAGAAGCTTCCGAATTCATTTGCTGATTTGAGCAAGCTCCCAATAATCCTACGCAAAGCAGCCCTGCGGTTAATAGAGACAGTTTTCTCATAGTTTTTTTCCTCTCTAAACAAGGAGAAAGCCGACAAAATTGACGACTTCCAGCCTTATTGATAATTTTATTTATCAGATGACATTTCAGACGAATCTTTCGTGTCATCCTTCATGCTTGAATCACTTGATTTCATATCATCTTTCATGTCAGACTGACTGTCGGACATCATAGAAGAGTCCTTCATGTCATCCTTTTTCATCTTGTCATCAGACATGCTAGAGTCTTTCATATTATCCTTCTTCATGTCATCTTTTTTCATATCGTCTTTCTTCATCATGCTGCTGTCGTCCGTCTTTTTCATATCTGAATTTGACTTTTGACTGGAGCAAGCAGCCAAGGCAAAGATACTAAGAGTAGCCATTGTAAAAGTAGCGATTTTTTTCATGATAGTTCTCCTTTAATTATATAATTTTTATCCAAATAGTGACGCTAAAGCGTTTAGATTTCCGAGCATAAGTAGAATTCCCATAAGAATGATGAGAACTCCGCCGATTTTCTTAAGCGTTCCCATATAAGGTTTGAGTTTTGCAAAGCGCTGTAATACCCAGCCAGAAGCTAAAGCCATTGCTAGAAAAGGAAGGGCTAATCCGAGTGTATAAACCAACATAAGTAAGCCTCCTTGAAGAGCACCGTTTCCACCAGAAGCAGCAATCGCTAATACAGAGCTCAGAACAGGCCCAACACAGGGGGTCCAACCAAAGCTAAAAGTAATCCCTAAAGTGAAGGCATTAAGCAAGTCACTCCGTTTGCTATTCTGTTTAAACTGGATGCTTTTTTGCTTTTGCAGCTGCTGGATATTGATGACGCCCGTTTGGTGGATTCCCAATAGTATGACAATTCCACCCAAAAGATAGCGAAACCAAGGGGCGTATAGGACTTGCCCTAGAGCACCAGCACCATAGCCCAAGACTAAAAATACAGTCGACAATCCCGCTATAAAACAGAGTGTTTTGACCATCCCGTACCAAGAAACCTCTCGTCCTAGAATCTTGAATGTTCTCGACTGGTCTTCATCTAGTAAGATTCCTACATAAACCGGCATAAGCGGTAAGATACAAGGGGAGAAAAAGGAAAGAATCCCTGCCAGAAAAACTGAAATAAAGAACAAAAAACTTGTAGCCATTTCAAAAACCTCTCGATCATTTTCTGACTATAGTATAAAATAAAAATCCCCCTAAAAATAGGGAGATAGATTTGGAAAAACTTGAATTTGGTTTTATCTTTTCTACACCATGAGTTGAAAGCATTCACCACTGACTGAGGATCTATGTTAAGTTGAGAGCAAATGTAAAGGTGCTTCCTAGGCCATACTGGCTTTCGACTGTAATTTCTCCACCCAGCTGATGAGCCAACTCACGCGCAATCGCAAGCCCCAGACCATGGCCACCTGTCTTCATATTACGTGAAGTTTCCACACGGTAAAGGCGTTTAAAAATCTTATCCAAATCCTCGGGAGCAATGCCCTGTCCTTCATCTTTCACACTGATTGTCAAGACTTGCTCAGTTAATTGAGCCGTAACCTCGATTTTAGTTCCTGGGTCTGAATACTTAAAAGCATTATTTAGCAAGTTGACCAAGATACGGGAAAGTTTGTCATAATGACTCTTAATTTTTGCTGACTCAGGAGACACTTGAATGTAAATGTCCCGCTCTTCCTGCTCAATCAAGAGTTGAAATTCACTCATAGCCTCGATCAAAAGCTGGTCTATAAAGACTATTTCGGCTTCTCCATCTGATTCTGATCGAGGCTGGGCATTAAGAGTCAAAACATCCAATTCTTCCACTAGTTTATTTAAACGCTCTGTCTGACGACTAATGGTTGTTAAATAATGAATCTGCTCCTCTTCCTTGATCACTCCATCCAAAATACCCTCCACAGTCGCCTGAATAGAGGTGATGGGAGTTTTAATATCGTGAGAAAGCTGGGCAATCATCATTCCCTTTTCGCGCTCACTTTCATCAAGTGATGCAAACGTTTCTTGCAAGTTATGAGACATATCATTAAAAGCCTGACCCAACTCCTGAAATTCAATAGGCCCTTTGGCTTCAATCTCTGTTCCAAAATCCTTGCTGGCTATATCCTGGGCTTGTTTTTTCAAATGCCGAAGAGAAGAAAATACTGGCGATAAAAGAATGAGACTGACTGCTGCTCCAATAAAACTAGCAATTAAGGTCATTCCAACTAGAAAATCAATCTCACTTTTCACGATCAACATTCGCTGAACTGCCCAGAACACGAGCAAAATGGTTAATAGACTAGAAATCAGATATCCTACTAGAATATAACTTTTTAATTTCATTTTATACCTCGTGGCCTTTCCATTTTATACCCCAGACCCCAGACAGTTTTGATGGCAGGAGTGTCTGAACTGGCATACTTGGTCAATTCTTGTCTGAGTGCATGGATATGAACATTAAGGGTATTGGTGTCATCTACATAGTCTTCCTGCCACACCTTCTCGTAAAGCTCCGTCTTTGAAAAAACTCTCTCAGGATTGCTAGCTAAAATCCAGAGCAGTTCAAAGGACTTCACTGTTAATTCCAAAAAATGCTTCCCGATGCGAACCTCATGAACCACATGATTCATCACCAAATCACCGAGCTCAATTTGTTCTGTCTCGTCCCCACGCTGAATACGACGCAAGATATTATTGACTCTTAGAACCAGCTCGCGCGGACTGAAAGGCTTAGAGATAAAGTCATCCGCCCCCAAGCTCAAGCCATAAATCTTATCCTGCTCGCTGGTCTTAGCCGTTGTAAAGAGAAAAGGTTGATCAGGTGCGATAGACTGAACCTCACTGATAAAGTCATAACCGTCCATATTTGGCATCATGATATCTGTGATGATCAGGTCAACAGATTTCTTTTTAAAAAGATCTAATCCCTCCACGCCATCTCGAGCCACTAAAACCTGATAGCCAGCCTGCACAAGATAGCGTTTTTGGATATCTAGAATATCCATCTCATCATCAACGAGTAAAATTGTCTTTCCCATTTGCCAATCTCCTGATAAAAACAGTGTTATACTGGCTTTAGTATAACACTATTTTTAGTAATTTTTAAATGATTTGAACCTTAATCTTCTTGTTTTGCTTTCAAACCTAGAAGGCTAAGAATTCCTGCCAAGGCTAGTCCTAAGAAACCAATGGTAGCTGTAGCTGTTTGAGCTTCACCAGTGTTTGGTAACGTAGGCTTATCATTTTTTTTCATTGTATCTACCATCGGCTTAGAAGTTTGGCGTTCCCCCTTCACATCAGTCATGCTATGATCCACTTCCTTCTTACCCTTAGCTGTACTCATAGAATCTGTTGCAGAAGACTTCTTATTCATCTGACCTTCTTGAGATGGTGTTGCAGAAGACTTCTTATTCATTTGACCTTCTTGAGATGGTGTTGTAGAAGGCTTCTTATTCATTTGACCTTCTTGAGATGGTGTTGTAGAAGGTTTCTTATTCATTTGACCTTCTTGAGATGGTGTTGTTGCCATTTCTTTTCCACGAAGCTGAATCGTTACTTGACGAGTCGCAACAAGATTGCTTAAATCTGGTTTGCCGTCTTTGGCGCCATAAACTTTGACAGTAGCTTGGTAACTGTGAGTGCCGTTAGCTCGAAGTTGGTCGAGAAGGGCTTGTCCATCTTTACCTGTCGTGTTGCCGTTTAAGTCTACTTCGTAGAAGTATTGACCTTTGGCCAAGCCTTCAAGCGGCAAGAGAGCTGGATTGTTCGCTGTGCCATTGTCAGACCATGGTGCTTTATCAGAAGATTTGAGCAAGAGACGCGTCAACATGCCGTCACCACCGAAAGCTTCATACGGGATGACTTGGTTAACACCAGCCAAGAATGGACCGGGAACATTCGCTTTTTCTAGATAGCTTGCTGGAACGTCAATATGGTCTTTAATATTTTTAGTAACTGAATCTTTGACTGCTTCTTTTGAAACAAGACCATTCATGTCAACCGTCACATTTTTTGTCGCAACAAGATTGCTTAAATCTGGTTTGCCGTCTTTGGCGCCATAAACTTTGACAGTAGCTTGGTAACTGTGAGTTCCGTTAGTGCGAAGTTGGTCGAGAAGGGCTTGTCCATCTTTACCTGTCGTGTTGCCGTTTAAGTCTACTTCGTAGAAGTATTGACCTTTGGCCAAGCCTTCAAGTGGCAAGAGTGCTGGGTTTTTAGCTGTACCATTGTCGGACCATGGTGCTTTATCAGAAGATTTGAGCAGGAGACGCGTCAACATGCCGTCGCCACCGAAAGCTTCATACGGGATGACTTGGTTAACACCCGCCAAGAATGGACCAGGAACATTCGCTTTTTCTAGGTAGCTAGCTGGAACGTCAATATGGTCTTTAATATTTTTAGTAACTGAATCTTTGACTGCTTCTTTTGAAACAAGACCATTCATGTCAACCGTCACATTTTTTGTCGCAACAAGATTGCTTAAATCTGGTTTGCCGTCTTTGGCGCCATAAACTTTGACAGTAGCTTGGTAACTGTGAGTTCCGTTAGTGCGAAGTTGGTCGAGAAGGGCTTGTCCATCTTTACCTGTCGTGTTGCCGTTTAAGTCTACTTCGTAGAAGTATTGACCTTTGGCCAAGCCTTCAAGTGGCAAGAGTGCTGGGTTTTTAGCTGTACCATTGTCGGACCATGGTGCTTTATCAGAAGATTTGAGCAGGAGACGCGTCAACATGCCGTCGCCACCGAAAGCTTCATACGGGATGACTTGGTTAACACCCGCCAAGAATGGACCAGGAACATTCGCTTTTTCTAGGTAGCTAGCTGGAACGTCAATATGGTCTTTAATATTTTTAGTAACTGAATCTTTGACTGCTTCTTTTGAAACAAGACCATTCATGTCAACCGTCACATTTTTTGTCGCAACAAGATTGCTTAAATCTGGTTTGCCGTCTTTGGCGCCATAAACTTTGACAGTAGCTTGGTAACTGTGAGTTCCGTTAGTGCGAAGTTGGTCGAGAAGGGCTTGTCCATCTTTACCTGTCGTGTTGCCGTTTAAGTCTACTTCGTAGAAGTATTGACCTTTGGCCAAGCCTTCAAGTGGCAAGAGTGCTGGGTTTTTAGCTGTACCATTGTCGGACCATGGTGCTTTATCAGAAGATTTGAGCAGGAGACGCGTCAACATGCCGTCGCCACCGAAAGCTTCATACGGGATGACTTGGTTAACACCCGCCAAGAATGGACCAGGAACATTCGCTTTTTCTAGGTAGCTAGCTGGGACATCAATCATGTCTTTGATATTGTTAACAACAGACTCTTTAACCTGAGTTGGGGTAGTCAAGCCATTCAAGTTGACATTCAAATCTTTAGTCGCTACCAGATTTGTTAAGTCAGCTTTGCCATCTTTCGCACCGTACACCTTGATGGTAGCTTTATAACTTTGAGTGCCGTTTTGTTTCAACAAGTCTAACAAGTCTTTATCTGATTTACCTTGAGTACCTGCCAAGTCTACTTCATAGAAGTAGAGGCCTTTACCCAATTTTTCTACTGGTGGAAGGGCAGGATTTTTAGCTGAACCATTGTCTGACCATGGAGCCTTGTCAGAAGCCTTCAAGATAAGGCGAGTCAACATACCGTCGCCAGCGAAGGCTTCGTATGGGATGACTTGGTTGACACCAGCTGTGAATGGACCTGGGAAGTTGGCTTTGTCCAAGTAAGTTGCTGGAACATCTACTGTGTCTTTGGTGTTGTCGGCTACGCCTTTTTGGACTTCAGTTGGCGTAGTCAAGCCATTCAAGTTGACATCCAAATCTTTTGTTGCGACAAGATTAGTCAAATCAGCCTTACCGTCTTTAGCACCGTACACCTTGATAGTAGCTTTATAACTTTGAGTGCCGTTTTGTTTCAACAAGTCTAACAAGTCTTTATCTGATTTACCTTGAGTACCTGCCAAGTCTACTTCATAGAAGTAGAGGCCTTTACCCAATTTTTCTACTGGTGGAAGGGCAGGATTTTTAGCTGAACCATTGTCTGACCATGGAGCCTTGTCAGAAGCCTTCAAGATAAGGCGAGTCAACATACCGTCGCCAGCGAAGGCTTCGTATGGGATGACTTGGTTGACACCAGCTGTGAATGGACCTGGGAAGTTGGCTTTGTCCAAGTAAGTTGCTGGAACATCTACTGTGTCTTTGGTGTTGTCGGCTACGCCTTTTTGGACTTCAGTTGGCGTAGTCAAGCCATTCAAGTTGACATCCAAATCTTTTGTTGCGACAAGATTAGTCAAATCAGCCTTACCGTCTTTAGCACCGTACACCTTGATAGTAGCTTTATAACTTTGAGTGCCGTTTTGTTTCAACAAGTCTAACAAGTCTTTATCTGATTTACCTTGAGTACCTGCCAAGTCTACTTCATAGAAGTAGAGGCCTTTACCCAATTTTTCTACTGGTGGAAGGGCAGGATTTTTAGCTGAACCATTGTCTGACCATGGAGCCTTGTCAGAAGCCTTCAAGATAAGACGAGTCAACATACCGTCGCCAGCGAAGGCTTCGTATGGGATGACTTGGTTGACACCAGCTGTGAATGGACCTGGGAAGTTGGCTTTGTCCAAGTAAGTTGCTGGAACATCTACTGTGTCTTTGGTGTTGTCGGCTACGCCTTTTTGGACTTCAGTTGGCGTAGTCAAGCCATTCAAGTTGACATCCAAATCTTTTGTTGCGACAAGATTAGTCAAATCAGCCTTACCGTCTTTAGCACCGTACACCTTGATAGTAGCTTTATAGCTTTGAGTGCCATTTTGTTTCAACAAGTCTAACAAGTCTTTGTCAGATTTACCTTGGGTGCCTGCCAAGTCTACTTCATAGAAGTAGAGGCCTTTACCCAATTTTTCTACTGGTGGAAGAGCGGGGTTTTTAGCTGAACCATTGTCTGACCATGGAGCCTTGTCAGAGGCCTTCAAGATAAGACGAGTCAACATACCGTCACCAGCGAAGAATTCGTATGGGATGACTTGGTTGACACCAGCTGTGAATGGACCTGGGAAGTTGGCTTTGTCCAAGTAAGTTGCTGGAACATCTACTGTGTCTTTGGTGTTGTCGGCTACGCCTTTTTGGACTTCAGTTGGCGTAGTCAAGCCATTCAAGTTGACATCCAAATCTTTTGTTGCGACAAGATTAGTCAAATCAGCCTTACCGTCTTTAGCACCGTACACCTTGATAGTAGCTTTATAGCTTTGAGTGCCATTTTGTTTCAACAAGTCTAACAAGTCTTTGTCAGATTTACCTTGGGTGCCTGCCAAGTCTACTTCATAGAAGTAGAGGCCTTTACCCAATTTTTCTACTGGTGGAAGAGCGGGGTTTTTAGCTGAACCATTGTCTGACCATGGAGCCTTGTCAGAGGCCTTCAAGATAAGACGAGTCAACATACCGTCACCAGCGAAGAATTCGTATGGAATGACTTGGTTGACACCAGCTGTGAATGGACCTGGGAAGTTGGCTTTGTCCAAGTAAGTTGCTGGAACATCTACTGTGTCTTTGGTGTTGTCGGCTACGCCTTTTTGGACTTCAGTTGGCGTAGTCAAGCCATTCAAGTTGACATCCAAATCTTTTGTTGCGACAAGATTAGTCAAATCAGCCTTACCGTCTTTAGCACCGTACACCTTGATAGTAGCTTTATAGCTTTGAGTGCCATTTTGTTTCAACAAGTCTAACAAGTCTTTGTCAGATTTACCTTGGGTGCCTGCCAAGTCTACTTCATAGAAGTAGAGGCCTTTACCCAATTTTTCTACTGGTGGAAGAGCGGGGTTTTTAGCTGAACCATTGTCTGACCATGGAGCCTTGTCAGAGGCCTTCAAGATAAGACGAGTCAACATACCGTCACCAGCGAAGAATTCGTATGGAATGACTTGGTTGACACCAGCTGTGAATGGACCTGGGAAGTTGGCTTTGTCCAAGTAAGTTGCTGGAACATCTACTGTATCTTTAGTATTCTCAGCAACGCCTTTTTTAACTTCCTCTGGAGTTGTTACTGATTGAGGAGTAGTCGCTTCACGGTCTTGTTTTGAAACTGCATTAGGAGTTGCCACTGGCTTAGCTTCTTCTTCTTTTGGTTTGTTAACTTCCGACATAACCTTTTCTTCTTTTGGTTCGTTAACTTCCGGCATAACCTCTTCTTCTTTTGGTTTTACAACTTCTTCCTTAGGAGCTAGGCTAGACTTGTCTGAAGAATTAGTCTCATCGACTACTTCCTTTGGAGTTGGAGTCGTCTGATTTGCAGGAAGAGCTGAATCTACAGCTTCTTTGAGAACTGTCTCTGGCAACTCATTCTTTTCTACTGATGATGAATCTACTTGAAGAACTGGAGCAGGAGTTGAAGTGAGAACATCTGCATGCACAGTGTTTGGTTGTCCAACTAGCAAAAAGAAACCACTAGCAACCACGACGGAAGCCACACCCACGCTTAAACGACGGATTGACCAACGAGTATACTTTTGATTTGGATTGAATTTCATAGGATTCTCCTTTGGTTTGTTTTTTTATTGACTCTAGTATAATCCCCTAAGATTAAAAAGGAATAAGAAAAAATTAAAATTTTTCTTAAATCCTTCTTATAAAATGCTTATATCGCCTTATCACTCATCAAAAACCAGATTAAAGTACTTCATCAAATATTCCTAGGCATCATCAGTAATCACCTACTACAATTGACAATGAATCAAAAAAATCCATCACTTTCGTGATGAATTTTAGTTCTTATACTTCAAATTCAAATGCTTCACCTTTTTGCTTGTTTGGCAAAAGGAGCGAGAGCAAGATTCCAACCAGAGCCGGCAGCAACCAAGGTAGAGAAGCTTGTGCAAATGGCAGAGCATTGACCAGATTGAGAATTGCAGTTAGCTTGAATTGTCGTCCCAAAATGCTAGCAAAAGCAATTAGCGTCACCACTGCTATGGCCAACTGCATTCCTGGTTTAGAAAGTGGTAAAAAGCGATTAACCATAACAATCATGACAATTGTGATAGTAATAGGATAAAGAATCTCCAGAACTGGAACTGAATACTGGATAATAGCATTCAAACCAAGATTTGCAATAGCGAAACCAACTAGCGTAAAAATGGTTGCATAAACCTTATAAGATACTTTCGGGAAGGTATTGTGGAAAAATTCGCCAGTTGAGACGATGAGTCCCGCTGTAGTTGTAAAACAGGTCACCGTTACCATAATTG
The DNA here is from genome assembly GCF_902460355.1 of Streptococcus sp. Marseille-P6264. Lineage (GTDB taxonomy): Bacteria > Bacillota > Bacilli > Lactobacillales > Streptococcaceae > Streptococcus. Next base: position 436,224 of record NZ_CABPTO010000001.1, read on the forward strand.
CTAGGAAAATTTGAGCCATTGGACCAAAGATGGCCTGAGTTGCAGAAGACAAAACAGAGGCCCCTACGTTTGCACCTTTCGGCAAATTCGCTAGATCAAGTGGGAAGTGATTTCCAAGGAAGGCCAAACCGATATAAAGAACGCTAAAGCCCAGCGCCACAAGGATACCCACGATCCAAATAGTAGAAATATATTCTTTTTTATTCTTGAAACCGAGCTGGTTGAGTGTCGTCACAGCGACCACACTAAAGGCAACTGAAGCCAAAGCATCCAGAGTATTGTAGCCCTGAAGAAAGCCTGCTCCGAAAGCTGAAGCAGCATATTCCGCTGTTGCTTCTTGAGGAGCCGCAGATCCATATTTAATAGCACCTAGTACAACCAAAACTACAATCAAGAGGGCAAAAATTGGTGTTAGATAACGACCGATACTATCAAGGATATTTGAGGGATTGAGGGCGATCAGATAGGCCAAAGCGAAATAGAGCAGCGTGAAGGCAAAAAGCCAAATAGTGTGAGAACCTGCAGGCAACATAGGCTCAATTCCGACAGAAAAGGCAGTGGTCGCCGTCCGAGGAATGGCAAAGAAGGGACCAATTGAAAGGTAGAGGGCTACCAAGTAAGCAACCGCAAACCAAGGGGCAATCTTTTTCGAAATTTCATCAATATAACCCTTGGGATTCAAAGTACCTATAATCAAGGTTAGAATAGCAATACCGACACCTGATAGGACAAAGCCTCCAATAGCTGGCCCAAAATTTTGACCAGATTCCAAGCCCAGCTGAGGTGGGAAAATCAGGTTACCGGCTCCGAAAAACATTCCAAATAAAAGCAGGCCGGTTAGGGATCCTTTTTTTAACATCATCATCTCCAGTCTTTTTAAGATTTTTCCATTATACAGATAAATACCTTTCATTGCAAGATTTTTGAAATGAAAATTACATTTTCTTAGTATTGGAAGGATTCGGTAGATTTGATGCGATTTATTTCAAAACAACTCGAGACCTTCTTTTTGTAATTCGATTTATTTCATATTAAATAACTTTTTTATTGGATATATTTATGTTATACTGGTTAAAAGTTCATTTGCGAGGTTTTATTATGGTACTTCATCTAGTCTGGCTTATCCCTGCTGCTATATTTGCTCTATTATGTTATCGAGAACCCAGAAGTTTATTCAATGCTTATCTCCTGACCTTCACTCTTATGATGATGGGAATTGTTTTAGCAGGTTTTACCATTGTTAGTCTTGAGCGATTTATTGGCTATACACCAGCTATTATCTTGTTTTTGGCAATACCCTTTAGTGTTTTCGCTTCTACTGTTTATTTGCTTTTTAATGGTCGCAAAATGGTGCAGCTAGAGGGGCTTAGATTGGCCAATCTACTATCGCTTCTCTACGGCCTAGCTATCGTGGGGGTGGGTCTGTTGCATTTTTTCGCTCCACGATCATTTCTTGCAAATTTGATTTCCTTCGCTGATCTGCTCCTATTTTACGGAACCTTTCTCTATCTTTCCTATATCATCTACGACTTCTTTTTAAATATCTTTCCAATCAAGAAAGAGCCCCAGACTATCATTATCCTCGGCTCAGGATTGTTTGGGGACAAGGTACCTCCCCTACTGGCTCAACGATTGGATAAAGGGCTAGCCATCTATGAGAAGTTTAATCGGAAGCCAGTCATCATTGTTTCTGGCGGTCAAGGAGATGACGAGTTAATTTCCGAAGCAGAGGCCATGGCAGGATATTTGATGGAAAAAGGAGTCCCAGCTGACAGTATTCTCCTTGAAAATAAATCTCGCACGACGTTTGAAAATCTCACATTCAGTAAGCAGCTTATGCTAGCACATGGACTGGAGCAAGATCGGGTTGTCCTTGTCACAAATTCTTTCCATGCGCTACGTGCTGGCATCTATATGAAACAGGTTGGTCTCAAAGGCCGCAGTATTGGTTCTCGCACGGCCTTCTATTTTCTTCCCTCAGCTTGGATCCGAGAAACTGCTGGCTTAATCCGTATCTACTGGAAATGGCATGCTTTTATCATCGGAAGTCTGCTGCTTCGCTACCTTTTCTTCCTATTTTAGACATTATTTTCATTGTAAAAATCCTTATAAAAAGGTATAATCAAGGTAAGAAAAAAATGGAGGTCCGTCTATGATGAAATTTACCATTGATCAAAGTTTAGCAGAACTTGGCATTAAGAGTGTGGTCCTTGGCATTGCTAAAAACGTTGATCCTCAAGCACCTTTATCAGAAGCCTTTCTCCAAAAACAGAAGGAAGCCGAAAACTGGGCTTTAAACTGCAATCTAGCAGAAATCACTGACCATCCGACTATCCAGGGCTACTGTGATTTACTGCAGAAAGTGGGGCGCAGTGTTAAAAAGAACCCACCAACTGTACCAGCTCTGATCCGCAATATCCAACACCGCGGCTCCATTCCAAGAATTAACAGTGTCATTGATATTTATAATGTGGAAGCCCTGCATTCTCTTCTGGCTATCGGTGGGCATGACCTTGATAAAATCGGTGATGAGATTGAGTTTACTGTCAGTCAGAAGGACGATGTTTTCCTCCCTATCTTATCCAAAGAAAAGCATGTAGCTCCGACTGACTATGTCTATCGAGATGAAAAAGGCATCCTTGCTTGGCTTGATGTCCGTGACAGCGACCTTTATAAATTTGATGATAGCACCAAAAATGCCATTTTCATTATCCAAGGAAATGCCCATACATCTGTCCAAATGCGACTAGACGCCCTCGAACGCATTCACCAAGATTTAGCGGCAGCCATGCCAAATCTCGAATTTGAAACCCATGTCATTCAAGTAGACGATCTTTAAGCAACTTTTCACCCGACAAGCTTTTGAGGTAAAAACCCATCAATTATAAATCAAACAGGAAACTCAGCTGAGCTTCCTGTTTTGTATGTCTAGGCTTCTTTCTTATCCGAAAATTGGCTCATATACAAGTCATGATAGAATCCCTTGTCGGCCAGTAGCGACTCGTGATTGCCCTGCTCAATGATTTGTCCATCCTTGAGCACCAAAATCTTGTCTGCTTCTTGGATAGTAGACAAACGGTGTGCAATGACAAAGCTCGTCCGCCCCTGCATGAGAGTTTTCATTGCTTTTTGAATCAAGAGCTCCAAACGAGTATCCACTGAAGAAGTCGCCTCGTCCAAAATCAGAATCTTAGGATCTGCCAAAAGCGCCCGTGCAATTGTCAGGAGTTGCTTTTGACCTAGCGAAATATTGCTAGATTCCTGATTCATTTCCATATTGTAGCCACCTGGTAAGGTGCGGATAAAGTGATCCACATTGGCTGATTTGGCTGCTTCTACAATCTCCTCATCGGTAGCATCAAGGTTACCAAAGCGAAGATTTTCCTTGATAGTTCCTTCATAAAGCCAAGCGTCCTGCAGAACCATACCAAATTGCTTGCGATAGTCTTGACGCGATAGCTGACGAATATCGTGACCGTCCACGCTGATAGATCCCTTGGTCACATCGTAGAAACGCATGAGCAGGTTGATCAGGGTCGTCTTACCAGCTCCGGTCGGCCCGACAATAGCCACCATTTCACCCGGCTGGACTTCCAGATTAAAGTTGCGAATCAGCGGCTTGTCTGCCACATATTGGAAGTCTACATCTTTGAAGCTGACTTGACCAGTCAAGTCCTTGTCTAGCTGGATAGTATTATCCATGACTTCATCTGGCTCATCCAAAATCTGGAAAATCCGATCCAGCGAAGACTTGGCACTCTGGAGCTGACCTGCCAGCTGAGTAAGGTTTTGGATGGGTTGATTGACCTGCCAGACGTACTGGACAAAGGCCTGCATATTCCCGATAGTCAGCTGACCAGCAATAACCTGCAATCCGCCTACCAGAGCTACGATGAGATAGGTTAAATCAGAAATCGCATTAAGGACGGGCATCATGAGCCCTGAGATAAAGCTGGCTTTAAAGCCGACTTCCTGTAATTTTTGAGTAATAGCTCGAAAATCCTCAGCCGAAGTCTCTTCCCGACCATAAAGCTTGAGAACATTAAAACCTGACAGATTTTCCTGGACGAAGCCATTCATAGCACCCAAAACATCCGCCTGCTGCTTAAAGTAAGGCTGGGATTTTTTGAGGATAATTCTTGCTCCCAAATAGGTCAGAGGAATGCTGACGATAACGATCAAGGCCAGCTGGACATTCAGGTAAAGAACCATCCCAATGACCAAAATCAGGGTCATGACGGCATTGACCACCTGCAAAAAGCTTTGTTGAAGAGCATTGGAGACGGTCTCCACATCGCTGGTAAAGCGCCCAATCAAATCACCAAATTGGTGCTTGTCAAAGTACGAAACAGGAATTTGATTGATCTTATGACTAAGCTCATTGCGCATGTCGCGAACGGTGCTCTGCACAGCATTGGTCATGAAATAGTTAGAAAAGTATGAACCAATCTCATAAAAGAGGGCACGAATAAAGTAGAGCAGCATGATCCAAGCCACATAGCTGCTATTGATGGCTGCACCGGGCACTCCCTTAGCCATATCCAGCAGATTTTGCGTCAGCTCAGTGATAGCAAGCCCTAGGACAAAAGGCTCTAGGACACTCATGACCACGCTGACAATCTTGAGGAAGACTGCAAGAAGTACGGCTGCTTTATAGACTTTTAGATAGCCCCATAAGCGGACAAAACTATTTTCTTTCATCTCTTCCTCCTATTCTTCTGTTAGTGATTGGCTATTGAGCTGGGAATTGGCAATTTCGCGATAGATGGCATTATTTTCCATCAGCTCCTCATGCCGGCCGCGACCCACGATTTCACCCTTGTCTAAGACAATGATTTGATCCGCATCCATAATGGTTCCGACCCGCTGAGCCACGATGAGAACCGTTGCATCCTGCGTCTCTTCCTTGAGTCGGCGGCGCAAAGTAGCATCCGTCTTGTAGTCCAGAGCCGAGAAGGAATCATCAAAGATATAAATATCCGGTTCCTTGACAACCGCACGCGCAATGGACAGACGCTGCTTTTGACCACCAGATAGATTGCTGCCGCCTTCAGCCAAATGCGTCTCGTAGCGCTCTTCTCTGCTCTCGATAAAGTCGCGAGCTTGAGCCACATCCGCTGCTTGATTGAGCTCCTCAGAGCTAGCATCTTCCTTACCATAGCGGATATTTTCAGCGATCGTCCCGGTAAATAGCAGAGCTTTCTGCGGGATAAAGCCAATCTTCTGACGGAGGGCCTTGAGATTATAGGCGCGGACATCCACACCATCCACCAAAATCTTGCCCAAGGTCACATCATAGAAACGCGGAATCAGCTGAACCAAGGAAGACTTACCAGAGCCTGTTGAACCGATAAAGGCGATCGTTTCCCCTGGCTTGGCCTTGAAAGAAATATTATGCAGGACAGGATTTTCTGTCTCACCTGGATAGGCAAAGGTTACATTGTCAAATTCCAAATAGCCATGAGTCGCAGTTTCCGTGATCCCATTCTCATTTGGATCGATGGAAATCGGCATATCCATAACTTCCTTCAGCCGCTCGCTAGAGACCGCTGTCCGTGGATACATGGTAAAGAGACTGGATAGGAGCAGGAAGGACAGAAGAGCATGGAAACTGTACTCGATAAAGGCAACCAAATCCCCGATTTTCAGCTCACCGCTGCCTAGTGGTTTCAGAGCAAACCAGACAATGGCCACAATCATGGCAATGATAATCTGCACAAAGAGAGGCTCCGTCAAACCTGTCAATTTAAAGAGACGGTTAGAATTCTCCGCATAAATTTCATTTTCATTGGCGAAGCGCTCTTCCTGAAAATCCTCACGGGCAAAGGCTCGAATGACCCGCAGACCGGTCAGATTTTCCCGAGCATACTGGTTGATCTTGTCCAACGTCTTCTGCTGCTTTTCAGACAAGGGACGCGTCTTGACTGCCACATACCAGACTACGATTGCCAAAAAAGGCACTGAAATCGCCACAATCCAAGCCATGGACGGACTGGTCAGGAAAATCATGAGGATAGACGACAGCATCATGATAGGCGTGATAGCTCCCATCTTGAGCGTTTGCTCAGCAAACTGCATAAGGACAAAGGCATCACTGGTAATCCGCGTCACCAGCGAAGAAACGCCAATCTGCTCGTACTCATGATGAGAATACTCCTGTAGCTTGTCATAGAGATCATTCCGCATATCCCGCACCATACTGGTCGTTAATTTTCCAGCGGCATAGGAAAGGACGATCCGCCCTAAAATCCCAAGTATAATAACCAGCAGCATGATAAAGCCCCAGAAATACAGGCGTTCCTGATCGCCCTGGTTGATCCCTTCGTCAATCATGCGCGCCAAAACTGTTGGCAGCCCTAGATTGACCACTACAAAAAAGATGGCCGCCACAAAATCCAGCACCAGCCACTTGGGGTAGCGTTTCAAATAAGACCAAATGTAAAGCATAATCCCTCCATTTTCTATAACAATAAAAAAGCACTGAAGAGTACTTTTATACAGAAAAGAGCGCGCAAATGCACGCTTTATTAAGAATATTATAGCAGAAATATGAAAAATCGTAAAGACTGACACTGATATCTTTTCTTTCAATCTATATGATACTTTAAGAATATAGCACTTACAATGATTTCTTACACTCTAATAAAAAAACAATTACAAAAAAGAACCCGAGAACTATTTTGTCTCATTTTTTTTGTAGCCAAGAGACTATTGTCCCAGACTCTTGGTGGGAAATGAAATCATTTTCCACCCTATTTCGCTTTTTGACATTGTTCAAAACCTTGCTACAATGGGATTTCGCAATGTAATTGCGTACCCTTATTATTTAAGAATTACTTCAAATTGTTTCACCATTGTATTCATCATGAGTACCTCCTATATAATAGATATTTTTTGTCAGATTGTAACCCTGACAAGTTCAGTATAGCAGAACAAAAGAGATTTTTACTGCAAAGTCTTTAAATGTACGATTTTCATCACGAAACGTATTTTTTCATGATTTGTAACCATTCATTTTATTTTAATTATAAACCATGACATAAGAAAACGAGTATCTTCAACTATGGAATACTCGTTTTTTTGATAGTTAGAAGTGGAGTTTTGCCTAGCCTCTATGTAACATGCTCAAAACTTTTTAAAATACATTAATATTAAAAGAGCTAATAACCTAATGAAGTGTCAAATGTTGCTAACTCCACTTATCTTCAAATTTAAATAGACACATTATTGGAGTTATCAGTAAGAAAAAATCTAACCAATTTAGATAATTCATAATATAGGATATAATACCAGCCATAACGACAAGGTACAAAGCTGTACGATATCCTCTCTTTGGATTTTTATCAGCCTTAGTGTTAAAAATGATGTACACACAACAAATTACAATGAGTATAAGTTGAATCATAGTTTCATTTAACATATTAACATCCATTCCTTTTTTTAACTATTTTGGGGGCCTCAATCCATAAACTACAAAGCCACCTACGATAGCCCCCCTGTTGCGCAAATCAATTAAGCTTGAGGGCCCCCAGCAATACAGGATTGTCCTGCCTGAAATGCACCCGACAAGGCTCCTAAAAGCACATCTCCTCCCAATCCACCTCCAGAAATATTACTTAATTCTTGATTATTTACTATTTTGTAATTAAACATAATTTCTACTACTTTCTATTGCCAAATATTATCAGCAATTGCAGTAAAAGCGCCACCAAGTTTAGCTCCAGCCCAAGCACAGCCAGCAGTCATAGTCCATACGGCACCACCAGTAATGACTCCTCCTACCGTACACACAGCAACTCCGATACCCGCTCCATAGGCAGCTCCTTTTCCTACTGCTCCCAAATCAGTTCCTCCCTAAATGCTAGCCAGCATTTCGGTATCCAAAACATCAAATTGAGTCGTTGTTTTTATTTCCATGAGGGATACCTCCATATTAATATTTATTATTTTTGCCGGATTGCAATTTTGACATGTTTAGTATATCATAATAAATACTAGTTTTACAGCAAAATCTTTAAATGTACGATTTTCATCACGAAACGTACTTTTTTCATGATTTGTAACCATTCATGATTAAAAATATGCCGTTAAAAAAGGTGTCAACTAATTTTCAAATCCAAAAATACCATTCAAGATATTATATGCTCCATTTAAGATTTGAACGATTTTTCTACCTATTTTTTGTCATAATGATCTTGTAAATAACAAGAAAGGTTTTGACAAATGACATCTTACAAACGAACCTTTGTCCCTCAAATCGACGCTAGAGACTGTGGAATCGCCGCTTTAGCCTCTATTACCAAGTTTTATGGTTCTGACTATTCCTTAGATCATTTGCGAGAACTAGCTAAAACAAATGAAGAAGGAACGACCGCTCAAGGAACGACCGCTCTTGGTATCGTCAAAGCAGCCAAAGAAATAAGTTTTGAAACAAGAGCCATCAAAGCTGATATGGGCCTCTTTGAAATGGAAGACATACCTTATCCCTTTATCGTTCATGTTAATAAAGAGGGCAAACTACAACACTACTACGTTGTCTATCAAAATATAAAAAACCATCTTATCATTGTGAACCGCATCCCAAATGTTAGACAAAAAATATTAGCTTCTAAAAATTATATAGTGGGAAAAATCACTGTAGGAATTATGAAGCCTATTTAATTGTTTACCTTTGACAGATTATGAGATTGTACAAAAGGTTCTCTTCTACTCTCAAGACCTCAGTGAGCATAATGACTCTATCGACTCTTACTCCTTCATTTTCAATGGAAAAAAACCATCCATAGACTCATCAAAGCAAGGATAGATTTCCTTAACTCACTACAATTCACAAAAAATCAAAGACCCCACCAAACTTTCGTTTGGTGGGGTCTTGGTGGGAAATGAAATCATTTTCCACCCTATTTCGCTTTTTGACATTGCTCAAAACCTTGCTACGCTGGGATTTCGCAATGTAATTGCGTACCCTTATTATTTAAGAGTAACTGAAGCTCCAGCTTCTTCCAATTTAGCTTTGATTTCTTCAGCTTCTGCAGTTGGAACGCCTTCTTTGATGACACCTGGTGCACCATCAACAAGTTCTTTAGCTTCTTTAAGACCAAGACCAGTGATTTCACGTACAACTTTGATAACGCCAACTTTTTTGTCACCAGCAGCTGTCAATTCAACGTCAAATGAATCTTTAGCAGCGCCAGCGTCAGCAGCACCAGCTGCAGCAACAGCTACAGGAGCAGCTGCAGTTACACCAAATTCTTCTTCGATAGCTTTTACAAGGTCGTTCAATTCAAGGATTGAAGCTTCTTTAATTTCAGCAATAATGTTTTCAATGTTCAATGCCATTGTTATTTCCTCCAAATAAGTTTTTATTTTTATAATAATTTTTTGTAGCTAGGCTACGCTGCGTAGCTTAAGATTAAGCTGCGTCTTCTTTGTTGTCTGCGACTGCTTTGACAGCAAGTGCAACGTTGCGAACTGGCGCTTGAAGTACAGAAAGGAGCATAGAAAGAAGTCCTTCGCGGTTTGGAAGAGTTGCAAGTGCAAGAATCTCTTCTTTTGATGCGACAGCGCCTTCGATAGCACCACCTTTGATTTCAAGTGCTTCTGCATTCTTAGCAAAATCGTTCAAGATTTTCGCTGGTGCGATAACATCTTCATTAGAAAATGCTACTGCAGATGGTCCAACAAATACTGATGCAAGATCTTCAAGACCAGCTTTTTCAGCTGCACGACGTAAGATTGAGTTTTTAATTACTTTGTACTCAACTTCGCTTCCACGAAGCTCACGACGAAGAACAGTATCTTGCTCAACTGTCAAACCACGAGCGTCCACAACAACGATTGATGCAGCAGCTTTCATTTTCTCAGCTACTACGTCAACTAATTCTGCTTTTTTAGCAATAATTGCTTCACTCATTTAGTGTTTCACCTCCGTAATTATTTTGCTTAGGGAATTTTTCTAAAAGAAAAACGCGCCCAAACCTAGACACGAAAGTACAATACGCTTCTTTTACATGATACGTTTTGTCCTCGGTAGGATCTTTATGAGTCGAGCTCCCCTACTGTCTTAGGCAGTTTTTTCAAACCATGTATAATTATAGCAAAAGAAAAAAAAGATTGCAAGCTTTTTGTGCAATCTTTTTACTTTTTTATGCATTTTTAGGAAAAGTCTTGTCAAGCAAGGCTTTACTAGCATCGTCAGCAGGCACCCAGCCATCAGTGAAAACTCGGTCTTTTATCCAAAGACGATTATAGAAAAAGGCCCAAAATAAGTTGTAGGCAGTTCCTACAGGTCTCAAGAAATCATCTGGGATAAGAAGCGTTGCAATCACAGCAAATACAAACAGTGAGCCAAGCATGATCCCAAAGTATTTCCAGTCTTTACGCAAGAGAGGAACGAAAAAGTTAAATAGCAAGGTTGTAATAGAGTACATTGGTGACAAAGTCTTAACATTGCTGCCATCTGGTGCTTGAATAGTAAGTTTATTCATCAAGATCTCCTTAAATATAAAAATATTAATAAAGTATAACAAAATTTTATATGTTTGTCAATTTAAGCAGATCTAGACGGGAATCAGATGGTCACTTCTTCAAAAAAAGAGGCTGGGAAAAAAGTCCTAGCCTCTCAATTGTCTTTGGATTGTCGAGCAAGACGCAGTGGTTGAGTGGACTCTACTACGCTGATTTCATCAGCTTTTACAGCCCTACTCAACTGTGCGGAGGTGGGACAACGAAATCGAATTCTAACGAATTACCGATTTCTGTCCCACTCTCTTTAATCTACATAATGTTCTTCTTTTTTATTGAACCAAGCGTATGGCAGACCGATCAGAAGACCACCACCAATCAAGTTCCCTACGAAGGTCACAGCCCAGTGACGCAGGATATTTCCAATACCAAAATTTGCCACCTGTGATGCAGCTGAGCTAAATTTGACGATAGCAAAAGAAGCAAAGTTAGCTGCCAAGTGTTCGTTGGTTAAGAAAACAAACATATAAATAGCTGAAATAACCAAGAAAAGCTTAGCTGTACTATCTTTCACCAAGACGAAGGAAAGAATCGCAATATTAACAAATACATTGGCGAGTATTCCCTCAAGTAAAATAAGTTCATTTGAACGGGCAAGCTTCATCTGCACAACACCAGCAATGAAACTTTCCTTGCTAAGTCCCGCATAAGCCGCCGAATTAGCAAAGAGCCACCCAGCAATCAGAGCCCCAATCAAATTAAAGAAAGTACAATAGAACAAAATAATCAATGCTTTTTTCCAGTCAATCTTCTTTAGGAAAGTTCCCGCTGTCAAAAACATCATGTTGGAAGTCACCAGCTCAGCATTCAGAAAGACGATGTAGGCCAATCCCCAAGCAAAGATAAAAGGGAAGAGAAAACGACCCGTTCCTGGAACAATCTTATTTGTCAGGTCTGCCGCAATAGCTCCTGCCCCTGTACTGAAGGTCAGAAAGGCCCCCGCAAAGATAGAGCGAACAGCATACTTCCCCTTGCTTGTGTCAAACAAGCCTTCTTTCTTACGGCAAGCTGCTTCTATTTTTGGAATAAATGTCGATTCGACCATAATAATTCTCCTCTAAGTTAAACTATGTACAGTATATCACAAACTTTTATTTTTAGAAAGCGTTTTCTGTAAGTTTTTTGCTAAATTTGAACTTGGAAAGCTACATTTCAAGTTCTTAGTTCGCCTGCTAGCCGCCTTATATCTTCTGGCCGTGTTCGGCAGCAACCGCCAAAAAGCTGAACGCCCTGCTTCTTCCAAAGCTGACTGTAATCAGTTAAACAGGGCTGCTGCTCAGGATTGTCCTGCCAAGTATTCGTCGCCACATTATAGACCTCTCCAGAATTTGGATAGGCCAGCAAGGGTTTATCGCACACCTGTTTTAACTTTTCTAATAAGGGAACAAGCAGATGCGGAGCTGTGCAGTTAAAACCGACAGCCAATACTTGTGGACTCGACTGAACCAAGCGCCCAACTTCTTCTATCAATGTTCCGTCCGAAATCGCCGATGCCGTCTGAGCTGTAAAAGATAAATAGGCCTCCGCCTGCGGAAATTCTTCTGCTAACAAGTGAACAAGCGCCTCTGTTTCTGCTCCGTTAGGAATCGTTTCAAGTGCCAATAAATCACAGCCCGCGTTCAGTAAGGCTTGAATGCGCGGACGATGAAAGTCTTTAAATTCCTCCTCACTCAAGCGATAGGATCCTGTGTACTCCGAACCATCAGCCAGGTAAGCAGCATAAGGCCCGACCGATCCAGCTGTCAAAGGATAAGAGCGCTGCTTCTGTTCATCTAGCGATAATCTCCCCCAGACATTTTTAACCGCTGCCTGTGCCAAAAGGACTGTTTCTTTGACGATTTCATGAGCCTTATCTAAACTCAATCCTTCTTCGAAAAAAGCTGGAATGCTGGCCTGATAACTGGAAGTGGTGATAATGTCACTGCCCACCCGAACATAATCCTCATGCAGGTCTTGGATAATCTGAGGATTCTCAAGCAAGTACTTAGCTGACCAAAGCTGACCAGAAACATCATAGCCCTGCCTCTCCAGCTCTGTCCCCAAAGCACCATCTAGAATTATTATGTCTTGCTTTTCAAGTAAGTCTTTAAACGCTCCCATTCTTGCTCCTCAATCTTTTTCTAAAATAACAGCTTAGTCAGTTTTGCTAAAGATAAATAAGTCTGCTTATTTGAAATGATCGTCTACTTCATTAGTAAAACGCAAAAAAGAGATTATTACAATCTCTTTTTTCTTATCTAGTTATGTGATGCCCATGCTTGGTCTGTTTCCAGAACATCTTGAGTCGTGTATTGTCCACGGTAAGGATTGTAAACCATATTAGACGCTCCTGTCTGATAGCTAGGCGAATCAAACTGAGTCAGATTGTATGTTTCAATCAGATAGTTCAATTTTGCATAGTAATGACTATCCGTTGCATATACACCTGTCAAGGCAGCTGTCGCGTCTTGATAAGTTGGTGCATTGCTCTTCCAAGCCCCCGCAAAATGACTTTGTCTCAAGACATAAACATAGTCCTGAAGTGATTCAGCGTAGCTTGAGTAAGAGCGGAATTGATCATTGATTGCGTAGGTATTGCCCTGACCGTCTTCTTCCAAAGTCTCCATCGTTGCTGACTGACCAGCATAGGCTCCTTTAATCCCGAACAGATTATAGTGAGGATAGCCTGATAGACCAGACTGGCCAGAACCACTCTCTAAAATAGCTTGTGCAATCATCACAGAAGCATACAGATCATTATCCTGAGCCAACTGGCGAGCTGGCTCACTGATTTGTGAAATGAAATATTCTGTTTGGTTCAATGGTTGCTGAACAGCATCATTTGCACTTGCTGGCTTGATTTGCTTTGACAAAGCCAGACCAAAGACAACGGTTGACACCATTACTGCCAAACCTGTCAAAAGTTTTTTTCTTTCTTTTGAAATTCTCTTCTTCACAGTCTTTCTCCTAAATACAATATTTATTCTACTATTGTAACATACTAAAAGCAAAATAACATTAGCAATAAATTACAAGTATATGACATTTTTTAGATTTTTAACAAATATAAGTCTTACAAGCCACGATTGTTACAAGTAAAATTTCCTCGTTTGGCGTTATCACTAAGTTATACAGCTCTATCTAAAGATGAAAATAACCTGACTCCAATCCATACGGAATCAGGTTAGGATATTTAAACTTTGAAGGTTCAACTATCTCATTTCCCTTATCATCTACTATCTAAATTTTGCCCAAAATCGCATCCCAAGCTTGATCAAGACCAGTTTTATCAACTGAAGAAAAGATAATAAAATCGTCAGTCTTGTCAAAATCCAACTTTTTCTTGATGGCACTTTCATGCTTGTTCCACTTACCACGCGGAATTTTATCCGCCTTGGTAGCCACAACAATAACTGGAATTTCATAGTATTTGAGGAATTCATACATCTGCACATCATCCGCACTAGGATCATGGCGTAAGTCTACTAGGCTCACGACCGCTTGCAGATTGTCCCGACTGGTCAAGTATTCCTCAATCATTTTGCCCCATTTAGCGCGCTCCGTTTTCGAAACCTTGGCATAGCCGTAGCCAGGAACATCCACAAAACGGAGCTTGTCATCGATATTGAAAAAGTTCAACAACTGTGTTTTACCAGGCTTACCTGAAGTCCGTGCTAGATTTTTACGATTGAGCAGAGTATTGATAAAACTAGATTTACCAACATTGGAGCGACCCGCCAAGGCGATTTCTGGGATATCATCCTGAGGGTAATGCGATTTATTGGCTGCGCTCAGCAAAATCTCAGCATTATGTGTATTGATTTCCATAAGCTTCCCCTAGGCAGTTTCTAAGATTGGCTTGTCTGTGCCGTCCACTGCTTCCTTCGTGATCCGAACCAGCTTAACATTTTCCTGACTTGGTACTTCAAACATGACATCCATCATGGTTTCTTCAATAATGGAACGAAGTCCACGCGCACCTGTCTTGCGTTCGATGGCTTTTCTTGCAATGGCTTGTAGGGCTTCCTCGTCAAATTCAAGCTCAACATCATCATAAGAAAGCAAGGTTTGGTATTGCTTCACTAGCGCATTTCTCGGTTCATTCAAAATGCGAACCAGATCATCAACGGTCAGCTGCTCTAGAGCTGCAAAAACTGGCAAACGACCAATCAACTCAGGAATAATCCCAAATTTTTGAATATCGTCCGCAACAATAGCTTGCATATAAGACGCACCCTCGTCGATTGCCTTATTATTTTGACCGAAGCCGATAATCTTCTCACCAAGACGTTGCTTAACAATTTCTTCGATACCATCAAAAGCGCCACCAACGATAAAGAGAATGTTCTTGGTATCAACCTGAATCATTTCTTGCTGTGGATGCTTACGACCACCCTGAGGAGGTACGCTGGCAACCGTTCCTTCGATAATCTTCAGCAGGGCTTGCTGAACACCCTCACCTGAAACATCACGAGTGATAGAAACATTTTCGCTCTTCTTAGCAATCTTGTCGATTTCATCCACATAGATGATGCCGCGTTCTGCCCGTTCAATATTGAAGTCAGCTGCCTGTAAAAGCTTGAGCAGGATATTTTCCACGTCTTCACCCACATAGCCAGCCTCAGTCAAAGCTGTAGCATCCGCGATAGCAAAAGGAACATTGAGGCTACGCGCCAAGGTCTGAGCCAGGAATGTTTTCCCAGATCCAGTTGGACCAATCATGAGGATGTTGGATTTTTGCAGCTCCACATCATCCTCTTCGCGACTATCATGAAAATTAATCCGCTTATAGTGATTGTAAACGGCAACAGCCAAAGCTCGCTTAGCACGATCCTGACCAATCACATAGTGGTTCAAAATATTGAGCAATTCTTGTGGTTTTGGTACTTCAGAAAGATCAGCCAGGACTTCCTCAGCTAATTCTTCTCGGATAATTTCCTGTGCCAACTCGACACATTCATTACAGATAAAGGCATTGTTGCCCGCAATAATTTTTTGGACTTCGTCCTGATTCTTTCCACAGAAAGAACAATATACCATCATCTCATTATTACGATTTGTAGGCATTTTTTACTCCCATTCTAAATTTCTAATTCAATTTTTTATTTACATTTTAAAAGAGGGTCATATAAAAAGCATGGATGGAATTAACAAGATTCGTAAAAGCATTTAACAAAAATAAAATAGCCAATCCAAAACGTTTTTTACGAAAAGTCTGAAAAGAACAAATCAGACAAATTGCACATAAAAAGGCCGTAAAAAAACCAAAAACACTTCTTTCCATTCCTATGAACCCTTTCTTTTGAGGATTTTTACGGTGAAATCATACTCATTTTTTTCATCTTTGGGTCGAAAGCGACTGCTCGCTTCCTCGAACTGTGTCAGATCAAAGTCTGTTGGGAAATAAGTATCACCTTCTAAGCTAGCATGGATTTCTGTCTTAATCACCTCATCCAAGTCATGCTCAAACAAAGAAAAGATTTGGCCGCCACCGATAATATAGAGATTTTTCTCTTGCTCTTGATACCATTTCAACACCGATGAAAGATCATGAAATACCAAAACACGCTCATCTTCAATCTGATAATCCCTATCGCGTGTCAAAATCAGAGTCTTTCTATTTGGCAACACGCGCCGATGCATGCCATCAAAAGTCACCCGCCCCATTAAAATTGCATGTCCAGTCGTGATTTCCTTGAAATGTTTCAACTCTGCCGGTAAATGCCATGGCAAGCTTTGGTTTTTGCCAATCAGACCATTTTGATCCTGTGCCCAAATCGCCGCAATCTTTTTCGTCATTTCTCCATCCTTCGCATTGATATTTCTATTCTATCAAAATTTATTAAAAAAGACTTGTTTGGACTATCACTTCTATCTATTTATTTTTGTCAGCCAATCCAGATAAAAAATCGATAACCCAAAAGATTATCGACTATTTGTTTGCTAGGCAAATTACTCTTTCTTCATCTTTTTGACAAAGACAAATCCTACAACAGCAGCTACAAGGCCAAACAAGGAAACGTTCAAGAGGGTTGAGTCTGTCTTCTTAGGCTCAGCAGTGGCGGCCTCTTTTTTATCCGCTAAGGGATCAATATCGCATCCCTCTCTTTTGACTGACCTACCTTCAGTTGAATCCTCAGCATTGCTTTGCTCGGTCCCTTTGTTTTTAGGGCCTTTTCCATGACAAAGCAAATCAATCGTATAGGATTTCTTTCCCTGATTTGCCCCATCCGAACCTTGGTCTACAAGCTGTAGAAAATCATCTTCTTCCACTGAAGAATCCGCAATTTGCTCAAGTTGGGACTCTGCCTGCTGGACTTCATCCGCACCCACAAGAGCCATCGGTGTCACAGAAACCGATAAGCCAAGCAAACATGAACAAATGCCCAGACTAAAGAGTTTTCTCCTGCTTCTATGTGTTAAAAGATTTGCTTCCATATCAATACCTCCGAGATAGGCACTAGCGAAACACATATATCTATTGTCATTATAGCACTTACAAAATATATTTCAATCATTTGCTCTTGACAATTTAAAATCCCCACTGACCTTCATTCAGTAGGGAAAATACAATCAAATCGCTAAGTCAAATTTGAGCTGAGGTTTGACTGGATCGTAGTCTAAGAGCTCAAAGTCCTCTGCTTTGATATCAAAGAAATTGGTTCCGTCTGGCACATTTAAAACGAGCCGTGGTTGGCAGTTGCTAGGTTCCCGACGCAATAGCTCCTCCGCCTGCTCGAACTGATTGTCATAGATATGCAGGTTGTTGACAAAGTAAAAGAACTTGCCGACTTTCCAACCGAAATGCTTGGCAATCATCATCTGCAGAGCCACATACTGCATAGCATTGATGTGGTGTGCCACCAGCATATCATTTGAACGCTGGGTCAGAGTCGCATCCAGATAAATGTCTCCATCTACACGTCGAACGTCAAACATGGTCTGAAAAGCGCATGGTAGCAGACCGTCTGTTTCTTCAAACGCTTCATAATCCCAGAGAGAGATGATATTGCGGCGGTTCCAAGGATTGGCTTCCAGCTGTTGGAGAATTTTATGGATAATGTCATGCTTCTTGACAACAGCTCCGTAGCGCTGGCCAATAGTACCCGTATCGCCGACTTCCCAGTCATTCCAGTAGTGAACATGATACTTGTCGTTGAGCAGTTCCAGGCTATTGGACTGGTCTTGATAGATCCAAAGAACTTCCTTGATGGCAGACTTGATAGCAATAGGGCGCAGAGTCGTAATTGGGAACTCTCCCTTGCTCAAATCGTATTCTGCGAAAGAACCAGTGATATATTTAGAGTTGGCCACATTTCCATCCTTGTAACGCGGACGGGCATTTTCAGAGAAAACGCCTTGCTCCATAATCTTTTTTATATTCTCTTTAAAAATCGTATCTGCTTTAGTCATGATGTCTCCTGAATCCTTAAACTTTCTTTAGTATAGCAGATTTTTCAAAAAAATTCTCCTGCCAAGTTTAGCAGGAGAAAAGTTTATTTGACCCATTCATCTGGATGATTGAGCTTATTGACATCTCTTTCTGATAATCTCAAGGTGATATCTGACACAGCAGGAATATTTGAGATGGTAACATAGGGGTAGTTTTTGTAGGTCGTAAATTTGACACCATTTTCTCCCTTTCTTCCACTAATATCGTAGATATAATTAACCTCTGCATCATCAGGCAAATCGACCCAGGCATCTTCATTATCTTCCTCAGACTCTACCAGATCTAAAATATCTGCAAATTCATCCAAGGTTTTGGTGTTTCTTGTCTGATAAATCTGCTGATTCTGACTATTCAATATGGTCAGAAAACCTTCTGTCTTGGATTTGCAAGCGGATAAAATCAAAATAAAGATGGGAAGTACTACTAAAAAATAAGCGATTTTTCTCTTCATTTTAGCCCTCCTTATAGCTTTGCTAAGAGAGGATATGGTTAGAACTACTGAAGTACCAGCGAAGCCGCTCCGATAACTCCGGCATCGTTTCCGAGAGTTGCAAGAGCTAATTTAGTTGATGTACGCACTTGTGGGAAGGTATTTTCATCATAAACCTTCTGAACACCTTGCAGAAGGAATTCTCCTGCTGCTGATACTCCGCCACCGATAACAATAGTTGATGGATTAAGGATAGAACCGATATTGGCGCAAGCAATTCCTAAGTAGCGAGAGAAGTTACGGTAAACGATCAAGGCAAGGTCGTCACCTTCTTTAGCAAGGTCAAAGACAGTTTTAGCTGTTACTTCTTCTCCATCATCAATCAAGCGTTTCAAGGTTGCATCACCTTCGTATTCGTCAGCATAGCGACGCGTCAAGTTGACAATCCCTGTTGCTGAAGCCACTGTCTCAAGACAGCCCTTTTTACCACAGGTACATGCGATTGGTTGGTCGAAGTCAACAGTGATGTGCCCCAGCTCTCCTGCTGCACCAGCTACACCGTGAAGAAGTTTACCTTCTGCAACAATACCGCCACCAACACCAGTACCAAGCGTCATAAAGACAACGTCTGGTTGGTTGTCACCAGCACCCATCCAACGCTCACCAAGCGCAGCTACGTTGGCATCATTATCGATGAAGAATGGAATACCCAAGGCTTTTTCAATCTTTTCTTTAATTGGTTGAAGGGTTTTCCAGTTTAGGTTGTAGGCACCGATAACAGTCCCTTTTTCACGATCAACCACACCAGGTGATCCCATTCCAATTCCGATAAAGTTCTCTGCTGATAGATTTAAGAGCTCCAAGCGATGCTGGATAGACTCAATCATATCGTCTACAATATGGCTTCCTTCATCCAAAATATTGGTTTTAATAGACCATTTTTCTTGGATTTCGCCCTCTTGCGTTAAAATTGCAAATTTGATAGATGTACCACCAAGGTCAATCCCAATAATTTTTTTTGACATGATATTCTCCTCTGTATTCGTTCTCCCTCTTATTATAGCAGATTTTTTTAACGATGAAAAGGTTTGCACGGTATTTTTTGCTTTTAGTTTATGCTCATTTCAATACAAAGCAAAATCGGCACCTCTTAAGGCGCCGGGAAGTCTATTGAAGACATGAAAGCCAGCTTAGCTGCTGACTTCAAATAAATCATATTATGTAAACCACATTTATCTAAGGCTCACTTTGCCAGTACGATAATCAAGGACAATTCCTGACTGGACATTTGGGACAAAAACATTGAATTCCAAACTTCCATCGCTGGACTTGGCTTCTAAATGCGAGCCAGATGGCACCAGATCATTTTCCGAAGCATAAATCAAAGTGACACGATAACGGACTCGCTTATTCTGATCCAAGGCACGACGAATCTGAGTTTCATAGTAATTCTGCCCCGTCGAGTTGTCTTTATTGGCCTGATTGGCCCAAGCTGTCTGGACTGCGATATTGGCTGGATTGCTAGTAGAGGCGTCGAATCCCTTTAAACCACCAATCAGCGAGTAAGCCAAGAGATGCCCGCGATCCACTGCATGGTTGTATTCACCTGATAGATGTTTGACTTGGTGCCAACCGGCAGGAACCCAAGAAGTAGAACCATTTCCCGTTTCTTCTCGTGATTTATACTGGCGGGTCGATTTTGCAAGCAAGGCATTGGCGACTGTTGGAACCGTCTGCCCCTGAACAATCTTCGTTTTATTATCTGCATAAGGTGCACTCGACACTTTGGTATTTAAGTTCGTTTTATTCCCATCGATGATGAAAGCTCCAGCTCCATTCCACTCGATTTTTCCACCAAGTTGTGAACGCACTGAATCAGTGAGAACACTCTCAGCCAGTGTTTGATCAGGTGTACTGGCATCCCTATTTTGACTAATGACTGACGATGTATTTACCGCTGGTGACTGATTGCCATTTCCAAAAAAGTAGGCTCCCAGTGATAAAGTCAGAGCAACCAGAAGCCCAGCTATAGTCTGAGTAGATTTAGTGCTCTTTTTTTGTAATTTCTTTCTTTTTGGCATATTTTCCTATCCATTTAAAAGGACTGTGCAAAGATTCTGCACAGTCGGTAAATTAACGAACACTCTCGGCAGATCATTGACCAGTAAACTTAGAAATAAGCTCTTTCCAGGTATCTGGTGATAAGATAGACCAAGGATTATCTGCATTTCCAATCACACCATATCCGATGACCAGACCAAGACAAAAAATGATAAAAGCGACTATCAGCACCAAGGCAACGATGCCTAGCTGTCTAGATAAGTATTTCCAATTTTCACTCATCATCTTCTTCCTTTACGCGTTTGACGTTGGCACCAAGAGCTGCCAGCTTTTCATGAAATTTATAGTAGCCACGATCCAAATGAACTAACTTGCTGACTTTTGTCTCCCCTTCCGCAATCAAGCCCATCAAAATCAAGGTCGCACTAGCTCGGAGATCTGTCGACATGACTTCTGCTCCCTGCAGGCTGCCACCACCCCAAATCCGAGCGGTATCGCGCATAATGTCGGAGTGAAGTCCCATCCGTCGCATCTCTTCTAAGTGCTGGAAGCGATTTTCAAAGACCGTCTCAACCATAACAGACTCTCCTTGGGCTATCGCCATCAAGGCAGTAAACTGAGCCTGCATATCGGTTGGGAAACCTGGATATGGCAAGGTCTTGACAGAAACAGCTTTTAACTTTGAAACATCCGAGCGGACACGGATCCCTTCGTCTTCTTCGATCACTTCCACGCCCATTTCTTGCATTTTTGATAAAAGCGGACGGTTGTGCTCCCAAATCGCATCTTCAATCAGCAAGTCACCGCCTGTCATGGCAGCAGCAACCATAAAGGTTCCAGCTTCGATACGGTCTTGCACGACATTATGCTCAGCACCATGCAGCTTATCAACGCCGACAATTGTAATCGTCTCCGTTCCTGCTCCTCTGACTTTAGCGCCCATTTTATTTAACAATAAAGCCAAATCAACAATCTCAGGCTCCCGAGCAGCATTTTCTAAAACAGTAGTGCCTTGAGCCAAAGTTGCCGCCATCATAATATTTTGGGTCGCACCAACACTTGGGAAGTCCATGTAAATATGTGCTCCCATCAAGCGGTCTGCCTTAGCTTCGATGTATCCTGCAGTCTGCGTAATCTGAGCACCCATTGCCTCCAAGCCCTTCAAATGAAGATCGATAGGTCGGCTACCAATCGTACAACCGCCCGGCATAGACACTTTAGCATGCCCATTTCGAGCAAGAATGGGACCCAATACAACAATCGAAGCCCGCATCTTGCTGACATACTTATAAGGAGCCTCTTCGGTCAATGGTTTAGTCGCATCTACAACTACAGTATTTTCATCTTGGTCAAAGTCTACCTGCGTATTCAAGCCACGAACAACATTGTTCATGGTAAAAACATCCGAAAGGACTGGCACATTCTTGAGTGTCGTTTTGCCTTCACTGGCCAAGACCGTTGCAGCTAGCAGTGGCAACACTGCATTTTTAGCTCCTTCAATCCTCACTCGACCAACCAGACGATTATTTCCACCTTGAATAATAATTTTTTCCATACTAACTAGTTACTCCAAACCTTAAAAATTCATCCTTACTATCATACCATAAAATCAAGATTCTGACCTTATAAAGTTCCATTAAAGATTGCCCGACTCATATCATAAATGCCGATAAAAAATAGGCTAGCCATGTAGCCCAGGGCAATACTCAGCAACAAAATCAAAAAACGAATTTTGATGGCATTATCAGCATTTACTTTTAGAAATCTTTCCCAACTGACCACTGTAGACAAAAGATGAAAAGACATAAAGATAAAGAGCAGATGACTGCATAATCGAAACATTAATTCTATCATAGTTCTTATTATACCATAAGAAAAACTATTTCATGCGGAAAGAAACACGAGACAATAAAAGAGAGTGAGACAGAAATCGGTAATTCGTTAGAATTCGATTTCGTCGTCCCACCTCCGCACAGTTGAGTAGGGCTGTAAAAGCTGATGAAATCAGCCTAGTAGGACCCACTCAACCACTGCGTCTTGCTCGACAATCCAAAGAAAAAATGAGGCTAGGACTTTTGTCCCAGCCTCTTACTTATTACATTCTTGTTCCAACGTTAATACGGTTGATGGCACGCTGGAGGGCGATTTTAGCACGGCGCTCTTGGTCAATCAAATGCTTGTCTTGAGCTTCTTCGATTTCTTTCTCAGCCCGCAGTTTGGCCCGCTCGGCACGGCTGATATCAATATCACGCTCACGCTCTGCTGAGTCAGCGATAATGGTAATCACATTATCAGCAATTTCTATGATGCCACCGTTGACTGCAATCCAGTCAATATGCTTGTCATCATCAATTCTGCGTACCTTGACCTGATCTACTTCCAAAACAGCAATTGTATTGATATGGCGAGGCAAAATCCCCAGTTCTCCGTCAATCGTTTTTACGGAAACAAATGCAGCACGGTGGTCATAAATCAGACCATCCGGTGTAACGATTTGTACTGTCATTTGAGCCATCATTCACCTCTTAGAATCCCATTTTTTCAGCTTTAGCAATGACATCCTCAATCGAACCGACACCACGGAAGGCATCTTCTGGTAACTTATCGTACTTGCCTTCGAGGATTTCTTTAAAGCCACGAACTGTTTCAGCTACAGGCACATAAGATCCTGGCTGGCCAGTGAATTGCTCCGCAACGTTGAAGTTTTGAGACAGGAAGAATTGAATCCGGCGCGCACGCGCAACCAAAGTCTTTTCTTCATCTGACAATTCGTCCATACCTAGGATGGCAATGATATCCTGCAATTCATGATAACGTTGAAGAACGCGTTTAACTTCAGCAGCAACTGCATAGTGCTCTTCACCAACAATCTCAGGAGAAAGAGCTCGAGAGCTTGAAGCGAGCGGATCCACGGCTGGATAAATCCCCAATTGAACCAATTTACGTTCCAAGTTGGTTGTAGAATCCAAGTGGGCAAAAGCCGTTGCTGGCGCTGGGTCAGTGTAGTCATCGGCTGGCACGTAGATAGCCTGGATAGAGGTTACAGAACCCTTCTTGGTCGATGTGATACGTTCTTGCAATTGTCCCATTTCTGTCGCAAGCGTTGGTTGGTAACCAACGGCTGACGGCATCCGCCCCAAAAGGGCAGAAACTTCAGAACCTGCTTGCGTGAAACGGAAGATGTTGTCAATGAAGAGCAAAACATCTTGACCTTCCACATCACGGAAATATTCTGCAATCGTCAAGCCAGTCAAAGCAACCCGCATACGCGCTCCTGGTGGCTCATTCATCTGACCGAAGACCATGGCTGTTTTCTCGATAACGCCAGACTCCTTCATTTCCCAGTAAAGGTCATTTCCTTCACGAGTACGTTCCCCAACACCGGTAAATACGGAAATACCACCATGCTCTTGGGCAATGTTGTGGATCAATTCCTGAATCAGGACGGTCTTACCAACTCCGGCACCACCGAAGAGTCCGACTTTACCACCTTTCAGATAAGGTGCTAAAAGGTCGATAACCTTGATACCTGTTTCTAAGATCTCTGATGAAGTAGACAACTCATCAAAGGTTGGAGCTTTCTTATGGATTGGCTGGCGCTCTGCATCATCCGCAAAAGGAGCATCCAAGTCAATGGTATCTCCCAAAACGTTAAAGACGCGACCAAGTGTTTCTTTTCCAACTGGTACAGAAATTGGACGGCCAGTATCTAGCACTTCCATGCCACGAGTCAACCCATCTGTTGATTCCATAGCGATGGTCCGAACCACTCCATCACCAAGCTCAAGAGCTACTTCAAGGACGATTTTTGATTTTTTTTCGTCATTTTTATAGACTACAAGTGCATTATTGATCTCAGGTAGCTTGTCGCCAGCTGCAAACGCTACGTCTACAACCGGTCCGATAACCTGAGTAATTTTGCCTGAGCTCATTCTTTTCTCCTCTTTATAATATTTATTTTCTGTGACACTATTCCAGTGCACTTGCACCCGCCACAATTTCAGTAATTTCCTGCGTGATAGCTGCTTGTCTAGCACGGTTATACTGAATGGTCAAATCATTGATAACTTTTTTAGCGTTATCCGTTGCTGTCTGCATGGCTGTCATACCAGCAGCATTTTCAGCAGTTTTTGCGTCAATAATGGCTCCGTAAATCATACTTTCAGCAAACTGAGGCAAGAGCTGATCTAAAATCGCGTTTCGACTGGATTCTAATTCTAGATTAAGGATATAGTTCTCATCCGCTTCACTAGGATCCAAGTCGACGATTGGCAACATCTGCTCTACCCGCATCTGACTGGTCAAACTGTTGACATGGTGGTTATAACACACATAAAGTTCATCAAAAAGCTCATTCTGATACATTTCAATGGTCTTGGAAATGATTTTCCGAACTTCATCAAAACTCGGATGATTGGCTAAGCCGCGCAATTCATAAATTGGCTGAATGCCCCGTGCTCGGAAGAAATCAGCTCCCATTCCACCGATCGAAATAATGACATAGTCATCCTTTTCGTGGTATTCAGAAATCAATTCCATCATTGATTTGAGGATGGTTGCGTTATAGCCACCGACCAAACCCCGATCAGATGTAATAACAATATAAGCTGTTTTCTGAACCGGTCTGCTCTTGAGCAAGGGATGATGACTAACATTTTCTGTCTCATGACCATGCAAAAGGTCGGTCAAGAGTTTCCGAACCTTAGAAGCATAGACTTGAAAGTTCTTTGCTGCTTCTTCGGATTTTCCTAACTTAGATGCAGAAACCATCTGCATAGCATTGGTGATTTGACTGGTGTTTTTTGTGGATGCAATTTTATTTTTGATATCATTTAATGAAACTGCCATCTGACACCTCTATTCTTATTTGAAGTTAGACTGATTGATAAATTCAGTAATAGCGGCGTCCAGCACTTCTTCACTCGGCAAATCTTTTGTCTGACGAATTGTTTCATAAATGTCTTCATGATGAGCATCAAAGTAAGCGAAAAGCTCTGCTTCAAACTGAAGAATATCATCTACTGGTACGGCATCAAGGAAGCCGTGAGTCAGCGCATAGAGGATCACAACCTGTTTTTCAACTGGCAGTGGCTCATGAACTGGCTGTTTCAATACTTCTACTGTACGGCGTCCACGGTTAAGTTTAGCCTGAGTGGCTGCATCCAAGTCACTACCGAACTTGGTAAAGGCTTCCAGCTCACGATAAGAAGCAAGGTCGATACGCAGAGTTCCTGCAACCTTTTTCATGGCCTTGATTTGTGCAGATCCACCTACCCGAGATACGGAAGAACCGGCGTCAATGGCTGGGCGAATACCTGCATTAAAGAGGCTATCGCTGAGGAAAATCTGACCATCCGTGATTGAAATTACGTTGGTTGCGATATAGGCAGAGATATCTCCTGCCTGCGTTTCGATGAATGGCAATGCAGTGATTGAACCACCACCAAGCTCATCAGAAACCTTAGCTGAACGCTCAAGCAAGCGGCTGTGAAGGTAGAAAACATCCCCTGGGAAGGCTTCACGACCTGGCGGACGACGAAGCAAGAGAGAAAGTTCACGGTAAGCTACCGCTTGTTTAGACAAATCATCATAAACGATGAGGACGTGCTTGCCATTGTACATAAATTCTTCAGCCATTGCTACACCGGCATAAGGCGCCAAGAAAAGCAAAGGAGAAGGTTGAGAAGCTGACGCTGTTACCACGATAGTATAATCCAAGGCTCCGTACTGGCGAAGAGTTTCCACCTGTGTACGGACAGTAGATTCCTTTTGACCAATGGCAACATAGATACAGATCATATCTTGCCCTTTTTGGTTGAGAATGGCATCGATGGCAATACTAGTCTTACCAGTCTGACGGTCACCGATAATCAATTCCCGTTGGCCACGACCAATCGGTACCAGTGCGTCAATGGCTTTTAGACCTGTTTGCAATGGCTCAGAAACGGATTTCCGTTCCATAACTCCTGGAGCTGGCGCTTCTACAGGGCGTGTTTTAGTTGTAGCAAGCTCACCCAAGCCGTCAACAGGACGACCGAGCGGATCTACGACACGACCAATCAAAGCATCTCCAACAGGAACTTCCATGATTTTACCCGTGCGGCGAATCGTATCGCCCTCACGAATATCTGTAAAATCACCCAAGATAATGATTCCGACATCGGTTGACTCCAAGTTTTGGGCCATACCATAAGAACCATTTTCAAAAATCAAGAGCTCGCCACTCATGGCATTATCAAGACCGTGGGCACGAGCGATTCCATCACCAATATAAGTGACGACCCCAGTTTCTGTGACGTCAAAATTTGGCTGGAAATTTTCAATTTGTTGCTTAATTAAAGCGCTGATTTCTTGTGCGTTAATCGCCAAAATTCACACCACTTTCTATTTCAAATTTTCTTTTACGAGTTGTAATTGACGTTTTATACTTGCATCAATTGTCTTATTATTGGCTGAAATGACGAAGCCACCAATCAGGCTGGTATCCAATTCCTGCTTGAAGGAACGAACCTTGAGGCCCATTTTCTGCTCAAGAATTGGTTTCAATCTGTCTTTTTGACTTTCTGTCAAGGGTTGAACAGATTTAACTGTCACTTCAAATTCATTGCTTTCTTTCTCAATCTGATGCTGAATTTCTACCAACATGTCGTAGAATAAATCTGCCCGATGATTGAGAATAATGACTTCGATAAAGTTATCAATCAGCTGTGAATCTGAGTTTTGGAAAAGTCGAAGAGCCTTCTCCTTCTCTCCCTCATCAACGCCAATATGTGATAAAAAGTCAGCAAGATTTGTTTCCACAAACACAGCCTTAATCTGGCTTAGTTTATCAAAAACATCCTGTTGCTGACCCTTTTCAAATACTAATTGAACAAAAGGCAAGGCATATTTTTCAATTACCGCATAGTGCTTTTTGTCCATTAAGCATCTCCTAATTTATCAATATAACGATCAATGAGCTCGCTGTGTGCCTCTGTATCAAGCTGCTGGCTCAAGATCTTACTTGCGAGACTTACTGTTAGGTCAGCCACATCATTTTTAATGCTGTTCAAGGCCTCTGCCTTGCTTTGTGCAATTTCCTGATTGGCTTTTGCTTTCAAACGTCCAGCTTCTTCAGCTGCATCCGCTAAAATTCCAGCCTTATTTTTTTGAGCTGTTTCCTTAGCATGTTCGATAATCGTCGTTGCTTCCTGACGACTTCCTGCTAATTCATTCTCACGTTTTTGCGCGAGTTCCTCAGCCTTTTTGCGGGCTGACTCAGCCCCGTCAATATCATCCGTAATCTTTTTAGAACGTTCGTCTAAGATACTGGTAATATTGCCCCAGGCAAACTTCTTTACTAAAAAAATTAATAAAAGGAAGGAACCAGCGATGAGAATAAAGTCACCAATAATGGTACCAATAGTTAAATCCATCTTCTACTACTCCTCTACTTACTCTTCCTCACCGTTTATTTTTTTACCAATGTACATCGAAGACAACATGGTAAATACATAAGCTTGGATACATGAAATGAAAATCGAAAAGGCCGTCCATAACATGTTTCCGATAAAGGCTGCTGGATACCAATAAAAGGCTTGTTGAGACAAGGTTAAAAGCAAACCTGCCAATACTTCACCAGCAAAAATGTTCCCGTAAATCCGAATCGCTAAGGAAGCAAAATTAGTCACTTCTTCCAAGAGGTTCATCGGGGTCATAAAGCCTGGTGTTGCAAAAGCCTTCAAATATTCCTTAAAGCCTCGACGACGAACCCCTTCTATATGTGCGATCAAGGTGATCATAAAGGAGAGAGATAAGTCGTAGCCGAGGTTAGCCGTTGGGGAAGTCCACAAGTTATAACCATTTGTTGTTTGGACTTTTGCCATCAACCCAATATTATTGGCCACCAAAATAAACATAAAAAGAGAAAACAAAAATAAAGAATAATTCTTCATATAATGCTCTCCAATGTTACCCTTGGTAAAGCTAATGACAAAATCATAGATCATCTCAAGAGCATTTTGTTTGCCCTTTGGACGAAGGGTCATTTTGCGACTTGCCCAATAGACAAAGGCAAAGACCGTCAAAACAGTTACAAGAGACATAGCAAGTAGGGTCAAATCAAAGGATATTGGTCCAATATCTAAGGTCGGATTTACACTTTCTTCCATAGTTTGACACCTCCTTCTCTAAATAGAGTGGTCTATTTAATGACGAAGGCCATGGCCAAGGTTACAAAGAAGGTACCTTCTACAAAAGCAACACCGAGAATTAAGAGGCTACGTAGTTGATCAATAATTTCAGGTTGACGGGCAGATGCTTTGAAAAGATTACTCATAATCAAACCTTCAGCTAATGAGACGCCAAAGCAGGCAATACAAAGTCCTAAAAATGTTAAATTCATGATGAATTCTCCTTTTATATTTTTTAATTGTACCCCATTAGTTTACTCCTAATAAAGGTAATAGTCAATTATTTTGTGATATTGTAAGCGTTTTTTGCATTTTTTCTTTAAATTTAAAATAAAACTTGAATAAAGGTGCTTTTCAAATATTTATCCTATAAAAATCCAAGCAAAAGAGGCTGGGACAAAAGTCCTAGCCTCTCAATTGTCTTTGGATTGTAGAGCAAGACGCAGTGGTTGAGTGGGCTCTATTACGCTGATTTCATCAGCTTTTACAGCCCTACTCAACTGTGCGGAGGTGGGACGACGAAATCGAATTCTAACGAATTACCGATTTCTGTCCCACTCTCATCTGTTCCGTTTGAGGTAAAAAAATTGTGAAGCGCATCCATCTATTTTCAACTGCTTCAAAGCGATAAGTGAGATGGTGCTTTTCTAAAATTTGCTGCACGATAAAGAGTCCCAGTCCAGTACCGCCATCCTTGCGATTGCGACTGTAGTCTGGTCGATAAAATGGCTGGAAAATCTGCTGAATCTGTGACTCATCCAGCACTCGCTCAGCTTCATTTTCTACAATTAAGATTCCATTTTCTAAACGAACCAAGATTTCTCCACCTTCCACTGTATAATGAAAGGCATTGTCAATCAGATTTTTAATAGCCTTTAGTAAATAAGTCTTATTACCTCGGACTTTTGCTTCTGAGAGTTGGACATTAAAATGATAGTGCTTGAGGTCCGCCAGAACCTTGTATGTACTGATATTTGCCTCAAGCAGCTCTTTGAGAGAGAAGATTTCTCGTTCTGTCTCCATGGTCATTTCTAGTTTTGAAATGGCTAGGATGGACTGGACTAAGCCTGATTGCTCCTCCAATATTTCGCGGCACTTCTGCAGGTATTTGTCCCGATCTTTAAAATCGCCCACTCCATAAATCATCCCGTCAATCATTCCCATCATACTGGTGATGGGTGTCTTGAGTTCGTGGGAAGTCATTCGAAGAAATTCTGCCTTTTCGCGCTCGCTTTCTGCAACTTTTTCATTTTCCAAGCGCAGGGCTTCCATACTAGTTAAGAGATTGGCATATAAGTGATTGATATCCTGAGCCAAATCAGCAATCTCGTCATGCCCTTTCACCTGACAGGAAACGTCTGGAAGAAGGCTAGTCATTTGCCGGGTGCTAGAAGAGATATCCTTAATTCGTTGACTGGAGGTCCGACTATAGAGATAGGCGGCAAGGCCACCCAGACTCAGCGACAAGAATAATACAAAGGGATAGAGATTGAGCAAGATTCGACTAGCATCCGAAACAGGTTGCAGGGAATATTCCCCTCGCAGGACTACTTCTTTGCCATCCGACGTCCGAAAACTTTCTGACAGAGTCTTACTCTCATAATTGCTATTGGCAATGGCTGGAACAATGGTCAGCTGGAGAGAGCTATCTCCATTCGTTTCGAGCGCTGGGTAAAGAATCGTATTGTCTTTAGCCAGCAAGGTGAACCAGATTTGATTGCTTTTTTTGCTATAATTGCTCAAAAGCTCACTGATTTCTTTGCTAGACTTTCCCTTGACCTGCTTGGCTACCTGAGCAAACTCGCGCTGAGCTTCTCCCCCCTTGACCTGCTGGTAATAAACCGGCATGGCGAAATAGAGGGTGGATAAAACGATCGTCACAACGACAAAGATGATGAAAGTCGTCAAGAGGAAGTTCTTTTTGACAATCTTCACGTGTCTTCTCCTCCAAGCTGATAGCCCATACCCGTGATGGTTTTCAGAGGAATACCTGGAATTTTCTTACGAATATTCTTGATATGATTATCCAGCACCCGACTATCTAGCTCGCTATAGCCCCAGATGGTATTCATGAGCTGATCGCGGGTCACTAAGTGATCCTTTCTCTTGGCTAGAGCCTGCAAGATTTCGTACTCTTTCTTGGTCAGAGGCATCTTTTCTTCCTGCCAGTAAACTGTACAATCATCGATAGAGACGGTCAATTCACCGACAGTAATCTCTGAAGAAACCGTATTTCGTCGTAGAATATTCTCAATCCGTTTGACTAAGATCAGTGGTGAGAAAGGCTTGGTCACATAGTCGCTGATGAGATGGTTAAAGCTGACTAGCTGAGTGTACTCATCATCTAGTGCTGTCAGGATCATGACCGGAATCTGAGAAGTCTTGCGAATTTCCTTGAGAACATCCAGTCCACTCATGGTTGGCAACATCATATCTAAAATAACTAAGTCAAAAGACTCTGCTTCAAATTGAAGCAAAGCCTCGCCTCCATCAAAGACTGGTGTAACTGCATAGTTACTTTCTTTTAAAAATTCACAAATGACTTGATTGATCGTAGTATCGTCTTCCACTACTAAAATCTTGTGCATATATGCTTGATTCTCCTTTATTTATTCAAATCGCAGGGCTTCAATTGGATCCAGCTTGGATGCTTTCACAGCCGGCAAGAGCCCAAATACTACTCCTATTATACAACAAAAGAGCAAACTTACAAAGACAGAAAAGAGGGATAAAATATAAGGATAGGCCAAAGACTGGGTAATAGCAAAACCAGAGGCGATACCTGCTACCACACCAATAATACCACCCATTAGAGTCAGGATGACCGCTTCGATCAGGAACTGCTTGAGAATGATCTTGCGCCGAGCCCCCAGAGCCTTTTTAATCCCGATTTCACGAGTCCGCTCTGTCACTGATACCAGCATGATATTCATAACCCCAATACCTCCAACTAAGAGGGAGATGCTGGCAATACCCGCTAGCAAGACAAAGTTAGACTGGTTAAGGTTATCCAATTGACGTTCAAATTCTTGCAGATTTAGTACACCAAACATATAGTCTGACTGAGGCATCTGCTGATTGAGGTAATCACTAACTTTCTTGGCTACCTTCTTCAAATCATCGGCTTTGTGGGTCTGGACAGTGACTTCCGGACTGACATTGATGGTATCAAAAATCCGATGCCATTGTTGCAGAGGAATATAGGCCACCTTTTCCGAACCAGAGGTTAGGCCACTCTGCTCAGTCGACTCAAAGACGCCAATAACTTTAAAAGGATTGCCCATAACTTCTACATATTTACCGATACCATCTCCCTTAGGAAAGAGGGTATCATAAAGGGTCTTTTCTAGGTAGGTTACTTGCTCTTGATTTTTGAAGGCTTCTGAGTCAAAGCCTTCCCCTTCCAACAGCCTTTGTTGCTTGATGTCAGCTACCGACTGGGAAACCGCCTGAACCTTACCAGATGACTTTTGACTAAGATAATAAATCTTTTCGTCCGTACCATAAGTCATCAAAGCATTTTTAACTCCAGGAATCTCCTTGATTTTGGACAAGACATCCTCTCCCATGAAGGGAATGTAAGAAGGCTTCTGCGCTTGGGATTTCTCTGAAATAGAAGGGTCAATCGAACTCTTCTTGTCGTAGACAACCTTAATGGTATTGTTAGTACCACCGATCAGCTGGCGCTTGGTATTTTCTGTATTTCCTTCAATGATGGAAAAGATAGCAATAATAGCGCCAATCCCGATGATAATCCCCAGCATGGTCAGCATAGAGCGCATTTTGTGGGACAGGATTGAGTTTAGAGCTACAAAAATATCTTCCATATAGCCCCCTTCTATCCTAATGCCCGAGTCTCTATATTACCGTCCCGCAAGACAACTGTTTGCTTGCAAAGCTGGGCCACTTCCGGCTCGTGGGTAATGATGACAATGGTCTTGCCTTGTTCATTAAATTGCTTGAAAAGCTCCATGATCTGAACACTGGTCTTAGTATCCAGCGCCCCAGTCGGCTCGTCTCCCAAGATAAAGCTGGGATTGGTCACAAGGGCACGCGCAATGGCTACCCGTTGCTTTTGACCACCAGACAGCTCCATAGGCTTGAAGTCGCTTCTTTCTTCCAGACCGACAAGTCGCAGCATTTCCAAAGCACGCTCGCGTCTCTCTTTTTTAGGGACTTTCATGTAAGTCAGAGGCAGTTCAACATTCTGACAGGCTGTCAGCTTGGGCATGAGGTTGAAATTTTGGAAAACAAAGCCAATCTTCTGATTACGCAAATCAGATAGTTGGTTGTCGGATAGGTCAGAGACGTCAATTCCTTCGATATGATAAGAACCTGCGCTAGCCTTGTCCAAACAGCCGATAATGTTCATCAAGGTGGACTTACCTGATCCAGACGGCCCCATAATCGCTAGAAAATCCCCCTCTTTCACATGCAAATCAATTCCTTTCAAAATCGGAAATTCCTGACTGCCCTGTTGATAAGATTTGTGGATGTTCTTAAGCTTTAACATTCTGTCCTACCTCCATCCCGTCTTTCATGCCTTCTCTAGGTGTCGAAATGGTATCCTGCATAGTCAGACCTTCTGTAATCTCTACCAAACGGTCAGAAACTTTCTTGGTCTTAACTTCCTTCATTTTCACCTTTTTGCCCTCTACCTTCCAGACATAGGTCTTGCCATTTTTACTGAAAGTATAGGCTTTATTAACAACAACCTTGCCGGCTTCAGGAGCATTTTCTACGACATTGACATAAGAATGGGAGCCTACAAGTGGCATTTCACCACCCTGATCCAGCTCGACAGTATAAGGGAACTTACCTTGGTTGGGGTTTTCCTGTTGTTTATTTCCACCATTGCTATTTCCAGCATTTGCAGTTGTCAAGGTGCCGACCTGAGTGACGGTGCCACTCCAGCGCTTCTTAGGATCCTTGCGGTCTACGATATCTACTCTCTGACCCACGCTCAGCTTCTCACGGTCAAATTCGCTGACAGTCCCTTTTACCAAAGTCTTAGACTTATCCATGATTTCGATAAAGGTTTCTTCTTCCTTTTTAGCCTTGGACTGAGTCGGTAAGTCTTCGTTCATAGAGGTAATAGTTCCCGCTGTATCAGCCGTCACGGTATCATATTTCATACGGTCTGATTCCGTCTGAGCGGTCACCTGAGCCTTTTCAGCCTCAATCTGAGCATTCGTTACTTCATTGTCAGCAGTCTTTGCGTCACTGAGCGCTTGAGCCAGTTCATCTTCAGCAGATTTTATCTGATCCAAGAGAGACTCATCCTTACTAGAATTGTATTTATTCTTAAGAGTATTGAGATTAGCTAGTTTTCGGTTATAGGTTTCCCATTTGATAGATGCGCTGGTTTGAGCAGTCGTAATGCCGTTGGCCTTAGCTTGAGCATCATACTGAGCAGACTGGGCTGTCAATTCCTGAGAGGTAACATAGGAAAAGAGAGGCTGCCCTTGCGTAACAGTATCGCCATTTTTGACAAATACTTCTTTAACTTCACCTTTAGATGGGTCGATTTTGACCTTACTGCTATTGTTAGCAACTACTTCTCCAGATAAAACCAGGCTTGTTTTTTTACTGTTATTGACAGCATCCTGGACCGTCAGAGAATCAATCTTATTATCAACCATTTGCATGGCCTGTTTTTGATTAACCTGATTGAGAAGTACATAGCCTCCCAGCCCAGCACAAGCGAGAATGACCGTGCTGCCCAATATTATGGTTTTACGATTCATTTTTTTTCTTTCAAACATATTGCCTCCAACCTACAGGTTCTAACGTTTATTTATCAGTTGATTCAGATTCATCTGTTGGTAATTCTTCTCCATCCGCTGGGATTTGAATCACGTTTCCGTCTGGCATGGTATACTCTGTCACTTCCTTGCCGTCTACTGTTTTCGTTTTTTGATCAACAGCATCTTTCTTAAAATCTACTTTTTTCCCATCACTAATTTCTTTATTGTCAGCATTTTTAGAACCACATGCAGCTAGGAAGAAGACAGACATTCCGATAAGAGTTACAAGCATAGCGAATTTTTTTGTGTTCATTTGATTTCTCCTTTGTTTTAGAAAACAGGAATTTTGAGCTTTCCTGATCGTATTTGTTTTTTTGAACAATTCTATTCTATCAAAGTGGTCTATCCCCTTCCTACCCACCATCTGTTTTTTGTCTGTTTTTTGAAAATAATTCAGGCTTTTCCATTAAAATACAGGCTTTTTTTTGCATCAACAGCTTCTCAAATCATTTTGTGGTATAATAGATTGACTTTAAAAGAATGAGGTGGAGACATGACTCAAACAGTTTATTTTGGAACATATACTCGACGAGATTCCAAAGGAATTTATAAGGCAGATTTTGATACTGAAAAGGGACAACTCTCAAACTTAGAATTAGTAGCCGAAGAGCCAAGCCCAACTTACCTAGCCTTTGACCAAGCTGGTCATCTATACACTGTCGGCGCAAAAGATGGACAAGGTGGGATTGCTGCCTATGACCAAGAAGGGCAGCTGCTCAATCACGTGGTTGAGGAAGGTGCTCCGCTTTGCTATGTCGCTGTAGATGAGGAGAGAGGACTCGTTTACGGAGCCAACTACCACAAGGGGCAAGTGCTGGTCTACAAGCAGCAAGAAGATGGCAGCCTAAAACTAGCTGATTCAGACACTCATGTCGGTCAAGGACCTCATGCCAATCAAGCCTCTGCCCATGTCCACTACACTGACTTGACACCTGATCAATATCTGATTACCTGTGACCTCGGAACAGACCAAGTCACCACCTACGATGTAACAGAAGCTGGGCAATTAAACAAATTAGCTACTTACTCATGTGCTGCTGGGGCTGGAGCACGCCACCTTGTCTTTCATAACCACTACAAAATCGCCTACCTTATCTGCGAATTAAACTCTACCATTGAAGTATTAATATACGATGGCGTTGGTCAGTTTGAACACATGCAGACTGTCTCAACTCTCCCAGAAGGATTTAAAGATTTTAACGGAACTGCAGCCATCCGCCTTTCAGCAGACGGTAAATTCCTCTATGGCTCTAACCGTGGACATGACTCAATAGCTGTTTATCAAATTCTAGCTGATGGAAGTTTACAGCTCCTTGAAATCACGCCAACAAAGGGCAAAAATCCACGTGATTTCAATATCACCCCTGACCAAAACTACCTCATCGCTGTTCACCAAGATTCGGACAACGCAACTGTCTTCAAACGCGATCTTGAAACAGGCCGATTAACAGAAATCTCTCATGATTTCTATGTGCCAGAAGCTGTCTGCGTAACCTTCCAATAATCAAAAGAAAATATCAAAGGAGCATTCAAAATGAATCCAGTAGAATTGTTTAACCAAGTAAAAGAATTGATTGAAAAGAAAGATTTTGATGCAGCTAAGAAGTTTGTCGAAGACCACAAGGACGAGCTGGGCGAATACTTAGATAAGGCTAAAGATTTGGTCGCAAATTCAAAAGGGCTCAACGACGTCATCAACAAAGTTAAGTCTATTTTCTAAAATCTTAATTAAAAAAGCTGTTGGATAAAAATCCAACAGCTTTTTTATTTGATCGAGCCTTATTTAGTCTATTTTCGATTCATGAAATCCTCTAATTCTTTCAATCGCTCCCTTGTCAAGGGTTGAGCAAGAAAAATATCTTTATTGACATCTTTATTCTTATTAAAATCATGTAAGTCAACCTTTTCATAAACTAGCTTATTGGCAAGAGGGAGTTGACCATTTACATAGGTCGTGATTTCTATATCGCTTTCACTAAAAAATGCTCCATAGTAATCTTCCCGAACCACTACTGTCTGCCCTTTTTCCTCAAGATAGGCATACTGACTCACTGGAACATAAATTGTGAAAAAAATACCAAGAATGGGAGAAAATGCCACTAACAAGGCTCCCAGAGCAAGAGCGGGATAAAGAACCCACCTATATCTTTTTACCAATAAATAGGAAACAAGAAATAAAAAGGGAAAAGCAAACCATGGGCTGAACTGAGGATACCAGAATATACTGGTGATTGTAAGAAATAAAAGAACTCCCAAAAGCACCAGAGAGCTTGATTTGCGTTTATAAGCCAAAAAGAGGCCTATAAATAAAACTGTAAGAGCTAGCCACTCTCTGCTTAGGATATACAAAATGAAATAAAACATCCCAAAAGTCTCCCCTTATTTATTAAAAATCCCTTGAGTTAACCTCAAGGGATTTGCTTCATTCCATTAGAAGGAATT
Source organism: Streptococcus sp. Marseille-P6264 (assembly GCF_902460355.1). Classification (GTDB taxonomy): domain Bacteria; phylum Bacillota; class Bacilli; order Lactobacillales; family Streptococcaceae; genus Streptococcus. Next base: position 473,091 of record NZ_CABPTO010000001.1, read on the forward strand.
ATTTTTTCAAGTTGTAGAATGATTTCAAACCACGGTATTCAGCAACTTCACCAAGTTGATCTTCGATACGAAGCAATTGGTTGTATTTAGCAATACGGTCTGTACGTGAAAGTGAACCAGTCTTGATTTGTCCTGCGTTTGTTGCAACTGCGATATCAGCGATTGTTGAATCTTCAGTTTCACCTGAACGGTGTGATACAACGGCAGTGTAACCAGCTTCTTTCGCCATTTCAATAGCGTCGAATGTTTCAGTAAGAGTACCGATTTGGTTAACTTTGATAAGGATTGAGTTAGCTGCGCCTTCTGCAATACCCTTTTCAAGGTAAGAAGTGTTTGTTACGAAGAAGTCGTCACCAACCAATTGAACTTTACCACCAAGACGTTCAGTAAGAGCTTTCCAACCGTCCCAGTCGTTTTCATCCATACCATCTTCGATAGTGATGATTGGGTATTTGTTTACCAATTCTTCAAGGTAGTCGATTTGTTCTGCAGCAGTACGTACAGCAGCTCCTTCACCTTCGAATTTAGTGTAGTCGTAAACTTTGCGTTCTTTATCGTAGAATTCTGATGATGCACAGTCGAATCCGATAAATACGTCTTTACCTGGAACATAACCAGCAGCTTCGATAGCAGCGATGATAGTTTCTACACCATCTTCAGTTCCTTCAAAACGAGGAGCAAATCCACCTTCGTCACCAACAGCAGTTTCCAAACCACGAGATTTAAGGATTTTCTTAAGAGCGTGGAAGATTTCAGCACCCCAACGAAGAGCTTCTTTGAATGATGGTGCACCAGCAGGTACGATCATGAATTCTTGGAAAGCGATTGGAGCGTCTGAGTGAGAACCACCATTGATGATGTTCATCATTGGAGTTGGAAGAACTTTAGTGTTGAATCCACCAAGGTAGCTGTAAAGTGGGATTTCAAGGTAGTCAGCAGCAGCACGAGCTACAGCGATAGACACACCAAGGATTGCGTTCGCACCCAATTTACCTTTGTTTGGAGTACCGTCCAAAGCGATCATTGCACGGTCGATAGCTTGTTGGTCACGAACATCGTAACCGATAATAGCTTCAGCGATAACGTTGTTCACGTTGTCAACTGCTTTTTGTGTACCAAGACCGCCGTAACGAGATTTGTCACCATCACGAAGTTCAACTGCTTCGTGTTCACCAGTAGAAGCTCCTGAAGGAACCATACCACGTCCGAAAGCACCTGATTCAGTATAAACTTCTACTTCAAGTGTTGGGTTACCGCGTGAGTCGAGGACTTCGCGAGCGTAAACATCAGTAATAATTGACATTTTGACTCTCCTTATTGTTTAAAATTATTTACTAGTCTATGATACCTCAAAAGCGCTTTTTTTTCAAGGAAAAACAGCAGCTTTGCTTGAAAAATCACAATTTTTAAAATGCAATCGGTTACATCCTATCTTTTTCTTAATGGTTTGAAAATCAGAAATCCTTTATTTATGATATACTAGAAATATGACAGATCTAAATAACATTATCATGGAAAAATCTCAGGGGAATGCTAAGCTCAATCCTGATGAACAGCGTAAATTTCTGGAAACTTTTGAAGAGCGGGTGATTGCTTACTGCTCTATTTCAGTTGCAAATTCCTCGCTTCTAAAACAGCATTTTAAAGAAATAGTTGAGAAGATCACTGAAAACTATCAGCCCGTCACAGTCAAAATATCGCCTGAAGTCATATCCAGCCAACAAGTTTTCTACCTAAAAACAGCCAAAGACTTAGGCTGTGAGGCCACCATTGTCTCCGCTTTTTGCCAATCCTCTCCTTTCGGTTTGGTTATCCATAGTGATCGCCCTGTGACCGTTGAAGAAAAGGACTTGAGCAAGCAATTTGCTGACGTCCTCCATCCAGCAGAAGATAAACCATCTACCCTCAAGAAAACCTCCCTTTGGAAAAAAATGTTTCATAAATGACAAATTTAGAGAAATTATTTGCCTTTTTCGAGGCGGAAAACCAGTGTGATTGGGACATTTATCAAACTTTTTTAGACGAGCATGTCGTCTGGGAATTGCATGGAGAATCTCCAGAAATCATTCAGGGAAAAGAAGGCTACCTCCACAGGATAAAGGAAGCTTATCAGGACAGTTCCGCACAGTTTAGTTGCCAATACTATCACACCAATGCCGAGCAAAGTCGGCTTCTAACCATTTTGGTCAATGACCACGGAGACCTTTCCTGCGATCTATTTGAATTTGCAAATGGCTTAATCATCAAAGAAATCGAATATTTACTGAAAAAGAGAGTGGGACAGAAATAGGTAATTCGTTAGAATTCGATTTCGTCGTCCCACCTCCGCACAGTTGAGTAGGGCTGTAAAAGCTGATGGAATCAGCGTAATAGAGCCCACTCAACCACTGCGTCTTGCTCGAAAATCCAAAGACAATTGAGAGGCTAGGACTTTTGTCCCAGCCTCTTTTTGATGGCTAATAGATTACCAATATTGCGAGCTGTACGAACCAGATTTTCCCTCGCTTGAGCTAAGGTTACGTCCAAATCTGCCACTTGCGAGATAATGGGAAAAGCTGCATGGATATTCTCCCTAGGAAATGGAGGCAAATCAGCTGCTAAACTGCCACAGATCGCAAGAACGGGAATCTCTTTTGGCGTCCTCCTTGCTACCCCAACCGGAGCCTTTCCGGCCAAGGACTGCTTATCCATGCGGCCCTCACCAACAACAACCAAGTCCGCTTCTTTAACCCTGCGGTCAAAATCCAGCAAATCCAGGCAGGTATCAATTCCTGACACGACTTTCCCCTTAGCAAATGTGACTAGCCCTGCTGCCATGCCTCCTCCTGCACCAGCACCAGCTTGGGTGAAAATCTGCGGATTGACCAGCTCATAGAAGTTCCTCATTTCCTGATCGACAGATGAAAGAAGCCATTCAGACAGGCCTTTCTGTCGTCCAAAGACCTGAGTCGCTCCCTGCTGCCCACATAAAGGACTGGAAACATCTGTCAAAATTTCGATGTCAATATCATCCAAGCAAGTTGGAACACGTTCCGCAGAAATTCGAGCAACTCTCCCTAAAGAGGAACCGATAGGTCGCAGTCGATGATTGTTTTCATCAAAAAATTCATAGCCCAGACCTGCTGCCATACCGATTCCACCATCATTCGTTGCCGAGCCTCCAACACCGACCAGAATCTTCCTGACTCCATTTTCAGCCAAATGAAGAATCAGCTCCCCCAGACCTCTGGTTTCTAAGCCTAAAGGATTGCGTTTTTCCTTAGGAATTAAAGCCAGTCCCACTAAATCTGCCATCTCAAAAAGGGCTAGCTGGTCTTGTCTAGCATATTTCATTTCGACTGGCTGGCCAAAAGGTCCAGTTACCCAGTGACGAAACTCTTTTAACTTCATAGCAGAAATCAAGGCAGCCACAGTCCCCTCGCCGCCATCTCCAATAGGCAGCAAATCAAAAGTCGCCTCTGGAAAGGCTTGGAAAAAACCTTCTTTCAAGGCTTCTGCTACCTGAACGGCAGACAAACTTTCCTTAAAAGAATCCGGTGCTAACAAGATATGCATAGTGCCTCCTATTTTTCCTTAGCATCTAAAATGTAAATTAGCTGATAGAGGTCATAAACATTGATTTGATAGGGTGCTTGCTCTCTTACAATTGGCTTGGCGTTAAAAGCAATTCCAATGCCTGCCGTTTGAATCATAGGTAAATCATTGGCGCCATCCCCCATAGCAATGGTTTGATTTAATTCCAAATTATTCTCTTGAGCCCATGCTTTCAGCATCTGAACTTTAGTATCTTTACTAACAATATCGCCCAAAAGATGACCTGTCAGGGAACCATTTTTACTTTCCAAGCGATTGGCCTTTACATAGTCAATTCCTAGCTGCTCAGCCAGTCTATCCACCGTTTCATGAAAACCACCTGAAACCAAGCCAATCTTGTAACCACGCGCATGCAGCTCATCTACTAATTTTTTAGCACCAGGCGTGAAATGAATCTTGTCAGCTATCTGAGAAAAAATAGTTTCTGGAAGCCCCGCCAAAAGTGAAACTCTCTCTCGCAAAGCTGCTTCGAAATCCAATTCCCCGCGCATGGCTCGCTCGGTAATATCAGCTACTTGCTGCCCAACTCCTGCTTCCTCGCCCAGTAAATCAATCCCCTCTTCCATAATAAGAGTGCTATCTACATCCATAACCAATAGACCTTTGACCTGACCCATCTACTCACCTCATGTTTTCTATGATTTGTTGTATTATACAGGATTTTCAGTGACAAGACAAGCTAGATTGCAAAGAAAAAAGTTCCCGAAGGAACTTTCTTAGAAGCGAATATTTTCGCGTGTTTTTTCATATGAGTTGATGAAACGAGCTGAAACCCCAGGCTCAACAACATCCAAGGCTTTTGAAATAATTTCCAAAGATTTTGCGTAATCAAATTCAACTTCAAAAGCATGAAGGGATTCATTGAAGGCTGCCTGCACATTGTCATCAAATGAACGATAACGGTTAGAGTATTGTAGCAACTGCTCTGTTAAGGTAGAATTTCGAACGATTCGATATGTCTCTTCTTCCAATTCATTCATTGTATTTGCCAGAATCTCTAACCAGCGGTTAACAGATTCGATATTCACACGAGTTGCCTCCAACTCTCTAGCCAGCTCCTCAATATAGTCGCTTGCTCCAAAGAAAATTGTTAAGAAGGACTCTGGAATGCCCGGTAAATTACGTTTTTCCATAAATCGCTTAATCGTATGCAATTTATTGGCGTAAATCGTAACTTTTTGACGGGCATTGACATCGTCTTTTTCGATCTTTTCTAGCTGCTCACCAAGTTCAATCTGTTCATCTTCGATTTCTTTCAATCGGTCTTGAATAGCTTCCAACTCTTCTCTAACCAATGAGAAAGGTTTCTTCATTTCAGCTGTATCTTCAAGTGAAGAGTGAACTACTGCTTCTTGAGCAGATAATTCCGATTTCAAATCCTTGATATGATTTATTTCAGGTTCTGGTAGCAAGAAGGAATGCGATAAACGTTCCATTTCGCTTTGAAGCTGTTGGTTATTCTCTTTAGTGTGTTCTAAATAGTCAGGAAGGTAGTTCACCAACTTCTCAACGACTTTATGAGCCTCAATTTCTCGAGTAAAGATGGCATACAGAGCATCGATTTCCTCTTGAATTTGTTCATTCTCATACAAGGCATTATCCAACTCCAACGCCGCAAGATTTTCTTCATTTCGTTTCAAACTAGCACGAAGTTGTTGGAAACGCGCCTCTAAGTCAGTCTCAATAAAATGATAATTGGTTTCCAATAATTTGCGGTAGCCAGACTCCAAATCTTCTAATTGATCTGGTAATTTCTCAGTCAAGTTTTCTACAATTGCTGGAACTTTTTCGACGATCTGTGTTAGTGCCAAGATACGATCTTCTGTTTTGTCTAAGATTTCTGCCGCTTCCACAGGATCCCCTGAAGAATTGAGAGTTACAAATTGAGAGAAATCAGACTCAATATTTTCCATTTGCTTCTGAATTTCTGCAAGAGCTCGTCCATAAGCGTCAGGATTGCTAGCCACAGTATGCTGCAAATTTTCAAATAGATCTAGGGCATGTAAAACCCGTCCACTATTTTTAGATTCTTGTTTTTTCAGATCTTCTAAAGCTTGACGAATTGCATGAATATCCTCACTGATTAAATCAATTTGACTTTCAATATTTTCGATCGCATGCTTAGCCTTGAGGAAACGGAAAGAATTATTGTAGCCCTCTGCCTCAAAGAGATTGTTCTCAATATCAGCAAATGAATTTAAAGAGAGGTCTACCCATTTTTGATTCCACTCACGGAAAGTCACTTGACTTTGCCCAATCAAATGTAAATTTTTAACTTCTTCCACTTCATCATTCACGGGAAGATTGTAAAGTTCCTCTTTTTTCTCCTCCAAACTTCGAAGCTTCGCTTCATTTCGTTTTCTCATATAGATAGCAGTAAAATAGCCTAAAATTAATAGTGCTGCTACTACAATAATGAGAATAATCAGTCCATTAGACATATAAAACTCCTTCATTCTTTTACTAAAAAGCAAACATATTGATTATATCACAAATTCATTTGTAATGGTTGTTTTTTCTAACTTTTTAGACATCAAGTGTGCTATATACTGCATTTTTTTCGATAAAGTCACGACGAGGCTCTACACGATCTCCCATCAGCATATCAAAAATCTTATCAGCTTCTGCTGCGTCATCGACAGAAACTCGCGCCATTAGACGGTGTTCTGGATTCATGGTCGTTTCCCACAACTGATGGTCATCCATTTCTCCCAAACCTTTGTAGCGCTGAATCGTCGGCTTAGAGCGACCTTCACTATAGCGCTCGAGAGCAGCTTGCAGTTCTTCTTCTTGATTTGCACCTGGCTGGATGTATTCTTTAATCTCACTTCCGACCTTGACACCATAGATTGGTGGTTGGGCGATATAGACATAGCCTGCTTCCAGAACCGGCTTCATGTAGCGGTAAATCAAAGTCAGGAGCAAAGTTCGAATGTGAGCTCCGTCCACGTCCGCATCGGTCATGATGACTAATTTATGATAGCGAGCCTTGCTGACATCAAAGTCAGCTCCAAAGCCCGTTCCCATAGCAGTGAAGAGACTGCGGATTTCTTCATTAGCCAGAATCTTATCCATGCTGGCTTTTTCAACGTTGAGAATTTTACCTCGAATTGGTAGAATAGCCTGAAATTCACGATTACGACCTGACTTAGCTGAACCACCCGCTGAGTCTCCCTCCACGATGAAGAGTTCTGTTTCCTGTGGGTTGTTGGACGAACAGTCAGCCAATTTCCCTGGCAGATTAGAGATTTCCAAACCAGACTTCTTGCGGGTTACTTCCCGAGCTCGCTTAGCAGCAATTCTAGCCTTAGAAGCCAAAATTCCCTTTTCAACGATTTTTCGAGCTACCGCAGGATTTTCCAAAAGGAAATCTGAGAAGGCTTCACTGAAGAGACGGTTGGTAATCTTGACTACTTCGCTATTGCCCAGCTTGGTCTTGGTCTGACCTTCAAACTGAGGGTTAGGGTGCTTGACAGAGATGACCGCTGTCAGTCCCTCACGCACATCTTCCCCGGTCAGATTGTCCTCATTTTCTTTGAGAAGCTTATTTTTCTTGGCATAGTCATTGATGACCCGTGTCAAGGCGGTCCGGAAACCTTGCTCATGCGTTCCACCCTCGTGGGTATGGATGTTATTGGCAAAGCTCATGACTGTTTCATGGTAGCCAGTCGTGTACTGCATAGCGACTTCAACCGTAATGTCGTCCATTTCGCCGTCAGTATAAATCGGCGTATCAAAGATAACATCCTTGTTTTCATTGATGTATTGAACATAGCTGGCAATCCCACCCTCATAGTGGTAATCCTTGACCTGCTCCATTCCATCTCGCTTATCTGTGATGGAAATTCTGAGACCACGATTGAGAAAGGCCAATTCCTGCACCCGTTTGTTTAGCTTTTCAAAGTCAAATTCTACTGTTTCAGTGAAAATCTCCGGATCCGGTGTAAAGTGAACTGTCGTACCTGTACGATCTGTCTCACCGATGACTTCTAGATCAGCGACTACATGACCACGACGGTATTCTTGGTAATGAATCTGGCCGTTTTTATAAACGCGGACATCCAGCTGAGTGGACAGGGCATTTACAACGGAAGAACCTACACCATGCAGACCTCCTGAAACCTTGTAGCCGCCACCGCCGAATTTTCCTCCAGCATGGAGCACGGTAAAGACGGTTTCCACAGCCGGGCGACCTGTTTTCTCCTGAATGTCAACGGGAATGCCTCGACCATCGTCAACAACTGTAATCGAATTATCTTTTTCAATAAAGACTTGAATGTGAGTGGCAAAGCCAGCCAAGGCTTCATCAATCGAATTGTCAACAATTTCCCACACTAAATGGTGCAGACCTTCCTTAGAGGTCGAACCGATATACATACCAGGGCGCATCCGAACGGCTTCTAAGCCCTCCAAGACTTGAATCTGACTGGCGTCATATTCTTGCGCTTGTATGTCTTGTTGCTTTTCTTCTGTCATGTTATTCCTTTTCTAGTTCAATATCTACAAATTCTTCAAGATTTTTCATATTATCGAAAAGATAGCAGCTAAAGCCTGCCACCTGACCAGCTTCGATATCAATCGGCCGATCTCCGATAACCAGCCCAGACTCAATCTGGTACTTGTCTTTTAAATACAGCATAGACTCAGGATCTGGCTTACGTTTAAAACCATTAGTAGCCGTCACTACTTCTGTAAAATATAGACCAATCTGCGTCTTCTGCAAAATCTCTAACACCTGTTCATCTCGGTGAGAAATCAAAAAGTTTCTGCCACCTTGCTGGATAATTTGCGCCAATAATTCTGATGCACCGTCAAATAAAATCGGATGCTCTAATTCCTTGGCCTCGTTCGCCTTATAAGCCTTTAAAAACTCCTTGTTTCTAGGGGCAAACTGGCGGACTGCATATTCTGTCGAAACCTTGAGAGCCTTATACACTTCATCATGACTCGCAGTCAGACCAAAGTCCTGCAAGGTATGGACAAAAGCTGCGGTTGAAGTCTCATAATTATCCAAGAGAGTCCCACCTAAATCCCAGATGTAATCTTGATAATTCATACCCTTTATTATACCATATTTTTTGAAAAAAAGGGGCTTTTATTTATGATGAAATAGCATATTTTCATAGATTTTTCATCCAACTTAGACAGAAAAAATCCACCCGAAAATCGGGTGAATCTTTTAGTTCTCAAAAACATCTTTAAAAAGCATAGAACTGGCCAATTGATCCGCATCTCCGCCTAGCTGGTGAACCAACTCATAGGCAAAAGGCAGAGCTGTAGATGGACCACGGCTGGTGATCAGTTTTCCATCTACGACAACGGTCTGCTTCTGATAGCTACCATTCTCAATGTTGGCTTCCACCCCATCGTAGCAAGTGAAATTCTTGCCATTCAGCAGACCTGCGCGGTCAAGGGCAATCGGAGCGGCACAGATTGCTGCAACAAATTTACCTTCTACTTGAAATTCCTGCAAAACTTCCATCAAGCGGTCGTCATCACGCAGATTTGTTGATCCTGGCATACCGCCTGGAAGAACGACCATATCATAAGCAGATAGATTGCCATTCCAGACTTGATCGGCTTTGACAGTAATCTGGTGAGAGCCTGTCACAGACTCCTCAAAACCAATCATATCACAGATAAAGCCTGCACGACGCAAGACATCGACAACGGTGAGGGCTTCAATTTCTTCAAAACCATTAGCTAACATAAGAGCTACTTTTTTCATACAAAATACCTTCCTAGGATACGAGGTACCCACTTCTTATTTTATTTTTCTAAGTACAATTTTTTTACGAACAGGCGGAGTCACCGCATGCTTCTCCTCTTCTAAGCTATTTTGATAAGAGACAGACAGTAGGAGACCGATTCCGATGAGATTGCTGACGATGGAGGAGCCTCCTTGAGAAATGAAAGGAAGCGGAATCCCGGTTAAAGGCAAAATCCCTGTCACAGCACCAATATTTTCAAAAATATGAAAGAGCAACATCATAATGAGGCCGGTCGAGATATAGGTGTAGAACTGATTGTTGGACTTAATAGTAATCTGAAGCATACGATGAATCAAGAACAGATAAATAACAATCACCAAACTCGAACCAAGAAAACCAAAATCCTCCGCAATCACGGTGAAAATCATATCACTTTCACGGACAGGTACTAGAAGATTTGAGACATTGAATCCTTGACCTAGCAAACCACCACTTCCAATAGCAATCTGTCCTTGTGCCTGCTGATAAGTTACTGTCTGAGCATATTCAAATGGATGGAGCCAGGCTGAGATCCGATTGATCTGGTACGTCGGCATCCCTAAACCATGTAGAAAAGCACGGCCACCATTTGAAATAAAGATCAACATAAAGACAGTAAAAAGAAGGGATACTGTCAAGAAAACCGGTAGAATAATCTTCCACGAAACACCAGATAAGAGGACAATGCCGCAGTAAATTGCAGCAAATACTAGGGCTGTTCCTAAATCACTCTGCAAGGCCAAAAGTAACAAAACCGGCAAGGTATATAATGCTAATTTTACAATCAAAAAGAGATCTAAAGCAATGGTTCGCTCATAGTTCTTATTTTGCTGCAGAAATTTTACTACGACTCGCGACAGCATTAAAATATAAGAGATTTTCATAAATTCAGATGGCTGAAAGAGAGTAACACCTCGAATAGATACCCAGTTTTTCGCCCCTGTAGAAGCCACTAAGCTCTCACTATAAAATACAAGCGGAAGAACCATAAGTCCTAAGCCTAAAACATACAGAAAAGGCGTCATCTTCCAAAGAAACTTAGTGTTAAAAAACATAACGATAAAGCTAATCAGAAAGCCTAATAAAATCCAAACTACTTGCTGACCAACAATCTGCAAGACATTATTTGGATAATCATGGCTAACCGCTATATAAATAGCCGTAACTCCGATTGATAGTAAGAGCAAGACAGGTAAAAGCAAGCTGTAATCAATCCGAGACTCAAATGTTCTTCGCTGTGAAGGCATAATTTTCCTTTCTTACAAAAAATATTGGATAATCAAGCTAGAAACTGCGACGCAGAACCAAGCAAAAGCTCCGGTTAATAAAGGCCCAGCTCCAGCTTCCTTGAACTGTTTGAATGAAACTTTGGCTCCAATCCCGGCTAAGGCCATAGCCATCAGCCATTGGGATAAAAGTTTCGTGTAAGGAACTAGATTTGATGGAAAAATTCCCAAACTGCTCACTACAGAAGCCAGAACAAACCACAAAATAAACCATGGAAAAATCTTCTTCAAGTCTACTTTTTGAGCTGACCGCTTATCTCGAACATATCGATAACCTGCAAAGATGAGACAGGCGGGTACAATCATCAAGGCTCGGCTTAGTTTGACAATGGTTGCCAAATCTCCCGCTGCTTGACTGTAAGTATAACCCGCCGCAACGACTGACGAAGTATCATTGATGGCCGTCCCTGCCCAAGTCCCAAAATAGGCATCAGACATTTGCATGAGATGTCCCAGAAAAGGAAAGATAAAAACAGCTAAAATATTGAAAAAGAAGATGGTTGAAATGGAAAGAGCAATATCCTCTTCTTCTGCTTCTAAAATGGGCGAGGCTGCTGCAATAGCTGAACCACCACAGATTGCCGTCCCAAAGCCAATCAAAATGGTTAAAATTCGTCTCATCTTGAAGAATTTCCCAGCTGCATAAGCCGCAAGAAAAGCGATCAAAATAGTCAAAATACTAATCTTCAAAGAAGACAAACCCGTTGCAGAGACCTTGGCAATTGACATGGAAAAACCTAAAAAAATAATAGAACATTGAAGCAGTTTCTTTCCTGCATAGGTCAAGCCCGGCTGAAAGGCATCTGGAAGTTTCCATAAATTATTGAGCAAAATTCCTAAAATGATGGCAAACACACTGGATCCAATCAGCGGAAACCAATTTCCTAAACAAATGGAAACAGCTGCTATCGCAAACGATAGAGCAATTCCTAGTAGATTTTTTTTCACGTCATAACCTTCTTCCTATTCTTTTCATTATAGCAGATTTTTGGCATCAGTAGCCGAGAAAATTTGCAATCATTTAGAAAAACAGCCAGATAAATCGACTGTTTTAAGCAGTTTTAGTCGAAAAATTCTTTTAATTCCTTTAAAATATCCTGTTCCGAAAGCATTTCTAGAGATGCCAGCTGGTTTAGATTTTGCTGGATTTGCCGACCGTAGCGCTTGGTTGAAATACGCTTGTCTAGAAGAATAACCGCCGACTTCTGGTGTTCATTGCGACGGGTTCGCCCCATAGCCTGCTTCAACCGTAAAATAGCTGACGGCAACTGATAATCGTAAAAAGGATTTTTGCCTTCTGCCTTAAGATGATGATTGATTTTTTGCACAAAGAAATCTTTGGGATTATCAAAAGGAATCCGCGTGATGAGCTGAATGATTTGGTCTTGCTGAGCAAAATCCGCTCCTTCCCAGAAACTGCCTGCTCCTAGCAAGATGGGCGCCTCTCCCTTATCAAAACGACGCTTGATATTGGCTGGCTCGCCATTCTTATACTGGGCCAAATGCGGCAAGGTCAGCTGGTCTGAAGTGGCTAGCAATAAATCCTTGGAAGTAAAGAGAACCACCATCGGCAGATTCAGTGGAACCAAGCTCTCTAAGCTTGCAACAATCCTCTCAGCGTATTCCTGAGTTGATAAATCCACCACATCTGGAAAATCTAGATCTAAGAAAAGTTTCTGCAGGGGCTTCTTTTGCTGAGGAAGTTTATAAAAATGATAATCCTCAAAGCCTAGTAATTGAGGCAAATTCACCTTGGAACTAATCTCCAAAGTAGAGGAGACCAAGATCACCTTAACGGTATCAGGTAGGTAATCCTTACATCTCATGAGTTCTGAGCGCCCAGCATGAAGCCTTGTCACCCGATGATCTGCAAATTGTTCTTCCGTTAGCCAGTAGTACTGGTACTTGGTTGAAAACAATTCCCTGAGCTCTGGCAGCAAGCTCTCATCCAGCTCAGACACATCCTGACGTAGCTTGGCTATCTTCTTGGAATCCAATTCACTGGTCTTACCCCGCTGCTTTTCGGCAGCATACGCTAATTCAAATTGGATGCTTTGCAGGATGCGTTCTTGTAAAATCCGTTTTTCTGTCTGCAAAGCTTGGCTGATAGTTTGCAATTGCTTGGTCAAATTGATACTGGCCTGCGAAAAACTTTCCAAGGCAAAAAACATTTTTTGAGCCTCGTCCACCACCAGCATCCGATTGTCCAGCAAAGACTGGTCATCTTCTAGGCGCGTCAGAAGGTAAGCATGATTGGTAATCACGACACGACTGCTAGCTGCCTTGACCTGTCCCAGTCGCCAAAAATCCTCTTCATAAAAGAGCGAATGCTTGCTTAATTTCCCATCATGGCGTATCTGGCTAAAGTAAGACTCGAAACGATAAGCCTGGCCGATTTCATTTAAATCACCCGTCTCCGTCTCTGTCAGCCAGATCAAAAGCTGCATTTTGCAACGATTAACAAGTCGATTATCATCCAAAACCGATAGACTTTGATAAAAATGATCTAATTTTAGATAATTTTCGGGACTTTTGAGATTATGGAAGGAGATATGAAATACTTCCTCTAAGAGTCGGCCTTCCTTTTGCATCAGCTGGTCCTGTAAAATCTTCGTTGGAACGGTCACCAAGACTCTATCCTGACCATGAGCCAAAATAGGCAATAAATAGCCAAAGGTCTTGCCAAGTCCTGTCTGGGCCTCCAAAAAACTAGGTGCCGTCTGACTAAGCGCCTCAGTCACATACTGCGCAAATGTCAGCTGGTCAGGACGCTCGTCCAGCCCCAGCAGATAAAGGTTGGTCAGAAAGTCCTGCGAAAGTTTCTTTTCAGGCGGCAAGATTTTCGGCTTTTTCAAATAGGTACCATGCGTCTCCTGCAAATCCTGACCAGAATAGTCTGGCATAAACTGAAAAATCTCTTCGATAGCTAGCCGCGACTCATAGATGAGACTATCGGCAAATTCCAGCACTTTCTCTAGCAAGGCTTTTGGCAGTCCTGCCATCTTTTTCTGGATTTTTAGAAATAGCTGAGCTGTTGCCTGAGCATCTGCCAAAGCGGTGTGAGCATTTTCCAGAGGAATCTCCAGAAGATTGCACAGATTTCCTAAGGCATATTTATCAAAAGTCGGATAAAAAACCTGAGCTAGTTCTACCGTATCTACTCTTGGAGTCAGCAGGTCAAAGCCTTCCCAAAAGAGAGCTTCTGCCAATAGATTGGCATCAAACTTGACATTATGGGCAACAAAAATCGCATTCTCAATCAGCTCGTAAACCTCACGGGCAACCTGCGAGAAATCAGGAGCTTGGCGCAAGCGCTGATCATCCAATCCTGTCAGCTGTTTAATATGCTCATCCAAGTCCTCATGCGGATTCACATCTGTTTCATAAGTTTGGCAAATCACCCCGTTTTCAATGATGACAATGCCGATTTGAATAATTTTTGCATTGCTGTTCGCACTTGTAGCCTCCAAGTCGATAACAGCATATTTATAGTTCGATTGTGTCATACTGCTATGATTATATCACAAATGCCAGCCTGAGACATCTGAAAATAAGCTGAGCCCCAAAATAAATTTTGTGCAAAATTTCTGCTTTTTTGTTACACTCTTTATTGAGAAAACATACGCAGAGGAAGCCCAATGAAAGTTCACAAAATTGTCAATCTCATCGCTTTTGAAAACACTTATATCCTTGAAAATGACCATCATGTCATCGTAGTTGACCCCGGCAGCGACTGGCGAAAAATCCAACGCAAGCTAGAAGAAATTGCTAAGCCCATCACAGCTATTTTACTGACTCATACGCATTACGATCATATCATGAGTCTGGATAAGGTCCGAGATAACTTTGCCAATCCGCCCGTCTATGTAGCGGAGAGCGAAGCAAGCTGGCTCTATACTCCTACTGATAATCTATCTGGTCTTGACCGCCATGCAGATTTGGAAGATGTCATTCTCAGACCTGCCGAACATTATTTCACCTATCACCAAGACTACCAACTGGACGACTTTCATTTCTATGCTGTGCAGACACCTGGTCATTCTATCGGAGGAGTTTCCATTATTTTCCCAGAAGATCAGGTCGTTCTGACTGGTGATGCTCTCTTCCGTGAAACCATCGGCAGAACAGATCTACCGACTGGTAATATGGACCAGCTCCTTGCTGGCATCCGCGAAGAATTATTTGTCTTGCCCAAAGACTATCGTGTCTATCCCGGCCATGGAAATGACACAACGATTGGCCACGAAAAGAATTTCAATCCATTTTTCTAATAAACTAATAGTGAGGCAGATAACAAGACTGCCTCATTTTTTTATCTAGTAAATGACTATTTCTACATCTGCAGATGAAATTAGAATGAAAAGTCAGGAAATAGGCTCTACAATCTGACTTCCATGTCATGTCACTTTTTGCTTATTATGATATACTTAGTTCATAGAAAATAAAGGATGGTCTTCATCATGGATAAAAGAAAAATTTGGTTAATTCTGCTGGCTATTTCAGCTATACTAACTCTCCTTGGATTAGGTTTTTCTGCTTATAATTTTTATGTTTTTGACAAGCCTTTTCTAAACAGTACCACAAAAGGCCTCTTGTCTGCATTCTTTTTTACCCTCATTATAATCAGCCTCGGCCTACCGAAAACAAAGCGATAACAATAATTTATATTTTTAATGCAATAAAAAAACAAACACCAAATGATGTTTGTTTTCAATCCGAACAGCCTACACGGCTGTTTTTTTATTAAATCTTCAAGAAGCGTCTCATGGAGATGGATGAACCAAGTGAACCGATCAAGATTCCCAAGACTGACACAGCCCCAATCATAGCAGGGACAAACAAGTTTGGCTCAATCATGGAAAGATTTTGCGCAACGAGATTTTTATTCATGGTTTGATAGGCCATATTATAACCAAAATAAACTAAAGCTACTGGTAAAACTGAACCTAGCAAACCGATCCAAGCGCCTTCAAAGAGGAATGGACCGCGGATATAGCTATTTTTTGCACCCACTAAGCGCATAATCTGAATCTCACGACTCCGTGAAATAATAGTAATCCGAATGGTATTGGAAATCAGGAAGACTGCAATAAAGATGAGCAAGCCTGCCCCTACTAGTCCCCATACTCGGATAAAATCAGATAAGGCAAAGAGTTTTTGCGTATTAGCTCCACCATCCTGCACTTCCGAAACGCCTTCCAGCTTCTTGGCTTCTGCCGCAACGGAATCTACATATTTATGCTCTGTCGTATCGACAATGTAAGCGTCATAAAGTGGATTTGAATCCCCCTCAAAGACCTTCCATTCACTTCCCATTGTCTCTGTCAGCTTTTCGTACTGCTCTTCTTTACTTGAGTAAGTAACCTTTGAGACATGATCCATTGAAGTTAGGGCATCATAAATCTTATGGTAATCATTATTTTTAACTGTCTGACCTTCTTTAACGATTGTTTTGCTGTTGTCAGCGATGTCTTTACGCATATAGACAACAATACGAACGTTGTTTGAAATATCAGACGCTAGCTTTGCAGTATTTAAAATAACAGAGGCAAAGATAGCAACTAAACTGAGAGTAATCGTAACTGAACTCACAGCTGCGACTGTCATCCAACCATTCCGCTTAAGGCTCTTAAGCGATTCAATTAAATGACGGAAAAACCTTCTAATCATCGTATCCGTATTCTCCTTCCGCCTCATCACGCACCACACGACCATTTTCGATAGCAATGACGCGGTGACGTAGGGTATTTACAATCTGACTATTGTGAGTCGCCATCAGGACTGTAGTTCCTTGCAGGTTAATGCGCTCCAGCAAATTCATGATTTCCCATGAATTATCTGGGTCCAAGTTACCAGTCGGCTCGTCAGCAATCAAGACCTGAGGATTGTTGACAATGGCACGCGCAATCGCAATCCGCTGCTGTTCTCCCCCTGACAACTCATTCGGGAAGGAACGAACCTTGTGCTTAAGGCCAACCAGATCCAAAACTTCCATGACGCGTTTCTTGATATTTCTACGACGCTCACCGATAACTTCCATAGCGTAGGCAATATTCTCATAAACAGTCTTTTTAGGAAGTAGTTTATAGTCTTGGAAAACCACACCAACTCTACGGCGCAGCATTGGAATATCCCGTTTCTTGATTTTTCCCAAGTTAAAACCTGCTACAGCAAGGCTCCCTTTATCGATTTTAATTTCACGATAGAGGAGTCTAATAAAGGTTGATTTACCTGCTCCTGATGGACCTACAATATAGGCAAATTCACCTGGTTCGATATGTATAGATATACCGCGTAGAGCAGTTGTCCCGTTGTCATATTTTTTAACAACGTCTTTCATTTCAATCATTGACATGAATTAGTACAATTCCTTTCATCAGAGTTTTTATCTAGCGATTTCACTCTGTTTTTAGTTGAGTCTCCATTTTAAATAGGCATCAATAAAGCCATCTAAGTCTCCGTCCATGACCTTATCCACCTGAGCTACTTCATAGCTAGTTCGATGATCTTTGACCATTGTATAAGGAGTAAAGACATAAGAACGAATCTGACTGCCCCAAGAGATTTCTTTCTTATCTCCCTTAAGCGAATCGACTTCTGCTGCTTTTTTCTCTTGTTCCAACTGATAGAGCTTAGCCTGCAACATTTTCATAGCTCGGTCACGGTTGCCATACTGGGTCCGGTCAACGGTAGACTGTACGACAATTCCTGTAGGAATATGGGTCAATCGCACACCAGTAGAAACTTTATTGACGTTCTGTCCGCCGGCTCCACCTGAACGGAAAGTGTCCATCTTAATGTCATCATCACGGACTTCTACTTCAATAGTATCGTCCAACTCTGGCATAACCTCTACTGAGGTAAAGGAAGTATGACGACGTTTCGCCGAGTCAAATGGCGAAATCCGAACCAAGCGGTGAACACCCATTTCTGACTTGAGTAGACCGTAAGCATGTGGCCCTTCAAAGGAAAGAGTCACTGACTTAATACCTGCCTCATCACCAGCCTGATAATCCAAGACTTCTACTTTGAAGCCCTTGGCATTGCCAAAGCGCGTGTACATCCGCAGCAGCATATCGCCCCAATCCTGAGCCTCTGTACCACCAGATCCTGGGTGAATTTCGAGAATGGCGTTGTTATTATCATAAGGCTCTGACAGCAAAAGAGTCATCTCATAGCTGGTCATCATTTTCTCAAGCTCGGTCAACTTTTCTTCCAGCTCTTCCTGAACTGAGTCGTCCTCAGCCAGAAAATCAAGCAAGATTTCCGATTCATCAAAAAGCTCGGTCATCTGATGGAAATTCTCATAGGTTTGCTTGAGTTCATTGAGCTCCTGAGATGTCTTTTGGGCTGCAATGTTGTCATCCCAAAAGTCAGGTTCTGTCATCTTATTTTCTAAGATGGCAATTTCTTCTTCCAGACCTTCTAAGTCAAAGAGACCCCCTGAAAGAAGCTAATTTTTCACGATTTGCGTCAATCTTTTGACGAATTTCTGAAATGTCCATAAATACCTCTTTTCATATATCGTTTTATTATAACACATTTTCAGACATTTGCCTAATCGGATAATGAAGCTCCTTCATTTTATACAATTTTTAGTAGATAGGCAAGAATGGGAGCTGCTTGTTACGGAATTGTTAAAAAAGTAATATAATGACATGGGGTTGGAAGAATTATCCTGGATCACAAGGTTCTAATAATCTATTTGGGATTCAAATAGAAGGGATACCCTCCATAAGACGCTTAAATATTTTCAAGTTTTTCAAAATATGCTAGACTAAAATCATGACAAGAATCGGATTTATGAGCGACCTCCATCTGGACTCCAATCAGTTTGGAGATTTTGAGCAGCGAACTCTTCGCCATCTTTTAAAAGAGGAAGGGATTGACCACCTACACATTGCAGGGGATTTGTCCAACGACCTGACCAAGATTAGTTTGCCTTTTATTGAAACTTTGAAGCAAGAGATTCCCCTTTCTTTTAATCTGGGAAACCACGATATGCTGGGACTTTCTGAGCAAGAAATTTCAAACTATGATTTTCAGGTGCAGCAGTTCGGCCAGACCAAGCTCATCAGCTTTTCTGGCTGGTACGACTACAGCTTTGTTCCAGAAAAAAGTAAAGAAGAGCATCCGAGAACTAAGAACAATTTCTGGTTTGACCGCAGATTGGAGCGTCAACTAGACGATCCCAGTATTACAGCTCAGACGCTGCAAGAGTTAGAAAAACTGCTGATGACTTTAGATGGTCCCATTATTGTTGCTCTGCATTTTGTCCCCCATCAAGACTTCCTTTATGACCATCCCTATTTCCAGCGCTTCAATGCCTTCCTAGGAAGCCAAGCTTTTCATCGGCTCTTTGTCAAATACAGGGTGAAAGAGGTTGTTTTCGGTCATCTCCATCACCGCCACCAAAGCCGTGTTATCAAAGGTGTCCGTTACCATATGCGTCCTCTAGGCTACATCCGTGAATGGGAACTGACTCGGAACTTTTTTAATGACTTTCCTCAGTATAAGATTCCCCAGATGTACCGCCTGCACAAGCGTTATAATGCTGTCAAAGATTTAGTCGAATTTCGAGACTATAAGAAAAAACACCTGGCAGCTGAACTGCGAGATGCTTTAACAGTGATTGAAGTTCAGTAATGGAAATGTTGAATTGCAGCTCTCAGCTCATCTGAGAGCTGCTTTTTGCTGTCCAACTGGACATAGACTTCTAATAAGCAGGAGCGAAAATTGGAAAAAGCAATGAAGTCTTGCTTGCTTTCTAATGGAAAACTCTGTGATTGAAGCCACAATCTAAATTCATGCTGCGACAGTTTTTTCTTTAAGACAGCTTGATAGAGCACCTGGGCTAAGCGCCAATCCTCATCATTTCCGAAACGGACTAAAACTCTTTTAAAAACTTGATGAATGACCTCTAAAACCTCTGGCATCCTACTGGAGGGAAAGTCCGGATGACAGGCCACTTCTGTCAATAAGTCTGCTCCATGAGCGAAGGCATGAACCCAACCGTATTTCCTAGAGTAACCCCTTGTGTCTCTTTCTACTGACAAGTAGGTTAGCCCCTTATCTAGTAAATAATTTCTTTCTTGCACTGATAAAGCCTGACAATACGAAGAGTTTGGATTTCCATCACAGTTTAAGAGATTAGCATAAAGTAAAGCCGTGAAGGAACGTGTTAAGGTAGCTTGACCATTTTTATCACTCTTGTAAAAAAGACCTTGTCTTTTGACTGCTTCTTGAGCCAAGAAATGAAACTGTTCAACTAAAAACAGATCACCCTGAAGTCCCCTTGCAAAGGACGAAAAGACTAACTCATCACGAATTGCCGCTTCTGGATGACCAATATGATCCAGCAACCATAAGATTTCTTCCTCATAATACAAAGGAGAAGCTTCTTCCAACTTCTTTCGTAAGTTTTGATACATACTTTCATCGTCCTTTCGAGTTGCTTTCTTTGAATCTGATTATACCCCCTTGTACGCAAAAAAGCCATCCATAGATGACTTTTTGTTGCTAAATAGCATTTTTGTCCATACCCAATTTACGTTGGATGAACTTAACAATTTCAACAATGATAATCATAGAGAAACTGCCGATCAGGACAACAGCCCATTGTGTCACATCTAACTTGGTCACATGGAAAATCTTTTCCAACGGATCAATCACAATGGTTGAAACCAATAGAATGAAAGAAACCAGAATAGACCAGTTAAAGGTCTTAGACTTAAACGGTCCAACTGTAAAGATAGATTGGTAAACGGATTTCACATTGTAAGCATGGAAGAGCTGAATAAGGCCAAGAGTCGCAAAGGCCATTGTCAGAGCGTCCGCATGGATCGCTTTTACATCACCAATATGTACAGGATTGGCAATAGCATAGCCATAAACTGCCAACACCAGAGCACCTTGCAGCAATCCTTGATAGATGATGGAGCTCATGACACCACCTGAGAAGAAGCTAGACTTACGGCCACGAGGCTTATGAGTCATGACACCTGGCTCGGCAGGTTCAACTCCCAAGGCGATAGCTGGGAAAGTATCCGTTACCAAGTTGATCCAAAGCAGATGAACAGGTTGCAAGACATCCCAGCCAAACAAGGTAGCTAGGAAGATAGTTAATACTTCAGCAGTATTGGCAGAAAGAAGGTATTGAATAGTCTTTTGAATGTTCGAGAAGACCTTACGTCCTTCTTCTACGGCTACGATGATGGTCGCAAAGTTATCATCCGCCAGAATCATGTCAGAAGCCCCCTTAGAAACCTCTGTACCAGTGATTCCCATACCGATACCGATATCGGCTGTCTTCAAAGCTGGTGCGTCATTGACACCATCACCTGTCATGGCAACGACCTTACCTTGGTTTTGCCAAGCTTTGACAATCCGTACCTTGTGCTCAGGAGAAACCCGCGCATAGACAGAGTATTGGGCAACAACTTTTTCAAATTCTTCGTCTGAAAGTTCGTTGAGCTCCGCACCTGTCAGAACATGGTCTTCCGTATCTCCTGCTTCAATGATTCCCAAGCGCTTAGCAATCGCTTCAGCTGTATCTTGGTGGTCACCAGTAATCATGATTGGACGAATACCAGCTTCCTTAGCAACGCGAACAGCTTCTGCCGCTTCTGCACGTTCTGGGTCAATCATACCGATTAAACCAGTAAAGATTAAATCATTTTCTAGATTTTCAGAAGTTAAGTCAGCCGGAACTGCATCAATAATCTTGTAGGCGCCAGCTAGCACGCGCAGAGCTTGGTGAGCCATTTCTGAGTTGTTAGACTTAATCAGCTGTGAAGTAGCGTCATCAATCGCTGCAATATCCCCAGCCTTATCACGGGAAACACAACGTTTCAAGAGTTGGTCAGGAGCACCCTTGACAGCCACCAAAAATTTCCCATCTGGCAATGGGTGAACGGTAGACATGAGTTTACGGTTAGAGTCAAATGGTAACTCAGCCACACGAGGATATTTCTCTAAAAATCCTTTAACATCATAGCCCTTGTCCAAAGCATACTGGATAAAGGCTGTTTCCGTTGGGTCACCAATCAGTTTTCCTTCTTGGTCAATCTTGGTATCATTGGCTAGGACAACCGAACGTAAGAGCGGCAGTTCCAAGCCAAGTTCAATATCTTGTCCAGCTTCATTCAGGGCCCCGTCGTAAAAGACTTTTTCGACCGTCATCTTATTCATGGTCAGGGTACCGGTCTTATCTGAAGCGATAATTTCAGTTGAACCAAGTGTTTCTACTGCTGGCAATTTACGGACAATCGAATTACGCTTAGCCAAAACCTGAGTTCCCAAAGCCAGCACGATAGTAACGATAGCAGGCAGACCTTCTGGAATAGCTGCAACTGCAAGAGCAACCGAAGTCATCAGTTCACCAAGCGGATCTTTTCCTTGAATGAAAACACCAACTACAAAGGTCACCGCAGCAATCACTAAGATCGCATAGGTCAGAACCTTAGACAAGTTATTGAGATTTTGCTTAAGTGGCGTATCAGTCTCATCTGCATCTTGCAACATACCTGCGATATGACCGACTTCAGTGTACATCCCTGTATTGACAACAACCCCTACTCCTCGTCCATAAGTCACATTGGAGTTTTGGAAGGCCATATTGACCCGGTCGCCAATACCAGCATCTGCTGCCACTTCAACAGTCAAATCTTTCTCAACCGGAACAGACTCACCTGTCAGAGCCGCTTCTTCGATTTTCAGTGAATTAGCTTCCAAAAGTCGCATATCTGCTGGGACAACGTCACCGGCTTCCAGTCTAACGATATCACCAGGTACCAAGTCCTTAGAATCCACTTCTGTGACATGACCATCACGCAGGACACGCGCAGCCGGGCTGGACATAGATTTGAGAGCCGCAATGGCTTCTTCAGCCTTGCCTTCCTGATAGACACCAAAGATGGCATTGATGATGACCACAGCTAGGATAATGATAGCATCTGCAATATCCTCACCACCTGATGTCACGACAGACAAGACAGCCGCCACCAACAAGATGATAATCATCAAATCCTTGAACTGCTCAATGAATTTCATCAAGAGAGTCTTTTTCTCTCCTTCTTCCAATTCATTGCGACCGTAGTCCGCCAAACGTTGCTGGGCTTGGCTGCTGGTCAACCCTTGTTCGGAAGCTTCCATTGCTTGCAAAACTTCCTCAGGACTTTGCGTATAAAAAGCTTGGCGTTTTTGTTCTTTTGACAAAATGTCTCCTCCTTTTGATGGGCCTCTTTCAAAATAAACAAAAAAGAGACCTGTTTATTAACAAGTCTCGCTATTTCATACAAGGCCGGAAATTTCTTTCGTATTGACGACCTTGTAACGGTAAAACCGTTAGCT
Organism: Streptococcus sp. Marseille-P6264; assembly: GCF_902460355.1. Lineage (GTDB taxonomy): Bacteria > Bacillota > Bacilli > Lactobacillales > Streptococcaceae > Streptococcus. The sequence goes on from NZ_CABPTO010000001.1 coordinate 496,072, forward strand.
ACTCCCTTGAGTGTATTTATTATACCAAAATTTTTGTATTTTTCAAGGCAGAGCTGTATTTTTTCAATTTTTTATTCTTGCCATTCGATTTTCATCTGATAGGAAGCAAAAAGCTGATCATCGTCGGCCCTTTTCAAATCGTAATGAAGTTCCAAAGCTTGATTTTCTGTATCTAAGTGATAGTGCTGAGTATCCGTCACAAACTGTTGAGCACCCAGCGGAGTCGGGATAGATACTAAATGCTGACCATTCTTGATAAAATGAAGAATGGTTTTCGGATCAGAAAAGCGAGTCATGGTCAGCTTGTCCGCATTAAACTTCAGAACCACCTTTTCCTGCTCCTCGCTCTGATAAATCAAATAGTGATTGCTTCCTTTTTGTGTCCATTCTACATCGTAGACTTGGTCAATCAACTCCATTTGCTCATCTAATTTGATTTGATTTCTCATTCTAATTTTCATGATTTTCTCACATTCCTTGTTTCTTTCTTCTATTTTACCAAAAATTTCTTGAGAATTCTTCCTTTCTACTTCAGGCTTTGAATTTCGCCCACTGAGCATTTATGATATAATAGGACTATGGTTGAAAAAGTATTTCGAGATCCCGTCCACAATTATGTGCATGTGGATCATCAGGTCATTTATGATTTAATCAATACCAAAGAATTTCAACGGCTGCGCCGCATCAAACAGTTGGGCACTTCTGGCTATACTTTTCACGGCGGGGAGCACAGCCGTTTTTCGCATTGTCTGGGAGCCTATGAGATTGCTCGACGCATCACCAAGATTTTCAATGAAAAATACAGCGAGGTCTGGGACAGCCACGAAAGCCTACTGACTATGACGGCCGCTCTTCTACATGATTTGGGGCATGGCGCTTATTCACATACTTTTGAGCGCCTCTTTGATACCAATCATGAGGACATCACACGGCAAATCATCACCAGTCCTGAGACAGAGATTCATCAAGCACTGGTGCAGGTTTCGCCAGATTTTCCAGAAAAAGTAGCCAGCGTCATCAATCATACCTATCCTAATAAACAGGTGGTCCAGCTGATTTCCAGCCAGATTGATGTGGATCGGATGGACTATCTCTTACGAGATTCCTTCTTTACTGGCGCTTCTTATGGGCAATTTGACTTGACTAGAATTTTACGAGTGATTTGTCCTGTAGAAAAGGGAATCGCCTTCAAGCGCAATGGTATGCACGCGGTGGAGGACTATGTGGTCAGCCGCTACCAGATGTACATGCAGGTCTATTTCCACCCAGCTAGCAGAGCTATGGAAGTCTTACTGCAAAATCTGCTCAAGCGGGCTAAGTTTCTCTATCCGGCTCAGAAGGATTATTTTGCCCTATCATCGCCCAATCTCATTCCATTCTTTGAAAACAGAGTGACCCTGCAGGATTATCTGGCCTTGGATGATGGTGTCATGAATACCTATTTCCAAGTTTGGATGACTAGTCCAGACAAGATTTTATCTGACTTAGCTCAGCGTTTTATCAACCGCAAGGTCTTCAAGTCTATCGTCTTCTCTCAGGAAAATGAAGCACATTTGGATATCATGCGAGACCTAGTTGGACAGGTTGGTTTTGACCCTGATTACTATACTGCTATTCATCGTAATTTTGATTTGCCTTATGATTTCTACCGGCCTGACGTTGAAAAACCTCGGACCCAGATTGAAATCCTGCAAAAAGATGGTAGCTTAGCAGAACTGTCTAGCCTGTCTCCTATCGTCCATTCACTCGCAGGGACCAGACAGGGCGATAATCGCTTTTACTTCCCTAAGGAAATGCTGGCAGATACGGGACTGTTCAGCGAGAAGAACCAGACCTTTATGCACTATATCAAAAACGACCAATTTAGCTACGGAGAATAAATATGTCTATCAAATTAGTTGCCGTTGACATTGACGGCACCCTTTTAAATAACCAAAAAGAAATCACTCCTGAAGTCTTCAGCGCTGTTCAGGATGCCAAGGCTGCTGGCGTCAAGATCGTCATTGCAACCGGCCGTCCTATTGCTGGCGTTCAAAAACTTCTCGAGGAGCTTGAGCTTAATCAGCCCGACAACTATGTCGTTACTTTCAATGGTGGACTGGTGCAGGATACTGTCACAGGTCAAGAATTAATCAAAGAGACACTGACCTATGACGACTATCTGGATATCGAACTGCTTGGGCGAAAATTAGGTGTCCACATGCATGCCATCACCAAGGACGGCATTTATACAGCCAATCGCAATATCGGCAAGTATACTGTTTACGAGTCCAATCTGGTCAGCATGACTATCTTCTACCGCACACCTGAGGAAATGGCCAATAAAGAAATCGTTAAGTGCATGTATATTGATGAGCCGGAAATCTTGGATGCAGCCATTGCCAAGCTTCCACCAGAATTGGCCGAAAAATATACACTGGTTAAATCAGCTCCTTTCTATCTGGAAATTGTCAAAAAGAATGTCAATAAAGGGGCTGCTATCCTTCATCTGGCTAAAAAACTGGGCTTGAGCAAGGAGCAGATCATGGCTATCGGTGATGAAGAAAACGACCGCGCCATGCTGGAAGCCGTTGGATATCCTGTTGTCATGGAAAACGGCAGAGAGGAACTCAAGAAAATCGCCAAATACATCACCAAATCGAACGAAGAATCCGGCGTAGCACACGCTATTAGAGAGTGGGTTTTAAAATAATGTACAGCTACAAAATTGGAATTTCAGCTCAGGAACACGATGATTTTGTCATGGCTCATCCGCAGGCCAATCTCCTGCAGAGCGCAGCCTGGGCTCAAATCAAGGACAACTGGGGAAATGAGCGCTTGGGCTTCTATAAAGACGGACACTTGGTTGCTGCAGCCAGTATCCTAATCAAACCACTGCCTTTAGGGATGACCATGCTTTATATCCCCCGCGGTCCTATCATGGACTATAGTGACAAGGTGCTGCTGACCTTTGTTTTGGCGTCGCTCAAGAAATTTGCCAAGGAGAAAAAAGCGCTTTTTGTCAAGTTTGATCCCAGCCTCTTTTTGGCAGAAAGCAAGATGGGCGATGAATTGCAAGACAAAGCAGAGACAGTTGAGCTGATTCAAGAGCTGCAGAAGGCAGGAGCTGTCTGGGTCGGACGGACTGAGTCTCTGGATGAAACTATCCAACCTCGCTTGCAGGCCAATATCCATAAAGAAGATTTCAGCGAGGAGCTGCTTTCTAAAAGTACTCGCCAGGCTATTCGCACAGCCCGTAACAAAGGCATTCAAATCCAATTTGGCGGAGCAAAATTACTGGATGACTTTTCAGCCTTGATGAAGAAGACAGAAAACAGAAAAAACATCCACCTACGCGGCAAAGACTATTATCAAAAACTCTTGGATACTTATCCTGAGCACTCCTACATCACCTTGTCCAGCATTAATCTAAAGGCACGCTTGGAAGACTTGCAGGCTCAGCTGACCAAGACACTTAAAGAAGCAGAGAAATTTACCGAGAAAACCAAGCCCGGCAAGATTGAGAATAACCAGCAAGAACAGAAACGCCTCCAGGAAGAGATTGACTTTCTGCAGGACAAAATCAGCCAAGGGGCTGCTGTCGTTCCCCTGTCTGGCACCTTGGTCTTAGAATACGGCAAGACTTCTGAAAATATCTATGCCGGAATGGACGAGGAATACCGTCGTTATCAGCCAGCCATCATCACTTGGTACGAAACGGCCAAACATGCTTTTGAGCGCGGAGCTGATTGGCAAAATATGGGCGGAATCGAAAACGACCTCAAGGGCGGTCTCTACAGCTTTAAATCCAAGTTCAACCCGACCATTGAGGAATTTGCTGGTGAGTTTAACCTGCCAACTAATCCTCTTTACCACCTCTCCAATCTAGCCTACACTCTCAGAAAAAAACTGCGCAGCAAACATTAAAAGAAAGGAAGCCTATGACCTTTAAACTTCTCAGCCAAGAAGAATTCATCCAGCATACCTCAGCTAGCTCCCAACGCTCTTTCATGCAGACCGTGGAAATGGCAGAGCTGCTGAGCAAGCGGGGCTTCAATACCCAGTATGTTGGCTACACTGACCCGCAGGGACAGGTCGTGATGTCAGCTGTCCTCTACAGTATGCCGATGACTGGCGGCCTTCATATGGAAATCAACTGCGGTCCTGTCTCTACCGATGCTCAATACCTGACCCCCTTCTATCAAGCTTTGCAAGCCTATGCTAAAAAAGAAGGTGCCCTAGAGCTGATCATCAAACCCTATGAGACTTATCAGACTTTTGACAGCAATGGCCAACCCACATCTGAAGAAAAAGGCGAGCTTATCCAGCAACTGACTGACTTAGGCTTTGCCTTTGATGGCCTACAGACAGGCTATCCAGGCGGGGAGCCTGATTGGCATTATGTCAAAGACTTAACTGGTCTGACGGAGAAAGACTTGCTCAAATCCTTCAGTAAAAACGGCAAGGCGACAGTCAAAAAGGCCAATACCTTTGGCATCAAGTTAAAAAAGCTGGAACGTGACCAACTCAGCATTTTCAAAGACATCACAGCTGCTACTTCTGACCGGCGGGAATACGATGATAAGACACTAGACTACTATCAAGATTTTTATGATAGCTTTGGTCAACAGGCTGACTTTATGACAGCCAGTCTCAACTTCAAGGACTATCTTCAGAACTTACAAAAAGACCAAGAGAAACTGGGCCAGAAAATCCAGAAACTGCAGGCGGACTTGGAAAAAAATCCTCAATCTGAAAAGAAGCAAAACCAGCTGCGAGAGCTTTCCAGCCAGTTTGATAGCTTTGAAACCCGCAAAGCTGAAGCCCAAGAACTGATTGCCAAGTACGGCGATCAGGATCAAGTCCTCGCTGCCAGTCTCTTTATCTACACCCCTCAAGAAACAACCTACCTCTTCAGCGGCTCCTATCCTGAGTTTAATAAATTCTACGCTCCAGCCCTGCTGCAGGAATACGTTATGACCGAAAGCATCAAGAGAGGCATTCCATTTTACAATTTCCTCGGCATTATGGGAATTTTCGACGGTTCTGACGGTGTTCTGCGCTTTAAACAGAACTTCAACGGCTTTATCGTCAGAAAAATGGGGACTTTCCGCTACTATCCCAACCCTCTCAAATTTAAACTACTTCAACTCATAAAGAAAATTCTAAGACGTTAAAGAGAGTGGGACAGAAATCGGTAATTCGTTAGAATTCGATTTCGTCGTCCCACCTCCGCATAGTTGAGTAGGGCTGTAAAAGCTGATGAAATCAGCGTAGTAGAGCCCACTCAACCACTGCGTCTTGCTCGACAAGCCAAAGACAATTGAGAGGCTAGGACTTTTGTCCCAGCCTCTTTTGTGTTTATCTATAACGAGGTGACGCGAAACCACGGATATTTCCATGACCAATACGGTAAGTATTGCGTTTAACTTCGTTTTTACTGTTGCCTTCAATCGTATGAATGATACCATTTTCAACTTTTTCGACAATACCGATATGATCAGCCCAGCCATCATTTTGCTGGGTATCTTTATCCCAGTTAAAGGTGATGATATCGCCCGCTTTAGGGGTAGAATTTCCATCTTCATTCCAGATACCTAGACGTTTAAAGATGTGAATATGGCGCTCAACACCGCATTCACGACCAATAAGATCGCTCAAGCCTTCTCTTTGGAAAATAACTGTCGTGAAAATGTCGCACCAGTCATCTGAATTCTTCACAGCATAACCAACCGGTAACGGTCTAACGCTATTATAGTCATTGACCAGACGGTGGTGCTCGGCACTGCCTCCCTTGACGCCAACCATCGCTGCTGCTGCTGCAAGAACACGATCACGCTGACTGCTAGGCGATTGTGGATGCTTAATAGAAATCGTGGTCTTCTCTCCACCAGCTCCTTGCAGCTGATTGCGATTGTTCAAGTAATATAGGTGAACATTGTACTCGCCTTGGCTATTTTTATGGTCTCTTGCATAAACATGCTTGCGATAAGTACCATCAGCCTGGCGTTCCGCCGTATACCACTGAATATCATCTTGTCCATTTTGACTGGACCAAGTTGGCAAATAGACAGTTTTGACACCTTCTGGAGCTACAACACCAGAAACGACGATATCAAATTCACCAGTTTCATTGTTTTTATTTTGGATACTGATTTTTCCTTGTGGTTTCTCCCCTGTCGCAATGGAAACCTTAGTTGTTGTGCCACCGACACCGACCATCTTACCGTCGTTTTGGACATAGTACAAGTGGACACTGTAGTCGCCGACAGAATTTTTGTGTTCGCTAGCACGAACGGTGAATTTATATGTACCGTCTGACTGTTTCTGTGCCTTGTGCCAAATGATGTCATCTTGACCATTATCATTTGACCAAGTTGGAAGCAAGACTTCACGAACCCCTTGCGGACTAGAAACCTCGGACACAATCACATCGAATGTACCCGTCTTGGGATTGTTGTTGGCAATAGTCAACTTGCCTTCTAGTTTCGCAACTGAAGCAAGACTAACCTTAGTCGTTGTACCACCGACGCCGACCATCTTGCCGTCGTTTTGGATATAGTACAAGTGGACACTATAGTCGCCGACAGAGTTCTTATGCTCACTGGCACGAACCGTAAATTTATACGTACCGTCTGACTGTTTCTGTGCCTTGTGCCAGATGATGTCATCCTGACCATTCTCATTTGACCAAGTTGGAAGTAAGACTTCACGAACCCCTTGCGGACTAGAAACCTCGGATACGATCACATCGAATGTGCCGGTCTTGGGATTGTTGTTGGCAATAGTCAACTTGCCTTCTGGCTTAGCAACTGAAACCTTAGTCGTTGTACCACCAACACCGACCATCTTGCCGTCGTTTTGGACATAGTACAAGTGGACACTGTAGTCGCCGACAGAGTTTTTGTGCTCACTGGCACTAACGGTAAATTTATATGTACCGTCTGACTGTCTTTGTGCCTTGTGCCAGATGATGTCATCCTGACCCTGTTCATTTGACCAAGTTGGAAGTAAGACTTCACGAACCCCTTGCGGGCTAGAAATCTCGGACACGATCACATCGAATGTACCGGTCTTGGGATTGTTGTTGGCAATAGTCAACTTGCCTTCTGGTTTCGCAACTGAAGCAAGACTAACCTTAGCCGTTGTACCACCAACGCCGACCAGCTTGCCGTCGTTCTGGACATAGTACAAGTGCACACTGTAGTCGCCAACAGAGTTTTTGTGCTCGCTGGAACGGACGGTGAATTTATATGTACCGTCTGACTGTCTTTGCGCCTTGTGCCAGATGATGTCGTCCTGACCCTGATCATTTGACCAAGTTGGAAGCAAGACTTCACGAACGCCTTGTGGGCTGGAAACCTCAGACACGATCACATCGAATGTACCGGTCTTGGGATTGTTGTTGGCAATAGTCAGCTTGCCTTCTGGTTTAGCAACTGAAGCACGAGTGACTTTAGCCGTTGTGCCACCGACACCGACCATCTTACCGTCATTTTGAATATAGTACAAGTGAACACTGTAGTCGCCAACAGAATTCTTATGCTCGCTGGAACGGACAGTAAATTTATAAGTACCATCTGACTGTTTCTGTGCTTTGTGCCAGATAATGTCATCCTGACCGTTCTCATTTGACCAAGTCGGAAGCAAGACTTCACGAAGGCCTTGCGGGCTAGAAACCTCAGACACGATCACATCAAATGTACCAGTCTTTGGATCGTTGTTGGTAATAGTCAGCTTGCCTTCTGGCTTAGCAACTGAAACCTTAGTCGTTGTACCACCGACTCCGACTAACTTGCCGTCGTTTTGGATATAGTACAAGTGGACACTGTAGTCGCCAACGGAATTCTTGTGCTCGCTAGCACGGACAGTAAATTTATAAGTACCATCTGACTGTCTTTGAGCCTTGTGCCAGATGATGTCATCCTGACCTTGATCATTTGACCAAGTTGGAAGTAAGACTTCACGAACACCTTGCGGGTTAGAAACCTCAGAAACAATCACATCGAATGTACCGGTCTTCGGATTGTTGTTGGCAATAGTCAGCTTGCCTTCTGGTTTAGCAACTGAAACCTTAGTCGTTGTACCACCGACGCCGACCAACATGCCGTCACCTTGAACGTAATACAAGTGAACATTGTATTCGCCCGTAGAACCTTTATGATTGGCAGCATTAACTGTCAGCTTATAAGTTCCGTTGGCTTGCTTCGTTGCAGTGTACCAAACAATATCATCTTGCCCACGCTCACTGGACCAAGTCGGAAGTTTAACTTCCTGAACTCCATGCGGTGCGGAAACTTCGGAAACAACGACATCAAATGTGCCAGTTTTTGGATTATTATTTTGAATGCTAATCTTACCTGTCAGCGGTTGTTTGACCAAAGTAGCTCTAGCTGTGAATCTACCAGAGTAGTCAATACTTTGGTCGAAAACATGCTTACCAGAAAGCAGCTGCGCTTGAGAAGTAAATTGCCAAGCTCCTGCTCTGCTATTATATTTCAAATTTTTAGCATCATTTGCACTTAGCTTAGGTGCTGGATACTGAGCAATCCAAAAATTATCAAGGCCAAAGAGAGATGTATTGATTGAACCTTTGTGGCGTAGGTTATTCTGGTCAACCCAACTAGCGCTCGTGTAATACATCAGATTTGCATATCCCTGCTTGCGCATTTCATCTGCCCAAGCCTGAGTATGCTGGTTGATCCCCGATTGCATTTTAGGGTCTTCCATGTCATTGACCATGACTGTATTTTTAGGCAAGGACAGTTTATTAGCAAAAGCAGCATAGTAACGAGCCTCTGCTCTCGCTTCGGCATCACTTGTATAATGCGAGAAGGCATAGGTTGATACTTGCAAACCAGCTGCTTGCGCATTTCGAACCTGAGACTCAGCATAAGGATTTGTATAGTGGGTTCCTTCTGTCAGTTTGACAACGACACCGCCGACACCTTTGGATGCTAATTGGCGATAGTCTTCTACGCTGATATGGCCGTTATGACTACTCACATCCACAAAGGTAGAGCCCTTGATTTCTGCTTGTGAATTGCCACGCGCTGTTTGTCCAGATGAAGAAGCCGCATTATAAAAAAAAGTGCTTCCTTTTTTAGATGCAGGACTGGCGCTGATCGCTGAGGAAGTCTGCTCAGCCTTTACTGGATTCTGAATCGCTTCAGAAGCAGCTGATTTTGCTTGTTCACTTGCTTTATTTTCTGGTACATTCTCCTTGACCAGACTAGCAGCAGGTGCCAGATTTTCTGGTGCCTTGTATACTGGACTAGTTTCATCTTTTGCGACCGAGCTTTCTTGTTTGACTTGACGGTCAGTAGACACCGCTTCTGGTAAGGCTCCCTGCTGAGGTTGATGATCATTTTTTACTTGAAGTTCTGCTTTAGCTACTTCAGGGTCTGTGGTTGTCGGCGTATTTTCCTCTGCCTGTACCACGTTAGCCGTTGCTGCTAGCAATATGGCAGTGCTGGCTAAATAGATAAGTTCCTTTGATTTCACCTTTTTTCTCCAAACTTTTAAAAAGCTTGCCACCTTTAGGGCAACAAGCCATTTATTGTCATTCTTATTTAACAAAATCAAGAAGAGCTAGGAAGCTTTCAGCTTCAAGTGACGCTCCACCAACAAGGGCACCGTCAACGTCTGGACAAGCCATGTATGAAGCAACGTTTTCAGGTTTAACTGAACCACCGTATTGAACGCGAACTTTGTCAGCAACTTCTTGACCAAAGTCAGCAGCTATAACGTCACGAACAACTTTACACATTTTTTGTGCGTCGTCTTGTGAAGCTGATTTACCAGTACCGATAGCCCAGATTGGCTCGTAAGCGATAACTGATGCAGCAACTTGTTCAGCTGTCAATCCAGCCAATGCAGCAGATACTTGAGCACCTACGAATTCAGCAGCTTTACCAGCTTCGTAAGTTTCAAGGCTTTCACCACAACAAATGATTGGAAGCATACCATTTGCAAAGATTGCTTTTGCTTTTTTGTTGATATCTTCGTCAGTTTCATGGAAGTAGTCACGGCGTTCTGAGTGACCGATAACAACGTAGTCAGTACCGATTTCTTTCAAAACTTGTGGGCTTGTTTCACCAGTGAAAGCACCTGCATTTTCAAAGTAGCAGTTTTGAGCAGCAACTTTAAGGTTTGAACCTTTTGCAGCAGCAAGAACAGTTGTCAAATCAACTGCAGGAGCTGCGATACCTGCTTCAACAAGATCTGATGAAGGAAGTTTTGATGCTACGGCTTCAACGAATGCTTTTGCTTCTTCTGGATTTTTGTTCATTTTCCAGTTACCGGCAATAAATGGTTTACGTGACATTTCACATACCTCTTCTATTTTTATTTATATGGGCTATTATATCATAAGAAAGCAAATTAATAAAGGTTATCCACAATTTTTTATCAAATCGTAATGTTTCTCTGAGTTATCCACAGTTTTGGCTGTGAATAAACCATTTCAAACCTCGAAGGCATCTTTTACTTCCTATCTTCTAGCAGTTCTCCTATATCTGTAATGACCCTGGCCTGCATTTTATTGAGCTTGTTTATCTCTGCATCCGAGTATGGGAAAGTGTTCAGCAACACTCCATCAATCCCAACAGCTTGAGCAATAGCCATATCCGTAGAAAAATCATTGCCAACCATCACCGTATCTTCTGGATTAAGCTGATTCTCTTCCAACACAAGCTCTAACCATTCTGCTTGTGGTTTTTTGATCTGATAATCAGAAGAAATGTAAATTTTATCCAGATAGGGAGCACAACCCGTCAATTCAATTTCTGGCATTGTAAAAGCCTTTTGAGCATTGGATAGCAATATAATATCGCCTCCCTGGTCCTTAATGGCCTTTAAAACTTTGAGGGTATTCGGATAAGCATAGAGCTGACGACGAGACAAACTCCGAAAAGTCACAGCCAACTGCTCTCCCCAAGCCTGCACATCTGGAAGCGGAGCCTGGGTTTCATGCTTAGTTGGAGCTTCCTCCAAGAGCTGGATGAAAACCGCCACCAAATCAACCTCGGGATAGGCCACGCTTTTCTCTTGCGCTATCTTGCTTTCTTGCTTTACTACCAATTGTCCATATTTCTTTTTCAAGTCTTCTGGCTGATAATCTGCTCCATATGCTGCATAGATGCGGGAAAGATACAACCATAAAGTCGGATCATCTTCGTCAGTCTGGATATCTACTAGTGTTCCGTAAAAGTCAAAAAGATAATGCTTATATTCTAACTTGCGCATTTTCTCCCCTTTCGCTAGTGATAAACATTGTAAAGGTCGCCTTACACACATTTCTACCGTCTTGATTGATAATATCCACATCCACCACTCTAGTCGTTCGGCCGGCATGGACACATTTTCCCTTAATGCTCAGGATATCGCCAAGCTTAGCCGCTTTGAGATAGTTGATGGAGGATTGTAGGGTCACGGCGTCAGCACCTTGCGAAATGATGACCAAACCACTAATCTGATCGCACAAGGTGAACAAGTAACCTCCATGTGCATTGCCATAATAGTTTAGAGAAGAGGGGACGACCTCTGTGGTTACTAAAACATGGCCGTCCTCGACCTCCTCGATTTTATAGTTTTCAAATGCTGAAATCGCATCAAAATGAAAATCTTTCATTCCTCACTCCGTTTATTTTGCTTTTACTTCATCATACTACTTTTGCTAGAAAGGAACAATGATTATATTCATATTCTAATGGAAAATTTTTTCCACCAGCGATTCAAACACCTTGCACTACTAATTTATCAGCCGATTGGGATAGTAACTTGGAAATAAAGTTCTAAGCCAAATTAGGCTAGTAATGACTTTAAAAATTCTCAGCTGAAGATTTGCAAGACAAAACATTAAACTAGGTTGGAAGTCACTCCAGCCTAGTCTTTTTGTATTCTCTTTTGATACAGGTAGGAAATCAAAGCCAATCCTATTACTCCCAGTCCAATCAGAAGAAAGGAAAGGGTGCGGACACTCGGCAGAAGCGTCATCAGAAAAGTCGCAGGAGGCATAAAAAGAATTGCCAGCGTATAGATAGTCGAGAAAACTCGGCCTAGATACTGCTTGTCCACCTTGGTCTGAACCTGACTGAAGAAATGAATATTGAAAACAGTCATAAAGAGCTCGCAGATAAGATTTCCAGAATAGGAGAAATAGGGATGAACCGGTAACAAGACAGAGATACCCATGACTGCTACCCCGACACCAGTAAATAGCAGAGCTACAAGTAAGTTGCTCATACTGGCCTTAACCTTGCTGGCTAAAATGGCTCCAATGATTGAGCCTATAGCGCCCAAACTCAGAATGCTTGCATAAGAGCCAGTCTTGCCGTAAAGCTGATTGGTAAAAGGCAATAGATAATTAAAGGCCGCAAAGAAAAAGTTGACGGCGGAAGCTACCAAGAGCAGAAAGAAAATTTCTTTTTGCTGACGGATATAAACTAGCCCTTCCTTGATGTCTATCAGGATATTTCCAAGATTGATGGGAGACTGCTGCTTGCTTGGCTCATGATTAGGCAGAAAGTAAACCAAGGCAAAAGCCAGAAAAAAGCTCAGCGCATCCAGCTGAAGGGTCACGCGCAGATTTGCATACTGCATCACGATAAAAGACAGAACTGGAGCTGAGACACTGATAACCTGCAAGACCAGCTCCAGATGAGAATTGTAGGCCACAATGTCTTCCTTGTCCACAATTTCAGTGATGTAGGACTTATTAGCTGGCCGAGAAAAGGCAAAGGCTATAGCCTGAACCACATTGGCAAAAATCAGCGCTCCAATCATGAGCTGGTCATTAGAGATAAAGGAAATCAGTAGACAAAGCCCAGCACAAATCAAGTCCGTTACCATCAGCACCTTCCGTCTGGAAAAGCGGTCCGTAATAGCTCCCCCCAAAGGATTGAATAAGATAGAAGTGACTAGCTCCGATATCTGGTAAATGCCCAAGACCGTCTGTCCCAAAGCTCCCAAAGAAGCAAGCCAGATGCTGTTCCCATAGTCATAAAGCATATTCCCAATTTTATTAATAGCAGCCCGTGTAATCAGCTGTGCCGCCTGTCGATTCATAAAATACCTCCTTCCATTTCTGAAACTATTGTATCAGGAATGAAGGGAGGTTCTATATTTTTCCCATATTTGGGAAATTATACTTTTACAAACTTATCGAAGTGTTCTTGATAATAAGCGACTTGCTCAGGTAAATTCAGCACTGCAAAGATGTGCATGGCTTCCTGCATTTGCTTGATGCCCTGCTTCTTCTGCTCCTTCTGATAAGCAGCAAACCCCTTGAGATAGAGGAACACATTGCGTTCATAGAGTTTAATGCCCTTGCCAATGATTTTCTCTACGTAAGCCTCAAAATAACTAGCCTTATCAAAAGAACGACTTTCCAAACAATGCTGGTAACAATTGAGGGCTAAAATCAAGACCAATTTCTTATGGCGACCGATTTCTTTATAGTAGTCTTCTCGCTCCATGACTTCCTTGCCCAGACGGTAGACATAGTCCACATCATAAAAGCTATAGAGGTTGCCAAAGAGGATCAGCTCGTACATGGTCCAATCTTCCACTTGAAAGAGATAATCAGCCACCTTATCTAAATCCTCTTGCCTCATGCGAAACTGACTGTCTCGCTGACAAATCAAGCCCTGCAGCAAAATCCAATTCAGCTCATAGTAAAGAGGCGCCTTGCTGGCCTTGGCCTTTTCCAACTGCTCCGCTTGCAAGTCTTGAAATCCCTTGATGTTATTTGAGTAGTAAAGAGGAATAATCTGACTCATCATGGCCACATGCTCATGATGCTGGAAATTCCTTGCCTTGTCCATAAAATTTTCAAGGGTCACATGAATATTATCCAATAGATCTAAAAATTTCGAGAGAGTCATGTCCGACTCACCCAACTCAAAACGAGACAACTGAGAGGTTGAGCAAACCTGACCAGCCGCTTCCTTCAAAGAATACAAATAGATAAAGTTGGTAATGACACATCAATCGCTAACAGATTAAATTCAAGACTAAGCCAAATTAGAAATGTGATGACATGAAAATGATTACGATAAGGCAGTATAAAAGCTTTTCTAAAAACTTTACCAATCAATATGATAAATACCCAAATTAAGAAACAGACTAGATATACCTCAGCTGTTAGTAATGGATGTTGATAGATAGGCAATCTTGAATCTTTAGGATCAGAGTCGTGCAAGGACAGCGAGAAAACAAGAATCATAAAGTTTATAATGACAGGACCGATAAGAGTGAAAACAATATTCTGAATATGAAGAACTAGTTTAGACTTTCCTTCCCTATAATATGTTTCTAACTTAGAGAAAACATTTCCTTTCTGATACTGTAAAAAACCATCATCTTCCAAATTTAAACTCTCTTCAAAACTTGCTTTAAAAATTGATTTCTTCATACTTTTCACCCAAATCCTATTTTAATAACTCCTTGTGTTTTTTTAAATATTTTTTTCCATACCACTCTTCTAAAGTTTTCCCCTCCCACTCGCGGTATTCTTCAGGATATTTCCATTTGTAATAGCCTTGTAGCATATAGGGAAACATGAAATAAATTTCAAAGGCAATAGTTATGACATTAAGAATTAGTATTGAAAATAAAATTCCTAATCCTGTAGCCAAAATATTCCTATTCTCCATCGAACTTGGAAGAAAAATACGAACAACTAGCCAAATAGCTATGACCAGACCACCATATTTTGAAATAATAGCAAACACCCTACTAAAGAGTTTGTCACTAGAACTATACTTTATATTTTCTCCATATAACAATTTTTCTAACGACTGACACTTAGAAAAAATCATTGAAAGAATCATAACTAGCATCAAACCAACAAAAGTAAATACACCCCAAAATCCAGTTATAGCACATACTAAATTTAGAGATAACAGATTAAGTTCAACAAATAACCAGATAATAAAGGTAACCATAAAATGGAATTGGCCCCTATAAATCAAAATAAACTGCTGATTGTATCGCTTCCCTAGTATAATCAGGAAAGTCCATATTGCAAGTGAAATCCAAAATACCCAGTACGGAAGAAAATTAATGGCGGGTAAGGGGACTGTTAAATCTCTAGGATTAGAATGGTAAAATAAATAATTATTTAAAGATACAATCAACCAATTGGGACCAATTATAAATAGGATAGTCAGAATTACTAACCAAACATATGATTTTTTTGTTCCTCTAAATTGCTCTTTTTTTAAGGCATCTTGGTAATTGTCCCGAGCAAATTTCCCTGAGACTCCATCATCTAATAAATTCAAACTCTCCTCAAAACTGGCTTTAAATAGTGACTTTTTTGTCATAAGTTTAACTCCCAATCTTCTTTTCTACTAATTCTGAGTGCTTTTTCAAGTATCTCTTTCCATACCATTCTTCCACGGATTTACCTTCCCATTCACGATACTCTTCAGGGTATTTCCATTTATAGTAAGCTTGAAGGAAATAAGGAAAACCTATGAAAGCAACTACAGCAACCAATACAACATTACAAAAAATCCATAATAGCAAGAAACCAAATGCCTTTATTGAACCTGACACATCTACTGTAAAGATTCCTAAAATACGCTTTATGATAATACCTGCTCCTAAAATCCCCATACCATAGAGAGAAATTATTTTTGCAATCTTATAACGGAAAGTATTTCCCGAGACCTCACCATACATGAGTCGTCTTAATCCTCTTAACTCAATATTCCATATCGTATAAGTGACAATCATAATGATTCCATAGATGCCAATCATTTCCCAAGTTGCCAGATTTGCTAATAGAATATCAAACACGATTAAATCAATTTCCAATAAGAACCAAATCATAAATGTAAAAGTATGAAACTGATAGCGATATGGTAAAAGATAGACTGGTCTAATAAACTTTCCGAGTATGACTAAGAATAGCCAAATTAGAAGTAATATCAAAAAAACATTTACCGTTAATGACTCGTGCTTAGCTATCGGAAGGGTCAGAGTGTCACTTTCATGGAATGCCATAGATACAATAAGCAATAGAAAGTTGAACCCGACAGGAAAAATAAGTGATAAAATAAAACTTTTGATGCAGAACCAAAGAGAAGCTCTCCCTTTTTTGAAATAGTTAGCCGTCTTATTATGTTGCTCTTGCTGTAACTTTCGAAACCCATCATCTTCCAGACTCAAACTCTCTTCAAAACTGGCTGTAAATAGTGACTTTTTTGTCATAGGTTTAATTCTCAATCTTCTTTTCTACTAATTCTGAGTGCTTTTTCAGGTATCTCTTTCCATACCATTCTTCCACGGATTTACCTTCCCATTCGCGATACTCTTCAGGGTATTTCCATTTATAGTAAGCATAAAGGAAATAAGGAAACTCCATAAAAATAAGCATTGCAATTAAACCAAGGTTTAACAAAATCCAACATATGAAGAGACCAAAAACAGTTACGGAATGTGAAAAACTAATAGAAAAAGCTTTGAAAATATAATTAACAACCGCACCTAAGCCCAATAGACCTGCTCCATAAATAGCAAGACCTTTAGCAATTTTATCGAGTAAGCTAGGTGACTGAATTTCTCCATACATTCGTTTCTCCAAACTTTTAAGTTCTATCCTTAACATCCAATAAATTGAGGCTAAAAGAACACAAACAAGAATAAGAATTTCTAATATTGTTAGAAATGGTAATGCTAAACCAATAGCAGCGAGGTCGAACTCTATAACAAACCAAATCAAAAACGTTATGACATGAAAATGAGTCCTATATGGAAGAATAAAAAATGGTTTGATAAATTTACCAATTAGAACGAAGAGAAGCCATATAAATAATCCGATTGCATAGACAGGGGCCGTCAAAAAATTATGATTAGAAATTGGTAAGGCTAAATCTTTTGGATCACTACTATAAAGCATTGTTGAAAAAGCCAATAATAAGAAGTTGAAGCCAATCGGGAAAATAAGTGCCAATATACCATATAAAAGAGCGTTTTTAAAATAATCAAATACATTCCTTGGAGGTCTGGACGCTTTTTTATCTTGTTCCTTCAATTGATACTGTAAAAAACTATCATCTTCCAGATTTAAACTCTCCTCAAAACTAGTCTTAAAAATCGATTTCTTTTTCATTTTTAATCTCCAAACCAAGATGTCATAGATTTCCACCCACTCGAGACAGCCTTAACAGCGTCTCCTAAAAAGGACTCAGCACGCATGAGAAAGTTTAAAACTTACTCTAGGCGAGATGAGCCTTCAGGAAAAATCAAATTTTTTTCTACAAAAACGAAGGATTTAGTATAAGAAAATTCGCTTTTTGTCCTTTTTGGACTGATTTCACATGTGAATTAAGCATTCTGAGCTCTGGGGAGCTCATTTCTCACAGAAATTGCATACTCCTACACCTTCTCCGCCAGTTCTTCCCACTCTAGCATGGCTTCTTCTTGTTTGGCGGTCAGCTGGTCAATTTGCTGCTGGCCCTCCATGAGTTCGCCAGCGTCATTGGTTGCCTGCATGGCTTCCTGAAGCTGACTGATCTGGCTGTCCAAGTCCTCGATTTGCGCTTCCAGTTGTTCTAGGCGACGGGCCAGACGGCGCTGTTCTTTCTGGTTTTCCTTTTGGAGCTGGTAATCATTGGCAGGTGCTGGCTTGTCAGGACTGGCCTGCTCCGTCTCCTCACGCAACGCTTCCTGCTCTGCCTTTTTCTCCAGATAGTAGTCATAATCACCCAAATAAAGGGTGGATCCTGTCTCAGAAAGCTCGATGATCTGGGTAGCCACGCGGTTTATAAAGTAACGGTCGTGGCTGACAAAGAGCAGGGTACCGTCAAAGTCAATCAGGGCATTTTCCAGCACTTCCTTGCTGTCAATGTCCAGATGGTTGGTCGGCTCGTCTAGGATGAGGAAGTTGTTGTTTTCCATAGACAGCTTGGCTAGAAGCAGACGCGCCCGCTCCCCACCCGATAGCATACCGACAGACTTCTTGACATCGTCCCCCGAGAAGAGGAAAGCACCTAAACGATTGCGAATCTCGACCTCTGGCGTTAGCTTGAAGTCATTCCATAGCTCATCAAGAACTGTATTGCTGGGAGTCAGTTTGCTCTGGGTTTGGTCATAGTAACCCACTTCCACATTAGCTCCCAGCTGCTCCTTGCCTCGAATAAAGGGCACTTGGCCAAGGAGGGACTTGAGCAAGGTCGTCTTTCCAATCCCATTTGGCCCGACAATAGCTACCGCATTAAACTTGCGAATATCAAGGTTAATCGGCTCCGACAGGACTTCCTCTCCGTAGCCAATAGCTGCATCTTCCAAGGTCAGAACAACATTTCCCGAAACCTTATCGGATTTGAAGGTCATATTAGCCGAGCGACTGCCGGTCTCCGGCCTGTCCAAACGCTCCATCTTTTCCAATTGCTTACGGCGGGACTGAGCCCGCTTGGTAGTGGAAGCCCGAACTAGATTGCGATTGACAAAGTCCTCCAGCGCAGCGATTTCTTTCTGCTGCTTTTCGTAATTCTTGGCTTCAGTGGCCAGCTTCTGCTCCTTTTGGACCACAAAGCTAGAGTAATTGCCCACATAGCGATCCAAGGAATGTTTGGTCAAGTCCAGCGTGATGGTCGCAACCTTGTCTAGGAAATAGCGGTCGTGGCTGACGATGATGAGGGCACCTTTATAATTTACCAAATAATTTTCCAGCCAGGCGATGGTCTCGATATCCAAGTGGTTGGTCGGCTCGTCTAAGACTAGCAGTTCTGGCTTCTCCAAAAGCATCTTAGCCAGAGCCAGACGAGTATTCTGCCCGCCCGACAACTCAGAAATCTTCATCTGCCACATGGACTGGTCAAACTTGAAACCATTCAAAATCGCTCGAATATCGGCCTCGTAGGTAAAACCACCCTTCTGGCGAAAGTCCTCTGACAGCTGGTCATACTGGGTCATGAGAGCCGTCAGCTCTTCTCCTGACAACTCTCCCATTTGGAGCTCCATTTGCCGCAAGCGCTTCTCCTGCTGGCGCAGGCTATCAAAGACCAGCAGCATCTCGTCGTAGATAGTATTCTCCGACTCAAAGCGGCTGTCCTGAGCCAGATAGGACAGGGACAGATCTCGTTTTTTATTGATTTGACCAGAAGTCGGCTCTTCCTCGCCCACTAAAATCTTGAGCAGGGTTGACTTACCAGCTCCGTTTTTACCGACCAGAGCAATCTGGTCACTCTCATCCACCTGCAGGTTGATATTGTCAAAAAGTAGCTCCCCTGCAAAAGAGCGTTCAATCTTGTTTGCTTGTAAAATAATCATAAGACCATTATAGCAGATTTCCAGAAGTACAGCTATCAGAATTCAAGAGAAAGCGAACTCAGCTCCCCAAAAGAAAAAGACAGTCATACCTGACTGCCCTACATAAAACTATTGAGAATAGATTGATTCTGCAAAATCAGATAAATTCCTAGCAGAATCAGAACCGCAAAGATAACAAATTTTATCATCCCTTTGACAAAACGAACAATCCATAGAATAATCATGGAACCAATCAGCCACATAATGGCTGAATGCTGGAAAAATCCTTGAACTGTCTCCACATTCTCGCCAAAGAAGGCCTGAATGGGCGCTGGAACATGAGTTTCCCAAGCTGCTGTCACGCCTAGCTGGTTAGCAATGTCACTGCCGCTTTTCCACAGCCAAGCAAAAATGCCTGAGTTAAAAAGAAAAAGGAAAACTTGCTCTGGAAAGCGTCTAATAATATTAAAAATCGATTTTAGCATACCTTTATGATTGATACAAGTCTTTTACAGCCTGGATATCTATCGGCTGAATGCTATAAAATGAGCCTGCCGACTGCATCACTGATTCCTCCTCATTATGGTCTAATCCGATAGCATGGCCCAATTCGTGCGCTGCTGTATTGACAATCCGCTCATGAGAATAACCATAGCGTCTGTCCAGCAAGTAGTAACTATTGAGGCGAACGGTCACATGGGTAAATCGTTTGGTTAGGAGATTGGTCTGCGACTCAGCTTCACCAGCTGCACTGACGTTGCCATCGTTCATCTCCGCCGCAACAATGTCTGCCTTGTCTTTGTCATTGATGATTTGAAAGGTGAAGGCACCTGTTTGATTCCAAGAATCAATGGCCTCCTGATAGGCTGAACGGAAGGTTTCATTATTTGTATCGATATAAATTGTGGCGCTTGGCTGATCCCAACGAGCCCCTGTTGTTGCATGCTCATCTGTCAGCTGATGGGACTGAATTCCCTCATTAGTCTGAAAACCAGTGGAAAGTCCTTGATGCGTTAAGAATTGATCCACTTGAGTAACAGTAGTTCGAAGAGCCTGCGATAATCCCTCTGCCCCCGTCTCTGTCGAAGTAGTAAAATAAAAAACACCTACAAGAACAAGGAAACTGAGTGCCACAGACCAAATAAGCCCCCAGATGAGCCGCCAAATCAAGCGAAATACAAATCTAATACAATTGAAAATAAACTTCATGGCAAACTCCTTTCTCATAGAATGCACGAGAGACTTAGTCTAGCATTTTTGACTTAAACAAAACTAAATATACCTAAAGAGGTAACCCTCGCAAGTAAATGATCATGACACAAGCCCCACTTGAAAAGACGAAAAAAGAAGCTGAGAAACTCAGCCTCTTCTTAAGTAAATTACAATTCGATATCACCGAAAAGATCAGCCATTGAGAAACCAGTTTGAGTTTCTGGAAGCTCGAAGTCACGTTTTTCTTGACGACGTGGACGACGTGGACGAGATTGACGTTTTTCTTCTTTTTGGCCTTCTTCTTGAGCTGGACGCTCTTCAAGAGCCTTGATAGAAAGTGATACACGCTCAGCAGCAGCATTCACTTCAAGAACTTTAACAGTTACTTCTTGACCAACTTTAAGAGCATCTTTTGGATTTTCAACACGTTTGTGTGAAATTTGTGAGATGTGAACAAGTCCGTCGATACCTGGCAATACTTCAACAAAAGCACCGAAGTCAGTCAAACGTTTTACTGTACCTTCAACTACATCGCCAGCAGCAAGTTTTTGTTCAACACCATCCCATGGTCCAGGGGTTGTAGCTTTAAGTGAAAGAGACACGCGGCCTTCTTCTTCGTTCAAATCAAGAACTTTCACTTCGATTTCGTCACCAACTGAAACAACAGATTTTGGTGAAACGTTGCGTTCGTGAGAAAGTTCAGTCAAGTGAACCAAACCATCAACACCACCAAGGTCAATGAAAGCACCGAAGCTTGTGATGCGAGCAACTTTACCAGTTACAACATCACCAACATTCAATTTACCAAATACTTCTGCACGTGCTGCTGCAGCTTCTGCTTCTACAACTTCACGACGTGAAAGGATGAAGCGGTTTTCTTTTGGATCTACTTCTTTGATCTTAGCATCAAATTCTTGACCTACAAAACGTTCAGTGTTGCGAACGAAACGAGTATCGAGCATTGAAGCTGGAATAAATCCACGAAGTCCTTCAAACTCAACAGAAAGTCCACCTTTAACAGCACGAGTGCCCTTAACAGTAACAACTTCTTCTTCACGACCAACCAATTTGTCCCATGCTTTGCGAGCTTCTAAACGTTTTTTAGATACTAGGTAAGTAACTGTATCTGTATCTTTACCTACTACTTGACGAAGAACAAGCAATTCAAGTGTGTCACCTGGTTTTACAAAGTCATTGATGTCAGCATCACGATCATTTGTCAACTCACGCAGAGTCAAAACCCCTTCAACACCAGTACCAGCAATGGCAACATTAGCTTGGTTAGCATCCACTGTCAATACTTCAGCAGTAACGACATCACCTGGCTCGACTTGGCTAACACTGTTTAGCAAATCTTCAAATTCATTCATCTAAAAAAATCCTCCAACAATCAAGTATACTACTTGACATACTTATAATTATTTTCCTAAGCACCCGCAAACGACATTGATTTATCTTTACCGTTTTCCACCCTATAAAGAAATAAAATATCCGACGATATTTTATCCTTTATCTGATATATTACCTAAGAACTGGGGTAGCTGGATTCGAACCAACGCATGAGGGAGTCAAAGTCCCTTGCCTTACCGCTTGGCTATACCCCAATGATGAAATGGAGAGAGAGGGATTCGAACCCCCGAACCCGAAGGAGCGGATTTACAGTCCGCCGCGTTTAGCCTCTTCGCTATCTCTCCGACAATCAACGATATCAATTATATCATTAATCTAATAAAAGCGCAAGCCCTTATTTTCCTAAATTGTAGGTTTCAATCAAAGTTTCCACCGCTTTTTCAAGCTTTTTATATAAACTTTCAACATTTCCATTCTTGACAATAGCAAATTGGCCATCAAACTCGGCAATCTCGCCAATGACTTTTTTCCCAATAGAAAGGGTGTAGCCATCAAATTGGTCAGCGCCAAGCGTCACCTTGCTATCCGCAATCTGAATCTCAATTTTTTTATCTTTTTTACTCATTCTTCTACCTCTTTCAAGTTTCTATTTTACACAAAAATAGCAAAGCTGGCAAGTGATTTCCTCAATAAAAAGAGCCTCAAAAGGCTCTTGGGTTATTCGTCTACTTTTACAATCCAACCTTCTGGAGCTTCCACATCACCAAATTGGATACCAGTCAGCTCATCATACAGTCTGCGGGTCACTGGACCGACTTCTGTCTCGCTATAGAATACATGGAAATCATCGCCATGCTGGATTCCTCCAATTGGTGAGATAACAGCCGCAGTACCACAGGCTCCTGCTTCGACAAAGCGATCCAAGTTATCAATCGGAACATCACCTTCAATTGGCGTCAAGCCCAAGCGGTGCTCTGCCAAGTAAAGCAAAGAATATTTGGTAATAGATGGGAGAATGGACGGGCTAAGCGGAGTCACAAATTCATTGTCCTTGGTGATTCCAAAGAAATTGGCTGATCCAACTTCTTCAATTTTGGTATGAGTTGACGGATCTAGGTAGATAACATCAGAAAAGTTGCGAGACTTGGCCATTTTACCTGGAAGGAGACTAGCAGCATAGTTCCCACCTACCTTAGCTGCACCCGTACCATGTGGAGCTGCACGGTCATATTCATCCTGGATCAAGAAGTTAGTTGGAACCAAACCACCCTTGAAGTAGTTTCCGACTGGCATAGCAAAAATCGTAAAAATATACTCCTCTGCTGGTTTTACCCCGATGATATCTCCTATACCAATCAAAAGGGGACGAAGGTAGAGAGTTCCCCCTGTTCCATATGGCGGTACATATTCTTCATTGGCCCGAACAACAGCCTTACACGCTTCCACAAACATTTCAGTTGAAACTTGCGGCATCAAGAGACGATCGCATGTGCGTTGCAGGCGCTTAGCATTCTCATCTGGACGGAAAAGCTGAACACTGCCATCCTTGGTACGATAGGCCTTAAGTCCCTCAAAAGCCTGCTGGCCATAGTGAAGACTTGGTGAAGACTCAGAAATATGCAGGGTCGCATCTTCTGTCAGCTTGCCTTCCTCCCACTGACCATTCCGATAATAAGCGATATAGCGATAGGGCAATTTCATATATGAAAAGCCAAGATTTTCCCAATCAAGATTTACTGTCATAGTCTTTTCCTCTTTTCCTTATCTTTCAATTTATAGATACTCCCTATTGTACACCTTTTTCTGAAAAATTCAATCATTATTTTCAATTTTCTGAAAATTTATTTTTTAAACAAGCCAGTTCGTATGAACTGGCTTGTTGATTACTTGATATAAGCTGAGAAAACTTCTTCGTCTGAAATGGTATCAGAGATGAAGCTGCCATTGCTGGTGCGCTCAGACAGGCTGAGGTCAGTCAGATTGATTTCATAGGCCGTTCCTTTATTGGAAAGCACCTGCAAAATCTGCTCCTCACTGGCTTCTGCTTCTGTTGTAAAGAGGTCAAAGTCTGCTGCTTCGCCATAGACTGGACCAGCTGCGAAGACACGATGCGGCTTGGTCTTAAGCTCTCTCAGAACTTGAAGACCGCGATTTGCCCGACTAGTAACAGGAATATCTGCAACTGCCATACGCTTCAGTGAACCGCGCTGAGTCAGGATGTAAAGCGAGTCTGTGTTGGCGATAAAGGCTGCTGCTAAGACATCGTCCTTCTTGAGGTTGATGGCTTTAACCCCAGCCGCCTTAGCTCCGATAACCGGCACTTCCTCAATATTAAAGCGCAGGGCATAGCCATTCTTGGTTACGAGCATAACATCATCCAGCTTAATCGGCGCCAGAGCAATAACCTGGTCGTCTTCATTTTTCAGCTTGGCAAACTTGAGTGACTTGGACTTGTAGGTCCGCCAAGGACTAAATTCCTTGCGCTCTACACGCTTGATTTGACCCAGCTTGGTCACTGCAAAGTAAGTGCCTTCCTCAAAACTATCCAGCAATTCTGTATAGATAACCTCTTCCTTGGTATCAAAGTTGCTGATGGTCTGGCTGAGGTGTTCTCCGATTTCTTTCCAGCGGATGTCTGACAGCTCATGAACAGGCCGGTAAATGACATTTCCTAGACTCGTAAAAATCAGCAAGTGCTGAGTCGTCTTGGCCGGACTGAGGAAAATCAGTCGGTCATCATCACGCTTGCCTATCTCTTCTAAGGTCGACGCCGAGAAAGAACGCGGACTGGTCCGCTTGATATAACCAGAACGAGTCACGCTGACATAGGTTTCTTCCTCAACGATGAGACTAGCTGTATCAATCTCGATGGCGTTTGCTGTATCCTGCAGCTCGCTGAGACGCGGATTGCCAAACTTCTTCTTGACTTCGCGGAGCTCACGCTTCATAAGATTATACATGGTGCGCTCATCGCCGATAATGGCTGCCAGCATGGCAATCTTCTCGCGCAGCTCTGCTTCTTCCTCTTCCAGAACCACTACGTCCGTATTTGTCAAACGGTAGAGTTGGAGAGTGACGATAGCCTCAGCTTGCTCCTCAGTGAAATCATAGCTGACTTTAAGATTTTCCTTGGCGTCTGCTTTATTTTCTGAAGCACGAATCAGGGCAATCACTTCGTCCAAGATGGAAAGCACCCGAATCAGTCCTTCCACGATATGCAGTCGTTTCTCAGCCTTGGCCTTGTCAAAACGGCTGCGAGCCAAAATGATCTCCTTGCGGTGGGCAATGTAGCTGGTTAAGATTGGCACAATCCCTACCAAACGCGGCGTGAAATTGTCAATCGCCACCATGTTGAAGTTGTAATTAACTTGTAAGTCGGTGTACTTAAAGAGGTAGTTGAGAATCAGCTCAGTATTGGCGTCTTTCTTGAGCTCGATGGCAATGCGAAGACCATCCCGGTCGGATTCGTCCCGCACCTCGGCAATACCGGCCACCTTGTTATTGACCCGCACATCGTCAATCTTTTTGACCAAGACAGCCTTATTAATCTCGTAAGGAATCTCGGTGATGACGATTTGCTCTTTTCCGCCCTTCAGCTTTTCAATCTCAGTTCTGGAGCGCACCACGACGCGACCTTTGCCAGTCTCGTAGGCTTTCTTAATCTCATCTCGACCTTGGACAATAGCTCCTGTCGGGAAGTCTGGACCAGGCAGAAACTCCATGAGTTTGTCCACCTTGGCAGACGGATGATCAATCATATAGATAACCGCGTCAATGACTTCGGCTAGATTATGGGGCGGAATATCAGTCGCATAACCAGCAGAAATCCCAGTTGCTCCATTGACCAAAAGATTAGGAAAGGCTGCCGGCAAAACAGTCGGCTCTTTCTCGGTATCGTCAAAGTTCCAAGCAAAAGGAACGGTATCTTTCTCAATATCCTGCAAAAGATAGCCAGCCATTTCAGACAGACGCGCCTCAGTATAACGCATAGCCGCCGGTGGATCACCGTCCATGGAACCGTTGTTTCCGTGCATCTCAACGAGAATCTCGCGATTTTTCCAGTCCTGAGACATACGGACCATGGCATCGTAGATAGAACTGTCACCGTGAGGATGGAAATTCCCCATGATGTTCCCGACAGACTTGGCAGACTTGCGGTAGCCCTTGTCAAAGGTATTGCCGTCCTTGTTCATGGAATAAAGAATACGGCGCTGAACAGGCTTCAAGCCATCTCGAATGTCTGGCAGGGCCCGCTCTTGAATGATGTATTTGGAGTAGCGACCAAAGCGCTCTCCCATGATGTCCTCAAGGGACATGTTTTGAATATTGGACATAGGATACTAAGCCCGTAAAATGCAAAGTGAAAATAGGGAATTCTTAAAGCGAGCGATACTCACAAGAGAATTTATCTTTTTCACACAGTATTTAGGGCGTGTTCAACTCCTTTCAAAGAATGTAGAGTAGATTTTTACATTAATATTGGTAGTTAAGAAAAATATTTTTAGATACTATTTGAATCATTCACAAACACTTATTTAGATTAACCAAAAGCAACTATTCCCTATGGATTGTTCTTTCTTCTTTGAAGCATGTACAAATATAGACAAGGTAAATAAGAAATTATAGCAGTCGATATCAGCAAGATATCAAATACAAACTTTTGCCCTCGAAATAGCTCCTCCCAATGCATTGTATTAAGATAATGAAAAATTAAACCAAATAAATAACAGATACTTATAGGGAAGACTCTCCACTTGATTGATTTGTATAAATAATATAAGCGTATTGATTGATAGATTGTGGAAGAAATAAGCATAGGTAAACAAAAATCAATTAGAAAAAAATAAAACCTTAAAGCATCCTGAAACATATCTGTCCGATCTATAGGAAACAACCAAATATTACAAATGGTGATAATTACAGGAAAAAATAAACCATAAAATCTTTTGCCAAGTTTATTATTTTGTAAGGCAATATATATTGATAAGATTATGGACACAATCGGAAGAAATGGGAATAACATAGCAAATATTCCAAACATAAAATCCAACATACTATTTCACCTCAATAACTATTATAAACCAAAGATTTTTTTCATCTTGTAAGTGTCTCTAAAGCTATTTCAACTTCTCCTCAGCATACTTAATCATCTTTTCTGCGGTTGCTTTGTCATAGTGGAAGCCGGTTTTGCGAGAGAAAGCTTGTGCTTCTTTGTGGAAAAAGTCCATGGTATCTAAGAGAGACTGGGTAATTTTTTTCTGGTCGGAAAAGTCAAGCAAGGCTGTAAATTCCTTCTCTTTCTCAGCAGGCAAATACTGAAAGAGGTACTTGTAGTTCTTGCCAACATCGACCGCCCCCTTTTCTGCCGCTACTTGCCAAGCTAAAAGCTTGAGCAATTCTTGTTGGCAGATTCCATACAGATGATCCGTCGCATATATCAGGTGATTTCGATGAATGCCCTTGACCACATAGGCTGACACCCACCAAAATTCATTGCAGGATTTATCAAAATCAGTCTCACTGGCTGGTGCCGTCCAATAGCGCTTGGGTGTCGGTGCATAAGGAGCAAACAGCCCCTGCGGGTCATCCAGCACTGTGAAATCCGCTTCGCTATCTACCCACTCTTTGATGTGCTCCTTGGGACAGAGGGTCAAATCTATCCTATTGCCATCTTCAAAGAGCATGAGATAGAGGCGGCGATGGCCTAGTAGGACATGCTGCTCGATCATGCGCTTGCCAAACCTTTCCAACCAAGCAAGGTCAGCTATCAGACTATCAAAATTCTCCACAATATAGACCACATCATAGTCTTGGAACTCGTCCTTGGTAGCATTTGGGTTTGTCCGCGAGCCGGACATAGCAACAGCCTCGACCTGTAGCGCTTTTGCGGTTTGCAAAATTAAATCTAGCATTTCGGGTTCAGTTCTCATGGGAATACCTGCCTTTTCAGTGAAAACTTTAGATTCTGTAGAGGACATGTCTGTAAAGCGGACACATTGATTACATATTTGAATCAATTTCTTTAACCTTCTCAAACACATCAAAATTACAATCTAACTGATTATAACGATAGTTATCCCCTTGATATGTGGTTATATATAAACATGGAACTTCTAAAAATTGAAAATCTTTTTTTATATTGTAATTAATCAAATTTTTATTTTTTACTGAATTAAAAATTATTTCAATTAATGAGGGTATATATTTACAGATATTCCCTTTATCATCATAATATTTCACACCACTTTTATATATTAAATCTGGATCGTTGAAATATTCTCTAGACTTAAGAAGTCGCTGAGTTGAATCTATATAATTTCCTTGATCTGAAATTACTACCCAATCTGCATTCTCATTATCCTCACATATTTCATCAAAACTTTTATGGATCCGTTGATGAAGAATTGGTTCATAATCTATACCGTAAGACTTAATATTAGAAATTTTAATTCTATTGTTTCCTAGGACAATTACGCCTTGCTTTTTACGCATAAGTTTAACATTAACTGCAAACGTTTTTCCTTCGGATTCCTCTACTGAATATGAAACCAGCATATTTGACTGTGGTAACTCCTCGCTTTGCCAATTCGTTATGTGGAAAAAAACATCCTTCCCTTGATTAGTTTTTATAAAACCAAAACCACGTTGTTCATTATAATTTTTAATAATACCTTCCATTTGTCTATTTCTCCTTTAAACTATTTAAATTCTCTCATACTCTAAAACACTCCACTCTCCTCAAGCGTAAACTTGACATTATCCTCAATCCACTTGCGGCGTGGTTCGACCTTGTCGCCCATAAGGACATTAACGCGGCGTTCGGCGCGGGCCAGGTCTTCGATGGTGACACGGATGAGGGTGCGGGTTTCGGGATTCATGGTGGTCTCCCAGAGTTGGTCGGCGTTCATTTCACCGAGCCCCTTGTAGCGCTGAAGCATGGCACCCTTGCCAAACTTGCGGCGCAAGTCATCCAGCTCACCATCGGTCCAGGCATACTCGACAACTTCGCTCTTGCCCTTGCCCTTGGACATCTTGTAGAGAGGCGGCAGGGCAATATAGACACGGCCAGCCTCGACCAGCGGTCGCATATAGCGATAGAAAAAGGTCAGCAGCAAGGTCTGGATATGGGCACCGTCGGTGTCCGCATCAGTCATGATGATAATCTTGTCATAGTTGGCATCCTCAAGGGTGAAGTCTGTCCCGACACCAGCTCCTATCGTGTAAATCATGGTGTTGATTTCTTCGTTCTTGAGAATGTCGGCCATCTTAGCCTTGGCAGTATTGATAACCTTACCGCGCAGGGGCAGGATGGCTTGGAACTTACGGTCACGGCCTTGCTTGGCAGAGCCGCCGGCAGAATCTCCCTCGACCAGATAGAGTTCGTTCTTGGCTGGGTTCTTGGACTGGGCTGGGGTTAGCTTACCAGAGAGCAAGCCCTTGTCTTTTTTATTTTTCTTGCCGTTCCGGCTTTCGTCACGCGCCTTGCGAGCCGCTTCCCTGGCATCTCTGGCCTTGATAGCCTTGCGGATGAGATTGGACGCCAGCTCGCCATTTTCCAAGAGGAAGAAAGTCAGCTTGTCAGAGACGATGGAGTCCACGGCAGGACGAGCCAAAGGACTGCCCAGCTTGTCCTTGGTCTGGCCTTCAAACTGGAGGTGTTCTTCTGGAACCAGGATGGACAGGACAGCAGCTAGACCCTCGCGGTAGTCCGAGCCTTCTAGATTCTTGTCCTTTTCCTTGAGCAGGCCTGTCTTTCTGGCATAGTCGTTCATGGCCTTGGTAATGGCAGACTTGAGCCCCGTCTCATGGGTCCCACCGTCCTTGGTGCGAACGTTATTGACAAAGGACAGGATATTATCCGAGTAGCCGTCGTTGTACTGAAGGGCCACCTGAACTTGGAAGCCGCTCTCCTCGCCCTCGAAATAGAGGACAGGAGTCAGGGTTTCCTTATCTTCATTGAGGTAGCTGACAAAGTCTTCAACCCCGTTTTCATAGTGAAATTCCACTTCTTCGCCAGTGCGAGCATCGGTCAGCGACAGGCGGACATTCTTGAGCAGGAAGGCTGATTCCTTCAGCCGCTCCGCAATAGTGTTGTACTTGAAGTCTGTCGTTGAAAAAATCGTATCGTCCGGCATGAAGGTCACTTTGGTCCCAGACTTGGACTTAGGTGCAGTACCGATTTTCTTGAGCGTAGTAACTGGTTTTCCGCCATTTTCAAAGCGCTGCTTATAAACAGTCCCATCCCGCGTGATTTCAACTTCCAGCCAGCTGGACAGGGCATTGACGACAGAGGAGCCTACACCGTGGAGACCGCCTGAGGTCTTATATCCTCCTTGACCGAACTTACCACCAGCGTGAAGAACGGTGAAGATGACCTCAACTGTGGGAATCCCCATAGCGTGCTTGCCGACTGGCATCCCGCGTCCGTGGTCTGCGACGGTCAGACTGCCGTCTTTATTGATGGTGACCTCGATTCGGTCACCGAAGCCTGACAAGGCTTCATCGACTGCATTGTCCACAATCTCCCAGACCAGATGGTGAAGTCCCGCTCCGTCGGTCGATCCGATATACATCCCTGGACGTTTGCGGACCGCATCCAACCCTTCTAATACCTGAATGGCATCGTCATTGTAATTGTTAATATTGATTTCCTTTTTTGCCACAAGGAACCTCCTGCATGATAGTCATCCTTATTATCTTACAAGTTTTTGATAAATTTTGCAAAGTTTTTTTCTACAAAATACCCCTTAAAGGCTGATAGAATCTGGATTTCAAGTGATTTTGGAGAAAGGCAGCCTAGCTGCAAGCATCAGACTAGACAATTCACTTAAAATATTCTTATCATAGTCCTTTGTCCAAGTTCCAAATCATGGTATAATAAAATCATGATGAACACGATAATTGGATTATTACTAGCATATTTACTGGGCTCCATTCCGACAGGTTTGTGGATTGGACAGATTTTCTTTAAAAAGAACCTGCGAGAATACGGCAGTGGCAATACTGGCACGACCAATACTTTTCGTATCCTAGGAAAGACGGCCGGCACTGCCACCTTTGCCATTGACTTTTTCAAAGGTACACTAGCGACGCTGCTGCCGCTTTTCCTGCATATTGAAGGGATTTCACCACTGATTTTTGGTCTCTTGGCCGTGATTGGCCATACCTTCCCAATCTTTGCTGGCTTCAAGGGCGGCAAAGCCGTGGCGACTAGTGCTGGAGCCGTTCTGGGCTTCTCACCAGCTTTCTTTATCTATCTGATATTGGTCTTTGTGACGACTCTCTATCTGGGAAGTATGATTTCTCTAGCCAGCGTGGTTTCTGCAAGCGTGGCTATCCTGTCTGTCTTGATTTTTCCTGCTTTAGGCTTTATCCTACCTAGCTATGATTTCCTCTTTACCCTGATTATCATTCTCTTAGCGACTATTATCATCCTTCGTCATCGCGACAATATCCAGCGGATTCGAAATAAAACTGAAAACCTAATCCCTTGGGGCATCAACCTGACCAAGCAAAATCCAAAAAAATGAGAGTGGGACGGAAATCGGTAATTCGTTAGAATTCGATTTCGTCGTCCCACTTCCGCACAGTTGAGTAGGGCTGTAAATGCTGATGAAATCAGCGTAGTAGAGCCCACTCAACCACTGCGTCTTGCTCGACAATCAAAAAAAAACAATTGAGAGGCTAGGACTTTTGTCCCAGCCTCATTTTTTTAATCTTTTTGAGTTTTTTTCAGGCTTGATACGCCTAAGGTTCCCAGAACCAGTCCGAAGAGGGAAAGAAGAACAGGATTCTTGTTTCCTGTTTTCGGAAGAGTACCTTGTTTGCTTGCTAGTTCTGCCGGACGAACCTGTGCTGGAGCTTGATAAGTTGCCTTATTTGCTGCTGGCTGAGCTGTATTTGGCTTCTCAACAGAAGGTTGTTCTTGTGGTTTTGTCTCAGGCACAACTGGATGATTAGGTTGGCTTGGAACCACTGGATTGCTTGGTCTTGTTGGAACTGTTGGATTGATTGGATTTGTTGGATTAGTTGGGTTTGTTGGATTGGTAGGATTTGCTGGGTTGCTTTGTCCAGGCTTAGAAGCGGCATCTTTTGGATCAGTACCCTGCTGGATTTCCTCGATATCTGTGTAACCATCTCCATCTGTATCCTTGCTAGCAGACATAGAAATCGTGCGAGAATTTGGATTAATTGCTGCATAGGCTGTCAAATCTGCACTTTCCAGATATTCTGCAAAGGCCACGTCCATAGATGGACCTTCCTCACGCGCACCACCTAGCATGGTATAACCATCACCACCTGCTGCTAGGAAGTCATTGGTTGTCAGGTAATAGGTCTTAGCCAAGTCAAGGGCTTCATAAGTACCTGTTTCTTTGTTTTTGATTTCAATGCGAAGAATCCGTTTCTCTGCTGGCAGAGTTGTGTCATAGTAAACTTTGGCACCAGAGACTTGCAAGAAACCGCCGCTTGGCTCTAGCAATGGTTGGCCGTTTTCATCCAAGACAGGTTTCCCATCTTTTTCTTGCAGAATGGAACCCAAAGATTTGGCAAACATATCTGCGATATTCTGACCAGTTACCTTGATTTGTGAAATGGTATTTCCAAAAGGCAATACAGCGATGACACTTCCCTTTGTGATGGGCTTGTCTTTGGCAATGGTTTCCCGTAGGCCGCCACCGTTGGTCACAGCCAAGTCTGTTTTGTTGGCAAAGCCTGTTTGGCCATATTTGTAGAGGGCATCGGCTACCACATTCCCCAGATTAGTTTCTCGAACGCGGACATTTTCACGGTCCCCGTTAAGCTCCACAGGACTCTTGGCTACAATTACCTTGGCATTTTCTGCATCGTATTTTTCCTTAATTTTCTTAACCATCTCTGCTACAACTGGATCTGGACTAGCTTTTTTAGCTGTTGCAGCTGGGATTTGCTGAGGATCGCCCAGAAGTTGGTTGGCCTTAAAAGTAACTTTACCGATATTGTGCAAATAACTACCAGTCTGGTTGTAGGTCACATTTTCACCGTAAGTAGTGGACTCTACTGTGTGAGAATGGCCGTCAATCACTGTAACGCGCTTGCCCTTCAGCTTGGCATTTTTAGAAAGGGCTTCAGCCAAGGTAGAACCGCGCCATTCAACTGGGGTCGTAGTATCCACACCCAAGTGAGCCAGAACGACATAGTTTTTGTAAGTCTTGCCTTCAGCTGCTGCACGTGCTTCAACTTCGTCAATCACGCGGTTAACCTCTGTGATTGGATCCGCGAAAGTCACACCTTGAATATTTTTTGGGTGAGTTTTTGTAGCTGTCTCAGGAGTGGTCACCCCGATCACGACAAACTCATCACCTTCTACATTCTTATCCTTGTCCACAATGGTTGATGCTTGGAACACACGGGCATTGTTGGCATAGGTATTAGCACTGAGAAGTGGGAAATTAAGGATTTCTTTATATTTTTTAGCCTCATCCAAACCAAAGTCAAATTCATGGTTGCCGACCGCCATAGCATCATAGCCGATTTCATTGAGGATCTTCGCGCGTTCTTCCCCTTTGGAGCTATTAGAAATTGGTAGGCCTTGGAAAGCATCTCCTGCATCTACGACCAACGTTTGAGGATTTTTCGCACGTTCTTCCTTGATAACCGTTGCAAGTTTGGCATCTCCGATAACACCTTTTTCTTCGACGATACGACCATGCACATCGTTTGTATGAAGAATGGTAGCTTCAGGCAAGCTTGCATCAGACGCTCCTGATACATCTTGAGCATTAGCTGCGATGGCCGCATTAACACTAGCTTCATCGGCAGAAACTCCACCTGCTTGCGCCAAATCCGTTTCAGCCGGTTTTTGAGCTGGTTCGTTCACATTTGCCACAGCAGTTGCTGGCTGAACCTCATCCGCAACAACTTGATGGTCCAAAAAGGCAGGCGCCAACAGAACCGTGGACAAAACAGGTAAAATAAGATGCTTCTTTTTCATAAATAAAAGCTCCAGTCTATGTTTTTTCTACTATTATACTGTTTTTATTGTAAAAAGGGAATGCCTTTTCAAAGAATCCTTCTTCTTAATACGAAAAACGTTCCAAAATGACATGGAACGTTGACTTTCTATGAATATCTACTAGTCTTGGAAGACGATTTCTCCATCGCAGATGGTATATTTGACTTGGCCTTTCAGCTCTTCGCCAACAAAAGGTGAATTGGCTGCCTTGGAGGCAAAATGATCGGAGACCAAACGGTCAGCCTTAGGATCGAAAATAGTGATGTCAGCTGGGCCTTCTTCGGCTAGAAAACCAGCATTAAAATCGTAGAGACTAGCTGGATTGACTGTCATTTTCTCCAAGAGCTCCATGAGGCTAAGATGCCCTGCCTCTACCAAGTAGGTCAGCCCCAGAGAAAGCGAAGTCTCAAGGCCAGTCATGCCAGAAGGTGCTTTAGTGATGTCTTCAACATTTTTCTCATCAGCGTGATGTGGAGCATGGTCCGTTGCAATGACAGAAATAACACCAGACTTGAGCCCTTCGATAACGGCCAGACGGTCCGATTCTAAGCGCAGAGGCGGATTCATCTTAGCATTGCTGCCCTTGGTCAATAGCAGAGCTTCTGTCTTCGAGAAGTGCTGAGGTGCTGCTTCAGCTGTTACCTGTGCTCCTAGCTTTTGGGCAAACTCGACAACCTTGACACTCTCAGCCTTGGACAAATGCTGGATATGCACATGAGCTTTAGCATCGTGGGCAATCATAACATCGCGGGCAATCATACTGTATTCGGCCACACCTGTCGCGCCACAGATATGAAAATGCTCTTTAGCGATATGCTCATTGAAACCGAGGATGCCGTTGAGGTTGGGATCTTCCTCATGCAAGCTGATAAAAGTATTGTTTTTGCGTGCTTCTACGAGGGCTTGACGGACAATGCCAGCGTTGGTCAGTGGAATACCGTCATCAGAAAAACCTACTGCACCAGCTGCCAAGAGACCTTGGAAATCTGTCAGATGCTGTCCATCAAAATTCTCTGTGATTGTCGCGACCGACTTGATATGGATATTTTCACGACTAGCCGAGTCCAGCACTTCCTTCAGAGTTTCAACTGTAGAAATGGTCGGATTGGTATTGGCCATCATTACAACGGTCGTAAAACCACCTGCTGCTGCTGCCAAGGCCCCCGTATGAATATCTTCCTTATGAGTCTGGCCCGGCTCTCTAAAATGAACATGTATATCCACCAAACCAGGAGCCACAACCAAACCACTGGCATCTAAGACCTGGGCATCAGTCGCTTCCAGATTTTGGCCGATTTTGACAATTTTCTTGCCCTCCACCAGCACATCGCACACTTGATCCAGACCAGACTTAGGATCCATTACACGGCCATTCTTGATTAGTAGCATTTTGTATCTCCTTTATTCGTAAAAATCGACCTGCGTGTCGAGTAGTTTATCACCATCATAAACAAATTTAGCCGAAAAGAAGGGCTTATCCTCCAGCAGCCATTCAACAAAGGTATGATCTCCTTCCCAAGTCGGCTTTGAAAGCACCTGATCGTAAGGCACCCATTCCAGAGTCCCTTCATTGCAATCAATCAACTCTCCCTCAAACTCCGTCACCTTGAAAACATAGGTGTACCAGTCCAAGTCGGGAGTGAATTCTGGAAAAGTGATGATGCCTTTGAGGACAGGCTTGGCCTTTAGACCTGTTTCCTCTAGAATCTCACGTGCTGCGCATTCCTGCGGGGTTTCTCCTCGCTCTAGCTTACCACCGACACCAATCCATTTCCCAGCATGAACATCGTTGGGCTTTTTGTTGCGGTGCAGCATGAGAAACTCCCGACCATTATCGATATAACAAATCGTTGCTAACTGAACCATACTACCTCCTATGCTAACCAATCAATTGGCTCCAAGCCCTTAGCCACTAAGAAATCATTGGTACGTGAAAAAGGTTTGCTGCCAAAGAAGCCACGGTAGGCGGACAGCGGACTTGGGTGAGCTGACTCGATAATCAAATGCTGGGAATTGCTAATCAAGGCTTTTTTCTTGCGGGCGTAAGAACCCCATAGTATAAAGACAACTGGATCTGACTTTGCATTAACGACCTTAATAATAGCATCTGTAAAAGGCTCCCAGATTAAGCCGGCATGCGCATTGGCCTGACCAGCAGGCACTGTCAGCCCAGCATTGAGCAAAAGAACCCCTTGCTGAGCCCAGGAAGTCAAATCATGCGACTCTTTCACTCCGATATCATCAGCCAGTTCTTTGAGAATATTCTGCAAAGAAGGCGGAGCTGGAATATCATCAGGTACCGAAAAACTTAAGCCTTGTGCCTGTCTCGGTCCGTGGTAGGGATCCTGCCCTAAAATAACCACCTTAACATCTGCTAAATCTGTCGTCTGAATCGCATTAAAAACCTTGTCCCGAGGTGGGTAAATGGTCCCAGAAGCGTACACTTCGTCTAAAAAATGATTGATTTTTGCAAAATAACCTTCCGGCAGCTGCTCCTTAATCAAAGCGTGCCAAGCTGAATGCTGCATATATGTCTCCTTACGTCGTCTCAATTTCACGAACTTGTTCATCTAGCTCTATGGCCGGATAATGGTCGGCTAGATAAGAACTAAAGCGACTCCAATTTTTCTCTTTGTACCTAAGTGGCATAAACTGTTCTCTATAGTCTTGATTTCTGACAATAAGGAAGAACTTCGGCGGCAAAAGAGACTTGGTTTTCTTGCCCTTGTTTCGATTATATTTCTGATATTTATTCACGAAAATCTGCCAAATTTGAGAATCCATCTTCCTAAAACAGAAATAGTTATGATAAGTGATGAGGCAATTCTTATAAATCAAAAGCTTTAATTCTTTGTCATGAAAGTCAGCCTCTTCTTCTATTGTTTCAAAATCAGGAGTTGGAGATAATTCCTCCGTCATTCTTTTAAGATATTTTCTATGCCTGCTGATATGCTCAGTTAATTCAAGAAAGCGAGCAAAAGCGTAACCAGAAATAAAAATTCCACCAACAAGTCCCATATAAGCGATTTTTCTATCGATCTTACTTGCTTCTTCCCATACAAATCCACTTCCTGTATAATTCAAATAGGAAAAAGCAAAAACGGTCAGCAAAATCAGAAGTAGAAGAAAGACAGTTTTATATATAAAATTTAAAAATAAACTTCTCTTTATCATAATATTTTAGAGATAGCCTCCTTGGAACAAGGCAACAAGTATTTTCCTTTCCTATCTTATCCACCTAAGTGCTCTTTTGAGTTCTGCTCTGCCATTTTCCAGAAAACAAGAACCGTGAGCTAGGATGATTTTCTCCGGTTGCCAAGCCAGCATTCGCTTCAAACACTCCTTAGCTTCTTTTTGATGACCGATAAAGGTCATACGGTAGTCAATAGGCGTCTGGCCATCCGGAGCTGCAACACGAACTAACTTATAAACCTTGCTGCGAAACGGATTTGGAAAATGCTCTGTTTCAAAATTCTCAATTAAATCCGTCAAAATCAAGGTTTGACTGTCCTTGTGAAAAAAATAGCTTCCTCAATATAAGCACTTCCTTTGAAAACCAACTGATCTATCTGACCTCCCCAAGTTTCTGGAGCTTCATTCGTCAGTTTTTCATCAAAAGTGACTAGAATTTTCTGCTTGGCCGCTCTCTCCTCAACTCCTGGGCTAGACCAAGCAATTGCCTCAGGATAGCGCTTCTTCCAGTCAGCTATATATGCATAGTGAATCTTATTTGGAGAAACAAGATGCGAAACTGGTCCCAAAGAGTCCAACTGGTCAAACAAGGCTTGATTTGGCTGGATTGGTGAATGACACCAGAGATGACCATTTGCTAACTTGATGACAGTCATGCGGGTTGAAAAAGGCAACTTTGTCACCACTGCATCCATCTCAATCAAATCACCGTCGACAATCCAGATATTCTCAGCGATAGGTTTCAAGCTATAAAGCGGTTCGTAGATAGGTACAGGTCTTTTCATTCTAAAGACTCCTTCTTTCTACTCCAAAAGCGAATGTTGTCTAAACCTTGAGGATACTGAGCTAGACCCACAGCAGATAAAATCAAAATCTGGGGCAAAAACTGAATCAGATAACGGGTCTTGCCTCCCTCGAAAATCTGCAGAAAGAGCAGGCCACCAAAGACTGCCAAGCTTAAGAAATTCAAGGAATCGTTTGGTCGATATTTCCAAAGGGCAAAGACCAGCCCCAAAGCCATGACAATCCAAACCGCTTGCTTGATCAGCGAATAAAATCGAAAACTATCCTTATCAGAATTGAGGAAGAAATCTCGGATAAACTGGGCGAATGCATTGTCCTTTGTAAACTCATAAAGTGGTGAAATATAAGGCGTCTTTTCATTTTCAACACTGCGATAGAGCCAACCCAAATTTCCTTCAGCAACTGTCAAAGAGTGTTTATAATACAGGTGCTGTAGAAAGGTCAGCGGAGTGTATTCTTTCAAGCGGCGTTTGATTTCTTTGATGACATTTTCCCTGGCAAACATGCCGTTATTGTAGTCAGCTCGCTTGTCAGGCTCAACGTATTGCAACAGTCCTTCCTTCATGTCCTCCTGATCGTGACCGATATTGGTTAGCCCCAGATTGATGAAAAGAAGTGGCCCTTTGGCCAGTCCTTGGCCTTGGATGATCGGCACTTCTGTCTGGTGGGCTAAGCCATAATGAAGCGGAAGATAACCTGCTGAAAAGCTTAGACCAAAGATCGCCGCAGTTAAGAAAAACTTTTTCCAGTTTTGTCTCAAGAACAGAACTCCAAAAACAGCAACCAGCAAAATCATCACTGTCGGACGAATCAGAAAGGCAAGACTAGTCAGAAGCCCTAATATAAGGCTTCTAGAAATGATTTGGCGCCTATCTCCCTTATTTTCCAACAAGCTCAGAGCTAGAAAAATCTGTAGACTAATCAAAGGTAAGGGGGGAATGTCCGTGTACATGGACATGTAGTAAGGCGAAAATCCGACCAAGGCCATATAAAGGCTAAAAACTGCATCTGCTGTAGCCTGCGAAAAGTATCGCTGACAGCCTTTGTAGAGGATCCAAGACGCAATATTGACGTAAAAAAGATTGAGTCCCTGCATAATCCAAAGAGCTGCTTCACCAAAAAGGTTAAAGAAGAAACGCTCATAGAGAAAGAGGGGCAGATTATTGGGATTGCGCGTCAAGTAGCTAGAAATGGATAACTCCTTCAGGTACTTGAAAGCTCCTGTGAAAACCACCGCTGCGTCCCGTCGAATCAAAAGCTCAGCCGATAAGAGCATGATGAGCTGAAAAATAAGAGCTGCCAAGACAATCGCCAACTTATGCCTCATTAGAAAATGATAAGACTCCTTGAGCTGAAGCCGATAGCGATCCGCTAGAAAGGCCAAGACTCCAAACAAAATCAGAGCCAAACTACTCAACTGAGACACATGAAAAATAGCTGTAAACAGCCAATGAAGACTCAATACCAGCATGATTTTTTGCAGAATCAAAAAAGTGATATGATAAATCTTAGACATGGCTTTATTATAACAAAATCAGGCACTTTTTGCTATTTTAAAAAGTGAGCAGAGGCCACGTAAATCCTAAAAAGGAGACAGGATTCTCCTCATCCCGCCTCCTCGTAACTTCTTAATTTTGCCAGTTTTCTTGATCGTCTTTGAACTTCTTCAGCAAAGCCAATCCTTCTGCATTGATGTAGCCTTCTTGCTCAGCCAGGTGGATAAGCTCTGTGTAGTTAGACAAGGTCACCAATTTCACACCTGCATCCGCAAAGTTCTTATCTGCTTTTGGTAATTCGTAGGTGAAGATAGCTGCAGCACCAATCACATCTGCTCCTTCACGCTTGGCTGCCGCAATAGCATCCAAAACAGAGCCGCCAGTGGAAATCAAATCTTCAATCACAACCATCTTTTGACCAGGAGCCACTCGACCTTCAATCTGATTACCCGCCCCGTGATCTTTTGGTTTGCTGCGGATATAAGCAAAAGGAAGATTCATCTTGTCGGCAATGATAGCACCGTGAGGAATACCTGCCGTTGCTGTACCCGCGATCACTTCCACATCAGGAAATTCCGCGCGAATTTTTTCAACAAAGCCATTTTCAATCAAAGTCCGAGTCTCTGGGTAGGCCAAAGTCACTCGGTTATCCGTATAAATCGGTGATTTAATCCCAGAAGCCCAAGTAAAAGGCTCCTCTGGTTTCAAGTAAACCGCTTTGATTTTCAACAAGTCGCGTGCAATATCGTTGGCTAAAGTCATTTTTCACTCCTTATAAATCTGTTATTCGTTTCATTTAAAATTCTTATTTAGCTATTCCACTGTTTCTTAATCTCGTGATAGGCATCCCAAGGATTCTCAGCCTGAATGATCGGGCGACCAACTACAATATAATTGCTGCCAATCTGATGAGCTTCCTGCGGCGTCATGACCCGTTTTTGGTCACCGATTTCAGCACCTGCTGGCCGGATACCTGGCGTCACGCAAAGAAAATCGTCCGCCGTAGCTTCCTTGATGAGCTCAACTTCCAAGGCTGAACAAACAACCCCATCCAGCCCAGCTTCCTTGGCCTTGCGGGCATAATTGACAACGGATTCTTGCACGGTTGTTTGGATATTTTGGCAGTCGCGCATATCTTCTTCACTGGTCGAAGTCAACTGGGTCACCGCTACCAGCTTAGCATTGTCGCCGAGAACTTTCTTGGCCTCTCGCATCATCTCAACGCCACCAGCCGCATGAACTGTCACCATATCAATGCCGAATGTTCCCAAAACAGACATAGCTGAACGCACGGTATTAGGGATGTCGTGCAATTTCAAATCGAGGAAAATACTATGTCCCAAGCCTTTCAGATAATGCACAATTTCTGGACCAATGGCATAAAAGAATTCCATGCCGATTTTGACATACAGTTTTTCATCTTCAGGGAAATGCTCCAGAAAGTTCTTGACATCGTCAAAAGATGGAAAGTCTAGGGCGATAATAGGACGTTCTTCACGCATGCAGTTCTTCTCCTTGCTTTTTACTTACTATAAAAATGATTACAACCATAGAAAAAACCTTGCCCGAGAGCAAGGTTACACGAAAATGTGGCAGAATCTGCCATTTTAAACGTATGCGCCTTAGAGCCTCTCTGGACTTCTTTAAAGGTTTTATCTTAAACATTCTATAATTTACTGGGAAGTTTGTCAAGAGAAAATCGAGCTTAAAGTAAATTTTCTCTGACTTCTTTTCTCAAGCTTTCTAGGCTTTCAATGCCATATTTATCCATAACTTGCGGAAGCTTTTCTATAATGTTGGGGCAGGCATACGGATCGGTAAAATTCGCCGTTCCAACGCCGATAGCTGACGCACCGGCGATAAACATCTCCAGCGCCGCCTCTGCTGAGTCAACTCCGCCCATGCCAATGATTGGCAGTTTGGTGAACTGAGCAACCTGACGAATCAGCTTGAGCGCCACAGGAAAGACAGCAGGACCAGACATACCACCCGTTCCATTGGCAATGATTGGCCGCTTCGTTTTCAAATCGAAACGCATTCCTACCAAGGTATTGATCATGGTCAGGCCACTCGCGCCCGCCTCTTCTGCTGCTTTGGCCACTTGGGTAATATCTGCCACGCTGGGGGTCAATTTGACATAGACTGGGACTTGGGAGACAGCAACTGCTGCCTTTACTGCTTCATAGGCTAGCTCAGGGACTTGCCCGATTAAAAGCCCCGCATTGCCGTGGTCTACATTGGGGCAGGAAATATTGAGCTCAATCGCTTTGACATTGGGAGCTTGGGAGATTTTTCCAGATACATAAGCATATTCTTCATTGGAAAAACCGGCCACATTGGCAATAATAGGCAAGTCTGGATAGTGCTGAGCCAGCCAAGGAAGTTTTCCGGCCAAAACTGCATCTACACCTGGATTTTGGAGGCCGATAGCATTGAGCATACCAGCTGGCGTTTCGGCCACACGGGGCGTTGGATTGCCAAAGCGGGGATGTTGCGTCGTCGCCTTGATCATGATAGAGCCCAATAGATCCAAGTCATAGTATTTGGCATACTCCTGACCAAAACCAAAACAACCTGAAGCTGGAATGATTGGATTTTTCAGCTCTAATCCTGGCAGAGAAATTTTTAAACGATTTTCAGTCATTTCTTTATCCTCCTACAGCACGATGCTTCCAGTCTCAAAAACTGGTCCGTCTTCGCAGACCCGCTTATTAACCGCTTCATCCTGACCTGCTACATGAACGACGCAGGCATAGCAGGCGCCCATGCCACAAGCCATCCGAGACTCCATTGATAGATAGGCATGGGGATGATCATGAAATTTCCGATCCACATACTGGAGCATACCGGGTGCGCCACAAGAATAGACCGCAGCAAAATCCTCAGTCAGCTCATCGACAATGGTTGATACATAGCCTTTTCGTCCGTAACTGCCATCATCTGTAGTGATAAACAACTGACTACACTCACGAAATTCTTCTTCCAAAATAACCGCAGATTGATTGGCAAAGCCTAATACTGCTGTAACGTGGGCACCCTTAGCATGGAGTTCTTTCGCCGTTTGCAAGAGAGGAGGTACACCGATACCACCACCAATAATCAAGACCTTGTCGCCCTTTGCTACCGGAGACAAATCAAAGCCATTTCCCTGAGGCCCCATAACATCAAGAAAAGACCCAACTGGAAGTTGAGAAAAAATAGCCGTCCCGCCACCTTCGACCCGATAGATAATCCGGCAGATACG
This sequence comes from Streptococcus sp. Marseille-P6264, assembly GCF_902460355.1. GTDB lineage: Bacteria > Bacillota > Bacilli > Lactobacillales > Streptococcaceae > Streptococcus. The sequence goes on from NZ_CABPTO010000001.1 coordinate 538,604, forward strand.
TTGCTCTCGGTCAATCTCCGATATAGAAATCGGACGCCGCAGCAGCTTGCTATCATCTGGCACTCGAATATGCAGGAATTGCCCGACCTGCATCTGGCTCACCATCTGGCCTTTCAGGCGCATCGAAAAAATCTGAGGCGCAATTTCTACTTGCTCCAGCAGCTCCATCTGCTCCAGCATAATCTTGCCAAATCTCTTTTTACAACTGTCACTAACCATGACATCCTCACTTTCTACAAGAAAAAACCTCGCCGCAGCAAGGTTTCGCAAAAAACAAGGCAGTCAAATTGCCCCTTATACCGTTTTTCCTACCTTGCAGCCTCACTGGACTTGATTAAAGGTTAAATTGTAAACATTATATCGTTAGCGATAAGGATTGTCAAGATAGAAAAAACATTAGAACTTTCAAATTTTCTCCAAGGAATCACAGTCTTACCAGCTCTTGTCAAATTCACTATTTGCATTTGCCAGATAAAAACGGCCATCTTCCTGCCTCTTGAAAGTCAAGGTTACTGAATCATATTTTCGTTCTATATTTCGAAAGTTTCTATAATTGGCCTGTAGTGATAAGGGGCTATCGCTCATGCCACTTCCATAAATATTAAGTTCTGAAGGAAGTCCAAAACGCTCAACAACCTCTTGATAAGTCATCCCGCCTTTGCCATGCTGGCTATCACCTATTTTTAATGTATCCATATCTTCTTGCTTCCACTTAAAGACAAATTCATCTTTCGTCGCTGAAGGATATCTACTGTCATCTAAATATACTGCACTTTTATTTATCAAATAGTAGGTCTTTCCATTTGAATCAGGATCATAAAAGCTCAAACGAATCTCCTGAGGATGTCCCGATGAGCCATATCTAGGAACATCTATAATTCTTGTCTTATAAGTTAGTGTCAATCCTTTTGTAGCAAAACTCACAGCTGAACCCTTACCATATTTCGCAATGACTTCTTCTAAAGTTGGGCTATTAGTCCCCCCATTTTCCACCTTGAGCTCTACAAAATTATCCAATGTCCAATTAAAAGCAAACTTCTCTTCATCTTCCTCAACAATTTTCTTTTTCAGTCCTTTTGTTCTTGGGTCAATTTTGATTCATCATCATTTTGCTGACTAGCCGAGCTGTCTCCACTAACTGACGAGGATTTATCGTCATATTTGTACTTCAGTTCAGCTTTATTAGGAACTTGTTGCGATAAATAATAGAAGCCAAAGAACAAAGCAAAAGAGATTGCCAAACAAAGAAGGGTAAAAGCCAAGCTAATTCTTTTTTTCTCCTCCTTCATCGTCATCATTCTGAGCTCTTCTCGTTTTAGCTTTTGTTGCCGATAAAGGTCTCTTTTGATCTCTCTAAACGAATGAAGATCACGTTTTTTCTTGCTACTTCTCCTCATTTTCCTCCTCTTTCTTATCGATTTAGTTTACTCACTTTCTTTAGACACCAAACGCCATCTACCATCTTCTTGCTTGTAGAATTCTAAATGAACTCTTTTCAATTGTTCTGGATTTTGCCAAGAATCTGGATTAACATAATCAACCCGCATCTTCAGTTGATTGTCGTCTCCAGAAATCGTCTGATATAGAGGTAAGCCGACTTTTAAAACAATCTCATCATATGGTGTACCTTTAGCTGTTCCTTCTCTAGCACCAATAACAAGACTATCGATGTATGCTTGCGTCCATAAAAAGGATCTTTTAGGATTGTTATCCACATGAATTTTATCACTTGAAAGGCTAAAGTGGTATTTTGAAATAACCTTATAGACACCATCAAATTCAGCAAAGGTTAAGGCTATATAGCCCGTACTACCATTTTTCGATTTCCAGATAAGGCGAATATGTTTTTGAACTTTATGATTTGGCAAAAAATCAATCCAGGCCCCACCTTGAACTGGTTTCCCAAATTCCTTTAAAACATCTTCCAAGACGGCTCCGCCCTTGTATCTGTTTATGGGAAGCGCGACTGCCTTTTCAACTGTCCAAAGAAAGGGACCGCTTTTTTCTGGAGAAACGATAAGACTTTTAGCCAATTGTTCTGCTTCAGCTTTCTCATCTTCCAAACTATTTGATGATGAACTAATCTGGCTAGACGAAATTGGCGCCTGCTTAACTTTGCTTTTTCCTGACAGAGAAAGTGTTAAAAAAGCTGTTCCAATGAGAGAAAATACAACAATAGCTACTACCATGACTGGTAAAAACTTGGACTTATAGGTTTGCTTTTCTAATTCAAAAGCAATATCTTCAAACGAATCTTCTTGTCTCTTCATCACTGCTCCTTATCAGTCTAAAAACTCATCATATCACGAATAGATCGAGATTGCAAAATGTACTTCAGTCTGTTTATACAGAAGAAAGCACAATTCCCCGTCTTTTCTGCTTGCTTTGGCTGCCTAAGGAGGCAATAAGTCCTCCTATCTTTCTCTTCTATCGATATGACTAGTAACTGTCGTCAACCGAAAGACGCCATCTTCTTGACGATGAAAGATTAAATGAACCCATTCATTATTATATCTTTCATCTGAAGTTAAGTATTGGAGTTCCAAGCCAATATGCTGGCTATCTGCTGCGTCCAAGCGCGAAATAAACACTTCTGATTCTCTAGGTAGGCCAAATAATTGAATGATTTCTTCGTAGGACATACCAGGATTGCCTGTGCTCTCGTCACGAACTTGTAAAGCAGCAATATCAGCCTTGGTCCAGAGATGGGGACTATCTCCCTGAGGCAAAGTTGGATAGGCCTCATCAAGAATATTCGCGCTCTTTCTAATTAGATGATAGCCTGCTCCATCTTTTTCAAATGTCAACCTTAAATGACTATGACGGCCTTGAATACCCTCACTGACATAGCTTAATTCAATATTCCCATTGCTCTCAGTATAAAAAAAGCTTGAAGCCTTGCCGTGTTTTTCAAGGACTTGGTCCAGAGAAGCTCCGTTTTGACCAGCAGCGGCGTCCTTTATTTGCAGATTGATGATGTCATCCGTTGTCCATTTAAAACGAGACTTTCCTCTCTCTAAAACTTTCTCTTCTAGCTTAAGCTCCTCTAGTGACTTTTGATAAATAGACGAGGACATACTCTTTCGCTCCAAATCCTTATAAACAGCGTGAGCTCCCCACATAAGCATTAGTTTCCCAAGTGGAAGCATGATACAAACTGTCATAAAGACTATAAAAATAGTAATTGGTCCAACTACCGAACGATTTTTATAGTCATCCTCTTTGGCCATATCGCCCTCCTTATTTCCTTCATTTTAGCATAGGAAACTTTAGCAAGCAAACATTTTCTAAACTTCTGATTTATCAAGAAAAAATCCCCAATTTGTGATAAAATAGACCTATGAGAATTCAACAATTACACTACATTATCAAAATCGTCGAGACCGGAAGCATGAATGAGGCTGCCAAGCAACTTTTTATCACCCAGCCTAGTCTATCCAACGCCGTGCGGGATTTGGAAAATGAAATGGGCATCGAGATTTTCATTCGCAATCCCAAAGGAATTACCTTGACCAAAGACGGCATGGAGTTTCTTTCCTATGCCCGCCAAGTGGTGGAGCAGACTCAGCTTTTAGAAGAGCGATACAAAAATCCTGTCGCCCACCGCGAGCTTTTTAGCGTCTCTGCCCAGCACTATGCCTTTGTGGTCAATGCCTTCGTCTCCCTGCTTAAAAAAAGCGACATGGAGAAATACGAGCTCTTTCTGCGGGAAACTCGGACTTGGGAAATCATTGATGATGTGAAGAACTTCCGCAGCGAGATTGGCGTCCTCTTTCTCAATAGCTACAACCGCGATGTTCTTTCTAAAATGCTGGATGATAGCCATCTGATTGCGACCCACCTCTTCACAGCTCAGCCACATATCTTTGTCAGCAAGTCCAATCCGCTGGCCAAGAAAAAGCTGGTACAACTGTCAGACTTGGAAGATTTCCCTTATCTCAGCTATGACCAAGGTACTCACAACTCCTTCTACTTTTCTGAGGAAATTCTCTCTCAAGAGCACCACAAAAAGTCCATCGTCGTCAGCGATCGTGCAACACTGTTTAACCTTTTGATCGGTCTGGATGGCTACACGATTGCGACCGGTATTCTCAACAGCAACCTCAACGGTGATAATATCGTCTCCATCCCTCTGGATATCGATGATCCGATCGAACTGGTCTATATCCAGCACGAAAAAGCCAGCCTATCCAAGATGGGCGAGCGCTTTATCGAGTATCTGATTGAGGAAGTGCAGTTTGATAAGTAAAGTAAAACACCTGAAACAAGCATCCAATGCTCACATCAGGTGTTCTTTTATTGTCGTAATTTGCCCAAAATTTCCCCAATCTTGCCTTCGATGACGAGGTCAGCTTGCTTGTCCTGCGGAATGCTGGTCTTGTTGATAACGACTAGATGCTTGCCAGCAAAGTATTGGATGAGACTGGCTGCGGGATAGACGACCAAGGAGGTACCTCCGATGATCAGCAGATCGGCTTGATGAATGGCCTGCGCAGCTTGCTGGAAAGTCTCCATATCTAAGGGCTCTTCATAGAGGGTCACATCGGGTTTGATCATGTCGCCACAGTCAGGGCAGTAAGGCACCGTCCCAGGCAGAGCAAGAAAAGCCTCCAAATCGTAAAATCGCTGACAGTTTAGACAGAAATTCCTATCCGCACTGCCGTGCAACTTGAGAACATTTTTTGAACCAGCCATTTCGTGCAGGCTGTCAATATTTTGCGTCACCACAGCCTTGAGCTTGCCGGTCTTCTCCAGATGAGCCAGATAGGCATGAGCCGCATTGGGCTTGGCATCTGGATAGAGCAGGTACTTCTTGTAAAAGTCGAAAAACTCCTGTGGATAGCGCTCAAACATGGTGTGAGACACCAGCTGCTCTGCCGTGAAATGCCGCCCCAGCTTGACACTGTAAATCCCATCCGAACTACGAAAGTCAGGGATATTAGACTCGGTCGAGACACCCGCCCCACCGAAAAAGACGATATTCTGACTTTGGTCAATCATGTCTTGCAACTGCTGTATTTTATCCATTTTCCTCTCCTATCAATAAAGCTCTAACCAAGCGGTTTGCCTGATCAAAATAAAAATGGTCCCGATCGTAGACAATCCCTGTAAAGCGCGCCAAATCCACTAAAATCTCCATAAAATGCTGGGATGAAAAGCCCGTTGTCCGATACAATTCCGCCTCATCAAAGGGCTTAATCAAATGAGCCAGCGGATTTCGGACTGATTTCTCCAACTCCCGCAGCTGTCTGACCTCTTCCTTGACAGACTCAGGCAGATCCAAATGCAAAATCAGCTCTGTCAGACTGGACGAATTGACCGTGCTTTCCGCATGAAAGACTTGTAAGGAAGCATAATCCGACTCCCGCATCCGCTCAAACTTCCAGCGGTCATAGCTGGCCTCACGAGAATTATGGATAAAGTGGTCAATATCAGGGATTTCCAGCTTGATCAAGCGCATAAAAATCCGATAAATCGCTGGACTGACCGCTCGAACGAAATCAATAATCTGCTCATTGCGCAGCTTGGCTTCCAAATCATAGAGATAGTTGGCCAGTTGCTCGTCAGCCAAATCGGTATGACAAAAAAGCTGAAAACCGCTTTGCGTCTGCAAGGCAGTCTTCAACTCTTCATCCATGGCTGGCAGAATATTGAGCTCTCTGCACTCTACCAGAATATGCAACAGGCTAGTTACAATCGAGGAACTTCCCATCAACTTCTGCGCCAGTTTATAGGCATAAGCATAGTCATAACGGGAAATCGCAAAGAGAATCTCCTCTTTTAAATCTAGATTCATGCTTAATCAATCAAGGTTTCCAAACCAACCTTCATCATATCGGTGAAGGTATTTTGCCGTTCCTCAGCCGTCGTATCCTCGTCTGGATTGACCAAGCTATCAGAAATAGTCATGATGGCAAGCGCATCTACTTGGTGCTGGGCAGCCAGATAGTAAAGGGCTGCAGCTTCCATTTCGACCGCTTTCACACCCCATTTGCCTAGCTCGATATTTTTCTCAAAATAGTTCGAATAGAAAACATCTGACGACAAAACATTTCCGACATGGGTCGTCATGCCCAAGTCTTTGGAAATATGATAAGCCTTGTCCAGCAAGTCAAAGCTAGCAATCTGCGGAAAATCATACTGAGGCCAGTCATTGCGGATAATATTTGAGTTGGTCGCAGCCGCTTGAGCCAAAACCAATTCACGAACGTGCACATCCGCATTCAAAGAACCAGCCGTTCCCACACGAATCAGCTTTTTTACTCCGTAGTCCACAATCAGCTCACGCGCATAGATGGAAATAGACGGCATTCCCATGCCCGTTCCCATGACAGAAACCCGCTGACCCTTGTAAGTACCAGTGTAACCAAACATGTTCCGCACTTCGTTAAAGCAAACGGCATCTTCTAGGAAATTCTCCGCAATAAACTTAGCACGAAGAGGATCCCCCGGAAGAAGAATTTTATCAGCAATTTCGCCCTGCTTAGCAGCAATATGGATAGACATAATATAAGATACTAAGGGCTTAAAAGAGGCAAAGCAAAAATAGGAAATCGAACGAAGATGCGACTGCATCTAGGTAGATTTATCTTTTTTGCACCGCCTCTAGCCCGAGTTCAATTTAACCTCGGACGCCCTTCCTTTCTGTATTTTTTTGAAAGATAGTTTTCCGCTCGTGTTCAAATCAAAACACGCGCTCTACCTTTCCTTCGTTTAATATTTTATTTTCTTACAATTCAGCAAGAATGGCTTTAAGTAGTCGTTTGAAATCACCTTTGACACGCTCTGTTACTTCAACCACTTCCTCGTGATTAAGCTCTTCTTGGAAACCAGCAGCAAAGTTTGTAATGCATGAAATTCCAAGGACTTTCAATCCTGAATGGGCAGCCACGATCACTTCGGGAACAGTAGACATGCCGACCGCATCCGCTCCGAGCGTCTTATAAGCACGGATTTCTGCTGGCGTTTCGTAAGTTGGACCGGTAACACCGATATAGACACCGTCATCCAGCTTAATGCCAAGCTTATCAGCGACTTGATGAGCAGTTGCACGGTATTCTGGTGTATAAGATTTAGACATATCAGGGAAACGTGGACCAAATTCATCCAAGTTTTCACCGATCAAAGGATTTTGACCAGTCATATTGATATGGTCAGTGATGGCCATCAGTGTACCAGGACCATAGCCGATACCACCGGCAGCATTGGTCACAATAACACCTGTCGCACCGAGAGCCTTCATCACACGCACTGGGAAAGTAACGACTTCCAGAGGATTTCCCTCGTAGAAGTGGAAACGGCCTTGCAGTGCCAAGACTTTGCGGCCTGCCAAGTCTCCATAGACTAATTTTCCAGCGTGACCAACGACAGTTGAGCGGCCCCAGTTTGGAATATCCGCATAGTCAAGACTAACAGCATTTTCAATTTCAGAAGCCAATTCTCCCAAACCAGATCCCAGGATCAAGCCAAACTCAGGTTCTGCCATGCCTTTTTCTTTCAGAAAGGCTGCCGTTGCTTTGATTTTCTCAGATAATGTTGTCATAAAGTATTTTCCTCACTCTCTTATCACGCTTATACCAATTTGTCCAAGAAGCTTTCACCAATCATGGCCTTGTCGACACCGAAGTTTTCAGCAATGGTTGCTGAAATGTCCGCAAAATGTCCGACAGGCAAGTGACCATTCCCCTTGAGGGATTTACCAAAAACCAAGAGTGGAATGTACTCACGCGTGTGGTCAGTTCCAGCATAGGTTGGATCGTTACCGTGGTCAGCGGTAATCATGAGCAAATCGTCTTCCCGCATGTTTTCAAGGATTTCTGGCAAGCGAGCGTCAAATTCCTGCAGACAATCACGGTAGCCATGCGGGTCACGACGGTGACCATAAAGAGCATCGAAGTCTACCAAGTTGGTAAATGAGAAGCCATACTTGAAGTCCTCAGACTGGATAGCCTTAACCAAATTATCTACACCATGATTATTGGACTGGTTATGCCCCATGTCGTGGTTGATACCTGCACCGTTGAAGATGTCGTTAATCTTACCAACTGAATATGTATCAATACCAGCTTCATTGAGCTTATCCAAAACAGTTGGCTCAAATGGAGAAACTGCATAGTCGTGACGGTTGGCTGTGCGAGTGAAGTTGCCTGGCTCCCCCACATAAGGGCGAGCGATGATACGGCCTAGAAGTGCAGGGCGTTCCAAGGTAATTGAGCGAGCGTATTCACAAATCCGATAGAGCTCGTCCAAAGGAATCACTTCTTCGTGTGCCGCAATTTGCAATACTGGATCTGCAGAAGTATAGATAATCAATTCGCCAGTTTCCATCTGACGAGGCCCGAAGTCGTCAATAACTGCCGTGCCAGAATAAGGTTTGTTCGCCTCACGAATAACTTTGCGGCCAGAAAATTCTTCAATTTTAGTCAAGATTTCCTCTGGGAAGCCGTTCCAGAAAGTATCAAAAGGCTCAGTAATGTTCAGACCCATGATTTCCCAGTGGCCTGTCATCGTGTCTTTACCTAAAGAAACTTCTTCTAATTTAGTATAGTAACCACTTGGATTTTCCTCAGCTGGTACAGTTTTTAGCGCTTGCTCACGCTCGATATTACCCAGACCTAGCTTGGCCATATTTGGCACATCTAGACCGACTGCTTTGGAAATGTGTCCCAGCGTATCAGAAGCTCCATCTGGCACCCCTGCATTAACAAAATTGTTAGCATCTGGTGCTGCCCCAATGCCGACTGAGTCCATAACGACTAAGTGAATACGATTAAATTTTGACATGAAAACCTCTTTTCTAGTTGTCTGTTTCTAAAATGTTTACGCCACCTTGACCAGCGACGATCACCTTGTTGACCATTTGGGTGAAAAGGCCGTGCTCAACAACGCCCACGATATGATCTAATTCTCGGCCAAATTCGACTGGATTTTCGATTACACCTAAATCTAGATCAATAATGAAGTTCTGCATATCCGTGATAAAACGTTGGCCATTTTTTTCACGGAAACTTGGCTTGTAGCCTGCCTCAGCAAAGCGACGGAAAACTTGGTCCGCACCATATTGCACCACTTCGACTGGCAGCTTGAAAGCACCTAGCTTTTGAACCAATTTGCTTTCATCAACCACCCAGATATAGTCCTTGGTAGGTGTCGCGACAACTTTCTCCATGAGCAGGGCTCCGCCTCCGCCTTTGATGCCGTTGAACTGAGGATCCACTTCATCAGCTCCATCAACGGTCACATCGACCTGATCCACTTCATCAATGGATTTCAGCGGAATTCCCAAGCCTTCTGCTTGCTTGCTAGTCACGCTAGAGGTCGTGACTGCAGTAATCTGCAGGCCTTCCTCTTTGATACGTCGACCAATTTCCTCGACAAAATAGTAAGCAGTCGAACCTGTTCCCAGACCGACCACCATCCCGTCTTCGACAAATTCAGCAGCCTTGATGCCTGCTAGTTTCTTTAGAGTTTCCATAGCACCTCCTCAAATCAACTATGTTTAGTATATCACAATTCTTTGAAATTTGAAAGTGTTTTCAGCTCTTTAAACGGTTCATCGCATTTTAACAGTGCTTCATTTTACGAAAATCTCCTTAAAATCTTGCTCCTAGTTCTATTTTACGCTACAATGAAAATAGGCAAATTACTAAAAGAAATACATATTTCAAGTAGTAAGCTATAGAAAATCTGAGGAGGTTGTTATGATGCAGCAAGAAAATAAAGTTTTAGGTATTTTAGCCATTGTCTTTGGAGCAATCGCTTTACTTGGCTCCTGGATTCCAATCATCAACTATCTATCTTTTTTTATCGGTACTATTGCTCTTATCCTTGCTATTATCGGTCTCATTATTAACCAAAAGAAACAGAAAACTTTGGCCATTATTGGCTCTGTCATTTCCTTTTTCTCCTTAATTATAGCACTGGTCACTCTATCATTCTATTCCCGTATGTTCAATGAAATGGGAAAAAGGTTTGATACCCTTTCGAGCTCTTATCGTTCCTATATTGATTCTTCTGAAAGAGAAGAAGAAAAGGAAAAGGAAAAAGAGGAAAAGACCAAGTTTACATGGACAAAAGCAGAATTTGATGCACTCAAAGAGGGCGATATTTTGAAAAAAGGTGCAGGCGGAACAAAATACGACGACGTCATTCGCGACCACGGCAAACCAACTGACGAAACCACTTCCACTGTCAGCGGCTCTGAATTAAAAACCATCACCTACTTACCAGGAGGAAGCAAATATCAAGCCGTCATCCTAACTTTTTCAAAAAACGAAGACGGTTCTTTCCTACTGACTAGCAAGATAGGAACAGGTTTAGAATAAACTAAATTCCCTACCCGACAGCTGTTTTTCTTTTATGAATATTGGTAAAATCAAGGAAGAAACTCTAGCCATCAATCGCATTTTACTAAGGCACAAGGATTTAACTACCACTTTCCCACTATACCTATCAATTAATGTAAAAGTCTCAAAAAGTCTTGAATGATTTTGGGCAGAGGCTTGCAAAATAGATTTTCAGAAAGGATATACATGATAACACGAGAATTTGATACCATCGCTGCCACTTCGACCCCTCTTGGGGAAGGAGCCATCGGTATCGTCAGACTAAGCGGGACTGACAGCTTTGCTATTGCCAAAAAAATCTTTAAAGGCAAGGACCTAGACAAAGTTGCCAGCCACACACTCAACTACGGTCATATCATCGACCCTCAAAATCAGGAGATTCTGGATGAGGTCATGGTCGGCGCTATGCGCTCTCCTAAGACTTTCACCCGTGAGGACATCATCGAAATCAACACCCACGGCGGAATTGCGGTCACCAATGAAATCCTGCAGCTGGCTATCCGCGAGGGGGCTAGACTGGCAGAACCTGGTGAGTTTACCAAGCGGGCCTTTCTCAATGGGCGCGTGGATTTGACTCAGGCTGAGGCTGTCATGGACATCATCCGGGCCAAGACCGATAAAGCCATGAACAATGCTGTCAAGCAGTTGGGCGGCTCTCTTTCCGACCTTATCAATAGCACCCGTCAGGAAATCCTCAACACACTGGCTCAGGTCGAGGTCAACATCGACTATCCTGAGTACGACGATGTTGAGGAAGCAACGACGGAAATCATTCGTGAAAAAACACTTGAATTTGAGCAACTTCTGACCCATCTTCTCAAAACTGCTCGACGCGGCAAGATTCTGCGAGAAGGTATTTCTACCGCTATCATCGGTCGACCTAATGTTGGCAAATCCAGCCTCCTCAACAATCTTTTGCGTGAGGACAAGGCCATTGTGACCGATATCGAGGGGACGACTCGTGATGTGATCGAGGAGTATGTCAATATCAACGGCGTACCGCTCAAGCTCATCGATACCGCAGGGATTCGAGAAACGGATGATCTTGTGGAGCAGATTGGCGTTGAGCGCTCTAAAAAAGCCTTGCAGGAAGCCGACTTGGTTCTCTTGGTTCTCAATGCCAGCGAGCCTCTGACAGAGCAAGACCGCCAATTACTTGAAATCAGTCAAGACAGCAATCGCATCGTCCTGCTTAACAAAACTGATCTTGAAGAGAAGATTGAACTAGACCAGCTTCCGTCAGATGCTATCAAGATTTCTGTCCTTCACAATCAAAATATTGATAAAATCGAGGATCGCATCAATCAGCTCTTCTTTGAGAATGCTGGAATTGTCGAGCAAGACGCCACCTATCTGTCCAATGCCCGTCACATCTCTCTCATCGAAAAGGCTGTCGAAAGCCTGCAAGCCGTCAATCAGGGACTGGAACTAGGCATGCCTGTGGATCTCCTCCAAGTCGATCTGACTCGTACTTGGGAAATCCTTGGCGAAATCACTGGTGACGCTGCACCAGACGAGCTCATCACCCAGCTCTTCAGCCAATTCTGCCTAGGAAAATAATATGGGAATCACAGAGTTTATCAAAGCAAAAAATCTAGGCGAATACCTAGAAAGTCGAACGAATGGACAAGTCAGAGAGCGCATCCAAAAACGTAGCTGGCTGGAGGTTCTCCTCCACAAAGCCCGCACCACCAAAATAAATCCTGAAAATCACCAAAAAATGAAGAAAACGAAACACGGTTCTTGAAAAATAGAACCGTGTTTGTCTATTCAATCAAGCTGATGCTTTGCCTGATCATGAATTGCGGCATTCTCCTTGTCCCAAACTATTTTTTGTTTGGCTACATCTTCATCGGACTTGAGTCAGCACTCCGTCTTGCATTTCATAGACCTTGTCAACCTCGTCCAGTAGGCGAGTATCATGGGTAATCATGACTACGCTCTTGTTGAATTTTTGAGTCACTTCTTTGAGCAGATGGACCACGCGCCTAGCCCGCTCCGTATCCAGACTAGCTGTCGGCTCATCAGCCAAGATAATATCTGGGCTATTGTAAAGCGCTCTGGCGATAGCAGCCCGCTGCCGTTCTCCGCCGGACAATTCTTTCGGATACTGCTTGAGAGTTCCTTTTAAATCTAGCAACTCAATCAGACTGTCTAGATCCGTCCTTTCCTTTTTAGATAAGCGGTCAATCAGCTGGAACTGGTCTTCGATTTTCAAAAAAGGAATGAGATTGGAAGCCTGCAAAATAAAGCCGAAATCATTGAAGCGTAGAGCAGCCCTTTCCTTTTCCTTGAGCTGGGAAGTATCCTTCCCATGCAGCAGAATCTGTCCTTTTGAGGGAGTTTGCAAATGGCCCAGCAGGGTCAGAAAGGTTGTTTTACCCGAGCCTGATGGCCCAATAATAGCTACAAACTGCCCCGCTTCCAATCGGAAATCAGTTGGTTTCAGGGCTTGGACCAGCGTATGCCCCTGGCCATATTCTTTTGTAACTCCTTTTAGTTCTATTATTGACATTTACTCACCTCCGATCGCTGTGATAGGGTCAATTTTCAGAACCCGGTGAATGGACAAGAGGCCACCAGCCAGCGACATGAAAACAATCAGGACAATCAAGCCAGCATAAGCCCTCCAATCACTGTAAAACGGCATAGAGGCCGGCAAGACTAGCTGGGTTCCCAAAAGAGCCAAGACAGCTAAGCTGATTCCCAGAGTGGATAGGATGAAAATCTGCCAGAAAATAGAAGCAATAATCTTCCCGCTGGCAATCCCTTGGGCACGCATAATACCGTAAAGTTGGGTCTTCTGAATGGTGATAATGTACATGAAAATCCCCAATACTAAAAATGTAATCAGAACCATGGCCCCAATCATAAAGGAAAAAGTCAGAACCTGAGGCTGATAACCAGGGATATTTTCTATAAAATCACTCATAGAGAGCTGACTAAGCCCAGTTTCTTCAATCTTTTGACTATCTTTGACCACAAGTGCGCTGATATTCTTAACCTGACTAGAGCCGTACTTTAATTCCCTGAAATCATCTAGATCCATAAAAATTACAGGTTGCGTAAAGAAGCTATTATCCTCTGTGAAACCAACAACCTGATAGAGGCGCTCACTGCCATTGAGCTGAAGCTGGTCGCCTAGTTTGACACCTTTTTGCTGGAGACGCTTATCCGCAATAACTTCATAAGCATTCTCGGCAGGACGCCCCTCAATAATGTCAGGCGCTAGAAAACTATCCCAAGAGAGACCGAAAACCTGAGCGTTGAGTTTATCCGTCCCATCTTCATAATTGGCCACTGCTGCCGTCTGTCCCAAAGCCGCAATTGAGTCCCCTTGAAGCAGGCTATTATACTCCTCTTCCTTGAGAGTCGAAGCAACCAGATTCTTATTGGCATACTCTGACAAGACGATTGACTCAGCCTGCCATTGGTCCAGAGCCAAGCGATTGAGCCTAGCCAAACCGACAGAAAGACTAGACAAAAAGAAAACCATATAGGTAATGAGAAAGACCACAGCAACCACTAAACGATAGCGTCCACGGCTGTAGATAATCTCTTTAAAAGCTAAAAACAAAGCTGTCCTCCTTTGAGTTATTAAAGATCATTATATCATAAAGAAGCAAGCTAGAAAAACATATGAGACTAATGGTAACCAGATTCACACGAAAATCACCAAGTCGTATAGCGATTCCCTAAGTCAGAAACATTCCTTGAAAGAAATTCATAGAATAAAAAGAAAAAAGGGCTTCAGTTCATATACTGAAACCGTTCTTGTTTCTTTTTCTTTACGCTTCGCACACTCATTTTCTGAGCAGATTGAAAATCGGCTTATTGCTTGGTAAAGGTCAGAGTGTCTGGATCATCATCTAGTTCGTCCACAATCAGCTGATTACCATTTTGACGATAGCTTTTGACATCGTCACCGACAATTAGTCTTTGGCTCGCTGCATCTACTTGTACCTGTTTGATTTCCTTACTGCCATCGACCTCAGTCTCAGTCCAAGTACCAGAGCTACCGTTGATTTCTAGGACATGCTGGTCTCCATCATGGTCAGTTGCTTGGTAGCGTCCGTTTAGATTGCTGGTCTGACCTGCATTGGATGAAGAAGTCTGTTCTTGCGCAGGCTGTGATGTTTGGCTTTGGGTATTTTGTGATGAGTTAGCATTTCCTCTCTGATTAGCATTGCTTGAACAAGCAGCCAGTGAAACTGCTGCTGTCAGAGATAGAATGCCGATAAAAGCCTTTTTTAAAATAGTCATATTGCTTTCTCCTTTTTCTACATTTGTAGTTTATAATTATATTCTACAATTGTCTGTTTTGTTTGTCAATCATATAGCATTTTTTTATCTAAAAATAGAAAATTCTCCAGCCTAACTTGACTGGAGATGTAAAATCTATTGCTTCTTCTAGAGGATCAAAGCTAGTCATCCTTAATGGACGAGCCTTCTGCATCATCCCCAAATATCAAGGTTGACTGTTGCAGATAGGGATTGGGGTACTTTCTAAGCAAATCTTTCACAGCTTCTCCCAAAACCTCCTGCTCCACCTGACCTACTTGGTATCGTTCTAAAAGCAGCATAAAGTTTTCTTTTTCAGCTGGGAGGGCTTTTTTCTTAAAATAGCCCCAAACATGCTGAAAAGCATTACAGACCTGACCTCGGTTTTCTGGCAGGGATATCGCCTGGTCAATTAAGTCTTGAACATGTGCTGCTTCCACCGAGTCACTTTTCAGATATTGGCGGATTTCCAGATAAATCTTACTGGAATGACTGAGAACCAGATATTTATTTCTAGCCCAAAGAGTCTGACATTGGGATATTTGGTTTGAATTTTCCATGATTACTTTTCCTATAATCTTTCCTTTTATTCCGGAAAAATCCATTCAATATGCGGAGCGCGTTTACTGATTTCTTTATAAATGGTATTGAAATCAGCATCAACAAGATCATTCAAGTCAATCTCTTCCAGTGTTTTTCCTTCTTCGTCTTTAAAATAAAGTATGCGATAAGTTGATCTCGAATTTTTAGAATAAGCACGTCTAATTTCATACTCGATTTGCTTAATATTTGTTAAATTAATGTGATTTATATCTTGGAAAACAGAGGGTTTAACATCAATCTTATCATCAGAAATAGTAAAAGCTGCAGGCTCATGAGCTTTCTTATAAGCCGAAACACCTAAAATAGTAACTATAATACCTGCACCAATTAGAATTGGACCCGCATATTCATTATTTTGATTGATAATTTCTTGTTCAGCATCCTTTTCTCTTTGGATAGAAGCTTGTTCGGACTCTAATTGTTTATTATAGGTCTCTACAAAAGCTTGCAGTCTTTTTTGCTCTTCTTCTGGTGTTTCATTCTCAGGTGCAAAATCCGAATTAACTAAGGTTTTGGCTTTTTCAATAGTCATTGGGCTTTCATTCAACCTTGCTTCTTTTCGTTTAGATTCTAGCTGTTCTAAGCTATCACTGTTGTTCCCACCACTACTATTTGGTGATTGCATTACCCCAATGAATATGAAGGTTCCAATAATAACAATAATAATAGCTACAATTTCAGCTACATAACTTCTTTTATATCCCATTAAAATATTCTTTCTGTAAAATCTTTATTGGGACTAGGATACCATAAATCAAGTTTTTTATAAAGTCCTACTATTAGATAAAAGCAGCCCTCAAGGACTGCTTCTCTTTGTATATACTAGCGCACTTCTGCGCCGACATTTTCTTCCAAGGATTTTTGGATTTTTTCCATGTATTTAGCCACTTCATCATCGGTTAGGCTGTCTTCTGGATTTTGGAAGGTCAGTGTGTAGGCCATAGACTTGAGACCAACACCCAGCTTTTCACCCGAGAAGATATCAAAGAGCTTGATATCCGTCAAACGTTTCACTCCGGCAGCTTGAATCGCTTCAACAACCTGTCTGTGGCTGATCTCTGCTTTGAGCAACAAGGCCACATCGCGGGTAACAGCTGGGAATTTGGTGATTTCTACAAAAGGCTGTTCTGGCTCAAGACTCGCCTCAATAGCCGTCAGATTAAGCTCTGCCACATAGGTTTCTGGGATATCATAAGCCTTGGCCGTCACTGGATGAACCTGCCCAACATAGCCCACTGGTTGACCCTTGATCGAAATCAGCGCTGTCCGACCCGGGTGCAGGCTCTTGAGCTGGTCAGTTGCTTGATAATCAGCTGCTAATCCTAGGCGGTCAAAGAGCGCTTCAACCACACCCTTAGCATAGAAGAAGTCCACAGGAGTCGCTGGCGTTTGGAAATCTTTCTCACTTACCAAGCCAGTTAGGGCAAAGGCAAAGCTATTGATTTCATTAGGTAATTCTTCCTTCGGATTACCCGTTTGTTCAAAGATTTTCCCAATTTCATAAAGGGCCAAATCCTTATTTTTACGAGCAACATTGTAGCTGACAGTATCCAACATGCCTGAGAGCATATTTTGGCGGAGAACACTGCGCTCCCTTGTCATAGGCCACATAAGCTCCGTTAGATTTGTAGGATTAAGCGTAAATTCGACAGCTTTTTCTGGCGTAGTCAAGGCATAGGAAATAATCTCTGTCAGCCCTGCTCCTTCAGCCACCGTCCGAACCTTGCGACGTAGCTTCTGAGTGGCCGTCAATTCACCAGCTGTTCCAGCATCTTGAGGTAGGGAAACTGGCAAGCGGTCATAGCCATAAATACGAGCAATTTCCTCGTAAAGATCTGCTGGAATACTAATATCCCAACGACGAGCAGGTACGCTGACTGTGAAGAAGTCCGCAGATCCGCTAAGACCAAAGCCTAGACGACGGAAAATATCTTCAATATCCGCATAAGTCAAATCTGTTCCCAGAACTCGGTTGACATCAGAAAGGCTAGTCGAAACCTGCTTGTCAGTCGTATCTAACTGTCCTGCTTGGACAATACCAGCATGAACAGTTGCACCTGCTAAGTCAGCAATCATGCTAGCAGCAGCATCTAGAGCTTCGGTTACTGTTGCAAGGTTAATCCCTTTTTCAAAGCGTGAAGAAGACTCCGAACGTAAGCCCAGACGACTGCTTGTCTTACGGATTGACTTGCCATCAAAGACAGCTGCTTCCAGAACGACACGAGTCGACTTGTCAGAGATTTCGGTGGCTGCTCCGCCCATGACACCAGCCAAAGCCACTGGCTTATCTGCCACAGTGATAACTAAATCACCGACTTCCAGCTCACGCTCTTCGCCGTCCAGCGTCACTAATTTCTCACCAGCACGCGCTTCCCGGACGACAATCTGATCCCCCTCAAATGTGTCCAGATCAAAGGCATGCATGGGCTGACCAAAGTAGAGCAAGATGTAGTTAGTCACGTCCACTACGTTGTTAATCGGACGGATTCCTTCGTTCATGAGGAGATTTTGCAGCCACTGAGGACTCGGAGCAATAGTAACATTGTCCAAAATACGAGCTGCATAAAACGGTACTTTTTCGCTATCAATGACAACAGACAAGCTAGCCGCAGCCTCTTTATCCCCTTCAGTCAAAAGAAATTCTTTGAAATGAACAGGCTTATCGTAGATAGCTGCTACTTCGTGTGCCACTCCGCGCATAGACAAAGCGTCAGCCCGGTTTGGCGTGATAGAAAGCTCGATAATTTCATCATCCAAGTCCAGATAAGGAAAAACCTCATCTCCTGGTACAGCACTATCTGGCAAAATTTGAATGCCATCCGCAAATTCCTTTGGCACGACAGAATCAGAAATGCCCAGCTCACCGAGAGAGCAAATCATTCCCAGTGACTCCAAGCCACGGATTTTTCCTTTTTTAATCTTATAATTATCTGCAATGCGAGCGCCTGGTACAGCCACCATAACTTTGATCCCAGCGCGAACATTCGGTGCACCACAGACAATCTGACGAGGCTCGTCTTCACCAACATTGACTTGACAGAGGTGCAGGTGGGTATCTGGAACATCCTCACAGCTCAGAACTTCTCCGACAACAATTTTCGAAAGGCCTTCAGCTGGCGAGCTGACTCCTTCTACTTCAATACCAGTTGTGGACATTTTCTCCGCCAGCTCGGCGCTCGTCACATCCAAATCAACCAGTTCTTTTAACCATTTATAACTAACTAACATATTTATGATTTTACGACCGACCAGACCTAACTCTGACTTCATAGACAAAGCCAGTCCATTCGTCTTTTCGGTCGTATTTGATTCCTCTCTATAAATTTCTGTTTTCACTAAAAGCCCAATAAACAGCGATGTTATCGTCTTTTTAGTTTAATTTCTTCCTTAAAAGCCAGTCAATATCAACCGTATCACCAGTGATATATTCATGCTGGCTAAACCTTTCAAAGCCATATTTAAAGTAAAAGTTCTGCGCCTTGAAATTTCTTTCCCAAACACCTAGCCAAGCCCAGCTAAAGCCACGTTTCTCAGCTTCTGCTAGGGCAAATTCAAACATTTCCTTGCCCAATCCGAGGCCCTGATGGGAGGCAAGCACATAAATTCGTTGAATTTCAAAGGAATCTTCCAACTCCTGCTCTGTCTGAGCCTGACCCCAGTTACACTTGAGAAAACCAGCGATTTTTTGCTCCTTGTCCAGTACAAAATAATGCTCAGACTCAGGATTGGCCAGCTCCTGCTCCAGCCTTTCACGCACCAGCTCGTGGGAAAAATAATGCTCTAAATCTTCCTGCTTGATGAAAGGACCAAAAGTTTCTTGGTAGGTCTGCACTTCCAAGTCCCGCAAAATATCCAGATCCTCTGGCCGAACTCTAACTAACATAGGGCACTCCTTTCTCAGAAGCAGCTGTGATCGATATTCCCATCTAAAATTATCTTATAGGCAGCTAAACTGATGAACACCATTTCCACGCATTTCAAACTCGCAAACATTGTTAATCAGTCTTGTTGTGATGGGATTGTTCAAATCAAATCCTATTTCTAAGCTTCTTACTTAAATTGCTCTGAAAAACGTACATCGCCTTGGTAAAAGCCACGAATATCGTTGATACCGTAGCGAAGCATAGCTACCCGCTCCTGACCGAGACCAAAGGCAAAGCCAGAATATTTCTCTGAATCAATGCCACTCATTTCCAAGACACTTGGATGCACCATTCCAGCTCCCATGATTTCGATCCAGCCAGTCTTCTTGCAGACATTACAGCCGGCACCACCACACTTAAAGCAAGAGACGTCCACTTCGACAGATGGCTCTGTGAATGGGAAGTAAGATGGGCGCAGACGAATCTTACGATCCGCACCAAACATTTTTTGAATAATCAGCTGCAAGGTTCCTTGCAAGTCAGCCATAGAGATATTTTCCCCTACGACCAGACCTTCAATCTGGTGAAACTGGTGTGAGTGAGTCGCATCGTCTGTATCACGACGGAAAACACGTCCCGGAGAGATCATCTTGAGCGGTCCTTGGCTAAAGTCATGGGCATCCATCGCACGAGCCTGAACAGGAGATGTGTGAGTACGCAAGAGGATCTCTTCTGTGATGTAGAAGGTATCCTGCATATCCCGCGCAGGGTGGTCTTTAGGCAGGTTCATCCGCTCAAAGTTGTAGTAGTCTGACTCAACTTCGAAACCATCCACAACCTGATAGCCCATGCCGATAAAGATATCTTCGATTTCTTCACTCGTTTGGGTCAAGATATGGCGATTTCCAGCCGGAATCTTACGTCCTGGTAGGGTTACATCCAAGGCGTCATTGGCCAGCTGGGCTGCGACTTTCTGTTCTTCCAAGATTTGAGCTGCTTCTTCAAAGGCTGCATTCAGCACATCTCGTGCTTCATTGACGTGCTTCCCGATAATTGGGCGCATCTCAGCAGAAACATCCTTCATCCCTTTGAGAATCTCAGTAAGACTCCCTTTTTTCCCTAGGACAGATACTTTCAGCTCCTGCATATCCTTAGCATTTTCCAGAGTAATGGTCTGCAATTGGGCTAAAGTTTCCTCACGCAGACTCTGCAATCGTTCTTCAATTGTTGACATAGTTCCTCCAAAATAAAAACCGCGGTCTTACTCACACCGAAGCGGAGCGTTGACACGCGGTACCATCCGTTTTTTATCTGGCAAGCCAGACCTTAATTACCAATCCTAAAGCAAGTGAATTCGCCTAGCTTTCATCTAGAGAGCTCTCAGTCGCTGGCTCCCCTCCCTGTCAAACCTCCCCTAGGTTACTGGTCTTGCGGATTGCTATTCAATTATAATTCATTCTAACAAATTTCTAAACATTTCGCAAGCTCAGTTAAAGATTTTACAAGCAGAAAAAGAAGCCTGTCAAGCAACAGACTTCTTTCTTTTTATTTGATAACCTGGCCAGCTTCTTTGAGGACATCTTCTGGTACAGTGATACCGAGTTCTTTGGCATTTTTAGTATTGATAACAGATTTACCTGTATCGAAAATATCTACTGCAGTATCAGCAGGCTTGGCACCTTTAAGGACTTTAGCAGCCATTTTACCTGTCGCAACACCGAGATCGTACTGGTCTACAACGACAGAGGCAAGACCGCCTTCTTCAACCATGGCTGTCGCACTTGGATAAATCGGTTTCTTAGCTTCTTTATTGCTGGACACAACTGTCGCAAACGCTGACGCAATGGTATTATCAATTGGAATCCAGATAGCATCAACCTTACCAGTCATGACATTCATGGTTGAAGCAATCTCATTGGTTGAAGGAACAGAGTATTCCTCTACCTTGAAGCCTGCCTCTTCGGCCAATTTTTTAAACTCTTCTACCTGAGCTTTAGAGTTGTCTTCACTGCTAGAATAAAGGGCACCGATTGTTTTCACATTTGGCGTTAATTTTTTAATCAACTCTAGTTGTTGCTTAGCTGGATTGTGGTCAGAAACACCTGTGATATTACTACCTGGCTTATCCAGATTTTTCACTAAGTTTGCTCCGACTGGATCTGTGATAGCTCCCATGACGATAGGCTTGTCCTTAGTAGCCGCAGCCAAGCCTTGCGCAGACGGAGTCGCAATCCCAATCAGCACATCATTGTCATTGGACACCAGTTGCTTACTCATGGTAGAGACTTTGCTCTGATCTCCCTCGGCATTCATAAAGTCAATCTTAATCTTGTCGCCCTTGTAGCCTTCCTCAGCTAGACCGTCCTGAATCCCCTTGTAAATCAAATCAAGCGAAGGGTGGCTGACATACTGCAAGACACCAACCTTGACTGTTTTACTATCGTCGCCAGTCTTAGATCCGTTGCTCTTTCCACTCAAGCTGGAATAAGCCATCCCACCGATTACCAAAATAGCCAAGAGGCCCAAAATAGTCATTAAACGTTTATTTTTCATATTTTTTCTCCATTTCTTTATTTCATTTTTTCTATTCAATCCCTAGGGACGCCATCGTTTAAACATGGGCAATTCTCCTTATTTTTTTATAATAAGCAACAAAAAACCTCACACAGGTATTCTGTGTGAGGGCGTAAATCGCGGTGCCACCTCAATTATGGAAAAATAGCTAATATTCCCCATATCTCTGTCTTGTCATCAAACAAGCTGCACTGTAAGGTGTGCACACCGAATTCTTATTGTTTCAAATTCATAGTTATCAATTAGCCCAATTTCGTAAAGATTTGCTGCTCGTTTCCACCAACCACAAGCTCGCTAAAAACAAATGCATCTACTACTTTTCTAATTTCCTATATTGTAAATTTTTCCTAAATAGATGTCAAGGCTTTTTTGAAAATTTTTATAAAATGTTCGGTTTTTGTTTATGTCGATAATCATTGAAAAAAAATAAATTTCTTTTTGATGAGACTTTAGAAGCTTTTGGCTTGGTTTTTTGTTATAATCTTCTTTAGCAACTTTCAAGGAGAAAAGCATGTCTTTCGACGGATTTTTTTTACACCACATGACAGAGGAGCTCCGCCGCGAATTGCTGGGCGGCCGCATCCAAAAGATTAATCAACCTTTTGAACAGGAGCTGGTTTTACAGATTCGCAGCAATCGCAAAAGCCACAAGCTGCTCCTATCAGCCCACTCGGTCTTTGGGCGCGTCCAGCTGACAGATACCACGTTTGAAAATCCAGCTGTTCCCAATACCTTTATCATGGTTATGCGCAAATACCTGCAGGGCGCTGTTATTGAAGCAATCCAGCAGGTGGACAATGACCGGATTTTGGAAATCAGTGTCTCCAATAAGAACGAAATCGGCGATAGCGTGGCTGTGACCCTGGTCATCGAAATCATGGGCAAGCACAGCAATATCATTCTCTTGGACAAGGCTAGCGGTAAGATTATTGAAGCCATTAAACACGTCGGATTTTCTCAGAATAGCTATCGGACCATCCTGCCGGGCTCAACCTATGTCGCACCGCCTCAGACTGGCAGTCTCAACCCTTTCACTGTGGGTGATGAAAAGCTCTTCCAAATCCTACAGACAGAGGATATCGAGCCCAAACGCCTGCAGCAGATTTTTCAGGGCTTGGGTCGGGATACGGCAACTGAGCTCAGTTGCCGTCTAACAGTTGACAAGCTCAAAACTTTCCGAGCATTTTTTGCCAGTCCGACTCAGCCAAGCCTGACCGAAAAATCCTTCTCTGCTCTGCTATTTTCCGACAGTAAGACCCAAATGTCCACGTTATCCGAGCTTTTAGATACTTTCTATAAGGACAAGGCTGAGCGCGATCGGGTCAACCAGCAGGCCAGCGAACTCATCCGCAGGGTAGAAAATGAGTTGGAAAAGAACCGGAAAAAACTGGGTAAGCAAGAGGAAGAGCTCCTAGCAACGGAGAATGCAGAAGAATTCCGCCAAAAAGGGGAACTCTTGACCACCTTTCTCCATCAGGTGCCCAACGACCAAGATCAGGTAGAGCTGGACAATTACTACACAGGTGAGAAGATTAGCATCTCGCTTGACAAGGCCCTGACCCCAAACCAAAATGCCCAGCGCTATTTTAAACGCTACCAGAAGCTCAAGGAAGCCGTCAAACATCTGACCAGTTTGATTGAGGAGACTCGGGCTACCATTCTCTACCTAGAGAGCGTGGAAACCGCCCTTGCTCAGGCCAGCTTAACTGAAATTGCGGAAATTCGAGAAGAACTGATCCAAACTGGCTTTATCCGCCGACGCCAAAGAGAGAAAATCCAGAAAAGGCAGAAACCGGAGAAATATTTGGCAACTGACGGTCAAACTATTATCCTAGTCGGCCGTAACAACCTACAAAATGACGAACTGACTTTTAAGATGGCTAAGAAGGACGAGCTTTGGTTCCACGCCAAGGATATTCCGGGTAGCCATGTGGTCATTACAGGCAATCTTCAGCCTAGCGATGAGGTAAAGACAGACGCTGCCGAGCTAGCGGCCTACTTCTCCAAGGCCAGACTCTCTAATCTGGTCCAAGTGGACATGATTGAAGTCAGAAAACTCAACAAACCAACTGGCGGCAAGCCCGGATTTGTCACCTATACAGGCCAGAAAACCCTGCGCGTCACACCTGATGAAGAAAAGATTAAAAGCATGAAAATGTAAACTAATCAGTTTCTAAAATATGGATTTGGCGGATATTAAAAAACAAAAGAGGAGCCTCGGCTCCTCAAACTTACTGAATTTAAAAATCTAGTTATCTTTCAGAGGTTGGGACAGCAGATTCCTAGCCTCTTTTTTATCAGAAGTAGACAATTATCACAGCAATTGGCTACTCAACCTTGTCCATGTCCGATCTTACTTCATCGACATTGAATTTTGCAAAGAGGAACTTACGGTCTTGAACTGGGAAACGTTGATCCAACTGATCGACAGCACCTAGCTCCACAACCCCTTCCTTGATAACAAAGTCCATAACGTGACCACCAAAGGTATGGTCGTCTGAAATAAAGTGAAGATGATAGCCGGCTACACTGACACCGTGGAAAATTTCGGGTGTCCAAAAGCCAACAATAGTTCCAGAAACATTGTCCGCATGGTACTCAGGCTGACTCACGGCCACCTCAGCAAACTTTTTCTCTGAGGTTGATTTTGGAATCATTCGCACATGCATGTGGGAAAATTCTCCATGAATCTTGATGGAGCGGAATAGATTTTCCCCATCGTAATAGGATTCAATTCGCTTTTCCAGCTCTTCATCTGTCATTTCGAAACGTTGGCGGAAAATGACCTCCGCTTGGTGGGGAACAACCGCAGCGTAAGGCACTGTTACATCATCCGAAACTTCTACAACTTCAGGCACATTGCCAGATCCCTTAGCCTGATAGGCCTTACCATCAAGAACAATCAATTCCCCATCAATGGAATCCAGTGTACCAATCCCTAAATCGCCGTATTTCAGGAGCTCCCCAATCGTCATGCTCCCACCATAAAGTCCAGCCATCAAAGCTCCTAGGGTATTATACTGAAATAATTTCACTGGCTCTGCCATTTTTTCTCCTATATCAACAAATTTCTGTATTTTCTAAGATAATTAAGTATATCATATTCTGGTCAAAATTCAAAAAAAGCGTTTAATGGACAATGAGAATCCGCACGGGATGCCTTAAATCAGCTGGCTTTCCTCAATACCGACATCAGCGAGGATTTGAGCCACTTGGTCAAACTTCAAGCGAAAATGTTCCAGCTTGTGGCCGTCTGATCCCACTGAAAAGCGCTGACCACCAAGCTCCTTGACAAGACCAAGAGCGTAGATATAGAGATCTTCATGACCGTAGAGATACATAGACTTGCAGTTGAGTTCAAAGGCCAGATCATGATCAATCATCTTTTGAAAAAGCTGTCGCAGCTGCGGTTCAAAAGTTTTTAACTCCTCCACGGTAAGGTCGAATTTCCGAAAGCCATAGTCAAAGTGGGCTAGGACATCCGCCGGAACAGCCTCGATGGCCTCTTCTAATTCTCTCAGGTAGCGGGGAATTAACTCCATCTTGTCCAGCTGCAAGACAGGCTCTTCCAGATAGTCAAAACTGCCATTGTGGTGGACAGACAGGAGCTTGAGGTCGTATTCCTTGTCGGCTAGGAAAGCTAAAATATCGGCCTTACGCGGAGCATAGTAACCAATTTCAATCCCCTTTTTGATGCGGTTGCCATATTGCTGGTTTAGCTCTGCTATTTTTGCTGAATAAGCCGCATAGTCAGGTACATCATCATGGGGCGAGGCAGCTTGGTAAGGGTAGGGATTGGACAAATCATAGTGCTCGGTGGTGACAATCTCGCCCTCGTAATGGTCCAGATAGTCAGAAAAATCCGCCTCAGAATCATAGGAAAAATAGGTATGAAGATGATTGTCGCGCATGCTGGTCCGCCTTTCTGCAAATCTTGTGTTCCTTTAATAATGTCAATGATTGGTCGGCCTTTGTTTTAGATTTCCCACATTTCCTATCCTTTCGTTGACGTTATCCATGCTTTATCTTTTCGACAGAAGCCATTTTATTTCAAAAATCCTCCTAGGCCTTTACCTTTCTTTCAGCATGGCACTGGATAGGTCTAGCAGCTGCAGCGCTGTCTCAAAGTGTTCCCCCATCAGGTCATAAACAGCATCTTCGCTCAGAACGCCACAGGCCACATCCTCAGGAAAGTCTGGTCGATTGGAAAATTCCAAATCATCAAAGAAAACTTGGCTGGTGTAATAATCTCGGAGCTGGATATAATTCTTCTGGCTGGCCTCCAGCTCAGCCAAAGCTGATTGAGCTGCAGCCAGCGTCTGAGCGTATTTATTTAAATACTCTTCCATTTCTTGGATTCGTTTCAATTGGGACAATATCTCTACTCCTTCTCTAATCAAACTATCGTGTCAGCAAGAAAATCTTCTTCCTAATATACCCGAAAGACAGTACAAAAGAGCTTTCTCAATAAAATTCTACAAACTTTCGTACAAATCTGCCATAGCAGTATCATCTGGAACCAAACGCAGGTACTTACCAGCCTGTATTTTCGCTTCTTCCACACACCCTAATTCGCGCAAGAGATAAACGTATTCTTCCAGAAATTCAGGATTTTCCTGCAAGTCAACTGCCAGTTCCTGATAAAGCTCCCCAGCTTTCTCCAGATTTTCCAAGGCCTGATAAGCACGCGCCAGATTCCAGCGAGTTAAGACATTGTCTAGCTCTTGTTCCTCAAAAGCTAAGACCTCATCGTAGCGTTCCTGCTCCAGATAGAGATTGGTCAGGCGCAGAGCAATCTCCTCTAAATCATCTGCATTTTCCTGAGCTGCTAGCAAGTAGTTTTCAGATTTTTCCACATCATGCAGTTCATAAGATAGTTGGGAAGCAAGGAGCAGAAGGCGAGTCTCGAAAGGATTCTTGGTCAAGCCTTGCTCAGCCATTTCCAAGGCTTCCTCCGTCTTATGCTCCGCGTGGAGAGACTGCGCATAGGCATACTCATAGCCTTCAAAATCCGGCGAAATCGTATCCAGCTGCTTGAAGTACAAATTAGCTTTTTGGTACTCCTCTTGCTCATACAAGATAGCTGCTAATTCATAGACCGTCTCTTCGTCGTACTCCAGCTCCACAGCCTTTTCCAAAAATTCAATGGCTGCTTCGATTTTCCCCAGACTGGCATAGCAAAGGCCAATACGCTGATAAGTGGACACTCCTGTCTGCTCGTAGATAGAGCGATTATCTAGCTGAGCATATTCCTTGATGGCCTGGGCAAAATTTTCCAATTCAAACTCAATTTCTGCCAAACCAAAAGTCACCAAAGGTTCGTCCGACAGTTTGGCAGCTTCCAGCAATTTCTCCCTTGCCACATCGGGCAATCCCTCTAGCTGATAAAGGTCAGCTTTTGCCAGGAGAGCGGCCACATACCATTCACTTTCCGAGTTAATTTCCTCTAAATAGGCAAAAGCTTCCTCCAAATCACCATCGTCAGCAGCAATCGTTGCCAGACTGATATAGGATTCAGGGAAAAGCGGAGCCAATTTTTCATAAATTCGCTTGGCTTGAGGGAAAAAGCCGATACTTTCTAAGTAATCGGCTAATTCTAATAACTCTTGATCGGTATCTTGGCTCAAAGCCTCTTCAAAATACTTTTCAGCCTGCCCTAAATCTTGATTTTGCAGGGCTGTTAACATTTGTTCACTCTTATTCACTGCCTTCTCCTAATTCTTGAACACTTTCTTCATACAAACCGCTAACCTTCTTGTACCACTTAAAGAGCGCTGTGATAGCAACCTTAGCTGATGCATAAGCTGGAATTCCCAGCAAGACGCCCCAGATACCAAACATGGTTCCTGAAGTCAGCAAAACAAATAAAATCGTAATCGGATGGATGCTTAATTGGCTTCCCAAGATCAATGGAGACACGAAGCGCCCCTCAATGGTCTGCTCCACGATAAAGACGATAATGACTTTCAACAGCATGATCGGACCAGCAATCAATCCAAGAACCAAAGCCGGCAACATCGCAAGGAAGCTTCCCAGATAAGGCACCAAGTTCAAAACTCCTGCCACAACGGCTAGAGTCACACCGTACCGCAAGCCGATAATCTTGAAAAGAATCATAAACATAAAGGCCACAATAATCGCTACAGTCACCTGACCACGAACATAATTGGCCAACTGGGTATTCACATCTGTCATGACCTGACCAAATGACTCGCGGAATTTCGTTGGCAAGAACTGAACCACATATCCTTTGAGATTTTTCCCGTCGCGCAGCAAATAGAAAAGAATAAAAGGCATGATGATAATAGCCACAATGATTTGTGAAGCCGTACTAATCAAATTGCTGGCCCAATTGACTGCCTTAGATGAAAAATTGCTGGCCCATGAAGTGATCTGAGTCGAAAGCTTATTCGTAACTTGCTCAATTTGTGGCTTCAAATCATCTGAAATATGATTGGTCAAAACATCATCAATCATTTTATTGGCTTGCTTGAGATAGGCGGGAACATTTTTTGAAAAACTCACTATCTGATGCTGCAAGTTAGGAATTGCAACCGCCAAGCCCCACACAATCAAAACACCAATCAAGACAAAGACAATTGTAATCCCAGCCACACGGTTAATCTTGCGCTTTTCCATCCAGTCTACAATGGGATTGAGCAGATAGTAAAGCAGCCCAGCCAAAATCACTGGCAACATAATGACACCAATAAACTCAATCACCGGTGTAAAAATAAAGCTAATTTTGCTAAGAATAAAAATGTTCAAACCGATGAGCAAGGTCACCAAAAATACGGTAATAGCCTTGTTATCCAAGAACCATCTAAAAAACCAGGATAAACTAAAATCTTTTTCTTTGTGTTCCATATTCGACTCCTTTGGATATTCCATTTCATTGTAACATTTTTCAGAAAAAATATCTTCAAGCAACCATGATGAAATGCCTTATTTATTGGACTTTTTCACCGACTGCAGTTAAGGTCCTGTTTTCTCTATCCATTCTGCTGAAATAAAGAAAAATGAGGCTGGGACTTTTGTCCCAGCCTCTCAATTGTCTCTGGATTGTCGAGCAAGACGCAGTGGTTGAGTGAGCTTTACTACGCTGATTTCATCAGCTTTTACAACCCTACTCAACTGTGCGGAGGTGGGACGACGAAATCGAATTCTAACGAATTACCGATTTCTGTCCCACTCTCATTTATTTTTCTCACTATGGATGACTGACAATCAGCTGTAAGTCTCCAGACAAGGTCCACTCTGTGACATCGCTCAGCAGGATGAAATGAGAGCCTTTTTCGATTGGATAAACTAGTCCATCCACCGTCAACTCGCCACTACCTTCCAAAACGCTAAACAGACTGTAGTCTGCTGTCTTTTTAAATTCAACAGAACCAGCAATGTCCCACTTGTAAACAGCAAAGAAGTCATTGGCTACCAAAAGAGTAGAAGTCAAATCATCTGCCTGAATGGTAACGGGACGGCTATTGGCTGGCTCACCGATAGTCAGAACATCAATAGACTGCTCCAGATGTAGCTCACGAAGATTGCCAGCATCGTCCTTACGATCAAAGTCATAGACCCGATAAGTGGTATCGCTAGATTGCTGAGTCTCCAAAATCAGAATCCCTGAGCCAATAGCATGCATAGTGCCACTTGGCACATAGAAGAAGTCTCCAGCCTTGACCGGAATTTTGGTCAAAAGATGATCCCAGTCCTTGCTCTCGATTTGCTGGCGTAGCTCTTCCTTGCTCTGGGCATTGTGACCGTAGATAATCTCTGCTCCTTCGTCTGCAGCGATAACATACCAGCACTCAGTCTTGCCAAGTTCGCCTTCGTGCTCTAGTCCATAGGCATCATCTGGATGGACCTGAACACTGAGCCAGTCATTGGCATCTAAAATCTTGGTCAAAAGCGGAAAGACAGGCTCAGAACGATTGCCAAAGAGCTCACGGTGCTCGGCATAGAGCGCATCTAGCTTCTGACCTGCAAAACGGCCATTCTTGACGGTTGAGACACCGTTGGGATGAGCCGAAATCGCCCAACACTCGCCCACATGGTCGCTGGGAATTTCATAGCCAAAGACATCATGCAGCTTGGTGCCACCCCAAATTTTCTCCTGCATCACAGACTCTAGAAATAACGGTTCTGACATAATAGTCTCCTTACATATTTTTCATCTTCCAAAATCAGGCATTCCTTGATGATAAAAGTTTGGTACTGCTTACATTATAATATAGACTCGGGCACTTTGTCTACTCCTCAACTTACTTTACAAAGAAAAATCTGGCTCTGGCCAGACCTTTATAATAAAAAGAGAAGACTTCCCCAGCAAATGCCGCAAAGGTATCCTATCACTACATCCTTTGGATAGTGCACTCCGCCAATCACGCGCACTAGAGCCAGCCCTGCAGAAAGCAAGAGGCAGATAAACCCCGGCAGCCAGAAAAAGTAGAGCAGGCACATAGAAATCACTGTCGCCGAAAAAACATGGCGGCTGGGCATGGACTTGCCTGATGTATTCTTGGCCAGCAAGGGTTGAATAGCCCATTTCTCGTAGGGGCGTGCTTGATTCAGCCGTTTACGAATCGCTGACAAGAGACCAAATCCGATAGTTGGAAGGAGAAAAAAAGCAAGCAGCCCTTTCCAACCCTCTGTCAGAAGGGCATCAATCAAGACCAATCCATACACCAGAGGCATAAAAACAGTCATCCCCCTATTAAAATAGCCCATCCCTTTCACTAGCCTAGGGCAACTGCGAAAAGGAGCTGTTAATTGTTGGTAAAAAATCTTGTAGTCTTTCATACTTGCTTTCCCTGTTTTTCAAAAAGTCGAATTCTCATACTTTCTCTACTATAGCATATTTCTAGACAAGATGGTAGATAGATAGCAAAAGAGACTGAGACCCAAGCCCCAATCTCTTATTGTTCATGTTTTCTGAAGAGTATTATTTCTCCAAGTTTCAGATTTCCATTCTTACGAATCAACTTCCTTTCTTTTGGGGAAAAGCATCCGCCTGGATAAGATGTCAACATGAGAAAGACCACTTACCCGACAAATCCTCTCTTGTCAGAAACAAGAGAGGATTGTTGTTCTAATGCAACATACTAGAGTAGTGACTCATATAAATCACTGTATGCTCGACTAGCTGTATCCCAAGAGAAATCTCTTTCCATCGCCTGTATTTGCAGACTATGCCAAGCTTCTCGGTCATGCCAGTAAAGATTGAGGGCTTCTTTGAAAGTCCATGTTAGCCAATAACCAGAGAAGTTGTTGAAGCTAAAACCTGTTCCCTGTCCGCTATAAACGTTGTAAGGTTCAACCGTATCACGCAGGCCACCAACCTCGTGAACCAATGGCAGTGTACCGTAACGCATGGACATCATCTGAGACAGACCGCAAGGTTCAAAGCGACTCGGCATGAGGAAAATATCACTAGCCGCATAGATTTCCTGAGCCAAAGTAACATCAAAAAGGATATTAGCGGATAGTTTTTCAGGATAAGCCTGGCCAAACCAAGCGAAGGCACGTTCAAATGCTGGGTCACCTGTTCCAAGTAGCACAATTTGCACATCTTCCTGAAGCAGATTATGCAACTCTTCCACCACCAAATCAAAGCCTTTTTGACGTGTCAAACGAGAGACGATACCAACAACAGGAACATCATCCCGAACTGGCAAGCCTACTTTCGCTTGGAGAGCCCGTTTGTTTTCTAATTTTCCAGTCAAATCATCTTTATTAAAGTGGTAAGCCAGCAATTTATCGGTTTCTGGATTGTAGATATCTGTATCGATACCATTGACAATACCGACTAGCTTACCTGACTCCATCCGAAGAATCTGATCCAGACCACAACCAAACTCAGCCGTCCGAATTTCGTTGGCATAGCTTGGTGAAACAGTCGTCACGCGATCCGCATAGAGAATGCCCGCCTTCATCCAGTTGAGGCAGTCGTTCCAGCGGAGAGTTCCGTCCGCATAACGTTCATAGCCGACACCAAAGAGTTCCCAGAGCATGCTGTCCGAAAACTGTCCCTGAAACTCTAAGTTGTGAATCGTCAGCACTGTCTTGATATTATTATAGGCCTGAATCCAGCGATATTTTTCCTTGACCAAGAAAGGAATCATGGCCGTATGGTAGTCGTGCGCATGGAGAACATCTGGAATAAAGTCAATGCGCTCCATCAGTTCGATTGCTGCTAATTGGAAGTAAGCAAAACGTTCGCCGTCATCAAAATCGCCATAGACATGCCCACGGAAGAAATAATGCTGATTGTCAATAAAGTAGAAGTTCACACCTTCTAACTCAATCTTTTTGACACCGACATACTCCCGACGCCAGCCGACACTAACTTCAAAGAAGAAGAGGTCTTCAACTTGATCACCAAATTTAGCATCCGTCATGTCATAGTATGGCAGAATGACTCCAACTTCATGGCCAGCTTTGACCAAGGATTTGGGGAGGGCGCCGATAACGTCCCCCAAACCACCCGTCTTGGAAAAAGGTGCCCCTTCTGCTGCTACAAATAAAATTTTCATGAAACGATGTCCTCTGTAACTTTTTGACCTTTCTTCAGTACAACTGGATGTTCAGCTGTACCTCGAACGACTACTCCTTCAGCAATCTCAACGCCCTTGTCCGCAATTGCATATTCTAGCACTGCATTTTTTCCAACGACAACACGTGGGAAGAGGAGACTGTCTTTGACACTGCTGCCTGCTAAAATTCTTGTATTCCGCGAAATAACAGAGTTTTCAACTTCACCTTCTACGATACTACCTGATGCAAACTGAGAGCGATTTACTTTTGATCCTGTAGCATAGTAAGTCGGCTCTTCGTTTTTCACCTTGGTATAAACCTTTTGATTTGGTGAGAAGAGAGAATAGAATTTCTGCCGTTCAAGCATGTCTATGTTAGCTTTATAGTAGGAACCAACAGAGTGGATATTTGCCAGATAGCCTGTGTACTCGTAAGCAAAAGCTCCAACTTCAGCTGCCAAGTCCCGAAGAACATAGCGTAGCTTTTGTGGGAATTCTTTTTGGGCTTCTTCTTCCAATTTTTCAATTAACCACGGCGTATCTACTACAAAAATATCTGTAGACATATTGAAAAGCTCGCCCTCGTCTCTATCACTATGCAGCTTATGTCCTAGGACATGGTCTGTTTCACTGACTTGCAGAACTGCATTGACATCTGAAATATCTTTAGATGGCAATTTCTTGTAAACCACCGTCATCGGTTGTTTGGTTGTATTATGCAAGTGGAAGACTTGATTAAGGTCAATGTTGATCAACACATCACAGTTGAGGGCTACAGTTTGGTTAGAGCCTGAACGCTTCAAGTAAGTCAATAACTGTTCATAATATTCCTTACCAACTGTGCTGCTTTCTACACGAGTATTGTAAATGCCTAGATAGTAGTGGCTCAAAAGTGTGGACAAGCCCCACTCACGACCTGAACGAATATGGTCAAATACAGAGCTGATATTGTCTTGCTGAAAGATACCAAAGACGCTACGAACACCAGCATTAGCAAGGCTAGAAAGGGGGAAGTCAATCAAACGGTATTTCCCACCAAATGGCAAACTGGCAACTGGACGATGCTCTGTTAAGGTTGACATGTCGTGGAAACCGACCGTATTTCCTAAAATCGCTGAATATTTATCAATCTTCATCTGTTGGTACCCCCACTTTTTCATTATATCCGACTACTTGCACTTCATCTGTTCCGTCAATCTCTACACCATCAGAAATAACAGCGCCCTCACCAATGATTGCACGTTTAATCTTAGCTCCCTGCCCGATAATAGCGCCACTCATAATGACAGAATCAGTGACTTCCGCGCCTTCACGAACTTGAGCACCTGTTGAGAGGATAGAATGCTTAACAGTTCCATCTACGAAACAGCCATCAACTACCAAAGAATCTTCAACATGAGCATTCGCACCAAGGTAGTTTGGTGGTGAAATCAAGTTGCGTGAGTAAATTTTCCACTGACGATCACGACTGTCTAAAGCATTTTCTGGACTAATGTATTCCATGTTAGCTTCCCAAAGTGACTCAATCGTACCAACGTCTTTCCAGTAGCCACTAAATTCATAAGCATAAACGCTTTCGCCAGATTCAAGATAGTTAGGGATAACATTTTTACCAAAGTCGGACATATCTACATTGCTCTTTTCAGCAGCAATCAGCATATTGCGGAGACGTTGCCAGTCAAAGATATAGATTCCCATAGAAGCCTTGGTAGATTTAGGATTTTCTGGTTTTTCTTCAAATTCAACGATCCGATTGTTAGCATCGGTATTCATGATACCAAAACGGCTAGCTTCCTTGAGAGGTACATCCAAGACAGCAACCGTCAAACTAGCGCTATTATCCTTGTGGGATTGGAGCATGTCATCATAGTCCATCTTGTAGATATGGTCTCCAGATAAGATTAAAACATATTCAGGATTGATACTATCGATATAGTCAATATTTTGGAAAATAGCGTGGCTAGTACCCTCAAACCAACGATTTCCTTCACTGGCGGAGTATGGCTGAAGAATGGATACACCTGTATTGATACCATCCAAGCCCCAGCTTGAACCGTTCCCGATGTGGCTGTTCAAAGCAAGTGGTTGGTACTGTGTAATCACACCGACATTGTTAATCCCAGAGTTGGCACAGTTTGACAGCGCGAAATCAATAATGCGATAACGACCACCAAACTGTACTGCTGGTTTCGCAATACTTTGTGTGAGCTTTCCAAGACGAGTTCCTTGCCCACCGGCAAGAATCAAAGCTAGCATTTCATTCTTCATATCCTACTCCTTTGTGGAATCTTTTTTAGCATTTTTACGAACATTCACACGACGCTTGATTTTCCAAATACTTGCTCCCAAAGCTGGTAGCGTAAAGGTCAAGGTCTGCGGATAATCTTTCCATAGTCCCTCTTGAGACTGAACTGTTTCGTTGTGTTCTTTCCAAACACCTCCCCATTTCTCTAATTCAGTATTCCATACTTCTTCATAAACGGCTGCCACTGGCACACCAATGGTAAAGTTTTTGCGCTCTACTGGCACCATATTGAATACACAGACTAGCATATCCCCTTTTTCCGTCTTACGGATAAAGGAAAGGACGCTCTGATCGGTATTGTCGGCATCAATGATTTCGATGCCATCATAGCTCAAATCAATCTCCCAAAGCGGACGATTGTCTTTATAGAAGGCATTGAGCTCAGAAGTGAAGGTTTGCATCTTCTTATTCATATGATCGTCCAGATTTGACCATTCCAACTGCTCTTCTGACTTCCACTCTAGGAATTGACCAAATTCTGAACCCATAAAGAGCAATTTCTTGCCTGGATGGCAGATTTGATAGGTCAAGAGGTTTCGTAGACCAGCAAATTGATTATAGCGGTCACCCCACATCTTATGCATCATGCTCTTCTTACCGTGAACGACTTCGTCGTGAGAGAAAGGCAAGAGGAAGTTTTCAGAAAATGCATACATAAAGCTGAAGGTCACCAGATTGAAATCGTACTTACGGTAAATCGGGTCTTCTTCGTAGAAACGGAGAATATCGTTCATCCAACCCATATTCCACTTGAAGTCAAAGCCCAAACCGCCCATCTCTCTCATACCCGTAATCTTGGTTTCGGACGAACTTTCTTCGGCAATCATCATAACATCTGGATGAAATAGCTTGATAACTGTGTTCAAGCGTTGCAAGAAATAATAGCCTTCATAGTTACGATTACCGCCGTCCCTGTTTGGCTGCCAAGGACCACTATCGTAGTCTAGATAGAGCATGTTGCTAACCGCATCCACACGAACCCCATCTAGATGGTAGAAATCAATCCAGAACTTGATGCTAGAAATCAAGAAGGATTGCACTTCATTTTTTCCTAGGTCAAAATTCAAGGCACCCCAGCCATAGTTATGAGCTCGGTCATGATCCTGGTACTCAAAGGTTGGTGTTCCATCATAGTAGGCCAAGGCATCATCATTGATGGTAAAGTGACCTGGAACCCAGTCCACAATGACACCAATATTATTCAAGTGACATTCTTCGACGAAGTCCTGAAATTCCTCTGGCGTTCCGTAAGTATGCTCAAAGGCAAAATAACCCATGAGCTGGTAGCCCCAGCTGAGTCCCAAAGGATGCGCCATGAGTGGCATGAACTCAACGTGTGTATAGTTCATTTCTACCAGATAAGGAATCAATTCCTCCTTAAGCTGAGCCATAGAATATGGACTGCCGTCAGGATTACGTTTCCAAGATCCAGCGTGTACTTCATAGATATTGACCGGTCTTGAGAAAAAGCCCCAACGCTTTCTCCGAGCCAGCCAAAGTCCATCTTGCCACTTCTTCTCTGGAATAGTCCGAACAATGGCTCCCGTACCTGGGCGCTCTTCCAAATAGATAGCCAGCGGATCAATTTTCAAGATTTCCTGACCACTACTGCGTTTGATATTGTACTTGTAAATATCTCCTTCCTTAGGCAAATCCGTGAAGACTTCCCAGACACCGCCTTCATTGCGAGTCATAGGAATCTGCTCTCCATACCAATTGGTGAAATCTCCAATCAGATGCACATTCTGCGCATTTGGGGCCCAAACTCTAAAGGTGTAGCCAACCTTGCCATCCACCACATCCTGATGCACTCCCAAATAATGCTGCAAATGAAAGTTTTCACCTGTTGTAAAGGTTCTTAATGCTTCTTTTTTATCCATTTAGTCACCTTTCTATTTGTAAGCGTTTTCTATGTTTCTATTTTACCCCATTTTCTTATATTTTTCAAGTAAATTTCCAAAAACTATCTCAAAAATTTCAAAAGCCCAATTTCTTTACAAGAATGAGTTGCTATATCAAGGTTTTTGTGGAAAATATCTGATAAAATACTGATTTCAAAGAGTTTGAGGCTAATATCTGTACTTAAAAATCAATCCCTGTACTAGGATTCCTAAAATAATTTATCTAGACCAATATGTAAATTTACATTTTAAAATGATAAGCAATCAAAAATATCAACGCCTGCTTATTTTTATATTATTCGAACACTTGTTAGAATTACAAGTTCATAAAGGTAAGAAAAAAGGCCGCACAAAGCCGCCTTTCTCATTATTTCACATCAAACACGATGGATTTCACTTGTGTCATCGCTTCGATACTGTAACGAATCCCTTGCACTCCGGCTCCAGATCCCTTAACACCAAGGAATGGGAAGTTATCTGGACCACGTTGGGTCTTATTATTGATGTGTACAGTACCTACTTCCAGTTTCTCAGCAATTTCAAATGCTTTAGGGAAATCATTTGTAAAGACTGAAGATTGAAGACCAAACTCTGACTGGTTACAGATCTGAATAGCCTCTTCAACGGAAGTCACACGAATAATCGGAAGAACAGGACCAAATGGCTCTTCCCAAGCTAATTTCATATCCAGTGTCACATGGTCAAACAAGGCAGGCCAGATGAGATTTGCTTCACGTTTGATTTCTGTCAGGGCTGACGCTCCCTTTTCTTGAGCATCTTCAATCAAGCCCCAGATGAAATCTGCTGATGCATGATCAATGACTGGTGTGATATCCGCATTATCAAAGGGATCACCAACCGTCAGTTTCTCTACCTCTGCCTTAATCAGCGCCGCTAATTTATCTGCTACGCTCTCCATGACAATGACACGTTTAATAGCCGTACAGCGCTGGCCTGAATAACTGTATGCCCCGCCAACAATCTGCTTAGCTGCATGCTCCAAGTCGGCATCTTCCAGCACAACTGCAGCATCCTTACCACCCAATTCTAACATAATGGGACGCATACCAGCCAACTTACCGATGCGTTCACCGATTGGAGTAGAGCCGGTAAAGTTAATGTAGTTCACTTCCTTATGCTCAATGATGTAGTCCCCGATTTCTGAACCGCGGCCAGTGATAGTATTGAAAACACCAGCAGGCAGACCAGCCTCAGAAAAAGCCTGAGCCAAGAGCAAACCAGAGATTGAACCTTGAGTAGGTGGCTTAAACATCACAACATTTCCGCCGATAAGGGCAGGAGCAATTTTCGAAGCTGACAGATTAACTGGGTAGTTAAATGGCGCAATGGCCAGTACAACTCCTACAGGCTCACGACGGACCACAGCCAGTTTTTTCTTGCTGGCTGCTTCAAAGCCTCCACCTTCCATAACCTGGCCATGAATACGGATGCCCTCTTCAGCTGCATAGCGAATCAAGTCTGCTGTCCGGACTACCTCTCCGACTGCCGCTTTGATACCCTTGGCAACTTCCTTTGCAAGGATTTCACCAATCTTCTCCTGATCGCGCTCCAAAATATCCGCAGCCTTATGCAGATAAGCTGCACGTTCGACTGCTGAAAGGTCGCGCCAAGCTGGCAAAGCCGCACGAGCGCTCGCCATCGCATAATCAACCTCTGACTGACTCATCGCAGGAACAGTTCCTAAAATCTCATTATTGATAGGAGATGAGATGGTGATTTCATTTTCAGAAGCTCTCCACTCTCCATTTATATAGTTCTTATATTGTGTCACGTGTCCCCTCCAAAATCTTATTAAGTATCATTTTATCAAATTTTCTGAAAATTTCAACTAAATTTTATAAATTTAAAGAAATTTTTCACAAATTTCACAAATCATTTTCTTTTGTTTATATGAACTCTCCATATTTCTCGATTTTTCATCGAGTCTCACTTTCTACACTAGGTCTACTATGGCGCTGAAGAAAACAAAAAAAGACCAGGAAAATTTCCTGATCTTAATTTTCAGATTAATCAAAGTCAAGATATTCTTTTTCAAGTTCAAGAACTTCTTCCATCGTTGCACATTCAGTCAATGCGCGTTGTGCAAGTTCTTCCATCTTCTTCGTATCCAATTTCTTCATAAGGCTACGAGTCCGAAGGACAGAAGTGGCACTCATAGAGAATTCATCCAAGCCCATTCCGACAAGAAGCGGCACAGCTGTTTGGTCACCGGCCATTTCCCCACACATACCTGCCCATTTGCCTTCAGCGTGAGCAGCCTTGATAACGTTGTTGATCAAGCGAAGGATTGATGGGTTGTATGGTTGGTAGAGGTATGAAACTTGTTCGTTCATGCGGTCGGCAGCCATTGTATATTGGATCAAGTCGTTAGTACCGATAGAGAAGAAATCAACTTCTTTGGCAAATTGATCAGCTAGCATTGCTGCTGCTGGAATTTCAATCATGATACCCACTTGGATATTATCCGCTACAGCAACTCCTTCCGCTTGCAATTTCGCTTTTTCTTCTTCGTAAACTGCTTTAGCCTTGCGGAATTCTGTCAAGAGAGCAACCATTGGGAACATGATACGCAATTGTCCATGTACAGAAGCACGCAAGAGAGCGCGGATTTGTGTACGGAACATAGCGTCACCAGTTTCAGAGATAGAGATACGCAATGCACGGAAACCAAGGAACGGGTTCATTTCATGCGGCATATCGAAGTAAGGAAGCTCCTTATCTCCACCGATGTCCATCGTACGGACAACCACTGGTTTTCCATTCATGCCTTCCAAGACAGCCTTGTAAGCTTCGTATTGCTCATCTTCTGTTGGGAAGTCTTGTGAATCCATATAAAGGAATTCTGTACGGTAAAGACCTACGGCTTCAGCACCATTCGCATTGACACCTTCAACGTCTTTTGGTGTACCGATATTAGCAGCGAGTTCAAAGTGTTTGCCATCAGCAGTCACTGTTTGAGCATCTTTCAAGAGAGCCCATTCAGCTTTTTGCTTCGCATAAGCTTCACCAGCTGCCTTGAATGCTGCTGCCTGCTCTTCAGTTGGGTTAATGATAACTTCACCAGTGATACCATTTGCTGCAATGATATCGCCGTCTTTAACGAGTTCAGTAATATTATTGGTCCCCAATACGGCTGCGATTTCAAGCGTACGCGCCATAATCGCAGAGTGGCTTGTTCGTCCACCGATATTGGTTACAAACGCTTTAACAAATTTCTTGTCTAATTGAGCTGTATCAGAAGGAGTCAAGTCATGTGCAATGACAACTGATTCTTCATTGATAGAAGCTGGATTTGGTAATTTCTTGCCCAAAAGGTTTGCCAAAACACGCTTCGTTACGTCACGAATATCTGCCGCGCGTTCTTGCATGTATGGATTGTCTTCCATACCTTCAAAAATAGCGATAAACATGTCTGTAACTTCTTTCAGACCAGCTTCCGCATTTACTTTCTTAGTACGGATCGTTTCTTTGATTTGACCAACCATTTCAGGGTCAGCGAGTACCATTAAGTGAGCGTCAAATACTTGAGCCGCTTCCTCACCAAGGCTATCTACTGCTTTCTCACGGATAACAGAAAGCTCGTTCTGTGAAGCTTCAAGAGCTGCATCCAAACGAGCCTCTTCTGCATTCGTATCATCGACTGAAACAGTCTCAAATGACAAATCCGGTTGAACTAATAGATATGCCTTAGCAACGGCAACACCGTCAGATGCTGCAATTCCTTTAAGCATTTCTGTCATTTTCTTATGCCAATCCTTCTTTTTCCATTGTTTCTGAGATAGCAGCGATAGCATCATCCGCGTCTGCACCTTCAGCTGAGATTGTAACGTCAGCACCTTGGCCAACACCAAGACTCATAACACCCATGATTGATTTAAGGTTTACTGATTTACCTTTGTACTCAAGAGTGATATCTGAAGCAAATTTGCTAGCTGTTTGTACCAACAATGTTGCTGGACGCGCGTGAATACCTGTTTCTGCCACAATGTGGAAATCTTTAGAAGCCATAGTTAGACTCTCCTTTAAAATAATTCTTTTTGAGTTAAAGTGATAACCCTTACAAGTTGATATTATATCACTTTTTGAAATCTTTTTCAAGAATTTTATAGCCCGCTTACAAAATATTTCGTTAGACTTTGAAAATGAATTCTGTTTTAAATATAGTAGATTAGATAGTCAACTCCCTCTCTTTCCGAAATAGTTTCAAGGCTTTCTTCCCTATAATGAATTCTTCTTGGTCTAGCTTCGCTTAAAGTACAGTAAGCGCTGTGACTCCTTGTGGTTATTTCTCTTTGTTTTGATGTTTTACACACTATATATTGTATCTCAATAGTTGCTATAAGAAAATATCATACAATATTTAGTTCAAAACTGTTGACATCGAATTCGCTTTTAGATATACTAGTTTCAGATTTAAATTTAAGAAAATGAAAGTATAGAGGAATCATCTAATGGTAACTATTTACTCTAAAAACGATTGTGTTCAATGCAAGATGACCAAACGTTTTCTTGATACCAACAATGTGGAATATCGCGAAATCAACCTTGATGAGCAACCAGAATACATCGACCATGTTAAAAGCCTCGGTTTCAATGCAGCGCCTGTTATTCAAACGCCAACTGAAGCATTCTCTGGTTTCCAGCCTGGTAAACTTAAAAAATTATCATAATCTCACCAGTATTTAGAGCTTTGTTGCCGCTCCTATCATTCGTAGGAGCCGTTTATTTTGTAAAAGCAAAAGACATTTTAGAAAAAGGAAAATTATGGGACTCAAACACTTAGAAGATGTGACTTACTTCCGTCTAAATAACGAAATCAACCGTCCAGTCAATGGGCAAATCATGCTTCACAAAGACAAAGAAGCCTTGGATGCCTTCTTTAAAGAAAATGTTGAACCAAACACGATGAAGTTTGCTTCTATTACGGAAAAAATTCAGTATTTAATTGAAGAAAACTACTTGGAAAAAGAATTTATCCAACTCTATTCTCCTGAATATATTGAAGAGTTAGCTGCTTTTATCCATGCTCAAGATTTCAAGTTCAAATCTTTCATGGCAGCCTACAAATTCTACAACCAGTATGCGCTGAAGACAAATGATGGTGAATACTATCTGGAAAGCATGGAAGATCGGGTACTCTTCAACGCCCTCTACTTTGCCAACGGAGACGAAGCTATTGCCAAGGATATTGCCAATGAAATCATCCACCAACGCTACCAACCAGCGACACCAAGCTTCCTCAACGCAGGTCGGGCTCGTCGTGGCGAATTGGTTTCCTGCTTCCTCATCCAAGTAACAGATGATATGAACTCTATTGGTCGCTCCATCAACTCTGCCCTGCAATTGTCTCGTATCGGAGGCGGGGTCGGTATTTCCCTCAGCAATCTGCGGGAAGCTGGCGCCCCTATCAAGGGTTATGAAGGAGCTGCGTCTGGCGTTGTGCCTGTTATGAAGCTCTTTGAAGACAGCTTCTCTTACTCAAACCAACTTGGGCAACGTCAGGGAGCAGGGGTCGTCTACCTCAACGTCTTCCACCCAGATATCATCGCTTTCCTTTCTACTAAAAAAGAAAATGCCGACGAAAAAGTTCGGGTTAAAACCCTCTCGCTCGGTGTTGTGATTCCGGATAAGTTCTACGAATTGGCACGTAAGAATGAAGATATGTACCTCTTCAGCCCCTACTCAATCGAACGTGAATACAGCGTACCATTTGCCTACCTTGACATCACTGAAAAATACGATGAGCTAGTTGCCAATCCTAAGATCACCAAGACTAAGATCAAGGCCCGTGATTTGGAAACAGAGATTTCTAAATTGCAACAAGAATCTGGCTACCCTTATGTCGTGAATATCGATACTGCCAACCGTTCTAATCCAATCGATGGCAAAATCATCATGAGTAACCTTTGCTCTGAAATCCTGCAGGTGCAAGAGCCTAGCCTCTTGAATGATGCTCAAGAGTATCTCCACTTGGGAACAGATGTATCATGTAACTTGGGCTCTACCAACGTTGTCAACATGATGACTTCGCCTGACTTTGGAAAATCCATCCGGACTATGACACGCGCCCTGACCTTTGTTACAGACAGCTCGCACATCACAGCTGTTCCTTCGATTGACCATGGTAACAGTTTGGCCCATACCTTTGGTCTGGGAGCTATGGGCTTGCACAGCTATTTGGCTCAGCAGTTGATTGACTATGGATCAGCGGAGGCTGTCGAGTTTACCAGCATCTACTTCATGCTCATGAACTACTGGACCTTGGTTGAGTCTAACAATATCGCTCGCGAGCGTGGCGTGACCTTCCATAATTTTGAAAAATCTGACTATGCCAACGGCACTTACTTTGACAAATACCTGACAGGTGAATTTGTACCTAAGTCTGACCGTGTGAAAGAACTCTTCGCAGGCATCTTTATCCCGTCTGCAGAAGATTGGGCAGAGTTGCGCGACAAGGTCAAGGCTGATGGCCTCTACCACCAAAACCGCCTAGCTGTTGCGCCAAATGGCTCTATCAGCTACATCAACGATGTTTCTGCTTCAATTCACCCAATTACCCAGCGGATCGAAGAACGTCAGGAAAAGAAAATCGGTAAGATTTACTATCCTGCGGCAGGTTTGTCAACTGAAACCATTCCTTACTATACTTCTGCCTACGACATGGACATGCGCAAGGTGATCGATGTCTACGCAGCTGCAACCGAGCACGTGGACCAAGGACTTTCACTGACACTCTTCATGCGCAGCGATATTCCTAAAGGCCTCTACGAGTGGAAAAAAGAAAGCAAGCAGACAACCCGCGACCTTTCTATCCTGCGTAACTATGCCTTCAACAAGGGAATCAAGTCCATCTACTACGTCCGCACCTTCACTGATGATGGCGGCGAAGTAGGCGCTAACCAATGTGAAAGCTGTGTGATCTAGTAAGCACCGAATTGCCAAACTAGGTCACTTAGTTCAAGCAAATAAGCAATTTTTGAAAAAGCCTATCGCAATGTTGCTGAAGGAAATCGTTTCCTTCACGGCATAAGCAAGTATTAAAAATTAAAAGCGAGATTATCATGGAAACTTACTATAAAGCCATAAACTGGAATGCCATCGAAGATGTCATCGACAAATCAACTTGGGAAAAGCTGACGGAGCAATTCTGGCTCGATACTCGTATCCCTCTGTCAAATGACCTAGACGACTGGAGAAAACTTTCAAACAAAGAAAAAGACTTGGTAGGAAAAGTCTTTGGTGGGTTGACCCTTCTTGATACCATGCAATCTGAAACTGGTGTACAAGCTCTTCGTTCAGACATCCGTACACCGCATGAGGAAGCTGTTTTCAATAACATCCAATTTATGGAATCTGTCCACGCAAAATCTTATTCTTCTATCTTTTCTACCTTGAATACCAAGGCTGAAATCGAAGAAATCTTTGAATGGACTAACACTAACCCCTACCTACAAAGAAAAGCTGAAATTATCAATGAAATCTACCTCAATGGTAGCCCACTTGAAAAGAAAGTTGCTAGCGTCTTCCTTGAAACCTTCCTCTTCTACTCTGGTTTCTTTACGCCACTCTACTATCTCGGTAACAACAAACTGGCTAACGTTGCGGAAATCATCAAACTGATCATCCGTGATGAATCTGTTCACGGAACTTACATTGGTTACAAATTCCAACTCGGTTTCAACGAATTGCCTGAAGAAGAGCAAGAAAAACTTAAAGAATGGATGTACGACCTGCTCTATACCCTCTATGAGAACGAAGAGGGCTATACAGAAAGTCTCTATGACGGTGTTGGTTGGACCGAAGAAGTTAAAACCTTCCTTCGCTACAATGCCAATAAGGCCCTTATGAACCTAGGACAAGAT
This sequence comes from Streptococcus sp. Marseille-P6264, assembly GCF_902460355.1. Lineage (GTDB taxonomy): Bacteria > Bacillota > Bacilli > Lactobacillales > Streptococcaceae > Streptococcus. Next base: position 582,895 of record NZ_CABPTO010000001.1, read on the forward strand.
CCACTCTTCCCGGATTCAGCGGATGATGTCAATCCTATCGTCATGAACGGAATCTCAACAGGAACATCCAACCACGACTTCTTCTCTCAAGTCGGAAATGGTTACCTTCTTGGTGAAGTTGAAGCCATGCAAGATGATGACTACAACTACGGTTTAAGCAAATAATTTGCAGACACTAGAAAACGACTAACTTGCTCATCAAGTTAGTCGTTTTTTATCAGCTAGCGCTTTCGTCATCAGCTATTTCGCTATCCTCTTTCTTAGGAGCTGGCGGTTCATAGGCACGGATAATCTGTGCCACTACTGGATGGCGAACCACATCCTTGGCTGAGAAATGCACAAAATCAATCTGGGAGATATTTTTCAATTTCTCTTGAGCGTCGATGAGACCAGATTTGACATTGCGAGGCAGATCAATCTGACTGATGTCACCATTGACAATCATCTTGGACTGGAAACCCAGACGTGTCAGAAACATCTTCATCTGCATGATGGTGGTATTCTGCGCTTCATCCAGAATGACAAAAGCATCATCCAGCGTCCGCCCCCGCATATAGGCTAGGGGAGCAATCTCAATGATTTCTCGCTCCATCAGACGCGTCGTCTGGTCCTTACCCAAAATCTGATACAAGGCATCATAGACTGGACGCAGATAAGGATCCACCTTTTCCTTAAGGTCACCAGGCAGAAAGCCTAGACTCTCACCAGCTTCTACTGCTGGTCGCGTCAAGATGATTCGTTTGACTTGCCCACGCTTGAGAGCCGTCACCGCTAAGGTCACCGCTAGAAAGGTCTTCCCTGTTCCAGCTGGTCCGATCCCAAAGACAATATCATGATTTTTAACACTGTCCACATAGATTTTTTGACCAAGTGTCTTGACCCGAATTGGCTTGCCATAGCTATCCTTGATAATCTCTTCTTCGTAAAGAGCTACAAACTTATCAATTTCATCATTTTTGACCATGGTAATGGCTGTCACCACATCGGGCGTACCGACTGTCATGCCACGATTGACCAAGACCAAGAGAGCCTGAATGACCTGTCGACTCTCCTCGCAGGCAGCCTCCGTACCCAAAATCTGCACAATCTCGGTTCGGGCATGAATGGTTACCTTTAATTCCTGCTCCATCAAGCGCAGATGACGTTCATTAGAGCCAAAGAGATGAAAGGCATCATCTGGATGACCCAGTTTTAATTCTACTGAATGTTCCTGCAAACAAAGAACCTCTCTATTTTAATTTTTTGAATGTATTACATTTATTATATCAAAGCAAGCAGAAAATGACTATCCCTAGCCACTGTCCACTCAATGGGCCTGATATTCTTCCCATATCGCATCAAACTCCCCCAAGTTAAAGGAAAAATTTGCATGCTCCTCTAGAAAGCGGCTGACCTCGTCAAAATCATCCGTGTGCTTGGGAAAGACCGTATCCTGAAATGCCAAGTCCGCCAAAATAGCCTTTGGCTTATTACTTTTGGGATTACGCTCCGTCATCAGCCAACTGTAAAAAGATTTTCTCATTTAAATCAACTCCGTTCCAGTCGGATCTTGCTTGATTTTACCAGCTTTCATGAGACCGCCCAGGGCTTTTTTAAACTGACCTTTGGAAATGCCAAAAGTGGCCTTGATGTCGTCTGGTGAAGATTTGTCGTTCAAGGTCATGAAGCCGCCATTGCTCTCCAGATAGGTCAAGATCATCTGAGCATCGTTTTCCAGCATTTCAAAGGAGCGAGGCTTGAGGGAGAGGTTAAGGGTGCGGTCTACTTCACGGAAGCCAATCACCCGTGCGTCCAAGACCTGCCCCAGACGTGGCTCTGCATAGCGCTCGCTCGGATGGATAAAGCCCAGCATATTATTCTCTGGCAGATAGACGAAGGTGCCAGAAAGCTTGAGGCGATAAACGATGGCTGGCCAATTTTGGTTCTGCATGTTATTGTAGGCAGGACGAGCCAAGCGCTGGAAATCCTCCTGATAGGCCAGCTGTCCCCAGATGCGGTCTTTCTTGTCCACACTGAGACGAATATAGAGACGGTCGCCCTTCTTAGGCCAAAGTTCCTTGATTTCTGGCAAAATGTCCAGTGACACCACGATTTGCTTATCTGGCAGACCCGTATCGACAAAGACCCCCAGATCCTTGCGAACCTCCGTCACTGTTCCCCAGCCAAACTGCTCCTGGGTCGCTGTGACTTCAAGAGTCGTCAGACGAAGCTTCTGCTTCATATCGCTATAAGCAAAGCCCTTGACAGACTGACCGAGCTCATGTTGCCCTTCTTCCTTAGAAAGGGCATAGGTTTGTCCATCCTTCTGGACAAAGTAAAAACGATCGTTTTCATCTGTGATAATCCCCACGATGAAGCTAGCAAGATTTGTGTTCATATAGTCCTACTTCTACCTTGCCTCTTCTAATCGCAAGGATTTTTATGTTAAAACAACTCAGTCAGCCAAGGCCAACTGAGTTTTGATTCTGCTAAAATATTAAACTTCTAGAAGTTCTTTTTCTTTAGTCGCTGTCATATCATCGATATGCTTCACTGCATCATCAGTGACTTTTTGGATATCCTTTTCAAGAACCTTCAATTCATCTTCAGTGATTTCTTTAGCCTTTTCCTGTTTCTTAGCTTCGTCCATCGCGTCGCGGCGGATGTTACGAATCGCAATCTTAGCATTTTCACCGACTTTTTTCACTTCTTTAGCCAATTCACGACGAGTTTCCTCTGTCAGAGCTGGAATAACCAATCGAATGACAGATCCGTCGCTAGATGGTGTGATACCTAAGTCAGAGGCATTGATCGCACGCTCGATATCCTTGATAGAAGACTTGTCAAAAGGTGTCACCAAAAGCACACGCGCTTCTGGAATTGTGATAGAAGAGAGTTGGTTAAGCGGTGTCTCTACTCCATAGTATTCCACATGGATACGATCCAAAAGGCTAGCATTAGCGCGGCCTGCACGGATGCTACCAAATTCACGCGCCAAGCTTTGGTGCGAGTGGGTCATTCTTTCTTTTGCTTTTTCTACAATTACATTTGCCATTTTCTTTTCTCCCTGATTTTATAAATTATTTGAGACAGTTGTCCCGATTTGCTCACCAAAGACCACTCGTTTGATATTGCCAGGTTCATTCATATTGAAGACGACTAGGTCAATGTCATTGTCCATAGAAAGGGTAGAAGCAGTCGAGTCCATGATACGCAAGCCTTTGTTAATAACGTCGCGGTGGGTCAATTCATCAAACTTCACAGCTGTTTTATCCTTGTTTGGATCGGCATTGTAGACCCCATCCACACCATTTTTAGCCATGAGGATAGCGTCTGCCTCAATTTCCGCAGCCCGCAGGGCAGCTGTCGTATCTGTTGAAAAATATGGTGAACCAATACCAGCACCGAAAATAACAATCCGACCTTTTTCCAAATGACGAAGAGCACGTCCACGAATATAAGGTTCAGCTACCTGCTGCATGGCAATTGCTGTCTGAACGCGGGTGTCAACGCCCACTTGTTGCAAAGAATCTGCCATTACAAGTGCATTCATGACTGTTCCCAACATGCCAGTATAGTCCGCTTGAACGCGATCCATACCTGCTTCTGCTGCTGGCTCGCCTCGCCAAAGATTACCACCACCGATAACCAAGGCAATTTGAATGCCCAGTTCATGGACTTCCTTGATTTCTTCAGCCATTTTTTGAACAGTGGCGATATTGATGCCCACACCTTTTTCGCCAGCCAAAGCTTCTCCAGATAGTTTAATCAAAATACGCTTATATTTAGGTTCTACCATTTTTCCACTCCTTGTTTTATCTGTACTATTTTACCATAAATTCCACTTTTTACCTAGCCCTATTATTCAAAATATTAAATTAAAATACAAAAAGAAAACTCCACCAGATGACTCCAGTGAAGTTGCGATTTATTTATATTTTAAAGCACGTTTGAAGGTCTTCCAAGCTCCCAAATCATCCGTCTGCAGGACAAGGCTGGAGTAAATACGCGCGATGAAGACTGTCATGATAATCGCAAAAGCAGCTGTAATTCCTAGAGAAAGCCAAGCTTCCAAGCTGGTTGCATAACCATTGATAGCTCGGAAGGGCATGAAAAAGGTTGAGATGAAAGGAAGATAAGAACCAACCTTCAAAATCACATTATCTCCTGCTGCCCCCAAAGCTGAAACTCCCATAAAGCCGACTAAAATCAGCATGATAACTGGCGAAAGGACTTTTCCTGTATCTTCTGCTCGTGCCACCATTGAACCAAGAAAGGCTGACAAGACAACATACATAAAGATACTAACTGCTACAAAAGCTAGAGTATTCAAAGACACAGCTTCTCCGATATACTGCTGAATGGCTGGATTGCTCTTCAAGACTTGGGATACAAGAGGAATGCTGTCCGCAAAGAGAAAGGCTGCCAGTCCACCAAGCACATAAATACCCAGATGGCTAAGAATCACTGCAAAAATTCCAATCATACGGGCATAGAAATAATCGGTCGCCTTAATACTGGAGAAGATGACTTCCATGATTTTTGTGCCCTTTTCACTGGCCACATCTTGGGCAGTAACGCTGGCATAAGTAATCAAAATCATATAGAGCAGGAAGCCCAGCCCTATTGCAGCAAAGGTCTGAACCATCTTCTTACTTTCTTTATTTTCATCAATTTTCTCTTCAAACTGGACTGTCCGTGCAAGAATTTGACTCTGCTCATCTGACAAATCGGCCTGAGCCAAGTTTAAAGCCTGCTGGACTTGGATGAGGGAATTGGACAGAGCCATTTTCGTTGCAGCATTCATGCTGGTTTCTGCGTAGTAGGTGGCAGAAAGCTGTCCATCTCTTTCCTCAATCGTCAGATAGCCCGCGATTTTCTTATCTTTTACAGCCTGCTTGGCTGCAGTTTCATCTTTGTACTGAAAACTCAGCTGATCTTCAGCTCTTAAAACTTCCCTGACAGAATCAAGCTGGGTCAGAACTGCTACCTTTTGAGAGGAAGCCATAGAGCTTCCCTGCAGATAACCAATCCCCAAGCTCAGCCCAAGAAAGAGGAAAGGAGACAAGACCATAAAGACAAAACTCCAAGACTTGACATGACGAAGGTAGGTTTCTTTGATGACGATTAACATTTGTTTCATACTACCACCCCTGATTCTAATTTGAAAATTTCATCAATTGTCGGTGCCTGCTGGTCAAAAGTTGCCACATAGCTTCCCTGAGTCAAGCGATCAAACAATTCAGGACCCGCTGTTTCGTCGTCCAAAATCAATTTCCAGATTCCTTGCTTGGTCTGCGTCGCCTTGACAACATGAGGCAGGGCTTCTAATTCAGCCTGAGACAGGTCACTTGAGACGAAAAGACGAGTCTTGCCATATTGGTTGCGGACTGCCTGTACATCGCCATTGAGAACCACTTGCCCGTCACGAATCATCAGGACATCATCGCACAGCTCTTCCACATTTGTCATGACATGATCCGAGAAGATAATCGTCGCTCCGCGCTTTTTCTCCTCAACAATGACTTCCTTCAGGATTTCAGTATTGACAGGATCCAGACCGCTGAAGGGCTCATCTAAGATGATCAAGTCTGGCTCATGCAAGAGCGTGATAATCAGCTGAACCTTTTGCTGGTTCCCCTTGGACAAACTCTTGATTTTGTCGGTTAATTTCCCCTTGACCTGGAGCTTTTCCATCCACTGGGGCAGTTTTTCTTTGACAACAGCTGTCGGCACACCCTTTAGATTTGCCAGATAGCGCACTTGCTCAAAGACCGTCAGCTTGGGCATCAGGCTTCTTTCCTCAGGCAGATAGCCAATCCTATTATAGGTCTCCTGCTTGATAGCCTGCCCTTCGAAACGAATCTCTCCACTATAGTCTAGGAAGCGCAAAATACTGTGAAAAATCGTTGTTTTCCCAGCACCGTTTTTCCCAATCAAACCAAGGATATGCCCCGGCTTGGCTTCAAAATCAATACCGAACAACACTTGCTTTTGCCCAAAACTTTTTTCTAGTTTTTCTACATGCAGCATATGAAACCTCCTGTTATGATACTAAGATTATTATACTACTTTGAAAGCAGTTTTTCATCTTTTTGTCTCACCATACAAGAAATTTTCTCTCTATTTTTCATAAATAGAATATGAAACTCACTCGAGCTAGCACCACAAAAAAATGAGGCTCGAAAACCTCATTCGTTTAATGTATTTTATTCATCGCTCTTTATTGACCACCCAGTTGAGGAGCTTGGTCAGAAGAACCCAAAGAACAATACTGATGGTGACAATGTAAAGCCAAGCATTCTTGTCCGTTGCCCAAGGCAGGGGGACATTCATACCAAAGAAGCCAGTGATGACTGCTAGAACTGCCAGAAGAACCGAAATAATGGTCAAGACAGTCAAATTATCATTCAGATTGTTGTTCAGGATATTATTGTAGGAGCCCGAAAGCTGGCTAAGAACCTGAGCAATCAAATCCGTCATTGACACCAGCTGACGTGCCTCAATCATGGCATCTTCAAACTGCTCGGTTTCTAGTTCATCAAAGCCACGATAAACAGCATGTCTCTTGATGTGCTCCAGAAGTATAGTATTTTGCTTGGATGCCGCCACCAGATAGACCATGGAGGTTTCCAAGTCGGAGAGGGCAAACAAGTGCTTTTTAGTCGTTTTCTGACGCAAAAGTCGGTTAATCTCATCCTTGCGCTTGTCCATCTGCTCAATGACCGGATAGTAGGAATTGGAAATCAACTCCAGACTGGCAAAAAGAAACTTATAGACCGACACAGGCTCATGATTCTCCGTGTAGGCTTTCATTATATCGACCACATAGGCATTGTCTTGATTGCTGATCGTGATGAGACGGTCCTGCTGTACCACGAAAGTCATCGGAATGGTCTCATAGTAGTCCTTCTCTGTCGCTAAATTCAGCACATTATAGATGAAAAGAACCGTTCCATTCTCACGATTGTAGTCCATGTGAGCTCGCTCGTTTTTATCCAGCGCATACTCGATAGTTTCAAGGTCGATATTATAATCCTGATAAATCTGTCCATTCTTTTTAACATCATCTGAGTCAATGTTGATCCAGATAGATTGGTCTTTTAGTTTTCTTTCCAGAAACATAGAACTCCTTTCTGGGATCTAGAATGATTGTCTAATAGCTCACGCCTAATGTCCACACTTAGCCTCATAGCCAAAACTCCTATGTCCTGGCAAGAAAGCCAGCAAATCAATATCGTCTTTTAAATATAGCTGTAAGGAAGTTAGCTAAATCAAGTCACTAGCTACGACACGAAGAGGCGAAAACGATTATTGTTCACCGATGAGTTAGTGAGGTAGGTAGGCACTGCGCTTATTTCCTAGTGAAGTGTTTAGGTAAACCGCCATAGCGGTTACCGATTTTTACACCACGACACGGAGTTTGGCAAATCGATTTCATTTGCCAAATGTAGTTAGATAGCTTGACTGCGACGACGTAAAGTTTTACGAATCGATACTATTCGTATAACTTTACTAGTGAAGCGTTTAGGTAAGCCGCCATAGCGGTTACCGTCAAATGACAGCAACTCTCTGTTGCTAGTTATTTGTAACGATTTACATCTTCTCTTCTAACTCTACATCTGGATACTTATCCGCAAACCAGCGGAGGGCAAAGTCATTTTCAAAGAGGAAGACTGGTTGGTCGAAACGGTCCTTGGCCAAGATATTGCGGCTTGAGGACATCCGTTCATCCAAGTCCTCTGGCTTGATCCAACGAACTGTCTTTTTACCCATTGGAGTCATGACAACTTCAGCGTTGTACTCCCCTTCCATACGGTGCTTGAAAACTTCAAACTGGAGTTGGCCGACGGCGCCCAGCATGTACTCGCCTGTTTGGTAATTCTTATAAAGCTGAATGGCTCCCTCTTGAACCAACTGCTCAATCCCCTTGTGGAAGGATTTTTGCTTCATGACGTTCTTAGCAGAAACTTTCATGAAAATCTCAGGTGTAAAGGTGGGCAGTGGTTCAAATTCAAACTTATTTTTTCCAACCGTCAAGGTGTCCCCAACTTGATAAGTACCGGTATCGTAAACTCCGATAATATCTCCTGCTACGGCATTGGTTACATTCTCACGACTTTCCGCCATAAACTGAGTAACATTCGACAGTTTGGCAGCCTTACCAGTACGAGGCAGGTTGACACTCATGCCTCGCTCAAATTCACCCGATACGATACGGACAAAAGCGATACGGTCTCGGTGACGAGGATCCATGTTGGCTTGGATTTTAAAGACGAATCCTGAGAAATCCTTATCATAAGGATCCACAATTTCACCATCTGTTTTCTTGTGTCCGTGTGGTTCTGGAGCAAATTTCAAGAAAGTTTCAAGGAAGGTCTGCACACCAAAGTTAGTAAGAGCTGAACCAAAGAAGACCGGAGTTAGCTCACCAGCTAAAATAGCTTCCTCTGAGAACTCATTTCCTGCTTCCTTCAGGAGCTCAATGTCATCCTTGACTTGCTCATAGAAAGGATTGCTGGCAAAAAGTTTGTCCCCATCTTCCAGACTAGCAAAACGCTCATCCCCTTTATAGAGCTCCAAGCGTTGGTTATAGAGGTCATATAAGCCCTCAAAGGCCTTCCCCATCCCGATTGGCCAGTTCATGGGATAGCTGGCAATGCCCAAAACTTCTTCCAATTCTTGCAAGAGGTCCAGTGGCTCACGACCATCACGGTCTAGCTTGTTCATAAAGGTAAAGACAGGGATTCCACGGTGTTTCACAACTTCAAACAATTTCTTGGTTTGGGCCTCGATACCCTTGGCAGAGTCCACGACCATGACCGCAGCATCCACCGCCATCAAGGTCCGATAGGTATCTTCTGAGAAGTCCTCGTGCCCTGGTGTGTCTAGGATATTGACGCGTTTGCCGTCGTAGTCAAATTGCATAACAGATGAAGTGACCGAAATCCCACGTTGTTTCTCGATATCCATCCAGTCAGACTTAGCAAAGTTACCCGTCTTTTTCCCCTTGACTGTACCAGCCTCACGAATCTCGCCTCCAAAGTAGAGCAACTGCTCAGTAATAGTTGTTTTCCCCGCGTCCGGGTGGGAGATAATGGCAAAGGTACGTCGTTTCTTAATTTCTTCTTGTAAAGTCATCTTCTTCTCTTTCTTTTCCTTTTGGATAATGGTGAATGTCAGTATTTTTATTTTTTACATTGGAATATTCTAATCCTTTCAACCTACCTATTATAGCGGATTTAGCGCTTTTTTTCAATTATATAAGAAAGATAAAAATCGCCCTTGCCAGCGATTCTATTCTTTATATTTGGCTAACTTATCTTAAGATCTGACAATGACACTACTAAAAAGGAAAATTACAAAGATTAAGATTAAAATCAGATTTAAGAAAAGTCCTGCCAAATAAACTTGACAGGAGCTATAAAATGCAATATTAAACAATTTCTAGCTGCTTTTTCCAGCGTTTCTTAAATATTTCATCAAAAAGAAGCAAGGTAGCGGACAAAATAATCGACACAGCTAAATATTTTACTAAAAGATTATGCTGACTGATAAAAGGCGGACTTTTTAGCAGACCGTAATTCCCACCCGTCACTTGATTGACAGCGACAAGAAAGGCATCGAGCACAAAAGTATAGAGAACAATCATGTATTTCTTGAGCTGGGTCTTATCGTAGTGATTCATCAGATAAATCAGGGAATTAACCAAGAGGGCATAGTGACCAATCAGGAAAGAGAAGATGGTAATATGCGGGAAATCATAAGGATCAAAGACTGGATAGCCGAGGGCGAAGACTGCTCCGCTGGCTCCTAAAAGAGCGAAATACTGCTTGCTGGGCCATTTATCTGGCAGAAAGACCACCGCAAACATGGCCAAGCGGCAATGGTACAAAGGCAGACTATTTGCCAGAGGGAGCTGAAAACCCACATACCAGCTATAAAGAACTGCCAGTTGGCACAACTGAAGAATTTTCATGCTTTTTACAAAGCTAGGATTCTTATGGTATTTTATCGATGCGTAGACAGACAGCAAAAGCAATGCCATCATCAAAGAGTAGGCCAAAGCTGAAACAAAGGGCGGTTCAGTTTGGTTGGTAGTCAAAAAATGATGCATCCAGTTTCCTTTCTACTTTTAAAATCTGTATGTTCAAACTCGCAGTCAGCTTGAAAATCTAGGCAGAATTTTTCTAGTTACCAGAGAAATCATTTCCTCTTCCAATCTTTATTGGATCAATCGCTCTGCCTGTCTTTCCTTCATTTCTTTGAACAAGTAAGAAAATAGAAGCAAGGCCGTCGCTAAGACCACAGACACAATCATATAATTCCCAAGCATACCATGATCTCCTACCAGAGGCGGATCCTTTAAGAAACCGTAGTTGCCCCCGAATGCAATATTTCCAAGCAAGATGAGGAAGTCTAAGCCAAAGGTAATTTCTACGATACGGCGATAGGACAAATTAAGTCTATCATAATGCTTCATCAGGTAGATAATCGAATTGCCTAACAGGGCCAAATGACCGATGAAAAACGAAAATAGGGTTATATGCGGAAATGAATAGGGATCTAAAATCGGATAGACAATAGCGCAAATCGGTCCAAATACTCCCAATAAGGCGAAATATTGCTTATAAGCTACTTTATCTGGCAGTAGCAAGACAGCAAACATAGCGACTCGGCAATGGTACAAGGGGAGACTCTCCGACAAAGGCTCCTGAATAACCAAGTACCAGCCATACAAAGAGACTAATTGCACGATTTGGGCAACTCTAAAAAAAGTCTGTACTTTCTTTCGCTCAAAAAAACGACTGGCAACATAGATGACAGACACTAGGCTCATCAAGAGCAGAATATAAGCAAAAGGCGTCATCACAGGCGGTTCTGTTTTGTGACTAGTAAAAAAATCTAGTAAATTCATCTTTCAAATTTTCATCCTAATAAATAATTTTTAAGGACACGGGCTTGCTCTTCCTAGCAAAGTCCTTAATTTTTCTCAAAAAGTTTTTCAACTTTCTAGAGGTAATAGCTTCTGGCCCTTATAACTCTGGACAGATTGAGCTAGATTATCTGGTCTATTGGATATAAGCATCCAATCAGCATCAACTTCAATCTAGTCTATATATTGTTCTTGCTGATTCTGATAAATATCCCAGAGAAGTTGCATCTGCTCTTTTGTTATCCTTTTCTCGGATAGAAGAGGCAAATCCTGTTGATCAAAGAAACTCAACTCAGCGATTTCTAAATTGGGCTGAAAATCTCCCTCTTTCAGCTGACATTCAAACACGAGCTTGACGTACTGCTTACTTTGTGGCTGAAATTTATTGCTATCAAAGACAGCCAGCAAGCGTACTACGCTAGCTTGAAATCCCGTTTCTTCCTGAATTTCTTTTACAATATTTTCTTTGGGAGATAAGCCTACTTCGCAGAAACCACCCGGCAGAGCCCATGTCTCCTCTTGCTGTCCTCGTACTAGACAAATCTTGCCCTGCTGAACGATAAAAGCTCGGACATCGACCAAAGGAGTCGCATAAAAATCTGTCGGTCGGAGCAAGTCAGACAGCTCATCCGGTTCCAGATGACCGGTCTCGCTGAGCAACTGATTCAGATTTTCTCTGATATCCGCATAGCGTTCTCGATCAAAGTCACTGGCAGCAAAAGACAAACCTGTATCCGTTATAGCCAGCAGTCGTTGCAGAATTAAAGCTGTATCACTTGTCCCCATGCTCCAAGGCCTCCACTAGTTTATCCAACTTCATCGAATTACTGCCCTTGAGCAAGATTTGGTCGGCTGATTGCAACCAAGTCTTAACGGTCTTGATCAAATCTTCAAACTGATCCTTGTCACTATTTTTGACAAAATAATGTACTCGATTTGATGGGTAGATTTCCCGAGCATAGATGTAGAGGGCTTCCATATCCTCTCCATAGAGAAAAAGATCGGTGATAATCTCTGGATTGAGACTGGTAATCATGGCTCCGTGCATCAGCTTGGAGTCAGCTCCCAGCTCCTTCATATCAGCCAAGACTGCAGCCTTGCGGCCGCCCTGACTAGCTGGAATAGCTGAGAAGGTTTCAAGAATCAAGCGCATAGCTGTTGGATTGGCATTGTAAACATCTGACAGGATATCGGCCCCATTAGCCGCCTTCTTCCACTCGGTTCGATTGCGGGTCAATTCCAGCTGGGCAAAGGCCTGACGAATTGCCGACTCACTGACACCCTCCTGCAAGGCTACGTAAGAGGCGATCATAGCGTTGGTCGCATTGTATTTGCCAGTCACGGGCAAGTCAATCGCCTGCTCCAGAAAATTCGCTTCAAAGGTCAAGCTGTCTTTGCGCTCTTCTAGACGAGTCAGACAAATATCTGCATCGGGACCAAAGCGAATCACTTTTTGCTGGTCTGGCAGAAAATCATTAACGATCTTATCAGCTGGAGCCAAGAGCAGACCGCCTTTCTTCATGCCATCTGCAATTTGCATCTTTCCTTTGGCAATTTCCGTACGGCTTCCGAAAAATTCTAAGTGAGCTTCGCCAACCAAGGTCACAATGCCCGTTTTAGGCTTAGCAATTTCAGACAGAAGATGGATATCTCCCAAATGATCCTGTCCCATTTCCAAAACTAGCTTTTCTGTGTCGTCTGGCATGTGGAGCACCGTGTAGGGCAGGCCGATTTCATTATTATAGTTGCCCTGGGTTTTATAGGTTTTGTAGCTAGTAGCCAGTAGCTGAGCCAGCATATCCTTGGTTGTAGTCTTCCCATTGGATCCCGTCACAGCGAGCACATCTACGCCTGTCTTTTCCAGATAGTATTGAGCCAAAGCTTGAAAGGCCGCGAGCACATCATCGACCAAAATATAGGGTCCTTCTGCTACCGGACGCTCAGACAAGGTAGCCGCAGCTCCCTGAGCAAAGGCTGTCGCGATAAAGTCATGTCCGTCACGCGCGCCCTTAAGCGGGATAAAAAGATCCCCCGTCTCAATCAAACGGCTGTCAAATTCAGCATTTCTAAAAGTCACATTTTCAAACTGACTGACATCATTTTTGGCAGCCAAGACTTCTGCTATTTCATATAAATCTAATTTCATATTTTTAACTCATTTTTCCGCTTTTTCCCAAAAAAGAAGGGAGTGAGGCCAAACTCAATGTTGAACATTCAGTCTGTCAGCTCAGTCCCTCTATTATATCATATTTATAAAAGATGCGCTTCTCTCTTAGCAAAAGCCTCTTCAGCTAGACTCACCAAGTTCTCAATCAAATCGGAATAAGACAGTCCCATATTTTCCCAAAGCAAGGGATACATAGACCATTGAGTAAAGCCTGGCATGGTATTGAGCTCATTGAGGAAAATATCGCCCTCTTCTGTGTAGAAGAAATCACAGCGGGCCAATCCCTGTCCTCCCAAGGCACGAAAGGCTGTCTCAGCATTGATACGCATGACTGAAATAACCTCGTCTGAGATTTTCGCAGGAATATCCATGGTAATCTTATTGTCAATATACTTGGCTTCATAGTCGTAGAAAGCCACATCCTTGACCACTTCGCCCGGCAAGGTGCTCCTAACGTCATAATTTCCTAAGAGACCAACCTCAATCTCACGCGCATTGACTCCCTGCTCAACCAAGACACGGCTATCGTACTTGAAGGCCAAATCCAATGCCGCCCGCAGCTCCTCTTGATTCTCAGACTTGGAAATACCGACACTAGAACCCATATTAGACGGTTTGGTAAAAATCGGATACGTCAATTTTTCTTCGATTTCGACAATTTTTTCTTCAAGATTTTCACCCTCAATCACCGCTACATAAGGCACCTGCGGAATTCCAGCAGACTCCAGAATACGCTTAGTAGTGATTTTGTCCATGGCAACACTGGACGACAAGATATTACAGCCCACATAAGGAAGTCGCAGCACTTCAAGAAAGCCTTGAATAGAGCCATCCTCGCCCATCGGTCCATGAAGAACAGGAAAGACAACTGCATTTTCCTCATAAATATCACTCGGTTTGACTTGCCGTGAAATATCAACCGTTGCATTGGTCATAAGCTTTTCATCTGCAGCCGGCTTTTCTGTAAATTCCTGCGTCTTGATAAAATCGCCAGCTTTTGTGATGAAATAAGTTTTGACAGAAAATTTGTCATAGTTGACAGCTCGCATGACACTCTCAGCCGACAAGACTGAAACTTCTCGCTCCGCACTGCGGCCACCGTATAGTAAAATCAAGGTTTGTTTGACCATTATCTTATCCTAACATTTCTAGCTATAAGTTCATTTGGGGTTGTCCCATCTTCTTTTTAGACTGTTTCAGTATATCATATTTCCCAGCATTTTTGAATAGAAAAAAGACTCCCAAAGCTGTTTTTCAGCAGGAAATCTTTCTTTCATCTTACAATTCTGTCCGATTTTCAATGGCTCGGAGCAAGGTCACTTCGTCTGCATATTCGATATCAGCGCCGACAGCCAATCCGCGGGCCAGTCGAGTCACCTTGATACCTGCAGGCTTGAGCACCCGCGAAATATACATAGAAGTTGCTTCTCCGTCAGCCGTTGCATTGGTGGCCACAATCACTTCCATTACTTGGCTGTCCATCAAGCGAGTCAAGAGGCTCTTGAGGTTGATGTCATCTGGTCCTACACCGTTCATAGGGGAAATGAGGCCGTGAAGTACATGATAAAGGCCGTGGTATTCTTGGATATTTTCCATGGCAGACACGTCGCGGCTATCCTCAACGATCAAGATCACAGTCTGATCGCGCGTTTGATCCGTACAGATGGCACAAGGATCATCGTCCGTCAGATTGCCACAGATAGAGCAGTAGGTCAGCTCACGCTTGGCAGCTAGTAGATTTTTGGCGAATTCATTGACATCATCGTCACTCATCCCGATGGTATAAAAGGCCAGGCGAGTAGCTGTCTTGATGCCGATACCCGGCAGCTTGGAAAAGCTATCAATCAATTTGGCGATAGGAGTTGGATAAAGCATAATAGTAATAGTTGAGCAATAAAATCTCGATCCGATTCTACTGCTTTTCCTTTCTAATTCATAGGGTGCTGTTGGTTATAAAGATTGATAATATCACGGGTGATACTGTGGCTGACTGTTGAAGAGAGGTCAGTATTGTGTGGAAAGACTACGGCCACAGCTATTTTAGGTCGATCGCTTGGTGCATAGGATACTACATTGGTATTGATAGCAGATGTGCCACCGTTGACAAAAGTTTCGGCAGTCCCTGTTTTTGCGCTGATGGAGACCATGGCGCCTTGCGCAATCGTCCGTCCAGTTGTCAAGCCACTCCATCCATTGACCACCTGATAGGAACCTTGTTTTATAAGAGCCATATCTTCCTCAGAAATATTGACCTGATTTAGCTCTTTGGTTTCCTTCTTCTCAATCAAGTCTCCTAGGCCGCCTTGGTCATTGTTGGCATAAATGCCTTCGACCAGATGCGGAGCTACCCGTTTGCCGTTATTGGCTACCGTCGCCGCATATTGAGCTAACTGAAGTGGAGTGTAGTTATCAAACTGCCCAAAAGCATTGGTAATGTAATTACTAACTGTGAAGTTTTTGGGAATGTAGCCTGTTGATTCTGTTGGCAAATCAATACCTGTTCCAGTTCCCAGACCGTATTCTGCAAAAGTCGAACGGAGTTTTTTCATTGAAGCATCGACATTGTTGGTTCCTAAAGCCATATTTGGGCTATACGGAGTCCCAAGCATATTTAGGGCTACCTGAACCATATAGGTATTAGACGAATACTCCAAGGCTTCCACTGCCGTAATAGAGCGTGAGCCATAGGCCGTAAACCAAGAATTGATGGGAGCAGAACCCGCGAAAAGAATCGGCTGATCAACCAAGGATTGATTTCCTGAAATGGCCCCGTACTGCCAACCAGCGGTCAAGGTAGCCGCTTTAACGACAGAACCAGGAACAAAAACATTGGTAATAGTACCCAGCGCATCCGCCGAGATATCGCCTGTTTCCAGGTCGTGCTTGACACCAGCCAGGGCCAAGATTGACCCCGTATTAGGATCCATGGCCACAGCATAGACACCTTCTGAATAGGTGGCATTGCCCTTTGCCAGCTCTAGATTAAAGGCATTTCTGAGAATATCCTCAACTCCCTGCTGAAAGCTCAGATCCACCGTTAGCTTCAGGTTGTTCCCTTTGCTGCCCTCGGAAATGGTCTCAACGCTCTCCATGTTGCCATTTTTGTCCAGCCGAATTTCTTTTTCCGCTCGTTTTCCTTGCAAAACAGACTCATACTCTTTTTCCAGATAAGAAATTCCCACTCGGTCATTCAGAGAATAGCCCTTCTTGACATAGTCATCTGCTTCCTCGGCTGGCAGACCCGTTTTTTCGGTCGAGATATGACCAACAATCGAAGCCAACGATGTTTCCAAGACTTTTCGGTTCCAGCTGGTTGAAATACTAATACCCGGAAGTTCTTTGCCATTTGAAGCAATCGTAGCGACTTGCTCCGTCGTCAAGTCATCCGTCTGAATCGTCCCTGTTGAAAAGTTTGGTACAGCATTCATCTGGCTAAATAAAGCGATGGTCCTCTTTTCCTCATCTGTATAGCCTAGTTGGCTTGGATCAATACTCTCTACCGCCGCTTTATAAATTTTGGATTCAGGTAGACGATTGCCATCTGTATCAAATTTATCTTCCTTGGGTAATTTTTCAACCACTTCTCGGTAGACCCTATTATCCGCCAGATAATAGTCAACTTCTTGGCGCTCGGTCACTTTTAGATCCGACACCGACACATATTGCAGTAACTTTTGTGCTGTTTCACGGATTTCTTCTGCTGTCAGTTTATTGTCTCGCGTAAAGGTCACCACTTGCTTGGTTGTATTCTCCACCAGGGGCTTGCCCGAAGCGTCATAGATTTGCCCACGAACCGAACTCGATTTAATCTTCGTTTTACTTGCTTTAGCTAATTTATCTGTATAAAATTCTTGATTGACGACCTGCATGTAGCCCAGACGAGCGATCAGCACCAAAAATAAGGCTCCGACAATTCCAAATAGAAGGTAGAGTCGGCCTGTGATAGAATGACTATCAAATTTTCTCTTAGACATTTCTTCTCTCATCCTCGTAAAAATCTATCTTTTATTTTACCACATTTCCCCAGCAATGAAGCATGGAAATCTAAAAGGATCGAAAAAGAATTTTTCTCCAACAATGAGAAAAAGCCCTGCTAGGCAGAGCTTTATCACCAATTATTTTCCAAGATAGTATTCAGCAACTACGTTCAATTTTTCGTCGAATTCGAATACCAATGGTGGGAAGTTAGGGATTTCCACATCCATGATTTCGTCATCTGACAATTGTTTGATGTGTTTTACAAGGGCACGGATTGAGTTACCGTGAGCTCCTACGAATACATTTTTACCATCTTTAAGTGCTGGAGCAATTTTATCTTCCCAGAATGGAAGGGCACGTTCCAAAGTTACTTTCAAGTTTTCAGCATCTGGAATAACTGAATCGTCAAGTGAAGCGTAACGACGGTCAGTGTGAGCTGAGTGCTCATCATCACGGTCCATTGCCGGAGGCAACACATCGTATGAACGACGCCAGATGTGAACTTGCTCATCACCAAATTGCTCAGCTGCTTCAGCCTTGTTTTTACCAGTCAAACCACCGTAGTGACGTTCGTTCAAGCGCCATGATTTTTCAACTGGAACCCAGAGTTGGTCAGCAGCTTCAAGCGCCAAGTTTGTTGTTTTAATCGCACGTTTCAATACTGAAGTATAAGCTTGGTCAAATTCGATACCTGCTTCTTTGATCAATTTA
Source organism: Streptococcus sp. Marseille-P6264 (assembly GCF_902460355.1). Taxonomy (GTDB): domain Bacteria; phylum Bacillota; class Bacilli; order Lactobacillales; family Streptococcaceae; genus Streptococcus. The sequence continues at coordinate 600,666 of NZ_CABPTO010000001.1, forward strand.
CCAGCGTCAATCGCTTGTTGTGTACCTTTTTCAGAAAGATCTACATCAGCCCAACCAGTGAAAAGGTTAGCTTTGTTCCATTCAGACTCACCATGGCGAGCAAAAACCAATTTTACCATTAGATGGATTCTCCTTTTATTTTCCGGGGTTTGCCCCGTTTATCTATTCTATTTTACAAAATTTTCTCTCAAAAATCTAGTCTCAGTGAGATATTTGTGAAATTTTCCACTTGATTAGACTTTTGAGAAAATGAATTCTCATTCAAGACCTCTAGCTAGCCACTTGTTCTTGCTGGGCGCACTCTGGACAAATGCCATAAACGACCATCTGACTCTTGGTAATTTGATAGCCAGTCTGCTCTGCCGCTTCCTGCTGAACATCTGGCAAATCCAAGTCCATATCTGCAATTCGACCACATTTTTCACAAATGACATTGAGGTGCTGATGCCCCATAAAATCATAATAGGTCGTCGTGTCATTACGAACCTTGAGCTCTGAGACAAAGCCTTCATCAATCAATACTTTTAAATTATTATAAACAGTCGCCAAGCTCATATTGGGAAATTCAGGCAAGAGGGCTTGGTAAATCATCTCTGCACTAGGATGGTCATGACTGCTGATGATAAAAGCAATCACAGCCTTTCTCGTCTCTGTGATTCGAACACCTTTCAGCCTCAGATGTTCAATTACTTCCTGGTAATTCTTTTCATACTCTTCATTCATCTTCTCTATACTCCATCTACATTCATTTCTAGCTTATTTCCATTATATCATGACAAACATAGATTTTCTATTAAGAATGATTGTAAATAAGGAAAATTATTAACCCACCTAATAGACCTATTCATTTTAATTAAGTAGATTTTTGCCTCAAAGCACGATATGATAGAGATGTCAACAAATATGTAAGCGCTTAAATTATTTGACATGTCAGCTTTATAGTAACAAATTCTGTAGCCATACTTCTGCTATTTTACCTGCCTTGCAGGAAACATGCAGGACAAGTATTTGGGTACAGCTGGTTTTCTATCACTTTTTAGAAAAAAATTATATAAATGAGGATATCATTATGAAAAAAACACCAAATCGCTGGTTAATTTTAGCAGCAGCTATCTTAACCAACCTTTCTTTAGGTGCTGGATACGCCTGGTCTGTTTTTCAAAAAGCGTTGCTGGAAGCCAATGCTAGCCAAGGATGGGTACAAGCTCAAACCTCTCTAGCCTTCAGTATCTCTTTTGCAATGGTGCCAATCGGCATGATTATTTTCGGACCTAAAGTCGATTCATTAGGCCCTAAGAAATTTGTCTTTCTAGGAGGAATTCTCTTTGGTGCGGGTATGTTTGCTACAGGATTTGCAACTTCTCTTCCTGTACTCTACTTGACCTACGGGGTTATCCTTGGTCTCGGTATCGGATCAGCCTATGGCGCTTCAACTTCTGTCGCTACCAAATGGTTCCCTGATAAAAAAGGTCTCGCGGGTGGTTTAACCGCAGCGGGCTTTGGACTTGGGCCACTAATCATCGGACCACTTGCCAAAACTCTCATCGCTTCAATGGGCGTCTATTCTACATTTAAAGTTCTGGGTATTGCCCTGCTTGTCGTTATCTGCTGCTCTTCTCTTGTCATGGAAAAAGCTCCTGTAGCTGCTCCTGCAGCAGGAAGTTCTGCACCGACAGGAAAAACTCACAAAGAAATGCTACGCGAAGGCAACTTCTGGTTGCTGTGGCTCATCTACATTTTAGGTGCTACTGGTGGTATGATGATTATCGGTTCAGCAGCGTCTATCTCCGACCAATATAAACTAGTTGGAGAAGCGACTCTATTCGTTATGCTAGTTTCTATTGCCAATACTTTTGGACGGATCTTCTGGGGAGCTGTATCGGACAAAATCGGCCGCTATCCGACCGTAATCGCTATGTTTGCTGCTGTAGCTGGTGGCTTGGCGCTGACCGCTCTCTTTAAAGGGGAAGGAAGCATCCTTGCAATCTTAGGCGTCATGCTTGTCGCCCTGTCTTTCGGTGGCTTCCTTGGATCTTTCCCAGGTATTACAGCTGAAAATTGGGGCGTAGCAAATGTCGGTACAAACTACGGCTGGATGTTCACAGCCTATGGTGTTGCAGCTATTGCTGGACCACAGTTGGGAGCTCGACTTGCTCAAGCAAACAAGGGAGACTATTCAATGGCCTTCTACATCGTTATTGGTATGGCACTCCTTGGTATCGTTCTACAATTATTCTATATTTCTAAATCAAAGAAAGCTTAAAACTATTACTAACTCTGGGGTAACCCAGAGTTTTTCTTTGACAAAGAAACTATTAGCCAGCAAAAATTGAAAAGAGCTCTCCTGACTAGCATAAAAGCCGAGACAAACTCGGCTTTTATGTTTAGCGGAACGATTCTAAATCAACGGTCAGTATCTGACCATCTCGGACAACCTGCTGCCCAGCAATGTAGACATCCTGAACATCGCTGCCTTTGACTGCGTATACTAGGTGTGACAGCATATTTTCCAACGGATAGAGGTGAAGTCGTCCCTTAGGTTGAATGACAATGAAATCGGCTTGCTTTCCCGTTTCCAGACTGCCGATTTTCTTCTCCAAACCCAGCGCTTTGGCTCCTTCGATGGTCAAAGCTTTCAAGGCCTGCTCGATCGTAAACTGGGTTGCATCACCTGCTCGCATCTTCTGAAGGAGGGCTGCTGTCCGACCTTCTTCAAACATGTCCAGATTATTATTGGAAGCGACAGAGTCCGTCGCTAAGCCAACGGTCACCCCAGCGGCTACTAAGTCTGTCACCGGGGCTACTCCAGAAGCCAGCTTGAGGTTGCTGATAGGATTATGGGCGATGCTGACTGGAGATGCTGCTAAATCTGCAATCTCTGACGGATTCAGCTCAACTCCATGTGCAAAAATGGCTGGCTGCTCCAAGTAGCCCAATTCTTTTAAAAAAGCGAGAGGTCTTTTACCATAGCGCTCCAGGATAATTTTATTTTCTTCCTGAGTCTCTGCCACGTGGATATGAAGCTTCAAATCCAGCTCACGCGCTAACTCAAGACTGCCCTTAAGTAGAGCCTTATCACAGGCATAAGGCGAATGAGGCGCCACCATGACCTGAAAATCTTCATCGTCATAGGAGCGAATTTTCTCAATAATGGCCCGAGTACGAGCCAGAGTCTCTTCGGCTGTTTCCGCCACTGAGCTAAAGAGTGTTGGTGAGAAATAGCAACGCATACCAGACTGCCGCACAGCCTGATAAATTCGGTCAATCTCCACTCCCTGAGGATTATACATGTCGTTAAAAGTCGTTGTTCCCGATTGGAGCATTTCAGCTAAAGCCAGCTGGACAGCCTGGGTCGTTAGTTCCGTTGTGAACTGGCTTTCTGCTGGCCAAATATAGTCCTCCAACCATTCGTGCAGATTGCTGTCGTCACGAATCCCACGTAGCAAGGTCATGGCCGAGTGCGTATGGCAGTTGACCAGCCCCGGCATGAGCCAAGCTCCTTCATAATCCACTAGCTCGCTGCATTGTTCTAACCAAGCCTTGTCATGGGGACCACAGTAGGCAATGCGTTCATCTTCCACGACCAACAAGCCTTCCCGATGAACATGAAATGCGCTGTCACAGGTCACCAGATTGACATTTGTATAAGCTTTCATCCTTGCTCCTTCTCATTTCGTTTTAGCTATTATAGCAAGCCTAGTAAACTAGCGCAAGAACTTTCCAAGATTATTTAAAATAAAGATAATCAGGATTGGGAGTCATATAATACAACTCTCCTTTAGAGAAAATCAGATTAATTTTATGTTGCTTGTAGCTATATAAAATATAATCACTCTCCAACTGATAGTCTTGGTTCAAGCTAGCTGCCTGAGCAATATCCGCTGCTGTTACATAGAAAGCTTTTGCCTGCTCTTCCGTCACATACTGACCTCGATAGAGCTCTTTTATATTTTCTAACTCCTGAGCTTTAAAAGTGTCCTTAATGTAGTTCGGATCCTTTATGACGGCCTCTGGCTCGCCAAGAACCTTTTTGACTTGCTCCTCCGTATAGCCTTTGAAATCAGGCGTTTGAGCACTAAATCCTCCTTCAAAAGAACGATAATACACCTTGGCATTACCTGTTGCATAGATCTTGTCTTTATTGGCAGACTGTGCATCTTGAGGCAAGCCATCCGTTACTTCATCTAGCGAACTTGTAGCCTTACTCTCAGAAGCTGGAGCACTAGATGATGAGGTCTGGCTGCTCTTTGATCTTTCTTGCTGACTAGAGCTTGTAGCCTTCGTCGATTCTGATTTCTTTGGTATTTTCACCTTTTGGACAGAAGAGGCTTCAGACCTAGGAACCCTTTTCCTTGGATAATAGCAAGCTGTCAAAGCCATGACAGCTGCAAGCATGGTTAAAAAGATTATTACTTTTTTAAAATACATAGTACCTCCATTTCTTAGCTACATTATATCATATTTTAAGTTGAGCAGGAGGAGCATCCTGATTTTTGCTGTTTTCTCTAACAAACAAATATTGTGTCTTCTAGAAAGCTGAGAAAAATAGTTACGATGATTGATGTTATGCCAAAACATAAGAAAAAACCTACTGCACAAGCTAGAAAGCTTGATACAGTAGGCTTTTGATTTTTGTCTTATTTAACAGCGTCCTTAAGAGCTTTACCTGCTTTGAAAGCTGGAACTTTAGAAGCTGCGATTGTGATTTCTTTACCAGTTTGTGGGTTGCGACCTTTACGTGCTGCACGCTCACGAACTTCAAAGTTACCAAAACCGATCAATTGAACTTTTTCACCTTTTGAAAGGTATTCTGTAACTGCTGCAAATACAGCGTCAACTGCTGCTGCTGAATCTTTTTTAGTCAATTCTGTAGCTTCTGCCACTTTTGCGATCAAATCTTGTTTGTTAGCCATTTAACAAATCCTCCAATTTTTTTCTGGGTTAATAACCCTAACAGATATTATCATATCTAAAAAAAGCGTCTAGGTCAAGTCTTAAGCAGATATTTTACAAATAATTTACCTTATTTATAGCGAACTAGAACAGCCCATGCATTTTCTCCAGTGTGAGTTTGGATGATGGAACCTGTTTCTAAGACAGGGATTGGTTGTTCAACAAACTCCTGCAGCTCTTCCTTCATTTGATTAGCAAATTCTGGTCCACCCGCATAGGAAATTCCGATTTCTTCAATTTCCTTTTCTTTCAGAGACTCTTTCAAGTCATCCAGCCATTTCTTAAAGGTTTTAGCGCCCCGTCCTTTGACAACAGGAGTCAAGGTATGATTTGTCATCTGCATGACGACACGAATATTTAAGAGCGAGCTAATCAGACCTGTCACACGACCGATACGGCCACCTTTGACCAAATTTTCTAAAGTTGATACGCCGATGTATAGCTCTGTCTTGGCTTTGACTTCCTCAAGTTTTTCTAAAATCTCCTCCAAAGTCGCTCCAGCTTTTGCCATTTTAGCAGCCTCAACGACTTGGAATTTCATAGCTTGGTCCGTAAAAGAACTGTCTACAACTGTTACATCTGCCTTGGCCAAGGTAGCACCCTGACGAGCTGCCTCTACGGTGCCAGATAAAGCATGAGACATGTGAATAGAGATGATTTGGACATCTTCTGCTGACAAATCTTCGAAAACCTCGGCAAATACTCCAACTGGTGGCTGGCTGGTCTTAGGCAGATTTTTACTAGACTTCATCAACTGAAGGAATTCTCCCTCTTTCAAATTTGCATCCGAGTAGACCACACCGTCAATCATGACTGTCAAAGGAACTATTGTAATATTCAAATCTTTTGCTAATTCAGGCTCAATCGTAATTGAAGAGTCTGTCACAATTTTAATTTTTGTCATATTTTCCCTACTTTTATCCTGTTATTGACTCTATTATACCAAAAAATCCTAATTTTTGTGAATCAATCTTAGCTTAATCCATAAATCCCAGAAAAATAAGAGCCTTCTAAGTAAAATGCTACTTAGAAGACTCTTAACTAGTTGATTGAAGCACTAGCCAAAACTTGCATCAAGGAGATGCCCTTTTATGCCTCATCATCTTTGCGCTTGCGACCAAGAATCATAAATCCTAGACTCGCAAGAAGAGCACTTGTCGTTGCTCCCTCGATTGAAACTGGAGCAGTGCTACCTGTATTTGGTAAGGTCGCTTGTTTAGCCTTATCTCCTGCTGGAGTTGGGACAGCTGGCTTATCATTTGAAACAGGTTTGCTTTCAGGCTTCACTAGCTGATCCGTTTGAGCTTTATCTGCTGAATCAGTCTCTTGATCTGGCTTCACTTCTGGAGTCACTGGTGGAACCGGACTTGGCTGTGGTTGTGGCTTCGGAACCGGTTGCGGCGCTGGTTCCGGTTGTGGCTGCGGTTGCGGACTAGGAGCTTGCTTAGCTTCAAAGGCCCATTTACCGATGAAGGTTAAACTTGTTTCCTCTTCCACTTTTTCGTAACCCACGAATTTCCAAGTACCACTTGCAACAGCAACTTCTACAGGCATCGGTGCTTCTGGAACAAAAGCAATCGCTGCAGAACTACTTGTAGTATATGTTCCACTTTGTGGAAGTAGACTCAATACTTCTGTTGGCAAGTTATTGTCTGCCGTAGCACCTTCGAAGCGGTAGGTTACTTTATAGGTTTCAGTTACCGGTGCAGGCAGAACATTAACTGGTACAGAAAATTCAGTAGAAGAACCATCTGGATAATCAACACGAACTGTACCGCTATAAGTTCCTGGTTTTGTAGTATCGATTTGACCCACAGGTGTGATATCAACTACCTTAGTGCCAGCTGGAAGGCTTGACAAGTTCGTCACATTATCGATCAAGTTTGGTTTGTCTCCAACCTTGATGATTTCTTCCGTTACCCGAGGCGTATAAATTTCAGCATTTTTCGGATTTGCCTTGAATTCCCACTTACCGGCGAAGACTACGTTGGACTTGTTCACGACTGCATTGGCTGCGTCATAGCCCTTGAAGGTCCATGTACCGTCGTTCACACTATCTGTGTAAGTGGTTTGGGATGGTTGTTGAGCTGAAACAGAGGCGCCATTCACATAAGTTACACTGTCGCTTGGGGTCAATGCGGTGATGGCTGCTGGAAGAGCTTTATCTGATGTTGCGCTCTCGAAGCGATAAGTAGCTTGGTACTTCTTAGCTTCGAAGGTCCATTTACCTACAAACTCTACATCAGCCTTGTTGACAACGGCGCTAGCTGCGTCATAACCCTTGAAGGTCCAGGTGCCATCATTCACTGTATCTGTGTAAGTGGTTTGGGATGGTTGTTGAGCTGAAACAGAAGCACCATTCACATATTTTGCACTGTCGCTTGGAATCAAGGATGTGATAGCCGCTGGAAGAGCCTTACCTGCTGTCTCACTCTCGAAGCGGTAACTTGCTTGGTACTTGTTAGCTTCAAAGACCCACTTACCTACAAACTCAACATTAGCCTTGTTCACGACTGCATTGGCTGCGTCATAGCCCTTGAAGGTCCATGTACCGTCGTTCACAGTATCTGTGTATGTGGTTTGGGATGGTTGTTGAGCTGAAACAGAGGCACCATTCACATAGGTTGCACTGTCGCTTGGGGTCAATGCTGAGATGGCTGACGGAAGAGTTTTATCTGCTGTTGCGCTCTCGAAGCGATAAGTAGCTTGGTACTTATTGGCTTCAAAGGTCCATTTACCTACAAACTCAACATTAGCCTTGTTCACGACTGCATTGTCTGCGTTGTAACCCTTAAACGTCCATGTACCGTCGTTGACAGTGTCTGTGTATGTCATTTGAGCGGGTTGTTTAGCTGAAACTGCTGCGCCATTCACATAAGTTGCACTGTCGCTTGGAGTCAAGACAGTGATGGCTGACGGAAGAGCTTTGCCTGATGTTGCACCTTCGAAGCGGTAACTTGCTTGGTACTTATTGGCTCTAAATTCCCACTGACCAACAAAGGTAACATCTGCCTTATTGACCACTGCGCCAGCTGGAATATACCTCTTAAAGGTCCAGATACCATCGTTCACTACGTCTATGTAGGTAGTTTGGATTGGCTGCTTAGCAGAAACTGCAACACCATTCAGATAGGTCGCACTGTCGCTTGGAGTCAAGGCTGTAATAGCTACTGGAAGATTCTTCCCAGCAGTCGCACTTTCGAAGCGGTAACCTGCTCGATACTGGTTTTCCTTAAATTCCCATTTGCCTACAAAATCCACATTAGCTTTGTTGACAACGGTGCTATCTGCGCCGTAACCCTTAAACGTCCATGTACCGTCATTCACGGTATCTGTGTAAGTCGTTTGAGCGGGTTGTTTAGCTGAAACTGCTGCGCCATTCACATAAGTTGTACTATCATTTAGAGATAAGGCAGTGATAGCTGCTGGGAGATCTTTACCTGCGGTCGCACTTTCGAATCGGTAAGCTACTTGATACTGATTCGCCTTAAACTCCCACTTACCAACGAAAGCTAGATCAGCCTTTTTCACAGTCTTACTCTTAGCATCGTAACCAACAAAAGTCCAGATACCGTCGTTCACATCATCTGTATGCGTCGTTGTAGTTAGCTCTTCTGGTAGAACTTTTTGTTTATTGTAGTAAGTTGAGGTGTCTTTTGGTGTTTTCTTCTGGATAAAGTCAGGTAAAGAAAGTCCAGTCGTCCCACTTTCAAAACGATAGCTTACATGGTGGGGTCTAGGCGTTACTTCCCATATACCAGTATATATCACGCGCTTGCCATCATAAGTCGCATTCTTGTGATCATATCCCTTGAAGGTCCATATGTAATCTTTTTCAGCTTCTTCTACTGATTCTTTAGCCGGTTGTTTAGCTACAATTGTGTCACCAACCTTGTAAGAGGTCTCATCTTTCGGAAGCATGTCCAAGATACTTTGTGGCAATGGAACACCTGCTTTAGATGATTTGAATACATATTCTGGATTAGGAGTGGGGGCCCATCTTCCAACAAAAGTTCGTCTTCCTACTCCAATAATGACTTTTTCTTTATCGTATCCTTCGAATCTCCAAGTTACCTTATTTGCTCTATCAACATAAGTCGTTTCACTTGGTTGCTCAGCATCTACTTCTGTAAGAAACAGGCCGCCCATCTTATAATCAGTTGGATTTTTCGGAGTCAGCTTGGCGATATGATCTGGTAATGCAATATCAGGATTGGTTGACTGGAACTCATAGTCAACACCATTTGGCTCAAAGCTCCACGTTCCAGTTATGGTTTTGACTTTCGTTCCTGCAATAGCTTTTCCATATTTAGCTGTATCAAAACCATTGAAAGTCCAAGTACCAGTTGGAACACTTACTGTAGTTGGCTCAAGTTGAATCACATCTTTGTAATCGTCCGCTTGAGCTACAAATTCACTAGCAGCTGGAAGCAATGAGCGAATTTTATTGGGCAGAGGATAGATCGGAGTTGAGTTCTTAAATTTATATTCTACTCTGTAGGTAGTATCAGTCTGTTTTGCAGAATCCTCAGGCAATTTTCCTTTAGAGGAAGTATCTCCAGACTCTGCTTCTCTTGAAGGAATTTTATCCTTTCCCAAGATGACTTTTGAATTTTTACTACGAAGTCCCGAATTAACGAAGGTTACCAGATTTCGGTAAACTTTATCAATTTCTTCTTGCTTTGTCGCAGTTTGAAGCACGCTATCAGCCGCTGTCATCAAATCATTAAGGATTTCTAAACTCTCATCTGTTTTCCTTGAAAAATCCTTGTTGCGCAACTCTTTGAGATAGTTTTCTAAAGCACTCTTCTTCAGACTAACGTTTGCAGAGGGCGACTGTGCAGCTCCTCCTGTGGATGGCTGAACCGTTTCAGCAGCTGGTTGAGAATTTCTAAGAGCAGTTGAATCTGTCACTTGACTCGTCTCTGTCACAGTAGGGGTAGCAGATTTTATGATGGCTTGATTGTCTTCTTTAGTCTCTGCTTGTACTGACGCAGAAGCCATCGCTGAAGTTGTCACTTGATTCTCTATTTTTGTTGCTTCAGACGCTCTTTCTGAGGCTTGATTATCTGACTTATTCCCCACTTGTGCTGTAGATTCGAGCTCATCTGCGTGAACTGTTTGGTCCACTCCAATCGCAGTGGGTGCAAACAAAAATCCAATCGCAAGGGACACAGTAGCAACTGATAATTTGCGGATCGAATATTTTATCTTTCTATCCTGAAAAGACATCCTTTCCTCCTCTTTTACTTTCTTGGCAACTATTATAGCATAAATAGCGATAATTGCATATTAGGAGAGCCTATTCTTCACGTTTTTGGTTTCCTATGAAATAAATAATCATCATAAGTAAAAATAGGTATTGACTATACTTCTATCTTCATTTACTTTCTGTTAGGTACAAAAAAAGATTGAAAAAACACTAAAAGGGCTTCTTCAATCTTCTTGATTTCTCTATCAAGACGCTAGCAGGCAAATATTCTATTTGTCCTCTGCTGCAAAACCATCATTTCTAATCGCATAGTGCTCTATGATGCCATTCTCACCGAAAAGAATACCGTGGAGGACTCCGCCATAAACAGCTCCGCCATCCATGCCAATCTTGCCATCCTCAGTCATCCATAGTTGATCTGTTCCTGGCGCCTCATGCAAGAGGTAAAATGTCGGCGTATGACCAAAGACGATCCTTTTGCCAGTCTGATTGCTGCCTTCATGAAAAGGCGCACGAATCCAAACTTTTTGATAATCACTGGTCTCTCGCCAGTCTTTCAGTTCCAAATCTAGGCCAGCATGGACAAAAATGTACTGCTCCGTCTCCAATAGGAAAGGCATCTGACGAATAAAATCTACTAAATCGGCCGTCTCCGTCTTGACACGTTCTGCATCCGCTACTCCATCTACAGGAGCATTGAGAGGCCGGCCCAAAAGCGAATTAATCGTCGTATCTCCGCCATTGCGTCGGTAATGGTCATAAGATTTTTCAGGATTGTCCAGCCAGGTCAGAAACATATACTCATGATTGCCAGAAAGACAGATAGCTCCTTTCTGCTCCACTAAATCCTTGACCCGCTCCAAAACTGCTCGGCTGTCTTCGCCACGATCGATCAAGTCCCCTAGAAAAACTAGTTGGCTGCGACCATCCCAGTGTTGGAGCAACTCATCAAGCATGCCTGCCTTACCATGGACATCACCAATTGCAAAATATTCTGTCATAGTCGTCACTTTCTAAAGGAGACCGAAACACTAGTGTCTCAGCCTCGCTTGTTTATTTTTTTAATAATTCTCTGGCTTGAGTCAAAGCAGCATCCGTTACATCTTCGCCAGCCAGCATCTTAGCAACTTCCTGAACACGCTCGTCAGCCGTCAGCAGCCGAACCGTTGAGACGGTCGAATTCTCATCCGAAATCTTCTCAATAAAGAATTGATAATCGGCAATCGCAATGACCTGCGGCAGATGGGAAATTGCCAAGACTTGACCGTTGGAGCCAATCTTGTAAATCTTCTGAGCGATGGCTTGAGCCACACGGCCAGAAACGCCCGTATCCACTTCGTCAAAGACAATGCTGGTCTTGCCTTCCTTACGAGAAAAAGCTGACTTGATAGCCAACATGAGACGGGAGAGCTCCCCACCAGACGCAACCTTCACCAAAGGTTTGAAATCCTCGCCCGGATTTGCCGAGATGTAGAATTCTACTTGCTCATTGCCTTCACGGTTGAACTTGCCCTTACTGAACTGCACTTTAAAGCGTGCCTTTTCCATGTAGAGATCCTGCAGCTCCTGCTTGATTTCTGCTTCCAGCTGGGCTGCTAGGCCGTGACGAGCTTGACTCAGCTCCTGGGCCAGCTCTACCAGCTCTCTCTCCAAGGCCTTCAGCTCTTGGTCCATATCCTCTGAGGACAAGTTACTTCCAGTTAAAAGGCTGTATTCTTTGGAAATCTGAGCAAAGTATTCCAGCACATCATCTACTTGGCCACCGTATTTACGTGTGATGCTGTTAATCAAGTCTAGGCGACTCTCGACCTGCAGCAAACGATCTCCGTCAAAATCCAGTCCATCCAAAATATCCTCTAGGCGCTTGCTGACATCTTCCAAGACATAATAAGTCTCTGACAAGCTGCCAGACAGTTCCTTGTAGGCTGGATCGTAATCCTCGATAGACTCAAGGTCATTCATAGCTGATCGGACATTGGTCAGACTGGAAAAATCTTCATTATCCAGCATGGTATAGGCGTTCGTCAGCGTATCGGCAATGAATTTGTGGTTGAGCAAGCGGTCCCGCTCCTGATGCAGGGCAGTATCTTCACCGCTTTTGAGGGCTGCGCTCTCAATCTCCGCCATCTGAAACTCCAGCATCTCAATCCTGGCCTTATGCTCCTGCTGATTTTTCTGCAAAGTCAGGACTTTCTTACGCAGGCTTCGATAGCGGTCAAAGGATTCCTGATAGCAGCCTTTGAGATTTAAAAAGTCTGCTGTTCCAAACTCGTCTAACATAGCAATATGAAGCTGAGGTCTCATCAGTTCTTCCTGATCATGCTGACCATGGATATCCACCAAATGCTGGCCGACAGCCTTTAGAACAGACAGATTAACCATCTGGCCATTGATACGGCTGACACTGCGGCCGTTTTGCAGGATTTCCCGACGGATAATCAGCTCATCGGTCAGCTCCCAGCCCTGCTCCTCAAAAATCTCTCGCAAAGCTCGGCTATTTTCCAGCGAAAAAAGTCCCTCTATCTCAGCCTTGGGGGCTCCATGACGAATAACATCCGTCGTAGCACGGCTGCCCAGCATCATGTTCATCGCGTCAATAATAATAGACTTACCGGCTCCGGTTTCCCCGGTCAAAACCGTCATACCTTGCTCAAAATTAAGGGAAATCTCCTCAATAATGGCAAAATTTTTAATCGAAATTTCTAATAACATAGACTTTCCTACCAATTATTGATTTCAGCCGTGACTTTTTGGGCTGCACTTTCACTCACTGCAACGACTAAGATACTGTCATTATCCGCAATGATGCTGAAAATTTCCTCAGAAAATTCTTTACTCAGGTGGCGTTTGACCACCGCTGCACTCCCTGGCACCAGATTGAGATTGAGCATATTTCCTAGATTCTGACAGGCCAAAATATTATTTTCTGCTAACTTCAGACTATTGGTCGCTGTTTTAGGAAGCTCATAGATATAGGTATTATCTTTAAAAGGGATTTTTACAATCCCTAGCTCCTTGATGTCTCGTGAAACCGTTGCCTGTGTCGCTGTAATACCAGACTCCCTGAGATGTTCCACAATTTCCTCTTGGGTGCCAATCTCAAATTCGCTGACAAATCGTCTGATTTTCTCTAATCTATCCTTCTTCTTCATCTTTAAATTCCTTGTGGGCTGCCTCTACGACAGCGACTAAGTCTTGCTCCAAGTCATTTTTCGGCTGCTCGCTTTTCTCCAGAAAGGCTAGAAATTCAACATTGCCATGCCCGCCTTGAATCGGAGAAAAATCTAAACCTTTGACTGAAAAACCTGCTTCTACCATAAAGGCTGTCACGGTTTCCAGTACCGCCAAATGAACTTTCTTGTCCTTGATAATCCCCTTCTTGCCAATCTGCTCGCGACCAGCCTCGAACTGAGGCTTAATCAAGGCCACGACCTGACCTCCCTCATCTAAAATCTGATAGAGGGCCGGCAAAATCAAGCTGAGCGAGATAAAGCTGACGTCAATGCTGGCAAAGCTGGGCTGAAAGTCAAAATCAGCTGGCTCGGCATAGCGAAAATTGAACTGCTCCATGCTGATAACCCGTTCATCTTGGCGAAGTTTCCATGCCAACTGGTTAGTCCCAACATCAACAGCATAGACCAGCTTAGCTCCATTCTGCAACATAACATCGGTAAAGCCACCGGTCGAAGCTCCGATATCCAAGGCCACTCGGTCTGCCACCGAAAGGCCAAACACTTGCAAAGCCTTTTCTAATTTTAGGCCGCCCCGACTGACATACTTAAGTTTTTCTCCCTTGAGCTTGAGCTCTGTTCCATCATCGATTTTTTCACCCGGCTTATCAAAGCGCTCTCCATTCGCAAGTGACACGACCAGACCAGCCATCACTCCACGCTTGGCCTGTTCTCGAGTCTCAAAGAGTCCTTGTCGATAGGCCAGTACATCCACTCTCTCCTTAGCCATCCAGTCTCAAACTTTCTATTATTTTTTGAATTTCTTTAGCTGAAAAATCACTTTCTTTTTCTAGTTGCCCCAGTAGACTTTTCGCTTGTTCCAGCGTTTCATCGAAAAAAGCTCTAGCTCCATCCAAACCTAGTAAGGCTGGATAAGTTGATTTCTCAGCCGCCAGGTCCTTCTGCGGTGTCTTACCAATCTGCTCAAAACTGGCTGTCACATCTAAAATATCATCCCGCACCTGAAAAGCCAAACCCAAGAGCTCTCCCGCTTGACGGAGCTTCCCTAGGACTGATTGACCAGTCTGAGCAATGATCCCCGCTGCTACAAAAGGATAGGCCAAGAGCTTGCCTGTCTTATTGGCATGGATGGACTGGAGCTGGTCCATGGTCAACTTGCGACCTTCTCCCTGCATATCCAAAACCTGCCCAGCCACCATACCAAAGGAACCAGCCGCCAAAGACAGCTCTGCTATCAGATCCACCTTGACCTGACTAGGGAGCTCTGTCATTGCCACCAAACCATAAGGATCCAAAAAGAGAGAATCTCCCGCCAAAATGGCCATATCCTCCCCAAATTTCTTGTGGCTGGTCAGACGGCCTCGGCGGTAGTCATCATTATCCATAGCTGGCAAATCATCATGGATCAGGCTACCAGTGTGAATCATCTCCAGAGCTGCTGCCACCTGAAAGTGAGCGGGAGTTAATTCCAGACCAAATCCCTCCAGCAACTCCAAAAGCAAGAGAGGGCGGATCCGCTTGCCACCAGCCTCGACAGAATAGAGAATGGTCTCAGTCAAATCCGATGACACTTCCTTGCTCTGATAAAAATCTTGAATCATCAGGCCAATTTGCCTGATTTTATGCTCTCTTGTCATTCCATATCCGTTTCCGTGCCATCCGCCTGCATGACCTTGACCAAGGTCTTCTCTGCCTGATCTAGCGTCTTTTGCAAGTCTTTAGACAGCTGCATGCCCTTCTGGAATTCAGCGATGGCCTCTTCCAAGGCCACGTCTCCATTTTCCAACTTCTGGACAATAGCTTCCAAATCAGCTAAGTTTTCTTCAAATTTTTTGTCTTTTGACATCTTTTACCTCAACTTGGACTTGACCATCCCGCATGAGAATGGTCAGCTGGTCCTTCTCCTTGATATCCTGACTGGACTCGATTACTGTTTCATTTTTTTGAATAATAGCATAGCCCCGCGCCACAATGCGACTGGTATCCAGCATGAGTAGCGCATCTGACAGCCGTTTGGCTTCAGCCACCTTATGATCATAGATCACTGCCATATTGCTACGCAACAAGCGCTCTTGCTGCTGAACCTGCTCCTGATAGCGCTGCACCTGCCGCAGAGGTGACAAAGATTCCAAGCGATGCTGGAGAATCTTGACCTGCTGGACTTCTTCACTATAATATTCGCGAATTTTTTGCTTTAAACGCAGATTAAGCTGGTCTATCTTTTGCAGATAGCCATCATAAAGTCGCTCTGGCTGCCGAAAAATAACAGAGGAAGCCAGCTTGTGCAATCGTTCCCGCTGGTAAGCCAGTCGATTTGAAACTGCATTGGACAGGCGATTCTGCTGCTGGCTCAAATGCCCCAGAAGATCCAGCTTGGTGACTGGCGTGGCCAATTCCGCTGCTGCTGTGGGGGTTGCTGCACGTCGGTCTGCCACAAAGTCAGCCAGAGTCGTGTCTGTTTCGTGCCCCACGCTGGAAATGATCGGAATCCGAGACTCAAATATGGCTCGCACCACCACTTCCTCATTAAAAGCCCAAAGATCCTCGATGGACCCGCCGCCCCGACCAATAATCAAAACATCCAAATCTTCTCGCTCATTGGCTCGACTGATATTAGTAGCT
Organism: Streptococcus sp. Marseille-P6264; assembly: GCF_902460355.1. Taxonomy (GTDB): domain Bacteria; phylum Bacillota; class Bacilli; order Lactobacillales; family Streptococcaceae; genus Streptococcus. The sequence goes on from NZ_CABPTO010000001.1 coordinate 616,644, forward strand.
ACCTCGGTGGCCGCTCCTTCGCCCTGAACCTTGGTCGGATAAAGCAGGATATCCACGCCTGGAAAACGGCGGCTGACTGTCGTGATGATATCTCGGATGACAGCCCCGCTAGGACTGGTCACCACCCCAATTTTCTTAGGAAATTGAGGTAAGGGCTGTTTAAACTTATCTTGGAAAAGACCTTCTTCTCCCAGCTTTTTTTTGAGCTGCTCGAACTGAACAGCCAAGGCGCCAATGCCGTCTGGCTCAGCCTTTTCAATGACAATCGAATAGGAACCACTTGGCTCATAGAGCTGCACGCGACCAATGACATTGACCTTCATGCCCTCTTCTAGTTCAAAACCAAGCTTTTTATAAACACCTGACCAGATAGTCGCCTGAATCACTGCCTTCTCATCCTTAAGGGAAAAATACTGGTGATTGGGGCGCTTGCGAAAATTGGAGACCTGACCTGTCAGATAAACCCGCTCCAAATAAGGATCTCGGTCAAACTTCATCTTCAGATAACGGGTCAAAGTAGAAACCGATAAATAATCTGGCATGTCGCTCCCTTTCTATTTTCTAGTATTTGCCGTAACTTTTATTATACCAAAAAATGGAGGAAGTCAGTGCTTCCAAGTTCCCAATTTTCATGATAAAAATCACTAAGATTTTGTACTTTCCTTAATAATTTGATACATTTCAATGCGCAACTGTTGCGCAATGAATTCTAAGGTTAGTAAACTAGGAATCGAATCGCCCGCCTCAATACGAGCTAGCTGTCTGACCGTCAAACGAGTCTCATCTTCACACAGCAATTCCCTTGTCATTTTACGTTGTTCCCGCAGTTCTCGAATTTTTTTCCCAATTGCTACTTTTAGCTCTGACATGGCACTTTCCGCACTTATCCTTTTCTACTAGTTTTTATACTTTTAACTCTCATACTTTGTTTTTATTATAGCACAAAAAAGTTTTCTATCGTATTAACTTTTTTAATATATATTTAAAAAATAGATCATGTGAAAAAGAAGAAAAATCCTAGTTTTTCCCAGTCGGGACAAGATTCCCAAAATCACAAAAAGAGACTCGGATTTTTCCAAGCCTCCCAAGATTTATTGACTAAAATTTTTCATCCAAGTTGAAATTTGTTGACTCAATTCTGTCGGTAACACCACATAAACTTCTTTGGCTAACTCATCCGCAATGGCTGAATGCAAGTAGGTCGCAGCTGTTACTCTTTCAAAAAGTGAAACCTGCTCAAATTGACCGGCAAAGCCGGCAATCATTCCTGCCAAGGTATCTCCCATACCGCCAGTTGCTTGATAGGGGCCACCAACCTGCAGTTGATAAACATCCTTTTCCCCACTCTGAAAAACTCGCGTTCCGTTCCTTTTCTGTACAACTAGAGTCCCCTTAGGAAATTGGTCAACAGCCTTTTGACTAGATTTCTCGTCCTGTGACTCGATGGGCAAGCCAGACAAGCTTTCCCATTCTTTCTGGTGAGGGGTAAAAATTGTCTGGGAGTTTGGAAAAGGCAGAGCTTGCTTGGCAAAAAGCGAGGTAGCGCCCCCATCCATAATCAAGATTTGTTGCTTGTTTACAAGCTGTAAAACCAACTGCAGCACCGATTTCCCTAAAGAATTTTCAGCCAAACCCGGTCCGATTAAAATAACAGTAGCCTTGCGGATCTGCTCCATCAGCCGCTCTTGCTCCCACAAATCAAAGGCCATAGCCTCTGGCAAATGAGCATGGAGGGCGGGAATATTTTCCCGTTCAGTTGCAACAGTCACCAAACCAGCTCCGCTCCTTACTGCGGCCAAAGCAGCCATGATAATAGCCCCTCCGTAAGGATAGGTCCCACCAATCAATAGCAAACGACCATAGTCACCTTTATGACTGTCTGGCGATCGATTTATAATAACCTTTTTCAAAAGCCTGTCACTGACTAGTTTCATCTTTGATCCTCTATAGCCATTTAAATGTTTCCAAAAACCAATATTACCCGCTCAAGCACATTAAGCAAAGAAATTTAACTGCCATTTTCTATCCCTCATAAGCATATCTTTATTGAATTCTAGTTGCGTAAGAGAACAGTGTTGAGGCCAACAAAAAGCATTATCTTTTTTCACTTCAAAATCAAAAGCTAAAATGACTCTCCATCTCACCAGTTACCGCTAATACGTATATCCTATACTTTGACAATTTTTTCCGAAATTTCCATTCTTCATTTCGACCCGAGCAATTTTTCTTCTCCCATATTTTACCATATTTTCGCTCGATACTTAAAATGAAGAAACCGATTCAGAGAAAAGGCCGTTTGAAACTATTATATTGCTTACTACCACAGCACTTAAAAAATGGAAACTTCCATCAAAGAAAACTATACCACGAAACTCTAGTCTAATCTAAAAAAACAGCGGATTTTTAAAAACATTCAGTTACCACTGCAACTCTTTGCTTGTAACCAAAAACGGCTATCGGCTCATCCAAATAAACAAATTTATCTTGAAAACAAAAAAGGTCCAGTGGACCTTTTCTAAATGTTAAGTTACTACCGTAACTTTCTATCAACAACCTAAAAATGTCTCCCAGACATTTTGAAGAAAACTCTGTTTTCTTTATCTGCAACTTAAAAAGGTCCAATGGACATTAATAAACGAAAACTCGCTCTCGCGAGCTCCCATCTGCAACCTGAAACAATCCACCGGATTGTTTCAGCCACCTAGATATGCTTTTCGGACTTCGTCAGAAGCGAGAAGTTCTTGGCCTGTTCCAGATAGAACAATTTTTCCTGTTTCAAGAACATAACCACGGTCTGCGATAGAGAGTGCCTTGTTGGCATTTTGCTCGATCAAAAGCACAGTTGTACCCTGCTTTTGAATATCTTGGATGATGTCAAAGATTTCTTGGATGAAGATAGGAGCCAGCCCCATTGACGGCTCATCCAAGAGTAAGAGTTTAGGCGTAGACATGAGCGCTCGGCCCATAGCTAGCATCTGCTGCTCACCACCAGATAGAGTCGCTGCATCTTGGTTCTTACGCTCTTCCAAGCGTGGAAAACGAGAGAAGACCTTTTTGAGATTGGCTTGGTTCTCTTCACGATTTTTCTTAAGAAAAGCTCCCATTTCAAGATTTTCCAAAACGGTCAAACCTGGAAAGATATGACGGCCTTCTGGAACTTGCGAAAGCCCCGCAGCTACAATCTTTTGAGCAGGCACTTTTTGAATTTCATTGCCTAAAAATTCAATCTTCCCAGCACTTGGGCGAACCAAACCAGAGATCGTGCGAAGGATAGTCGTTTTACCAGCACCATTGGCACCGATAAGGGAAACAACCTCTCCTTCGTTGACTTCAAAGCTGACATCACGGACAGCCTGAATCATGCCATAGTGGACAGATAGATTTTCAACTTTGAGCATGGACATTAGGCTTCACCTCCTAGATAAGCTTCAATAACGCGTTTGTCATTCTTAATCTCATCTGGTGTGCCGTGGGCAATCAAGCGACCGTACTCTAGTACGTAGATGCGCTCAGTTACTTCCATAACCAGACTCATATCATGCTCAATCAGCATGATGGTAATGTTAAATTCATTTTTAATCCGACGGATCAGGGCAGTCAGCTCAGCTGTTTCCTGTGGATTCATCCCAGCAGCTGGCTCATCCAAGAAGAGAATCTTTGGCTCTGTGGCAAGCGCTCGGACAATCTCCAGACGACGCTGTTGACCATAAGCTAAATTTTTAGCCAAGGTTTCTGCTTCCTTATCCAAGTCAAAGATGGCTAGCAATTCCAAAGCTTTCGCTTTCAATTCTTCTTCATTTTTATAAAATGCTGGAAGGCGGAAGAAAGAAGCCAACACGTGAGGTTTATGGTGATTCCCGAAAGCAATCAATACATTGTCCAACACAGTCAAATCTTTAAAAAGGCGAATATTTTGGAAGGTCCGACTGAGACCCAGAGTCGCAATTTTATAAGGTTGCTTGCCATTCAGCAAGTGACCATCCAAAGTGACCGTTCCCTCACTCGGCTCGTAGACCCCTGTCAAAAGGTTGAAAAGCGTTGTTTTCCCAGCACCGTTGGGACCGATAAGACCGACCAGTTCACCCTCGTTCAATTCCAGACTTACATCACTAACAGCTGTCAGTCCTCCGAAATTTTTGGTTAATTTTTTTACTTCAAGAAGCGCCATTATTCTTTGACCTCCTTATTCTTTTTAAGGAGCTTAGACAAGCTCAATTCCCAAGTACCAAGCAAGCCGCCTGGACGGAAAATCATCACCAAGATTAAGGCAAGTGAATAAACGATCATCCGAACGCTTGAGATATCTTGTAAAAGCATATTGAGGATACCCAATACTACTGCCGCAACAATTGCTCCAGTCATTGATCCAAGGCCGCCAAAAACGACGATAATCAAGACATTGATTGTATTGATAAAGGAATAGTCTTTTGGTACAACAGAGCCAACAAATCCAGCCTGCAAAGAACCTGCAATAGAAGCCGTAATAGCTCCAAAAACGAAAGCAATGACTTTAATTTTTGTTGTATTGACACCGACAGACTCTGCCGCAATCTCGTCCTCGCGAACAGACAAGGTGCTACGTCCGATAGGACTGCGGAGGAAGTTAAGAGTCAAAATAGTTGTAATTACAACAAAGACATAAACCAACTGCCAAGAGGTAAAGTTAGGAATGGATAAGATACCTGCCGCACCATTAGTCAGGTCACCTCCATTGACAATCAGAATCCGGATAATTTCAGAAACACCCAGGGTCGCAATCGCCAAATAGTCTCCCTTTAAGCGCAGGGTCGGAATACCAACAAGCAGAGCTACTGCACCTGCAATCACAGCGCCAACCAACATAGCAATAAAGAAAGTACCATAGTTTGGAGATTTAGAGCCCATAATAGCTACTGCATAGGCACCAATCGCCATAAAGCCAGCATGCCCAAGCGAGAATTGCCCAGAAAAACCAACGATAAGATTGAGGCCAACAGCCAAGATAATATTAATCCCAATCTGCTCAAAGATTTGCAGATAGAAAGGATTGAGAATACCTGTGCTAGCAAGCACTGTCAGCAATAGGTAACCAAAAAGGATCAGAGCAAGCCATAACGCATTTACTTTTAAATTATTTTTCATACATTACACCTTCTCTTTCACATTTTTACCTAGAATACCAGCTGGGCGAACCAATAGAATGATAATTAAGATCGCATACACAATCGCATCACGGAAATCTGACAGTCCAACTGCTGTTGCAAAAGTTTCCAAGAGACCGATTACAAAACCACCCAAAGCTGCTCCTGGGATGATACCAATTCCTCCCAAAACTGCCGCAACGAAAGACTTGATACCTGGGGTCATTCCCATCAGTGGCTCAAGTGAGTTGTAGTAAAGAGCAATCAGCACCCCTGCTGCTCCTGCCAAGGCTGAACCCAAAGCAAAAGTAAAGCTGATCGTACGATTGACATTAATCCCCATCAGCTGGGCAGCATCGCTATCCACGGAAACAGCCCGCATGGCTTTACCCATTTTGGTTTTTTGCACAATAAACTGCAAACCAACCATGAGTAAAATAGAAATTCCCAAAATCATTAGTTGAATATTGGAAATTGAAATTGGCCCAAGCGTATAACGTACTGTTTTAATCACTTGAGGGAAGGAGCGAGTATTGGCACCTACAAAGAAGACCATCCCGTATTCCAAAAGGAAAGAAACCCCAATCGCCGTAATCAAGGCTGCAATCCGTGTCGAATTGCGCAGCGGACGATAGGCTAAGAATTCAATCACTACACCGAGGATTGCTGTACCAATCATAGATAAAATTAGGGCCACAAAGAAATTCAGGTGAAGGGTGTTAATCAGGTAATATCCCATGAAAGCACCGATCATATAAATGTCTCCATGCGCGAAATTGATCAGTTTGATAATCCCGTAAACCATGGTATAACCCAAGGCCAGAAGCGCATAGACACTCCCCAAAATCAATCCATTGGCTAGCTGCTGAAGAATTTGTTCGAGCATTCCACACCACTCTTTCTAATATAAAATAAGAGCAGAAACAACAATCTCAGACGAAGCCTTGTCTTGCCGTCTCTACTCAAACATCATAAGCAAGTAAGAAACAAGTCAAAGACTGGGTTTGTCCCCAGCCTCAGACCCTTTATTAAGGTTTAACTGTTTCAACAGTTTCTACTTTACCATCTTTCAAACCAATCATCAAGGCTGTCTTCACAGGATTGTGATCTTTATCGATAGTAATAGATCCAGTAACTCCTTCAAAGTCTTTTAACTTAGCAAGGTTATCTTTAATATCTACAGATGTTTTTGCACCCTTAGATGCTTCTGCTGCCATATAAACTGCGTCATATGAAAGGGCTGCAAACATTGAAGGTTCTTCGTTATATTTAGCTTTGTAAGCTGCAACAAATTTCTTCGCTTTATCTGTCATGTCACCTGAAGTTGAGAAACCAGATACATAATAAACATTAGTTGCTGCTGCTGGAGTTGCTTGCTCAACGAATTTGGCATCGCTAAATCCATCAGGTCCAACGATTGTTTGGTTAATTCCCAAACCACGCGCTTGGTTCACCAATTTACCAGCTTCTGTGTAGTAACCTAGTACAACCAGTGAATCAAATTCTTTGCCTTTGATCTTTGTCAAAGCAGCTTGGAAATCTGAGTCACCAGAAGCAAAGGTTTCTGTCGTAACGATTTCACCCTTGTATTCTTTCTTGAAGGCTTCGGCCATTCCTTTAGCATAGTCGCTTGAGTTGTCATAATAGAGTACAACTTTCTTAGCTTTCAAGTTTTCTGTTACATATTTAGAGATGACTTTACCTTGGTAACTATCAGTAAAGGTTGCACGATACAAATAATCTTGTTTATTTGTCAAATCATCTTGTGTTGCACTTGGTGTTACCAAAGGAACTCCTGCTTTACCAGCATTTGCAATTGCGGCAGCGACGGCACCTGAAGTTGCAGGACCAATGATTGTATTAACTTTGTCTTGAGTTACCAAGCTTGTAGAAATAGTAGCAGCTTCTGCAGTTTCTGATTTGTTGTCTTTATCAGTTACTTCGATTTTCTTGCCGTCTACACCACCAGCTGCATTGATTTCATCAACAGCAAGTTGAGCACCATGTTGTTCCGCAGTACCGTAAGCTGCTACAGCACCAGTTTCTTCAAAGTTGAAACCGAATTTAAGTGTTTTACCGATTTCTGTTCCAGTAGCAGATGAGTTGTTTGTAGAAACTTCTCCACAGGCTGCTAGAAGCGCAGCACTAGCAAAAGCTACAAGCGAAAGTGCAAATTTTTTCTTCATGAATAATCTCCTCTATTTTGTTTTTTGCTATGTTTGCAAATGATATAGTAAGAATATACCGAATTATCTGACAATTGTCAACCCAAAGAAGCCATTTTTTTAAATAATAGCGTTTTCTTGGTTTCTAAATAAACTTCCAACAAAATTTGTATCAAGATTTTGAATCTCACAAAGCTGGATTTTTTTGATATAAGACTCTTTAGACAAGCTTTCTTTTAGGGAGTCCGCTTGCTCTTTCGCTACATAAAGTTGCAAATAACGATGCTTCTTAGAATGATAAATAATATCTCCAACATGGGCCAGCTTCTTTGCATCTCGATTATAGTATAGATGAATAATTAAGCCCATTCGTTCTTCTTTTTTAAACATGACAATCCTCTCTGGTCATTTGTACTCTATTGATTATATCAAAAAAAGCCCACAAATGGGGCATTTTTTCGTAGTTATAATTGAAGACTAGCTAAGATTATTATTAGCCATGATTTCATCGATAAAACCATATTCCAAGGTTTCTTGGGCACTCATCCAGTAATCACGTTCGGCATCTGCGTGAATTTGCTCAACCGATTTACCAGAATTGTCGGCAAGAATTTGCTCCAAGGTCTTACGAGTCTTAAGCAAATGCTCTGCTGCAATGGCCATATCTGTTTGCTGAGTACCGCCACCAGTACCACCCATTGGCTGGTGAATCATATACTCTGCATTTGGAAGCATGAAACGTTTGCCCTTAGCACCGCTAGAGGCAATGATGGTTCCCATGCTGGCTGCCATTCCCATGACGATCGTCTGCACATCAGACTTGATGAAGTTCATGGTGTCTACAATCGCCAATCCTGCTGAAACAGAGCCACCAGGAGTATTGACATAAAGATAGATGTCCTTGGTGCTGTCTTGTGCATCTAGAAAAAGCAACTGCGCGATAACAGAATTAGCCATATTGTCCTCAACAGGACCTGTCAGCATGATAATACGGTCTTTTAAAAGGCGTGAGTAAATGTCATAAGAACGCTCACCACGGCTGGTTTGTTCAATAACTACAGGAATCATGAATATTTTCTCCTTCATTCGATCTATTCATTATTATATCTTTTTGGTCAAAAAAGGTCAAATATTTGCTTTATCTGTCGGATGACAGAAAGCAGCGCTGAGATTATCTTTGGTTTGGAAAGCACAAATCCACGGGATTGGCAGAACTTTCCTTTTTGCAACTTCTAGCTATTATTTTGTACCAAAGAGGCGGTCGCCAGCATCTCCGAGACCTGGAACGATATAGCCGTGTTCATTAAGATGATCATCAAGGGCAGCAGTGAAAATATCTACATCAGGATGAGCATCCTGCAAGGCTTTGACACCTTCTGGAGCAGACACCAAGCAGACAAAGGTGATGTTGCTTGCGCCACGTTTTTTAAGTGAATCTACAGCCAAAATAGCAGATCCACCCGTAGCCAACATTGGATCAACAACAAAGATTTGACGTTGATCAATGTCTTCTGGCAATTTTACCAAATATTCAACTGGCTTCAAGGTTTCTTCATCACGGTACATTCCGATGTGGCCGACTTTAGCGGCAGGAACCAAGCTCAGGAGACCATCCACCATGCCGATACCAGCCCGCAAGATTGGGACGATAGCCAATTTTTTCCCTGCAATCTGCTTTTGAACTGTTTTCGTAATTGGTGTTTCAATTTCTACATCTTCAAGTGGTAAATCGCGCAAAACTTCGTATCCCATTAGCATTGCGATTTCATCTACCAATTCACGAAAAGCTTTAGTAGAGGTATCTGTACGACGCAAGATAGACAATTTATGCTGAATGAGCGGATGAGCGATAACTTCAAGTTTTCCCATGATTGGATTTCCTTCTTTCAATTTATTCTTCTTATTATATCAAAAAAGAAGAAAAAAGGCTTGCAACAAGCAAACCTTTTCATCAATTTTGGTTCTCTTTTTGATAGAAGAGTTTGATTTCAATTTAGGCTTTATTGATAGACTATTACACCAAACCTTCTAAGAGGCCTCTCATAAAGTTCTCAGAATTAAATTCGCCGATGTCGTCAATTTTCTCGCCGAAACCAATCAGCTTCACTGGAATATCCAGTTCCTGACGAATGGCCAGAACAACACCACCACGCGCAGTTCCATCAATCTTTGTCAGGACAATACCTGTCACAGGCGTAATTTTTGAAAATTCCTTGGCTTGAACCAGTGCATTTTGACCAGTAGAGGCATCCAAAGCCAAGAAGGTTTCATGTGGCGCTGCTGGATCTACCCTCTTGATAATGCGACCGATTTTTTCCAGCTCTGCCATGAGATTGTCCTTATTTTGCAAGCGACCAGCTGTATCAATCATGAGAATATCAACATTTTCAGCCTTGGCTCTTTCTAAACCGTCAAACACGACACTGGCTGGATCGCTCTTTTCTGGACCAGTCACGACAGGCACATCGACTCGACGACCCCATTCAGCCAGCTGGGCAACGGCTCCAGCCCGGAAGGTGTCTGCTGCCACCAGCATAACTTTTTTACCTTCTTGCTTGTATTTATAGGCCAATTTACCGATTGAGGTCGTCTTCCCTACTCCATTTACACCGACGAAGAGCATGACGGTCAAATCCTTTTGCAGATTGATTTTTTCGTTGAAACGGCCGTCTTTCTCATAGATATCGACCAATTTTTCAATGATTAGCTGGCGCAAGGCGTCTGGTTTCTTAGCATTTTCCAGACGAGCTTCATAGCGCAGATCTTCAGTCAGATTGGAAGCTACCTGTACACCGACATCACTGGTAATTAGCAATTCTTCCAAGTCTTCAAAGAATTCTTCGTCAACCGAGCGGAAATTTGCAAAGAAGGCATTGAGACGAGCACCAAAGCCAGTCCGCGTCTTTTTGAGACTGCGGTCATACTTGTCTTGGACGCTCTCTTCTTGGTATTCAGTAGAACTCTCAGCTGTTTCCGCTTGAGTTAGTTCTTCCTCTGCCTCTCCTCCATACTCGGTCGAGTCTACTTGTGAAGAAGTGCTTGCTTCTTGCCCTGGTTCATGGCTGATTTGCTCTCTCGCTGCAGCCAAACGCTCCTGCAATTCTTGGTAATAATCTCTGCTTTCAGTCGCCGATTCTGATTCGCTACTGCTGTCCAGTGCTTGATTTGCTGAAGTTTCAGACTGCTCTTCTGCCTCAGCCAAAACTTGTTCAGGACTTTCCTCGTCTTCAAGCACTGGTTCAGATAAGTCAGCTTGCTGAATAGTCGGAGAAAATTCCTGCTCAGAAGTTGCTGAATCTGCGGACTCTATTTTCTCTTCTGACATAGATTCTACTACTGGAGTTTCCGCTGTTTCTTCATTAGAAGCAGCAAGGGGCTGGAAGTCTGTCTCAGATGAAACTTCAATCTCTTTAGTCTGATAACTCTCCTCTGCCTGCTCCTCTAACTGGGGCTTTTCTTCCTGTTCTTCTTCCTGTTTTCGTCCAAAAAGACGGTCAAATAATCCCATTCTTTAATCCTCCTTCAATACATATTTCCGAATTGCCCAAGCAACTGCATCTTCATCATTGGTCATCGGAGTGACAACTTCTGCGACTTCCTTGACTTCTGGCACGGCATTTTGCATGGCAACGCCCAGACCAGCCCAAGCAATCATTGACAAATCATTGGCTTCGTCACCGCAGGCCATGACTTGGCTTTTATCAATTCCCAAGTGGGCAATCAGTTTCTCCAAACCAGTCGCCTTATGGACATTTTTCGGTGACCATTCCAGCAGCATTTCCCGTGATTTGAAAATTTCATACTGGTCAAAAAGTTCTGGAGAAATGTGAGGAATGGCTGCGTCCAGCGGGTCCTGAGCAAAGGCTGTGACGCACTTATTGTAGGTAATCTGGCTAGAAAGATCCTCAAAAGCAATGGATTCAAAGTTCAGAGCTGGATTAAACTCCGCATAGAGCGATGCTTGATTTGATTGAATCTGATAAACTAAGCCACCATCGATCGCATCCAGAGGTAGACCTAATTTCTCAGTCTCTTCATAAATTCTAGCCACATCATCATAGGCAAAAACTGTTTTATCCAAAATTTCGCCAGTATTGCGCTGAATCAGACCTCCATTAAAGGTAATGGTGTATTCATCTGCCTGACCATCAGTGCCCAATTCATGCAGGAAAAATTCCATAGCTTTCAGCGGACGACCTGTGGTCAATACAACTTTGACACCCTGCTGCTGAGCCTCTTTGAGTGCTGCCAGATTCCCTTGAGAAATCTTTTTATCCGTAGTCAAAAGCGTCCCGTCCAAGTCCAAAGCGATCAATTTAATATCAGCCATTACAAGCCCTCCATGTAAGTCATAACAGATTGGGCCGCATGGTGGCCAATCACTTCCTTAGCAAGTTCCAAAATTTCCGGCCGCGCATTTTCTGGTGCAATCGGGTGCCCCACCACCTGCATCATATGTAGGTCATTGAGGTTATCACCAAAAGCCATGACCTGATCCATCTCTAGGCCTAGCTTCTTAGCTAGCTCGACAAGAGCCACCCCTTTATCCACATAGTCCAGCACGATATCAATTGACTTATAGCCTGTTGTCATCGCCTTGACACCAGCAACATTTTCATTGACCCAAGCTTCGCCGTCGGCCACTGTTTCTTCACTGAAATTGGTCGTGAATTTGAAAATCTCGTCTGTAATTTCACTGAAATCAGCTACCTTTTGGATATTTTCATTATAATTAGCGCTGAAAGAGAGATAAGTCGGATCTACTGTCTCTAGTACATAACAGCCTTTTTTCCCTGTCAGAAGCAACTCATTGATATTGACAAAAGGAGACTCCTTAAGCTTGTCAAATACCTTTAGATAAAATTCTCTTGGCATGGTTGCTTCGTATAAATCTTTTCCTTGAAACTCTACTAGGCTGCCATTTTCTGCGATAAAGATAATATCATCTCGAACTTCATGAAAGAGCTTTTCAAGAGAGAGAATCCCTCGACCACTGGCAACAGCAAAGTAGATGCCCTTTTCTCTAAACTGAGCTAGCAGGTGCTTGAGCCGCTCCATATCAAACTGACCCTTGTCATCTAAAAAAGTACCGTCCATATCTGTTGCTACTAATTTTATGCTCATACTATAAACTTTCTAAATCTTTTAACTTGACCGACACAATCTTGGAAACTCCTGACTCCTGCATGGTTACTCCATAGATAGAGTCTGCTGCAGACATGGTTCCCTTGCGGTGGGTCACAACGATAAATTGGCTTTCTTTGTCAAAGCGGTTGAGATAATCTCCAAATCGCTTAACATTGGCCTCATCCAGAGCTGCCTCAACTTCATCCAAGATGACAAAAGGAATAGTCTTGACGCGGATGATGGAGAAGAGAAGGGCCAAGGCTGATAGGGCTTTTTCTCCACCGCTCATGAGATTGAGGGATTGGATTTTCTTGCCTGGAGGCTGAACTGAAATCTCTACCCCAGCTGTCAGCAGGTCGCCTTCTGTCAAGATGAGGTCAGCTGAACCGCCGCCAAACATCTGGCTAAAGGTCAGCTTGAAGCTTTCTCGAATAGCTTCAAAGGTTGTTTGGAAACGTTCCTTGACTTCATCATTCATCTCTTCAATGGTTTCCAAGAGAAGATTTTTAGCCGAGAGGACATCGTCCCGCTGACTATTGAGGAAATTCAGTCGGTTGCTGACTTCTTCAAATTGTTCTACTGCTTCCAGATTGACTGGTCCCAAAGCACGAATAGCCTTTTCTAAGTCTTTGACTTGAGCTTCTGCAGCTGCAAGATTTTCCAAAGAGCGCGCTCTTTGAGCAGCCTCATCAAAGCTGATTTGGTAATTATCCGTCAGATTGGTCAGCAGACGACACAAGGCATCTGAAAATTTCTCTTTTTCAGCTTCTGCCTTGGCCTGACGGCGAATCAGACTTTCGTTTTGCTGACGGGCTTGGTCTAAATGCCCTAGAATATCCTCAGACTGCCCCTCTAAGTCGTCCAGCTCAAATTTGAGTCGGATGAGGCTCTGATCCAAGTCTGTCTTTTTCTCTTGGGCAGTCTTAAGCTGCTCTTCCAAGACGGAAATATCCACCTTCTGGCTGACTGCTTCTTCCTTTTGCTCTATCAAAAGCTGCAAAGTAGCAACTTCCTTGTCCAGTGCAGCCTTCTCCTCTAGCAAACGTGACAAATCATTCTTCTCAAAGCGCTGGCTGGAAGTCAACTCCGTACTCTTCAATTTCAGTTCTGACAAGTTAGCCGATAGCTGATCGAAACGATCCTGAACAGCGTTTTTATTCGACTTGACTTGCTCGATTTCAGCAGTAATGGCTGTTTTTGCAGCCTCAATAGCCAACAGGCGCTCTTCCATTTTTTTCTTTTCAGCAAGGCCCGCTGCTTCAGTCTGATTAACCAAATCTTGCTCCTGCAGTTGCTCCAACTGGCTGAGTTCCGCAACCCGCTCTGCAATCTGTTCGTAGGCCAGCTTGACTCTTTGCTCCGTCAAACGGGCTTGCTCACCCTCAGACTTGATGACTTCCAAGGCTTGTTTGGCCTCTGATAATTGAGACTGCAAACTTTCGACTTGCTGTTCCTGAGCTTTCAGCTTCTGAGACTGCTGCTCTATTTCTCCAAGTAGGCTGTCCAATTCAGGCTTGATAAAGATTGTGTTATTATTGCGATTAGCTCCTCCGGCATAAGAACCGCCTGTGCGCAGTTCCGTGCCGTCCAGCGTTACGATTCTGACTTGGTAACGAACCTGACGGGCAGCCGCACGCGCATGTTCAATCGTATCAAAAATAGCGGTTGTTCCCAGCAGATTTTGGAAAATATTCTCCAAACCTGGCTCGTAGGTCACCAGCTCTGAAGCTATACCGAGGAAGCCCGGACTGGCCTCAATTCTGGATTGATTTTGGTCGGGAAGTTGACGAGCTTTGATAGTCGTCAGAGGTAGGAAAGTAGCCCGACCAGCTCGATTTTTCTTAAGAAAATCAATGGCTCTGGTCGCTGCGCCCTCGTCCTCAACGATGATATGCTGGCTGCTTGCCCCCAGTGCAATTTCCAAAGCGGTCTGGTAATGAGGATCGAAGCTCAATTTTTCGCTGACCGCCCCGACAATACCACCCAGACGATCAGCCTCCTGCAGAACGCTTTTTACACCTGCATAAAAATTACTGTGATTTTTAAGGATAGCTTCTAAACTGGCTGCACGGGCTTTTTTATTTTTCAAATCATCCAGCAGGGCAAACATGCTGGTTTGCTCCTTTTGATAAGCAGTCGCCAACTTCTCGACCTGCCCCTGCTGCTTCTGATACTGATCTAGCAAGGCTCTGAGGGCAGTCTGAGCTTCTTCTAATTCTGCCTGTCGAGCCGCTTCTTCTGCCCTACCAGCCTTTAAATCAGCCTGCAGTTTGCTAAACTCTGCCTGTTTGCTGGCAGCTTGGCTACGCTCATTCTCCAGACGATTTTCTAGCGAGGTCAAGTCGTTGGACAAGTCCGCTTCTTCTTGCATGAGCTTGACGTAACGATCCCGCAGATTTTCAATCAGCTGATCTGGGTCATCTGAAAGGTCCGCCAACTCTGCTTCCAACTGGCTCATGGCTTCTTGATTTTCTGTCAACTGGACTGCTAAATCAGCTAGATGAGCTTCCTTGGAGGAAATATCAGCGGTCAACTGCTGGCTTTTTTCTCTCAGTCCAGCCAAGCGTTCTTCATTTTCCAAACGGCTGCTAGCTGCCTGACTCGATTCCAACTTGGCTAGGTCTATCTGGCGCTCCAAATCACTGATTAAACGAGTCAGTTCCAAAAGACTGGCCTGATCGTCAGACAGTTTTTGATTCACTTCCTGACGTTTAACCTTAATCTCTTGGTTTTCACGTTCCAGTTCATCCCGTTTCGTATAATAGGCCGCCAGCTCCTGCTTGATCGCTTCCAAATCAGCTTCTGCCGCCGTCAAATCAGTTTTATTCGCCTTAATCTGAGCCACCAAGACATCTAAATAGAGTTCCTGACGCTCATGATCCAGTTCTAAAAAGCGCTTGGCTGTCTCAGCCTGCTTCTCCAGTGGCTGGACTTGACTATCCAGCTCGTAGATAATGTCTTCCAATCGATCCAGATTGTCTTGAGTCTGCGCTAGCTTGCTTTCTGTTTCCTTGCGACGGGTCTTATATTTGAGCACTCCGGCCGCTTCTTCAAAAATAGCCCGACGCTCCTCTGGCTTGCTGTTAAAGATTTCCTCTACCTTCCCTTGGGAAATGATGGAGAAGGAATCTCGTCCTAGCCCTGTATCCATGAAAAGGTCATGGACATCCCGCAGCCGAACCTTTTTACCGTCAATCTTGTACTCGCTATCGCCACTGCGATAGATATGGCGCTCGACACGGATTTCCTTGCCTGCCTGCTTGATAAACTGGTCCTGATTATCCAAAACCACAACGACCGAAGCATAGTTGAGGGGCTTGCGGTTCTCCGTCCCTGCAAAGATGACATCGGGCATCTTGCCCCCCCGCAGACTCTTGACGCTCGACTCACCCAGAGCCCAGCGCAGGCTCTCCGTAATGTTGGACTTGCCAGAGCCATTGGGACCAACAACTGCAGTCACCCCTTGGTCAAAAACAACCTTAGTCTTATCTGCAAATGACTTGAAGCCCTGAATTTCAATTTCCTTTAAAAACATTAGTGACTTTCCTTTTCAAATGCATCCTTGGCAGCTTCCTGCTCAGCCAGTTTCTTAGAACGACCTTGTCCCTGACCCGCTTTCTGACCATTGATCAACACAGCCACAGCAAAGTTCTTAGCATGGGCTGGTCCCGTCTCATCTGTAACCTGATAGACAATCTCAACATCGCCATTAACCTGCAGGAGTTCCTGCAACTTGGTCTTATAGTCTGTCACCTGCTCAAAGTCACCCGCTTCCACCTTGGGAATCATGACTTGATAAATAAAGTCCTTGACAGTCTCCACATCCTTATCCAAAAGGAGGGCACCCAAAAAGGCCTCAAATAAGTCACCCAGAATGGTATCGCGATTGCGGCCTCCTGACTTCTCCTCACCGCGACCCAGCTTGATAAACTGATCAAACTGACAGTCCCGTGCAAAGCCAGCCAAACTCTCCTCCCGAACAATCATGGAGCGTAGTTTTGATAAATCTCCTTCTGGTTTTTGGGGATATTTTTTATATAAATACTCAGAAATAATCAGCTGCAGAACAGCGTCTCCTAAAAATTCCAGGCGTTCATTGTGTGAAATTTTTAAGAGGCGGTGCTCATTTGCATAGCTGGTATGAGTAAAAGCGGTCTCTAGCAGACTACTGTCTTCAAACACCAGCCCAAACTGCTCCAGCAGTGCATCTTTTAAATGTTTCATAGTTTCTTTTTCATGCTAGGCCAAGGCAGAGCATGAGTTCCATCCATCCTTTCTAAAATGATGTTCTTTGTGAACTATCTACCATTATACCAAAAAACAAGTGCTAACGCACTTGTTTACTTGTCTTCTTAGCGTAATTCCCAGCCTATTATTTATCTGGTATGACCTTGAAAAGGTAATAAGTAATAAAGATTGTCAGGGCGAACAAGAAAATTTTCACCCAAATAATGGGCGCGACAGTAATGGAAATTCCCATCAAGATATAGATGGACACGATAATCTTTTTCTTACGCTCTTTGGCAATCGAACCAGTCTCCCGAAAATCTGCGACATAGATTTGATACATCTTGGTGTGATAAAGCCAATTCTCAATCCGCTTGGAGCTGCGTGAAAAGCAAGCAATAGATAAAAGCAAAAATGGGGTCGTAGGAAGAAGGGGTAGAAAAATCCCCAGCACTCCTAAAGACAAAGATAGACAGGCGATCACAAAATAAATCAGGCGCATTTGGTTTCCTCACGTACGTTTTCATGGTCATTCTTTAGCTTCCTTTCTAGTATAAAAAACAAGCTAAAAAATATAAAACTAGTTTCCCATAAAAAGCAATCCTTGTCAATCCTAAAAAGAGAGTGGGACAGAAATCGGTAATTCGTTAGAATTCGATTTCGTCGTCCCACCTCCGCACAGTTGAGTAGGGCTGTAAAAGCTGATGAAATCAGCGTAGTAGACCCCACTCAACCATTGCGTCTTGCTCGACAATCCAAAGACAATTGAGAGGCTAGGACTTTTATCCCAGCCTCTTTCTGAGCGACTGATGATTAGATATTTACCAAAGGCGTCGCTGTATCAGGAGAAGTATCAAAGACCTGAAAATCATGACCCACTGGCAAGTCAGCTTGAGCCAGTTGATTGACCATGGTCATATGAGCCAATTCCTTGATATTATTTTCCTTGCTCAGATGCCCCAGATAGATACGCTTGGTGCGATTGCCAAGTGTGCGAATCATGGTTTCCGCACCATCTTCATTGGATAAATGTCCCAAGTCAGACAGGATGCGCTGTTTCAGACTCCATGGATAAGCACCACTCCGGAGAATCTCGATATCATGGTTGCTCTCAATCAAATAAGCATCCGCATTCTCAATGACTCCGGCCATACGGTCACTGACATAGCCCGTATCCGTCAGCATGACAAAGCTCTTACCATCCTTCATAAAGCGATAAAACTGGGGAGCAGCTGCATCGTGGCTCACTCCAAAACTTTCGACATCCAAATCGCCAAAAGTCTTCATCTTACCCATTTTAAAGATATGCTTCTGACTGGCATCCAGCTTGCCCAAGTCCTTTTCCATCGCTCGCCAGGTTGCTTCGTTGGCATAAATATCTAGATTGTATTTACGCGCCAAAACCCCCACACCATGGATGTGATCCTTGTGCTCATGGGTGACCAAAATAGCATCTAAATCTTCTGGCTTGCGGTCAATTTCACTCAAAAGGCTCGTAATTTTTTTCCCTGATAAACCAGCATCGACGAGCAGTCGTTTCTGGTCTGTTTCCAGATAAAAGCAATTACCACTCGAGCCTGATGCTAGAATACTATATTGAAATCCCTTAGTCATGTTCACTTTCTACATTCTCTTCATTTTCCCAGTCATCTACACGGACAGCATCGTTATCATATGGAAGGACAATGGTAAAGGTAGAGCCTTTGCCATACTCACTCTTAGCCCAGATAAAGCCATGATGCTGCTTGATAATCTCTTTCGCGATAGCCAGACCCAAGCCCGTTCCTCCCTGGGCTCGACTGCGGGCCTTATCCACCCGATAGAAACGATCAAAAATCTTTGGCAGATCCTGCTTGGGAATACCCAAACCTTCATCCGAAATCGAGAGAATCAACTGAACATCTGTTGTTCTCACAGAAACTGTAATCGTCCCACCGTCAGGTGAATACTTGATGGCATTGTTCATGATATTATCAATCACCTGGGTCATCTTATCCGTGTCAATCTCTACCCAAATCGGCGTAATTGAATAATCCCTGATAATCTCATATTTTTTGGTCTCATCCTGATTTTTTATCTTATCAAAACGGTTGAGGATATAGGTGATAAAGGCCGTAAAATTAGTCAGCTCAACGTCCAGATGGCTGGTATTATTATCAATCCGCGACAAGCTAAGCAAGTCCGTCACCATCCGCATCATCCGGTTGGTCTCGGTCAGCGAGACCTTGACAAAGTCTGGTGCAACAGGCTCTGACAGAGCACCATCATCCAAGGCTTCCAGATAGGATTTTACACTGGTTAGAGGCGTCCGCAATTCATGGCTAACATTGGAAACGAAAAGCCGACGCTCCCGTTCTTCCTTGTCCTGCTCCGTTGTATCATGCAGCACTGCTACCAACCCGGATATAAAACCTGACTCCCGTCTGATCAAGGCAAATCGAACCCGCAGGCTTACATATTCACCATTTTCATCTTGAGAATCAATGGTCAATTCTGGAACCTTGGTGATCAATTCGCGTAGATCGTACTCATCAGCAATATCCAGTAAATCTAAAATACTGGTATTAAGGACATCATCACGTTTGACACCCAATTGCTTGGTTGCCATGTCATTGATGGTAATAATCTGTCCTCGACGATTGGTCGCAAGTACGCCATCCGTCATATAAGACAGGATACTGGATAGACGCTTGGTTTCTTGCTCCAAATTTTCATGCGTCAGGCGAATGACTTCAGAAAGATCATTGATAGAATTGGTCATGTCCGTGATTTCAGGACTGCCCTGCATATCTAAAACTTCTGAATAATCTCCTGCGATCAATCCCTTGATCTTTTGGTTTAACTGCACTAGCTTTTGAGTATCTCGTCGATTTTCCAGAAGTAAAAGAGCCACAACGATGATAAAGCCGACAACAATCAGTGAAAAGACAAAGTCAGGAGAAAGCACAAATTCTTTTAGCGTTTCAATCATTATTTCTTATGTAATAACCGACACCGCGGCGAGTCAGGATATACTCCGGACGGCTTGGAGTATCTTCGATTTTTTCGCGCAGACGGCGAATGGTCACATCGACTGTCCGCACATCTCCAAAGTAATCATAGCCCCAGACGGTTTCCAGCAAGTGCTCACGCGTCATGACCTGACCAACATGAGTCGCCAAATGGTGCAGAAGTTCAAATTCACGATGGGTTAATTCCAATTCTTTCCCGTGTTTTTTCACCACAAAAGCATCTGGAAGAATCTGCAAATCCCCAATAAAAAGTTCCTTTGGACTGCTCTCGTCCACATGGCTATCTGGTATCAGTTCAGAACGGCGCAGCAAGGCCTTGACCCGAGCCAGCAATTCACGATTTGAAAAGGGCTTGGTCACATAGTCATCGGCACCGATTTCCAGACCGATTACCTTATCAAATTCGCTATCTTTGGCCGAAAGCACAATGATTGGCACATTGCTGGTCTTGCGGATGGTCCGAGCAACATCTAGTCCGTCCACTTCTGGCAACATCAAATCCAAAATCAAAATATCCGGCTGCTCTGCTTCAAACATTTCTAGAGCTTCCTTACCATCAAAGGCTGTCAGCACTTCATAGCCTTCCTTAGCCATGTTAAACTTTATAATGTCCGAGATTGGCTTCTCGTCATCTACAACTAATATTTTTTTCATTTTTTACCTTCATATCTATACAATTTTTAAGCTTAGACATCTATTGTTTTTGTATCTGTCCTACCGCTCCATAAGCACTATTATATCAAATTTTCCTTAAAAAATACTATTTTCGCACACTATATTCCAACATTCTTATAGAAATTTCAACTCAACTCTCTTTCTCCCAAAAATCTCAGTCAAGGATGAGGAATCCTCACTAAAATCCTTGATTTTTTTCACTTTTTCTGCAAAAATAGAGGCATAGAAAGAAGGTTGAACTATGACAACAATCAATCAAATCATCACTTATCTTGAAAATGAAAAGCAGGATGTAGCTGTAATCTCTGATCCTGTAACCATTCATTACCTAACAGGCTTTTACAGCGATCCACATGAACGCCAAATGTTCCTATTCGTCTACACTGACCATGAGCCACTCCTTTTCGTACCAGCACTAGAAGTTGAGCGTGCTTCTTCTACCGTAGACTTTCAAGTTATAGGCTATGTCGATTCTGAAAATCCTTGGGAAAAGATCAAGGCTTCTCTACCATCTCAATCCTTCAAACAAGTAGCGGTCGAGTTTGATAATCTGATTTTAACTAAGTATCACGGCCTGCGTACTGTTTTTAATGGGGCTGAATTTGTCAATCTGACCCCTTACATTAACCGCTTGCGCTTGATCAAGTCAGCCGATGAAATCCAGAAAATGCTAGTAGCCGGTCAATATGCTGACAAGGCTGTCAATATCGGTTTCGACAATATTTCACTAGAAAATACTGAAACAGACATCATCGCTCAAATCGACTTTGCCATCAAGCGAGAAGGCTATGAAATGAGCTTTGAAACCATGGTTCTGACAGGCAATAACGCAGCCAATCCGCACGGCATTCCCGGTGCCAATAAAATTGAAAACAACGCCCTCCTCCTCTTTGACTTGGGCTGCATGGTCAATGGCTATGCCAGTGATATGACACGGACTGTCGCTGTCGGCCAGCCAGATCAGTTCAAAAAGGATATCTACTATCTGACTCTGGAAGCCCAACAAGCTGCACTTGATTTTATCAAACCAGGCGTCACAGCTCATGAAGTAGACCGCGCCGCCCGTGAGGTTATCGAAAAAGCTGGTTATGGCGAATACTTTAACCACCGCCTTGGACACGGTATTGGCATGGATGTTCACGAATTTCCATCTATCATGGAGGGCAACGACATGGTCATCGAAGAAGGCATGTGCTTCTCTGTCGAGCCTGGTATTTACATCCCTGGCAAGGTAGGTGTCCGCATCGAGGACTGCGGCTATGTCACCAAGAATGGTTTTGAACTCTTCACCGAAACCAGCAAAGACTTGCTGTATTTTGATTAAGAAACTAGAAAAGCACCAATTGGTGCTTTTTTAGCTTATCAATAGTTTTATTTATCCTGTTGTCTTCTCCCCCGCCTCTAGTTTCAACAGAAAGGCTTTTTTATCAAGGCCACCAGCATAGCCGGTTAGTTTGCCGTCGCTTCCAACAATCCGATGACAGGGAATCAAAAGGGAAATGGGATTATGACCAATGGCGCCACCAACTGCTCTAGCCGAGCCAATCTTACCGTACTCAGCTTGTAATTCTCGTAGAATATCTGAATAAGTAGCCGTTTGCCCATAGGGAACCTTCTGCAATACTGTCAGAACCTTGCTTCTAAACTCAGTCACTTGGGGTGCCAATGGAATCTCATCTGTCGCGGGATTTTCTCCCTTAAAATAAGCATCCAGCCAAGCAGAGACGCGTCGGCTGACTTCTGTCTCTTCCTCCTGTGCTTGCTCCAAATCATAGCCTGCCCCAAAATATTTCTGATTCTCCAGCCAAAGCCCCAACAAGGCATTTGCGTCCGTCAAGATAAGAATCCGGCCAATCGGCGATGTATAATAATTCTTGTACATATTTTTTCTTTCTTTTTACTTCTTGATATGTCTTATTATACCACTCTTGTCTTAACTTTAGCCACAATCCCATCTGGGTCTGTGACTTCTAGCTCCTGGGAGCTAATCCACCGGACTGGTGCATGCAAGTCCAGAGCATTTTCATAAATAGCTACTAGGTCTTCTTCTCCTTCTACTTGCGCCTCAAAATAGGCTAGTCCTAGTTGCTTAGATTGGCGATGATTCAAGTGAGAACCACCCCATTCATTAACAGCTAAATGATGATGGTAGTTTCCTGATGCCAGCCAGCTTGCAGAAGGTACAGAAAATTTATCCTCCAAGTCTAGAAGTTTTTGGTAAAAATGACTGGCTGCTCTGCTATTTTTCACAGACAGATGGACATGGCCCATACGAGTGCCTTCCGCAATACTAAACGGCTGGATTCCCTGACCTAGTTCATAGATTTCTTGAGCCGCGAGCGCTTCCGTCACTCCGATAATGCGGCCATCTTCTCGAATATCCCAATCAGCCCGAGGTTTGTCCCGATAAAGCTCAATGCCATTGCCTTCTGGATCCTCCAGATAAATGGCTTCACTATAACCGTGGTCCGCCCCTCCAACCATAGGAACTTTATTTTCTGATAAATGCTTCAGGATATCTGCTAAAGCTTGACGGCTGGGAAGCAACAGTGCCAGATGATAAAGACCGTAAGCCGACTTGACGGGCTGTCGGTCACTGGTTGCTAAGAGCCGCACCAACACTTGTCCGTCCCGACCCAAAGCCACCTGTCCGTCCTGCTCTTCCAAAAGTTCCAGGCCTAAAACGTGCTGGTAAAAATCCCTTTGTCTTGCTAGGTCAGCCACATAAAGTGCCACCTCTCCTAGATAAATCTTGCTTTGATATTCAAAAGTCATGTACTTTCTCCTCTCTTAAATTTTAAATTTCAGCAGTGCTCCTGCTCCATCTTTCTTTTTATTTTTCCAAAACAGAGATAGGTTCCTTGATTCGGTTTTCCACATCTCCATATGCACCGAAGGATTGCTCATATTGTAATTATTTTTGTTACATCTGTTAGTATAGCACATCTTAATGTAATGTCAATAATTACATCTTGAAAAATTCTTAATAAAAAAAACAATCTGCTCACTAGGAAGCAGATTGTCCTTTAATTTCTTTTTCGGTTGCTGCGACAACTTCGTCGAGGCTGGTCTGAGCCAATTCCGCTTCCATGGCGGCCTGAATAGCCGCCAAGCGGTCGTCTAAGACGTTATGAATGTTCTTACCGATAGGACAGTCTGGATTGGGCTTATCATGAAAACTAAAGAGCTGGCCGCTCTTTCCCAGACATTCAACCGCAATATAGACGTCCAACAGACTAATATCTTTCAAATCTTTGGCGATCTCTGCTCCTCCAGTCCCACGAGCAACGGTAATCATTCCTGCATTCTTGAGCTGGGACAGGGTCTTGCGGATAATCACTGGATTGACGCCAACACTACCAGCAAGGATATCACTTGTCAGTTTTCGTTTTTTTCCTTCCAAAGCCAGTACAATCAGCATATGGGTGGCAATGGTAAAACGGCTAGAAATCTGCATTTTTTTCTCCTCCCTCATCATTTTCTCTCACTATTATATCTCAAAAATGGTGTAACTTCAAGAGTTACGACTGAACTTTAAGAAAGCTGCAATCTCATCCGCATAGCCTTCCCGCTCACTGATTTCCCGCAGCAGGTCATGATTGTGGGTATGGTGGATACCATTGACCAAACTTTCCCGATAAATCTCATAGTAAGGCAAGTGGAGCTCCCGCGCCAATCTCAGCTCCTGCTCCACATCGTAGGCCACGCGCCGAAGGTCGACATCAGCCAGACCCTTCTCATCTACCTCTAAAATGGCATACTGAGCTCGCAAGTCCTGACGCAAAGCCGAATCTAGAAAGAACGGCTGACCAATAGAGCCGGGATTGATAATCAGCTGCCCCTTAGTCCCGTAGCGGAGAAACTGCTGGTGAATATGCCCATAAACAGCGATAGCGCAGTCATTTCCCTCAAAAAGGCGGTCGAAATCGCTCTGCTCGCCAATATGAATCAACTCCCGCCCCCAATTCTTATCGGGCAGATGGTGGCTAACCGCAATCTTCAAGCCTTCTACTTCTGTCAGGATTTGCAGAGGAAGTTCCTGCATGCGGTCAATCTCTTCAGGCTTGATTTCTTCTAGGACAAAATGACAGAGACGGGTCAGGTAGAGGTGGCTGGGACGATCCAAATCCAGCTTTTGATGCAAAGCATGCCAGAGACTGTCTTCCCAATTCCCTCTGACCTGGAGGCTGATGGGCAGCTGCTCCATCCTGTCTAAAATATTTCTGCGACCGGTTCCTGGCAGGAGCAGATCCCCCAAAAACCAATAATCTGTCACCTGCTGGCTTTCCGCATCCGCCAGTACTGCTTCCAAGGCTGTGCTATTCCCATGCACATCGGATAATAAGGCAATTTTTCGTATCATCGTATGTCTTTCTCTTTCTTTACAAGGAATATTATATCAAAGTTCAAAAAAACTTCCACCCATCAAGTGAGTGAAAGCTTTAAAATATCTTTTATCAATCAACCGATTTGAGTGCTTCCAGCATATCCACCCTTCTGAGGCGGTAGTTGACAAAGAAGCCAAGTAAGGTCAGGATAAGAGTCACTGCTGTTAGAGGAAACAGATAGACGGAGAGACTTACTTGAGTATTTAAGCTAATAATGCTAGGCGCAACCTTCTCAATCAAAAAACGATGCAAGAAGAAACCGCCCAGAAGCCCAACTGCCATCCCAATTACTGACAGAATAATGGTCTCTCGATAGATATAGAGAGTCACTTCCTTATTATGGAAGCCCAGAACCTTGATAGTGGACAGCTCGCGAATCCGCTCAGCGACATTGATATTAGTCAGATTGTAGAGAATGACAACTGCTAGAAGAACGGAGATCACCACCAAAATAAGCATCGTATTATTAAGAGAATCAGCTAGAACGTTGAACTGCTTCACCATGCTAGCATTTTGTGAAACACTCTTGACAGACTTGAGGCTCATAAATTCATTGGCCTTGTCGACAATATTTTTACTAGAAGAATCCTTGAGCCGCACTAGATAAGTATTTTTATCGGGCTTTTTCCCGTAAATTTTCTGGTAGTCAGTCGCCTTCATAAAGGCAAAATGACCAAAATGATTCTCATTGACTGCTACGAGCTTGACAGACTTGCCACCCAGCTCTATACTGCCACCGGGGCTAACTCCAGCTATGCGGGCCAATTTATCCGAAACCACTGCACCGTACTTGAGAGTCAGCTTTTGCTGGTTGTTGGGACTTTCCAGAGAAATAAAAGGTTTAAAATTTTCTTTGTCCGTGACCATCAAAGTGATTGTTTCTGTCTCTTTTCTTCCTTTGTATTTCTCTGTCAAGGTTTCACTATGGATTTCCTGATAGTCAGCAATCGAACCATCTGCCAGCATCTTTTTCAGCTTGTCCTGCTCAGCCTGATTCTCTCCAGGATTGACAGCGACAATCAAGTCGTATCGCAGAATCTCCTCAAACTGGCGTTTGGGAATACCACCGATAGAAGATTGGAGCCCTAGACCGGCAAAGAGCAGGGCAACAGAACCCGCCACACCAAAGATGGTCATAAACATCCGCTGCTTATAGCGAAAGATATTGCGAGCTGTGACTTTCTGAGTAAAGCTAAGGCGCCGCCAGATAAAGGACAGTCTTTCCAAAAAGATCTTGGAGCCTTTGACCGGTGGCTTGGGCAAAAGCAAGTGAGCTGCTTCTTCTGTCAACTCCCGCCTTGCTACCCAAAAGGCCGGTAGAACACTCGATAGAAGGGAGAGTCCAAGGGCAAATAAACTATAGGAAATATAAAAATATGCATGAGGGGCAGAAAACACCATGCCTCTGGTAATAATAGAAGAAATCACTCCCGACAAGAAATAATGCCCCAGCAGAATCCCTATGAGGGTACCGAGACTCCCTGCCACCAAACCATAAAGAGCAAACTTGCGAATGATATCTCGGCTATGATAGCCTAAAGCCTTAAAGACACCTGCATTTGTTCGTTCCTCGTCGACAAAGCGCGTCATGGTGGTAAAGGTTACCATCGCTGCCACTAGATAGAGCACCACCGGGAAAATATTACCAATCGACGCAATACTATTCATGGAGTTTTTATACATATGATAGCCATTACCACCTGGCAGAGACTTGCGGTCATAGCTATGATAGGCCGGCTCTTTCAAACGACTCAGGTCTGCCTTAGCCTCAGCTAGCTTGTCCTTGTTAGCAGACAAGTCTTTCTCTGCCTGAGCCAGCTCAGATTTTTTCTGATTGAGCTGGGACTCAGCTTCCTGAATCTGTTGCTGGCTCTGGCTTAGCTGATCGGGAGCTAGGATAGAAGCGGATTGAGCTGCCGCTAGCTGGCTTTTTTGCTGGTCTAGCTGACTCTGAGCTTGCTCTAACTGCTTTTTACCTTGGGTCAGCTCACTCTCAGCCTGACCAATCTTATCTTCGCCCTTCCGAATGGTGCTTTTGGCATCTGCCTCTAATCGCTTAAAGCGAGCCGCTCCGTTATCTGCTAAGCTCTTGTCCAAAGCTGTCTGGTGCTGCTCCAAACGCTCCTGATAACTTGCAGAGAAGGGGGCTAATTTTTCTAAATCATGATAGCGCAGGCGGGCAATACTGTAAACATCTGTATCAAAGGCCTTGGGGCTGACTACAGCATAAGCTGATAAAGCCCCGCTGCCACTAGTCGCATTGCCCAAATTTCTATCAGACCAGAGCTCTGCCGAGTTGACAAAGCCCACGACCTTATAGGTCTTGTTTTTCAGAACTGACCGACTGCCTGCTTTCTCGGTCAGATCAATCTCCTGGCCAAGCTTGTATTTTTTAGACCAAAAACTAGCTAAGGAAATTTCTTGCTCATTCTTGGGAAGACGACCGGAGGTCACTTGAAAGTTTGAGATATCCTTGGTATCTGAGAATACTCGGAGAGCCTCCTCGTCTACGGTGACATCTGTCAGATAGCCAAACTCGACATCAGCTCCCTTGATAGCTTCCAGCTCTTTCTGATCCGCTGCATCCAAACCATAGTCCGCCATAACAGCCAAGTCCATGGTTCGTTGCTCTTTCAAATAATCTGTTGCTGTTCTGCGCATATTGGGTGGAGCGACCTTGAGCCCCACGAGAGCTAAAGAGCCCAGCATCATGAGGATTAAAATAGATAGGAAACGTCCTTTAGAGCTAGTGAAGGAGAGCAGAATGTCTTTCCAATAAATCTTTCTCCTCATATTAATACTCCAATGTACTTATGTCCTGAGGCGATTCATTGACCGTAACACTCTTGACTCTCGCATCGTGCATACGGATGACCCGGTCAGCAATGGGAGCCAAGGCAGCATTGTGTGTCACGATAATCACCGTCGCTCCTTGATTACGGGACATGTCCTGTAAGATTTGCAGCACTTGCTTACCGGTATTGTAGTCCAAAGCTCCCGTTGGCTCATCGCAGAGCAGAATCTTGGGATTTTTGGCCACCGCCCGAGCAATGGACACACGTTGCTGCTCTCCACCTGAAAGCTGAGCTGGAAAATTATTGAGACGATTTTCCAGTCCCACTGCAGTCAGAGCCGCTACTGGATCTTGAGCATCCTTGACGATTTCAGAAGCTAATTCGACATTTTCCTTGGCCGTCAGATTAGGCACCAAATTATAAAACTGAAAGACGAAGCCCACATCATTGCGCCGATAGTCTGTCAGCTGGTGGGAATTGTAGTGAGCAATATTCTGCCCGTCTATCAGGATATCTCCCTCATCATTGGTATCCATACCGCCTAGGATATTGAGCACCGTAGACTTACCGGCACCAGAAGCCCCTAGGATAATGACCAGTTCCCCCTTTTCAATGTCAAATGAAATATCGTGATTGGCAACTATTTCCGTATCCCCCATCTGATAACGTTTAAAGCTATGTTTCATTTCAATATAAGCCATATCGTTTCTCTCCTTTTCAAAGCTCGTTTCCTTAAATCAACAAACTGTTGATTCCAAATCACAGATATTATATAATGAGCTTAGATAAAAAGCAATAACCAAAAATCAACAAAGTGTTGATTTAAGCGAAAAGGGAAGAAAAAATGATCCAGAAACGAAAAACCAGCACTAAGGAAGACATCAAAGAAGCCTTGATTCAGCTACTATCTGAGGAAAGGTTTGATAATATCTCCATCAGCAAGCTCTGCAAGCGGGCTGGGATTAACCGTGGCACCTTCTACCTCCACTACGAGGACAAGTATCAGATGGTTGAAAGTCTAAAAAGCGACATCATTTCCCAACTTTATAGTTATAGTCTTTTTGAAGAAGAAGGCGAATATTCCAAACGGTTCATGATAGCCAAATTTCATATACTGCGTGCTAATGAACGTCTGATCAATGCCCTGACCAGAAGCCATTATATTGACTTTCGTGGAGCTATTCGGGAATTCATAACCAGTATCATTCTGAGCGACAAGCAAAAAGCTACTACCCAGCGTTTTTTAGAGGAGAACTTCCACATTCCTCAGAAATACGCCTTGGAAATCTTCCTATCCAGTGTTGAGGGGATTATTTCTCTTTGGATAGCCGGCGGAGCTCAGGAGGAGCCCGAAGAAATTACGCAAATGATCCTAGCTACCTACAATTATGATTATTGGAAATCATGACCAGCACTCCATTTTTATAGATGAAAACTCAAAAAGACGCAGATTCATCTGTGCCTTTTCTTAAAACGTTTCTGGTGAGCAAATGGCTTTCTAAGGATTTCCACTTATATAAAGGTAGCAAAAACCTGTCCTATTTCACCATGTCTGGGTCGTAATCATAAAACCCTGTATCGAGGAAGCGATTCTTAGGATGCAATTTGTGAAGCAGCTCATCTAACAAGAAAGCTTGGTCATGACTAAATTCACCTTTTTCAATCAAGTCCCTCGCCTGAACAAAAAGCTTAGCAATCTCAACAAAATTCTGACCAGGAGTGTAGAGCCCTTCCAACTTCCAATGCGTAAAGCCGTGGTCAACCAATTCTGTCAGCTTGGTCATCAAGTCCAAGTCATTATTGGCGAAAATATGCGTCCCATGGTCGTCCTCAAAGATCGAATAATGACTCTGAGGGTCACTTGGTTCAGCAAGAAAGAGGTCTCTCTCTCTTGATTTTTCATCATCAATGTGTGTAAAGTTATAATAATTTTGCAAAAGCGGACGTTTAGAGTGATGGATAACACTCGCACCATAAACTAGGACTTCTGCTGGAATTTCAAGGATTTCCGGCATTTTAAAGAGTTCTGCCGATGGAATTTCCCGCGCCAAAACAGCTTCCGATACTCCAGCATTCTTGCCCCAAAAATTAATCTGGCGGCTGCTGGTAACCATAGTCGAAGCATCATAAATCGTTTTTAGCTTGTAGCCATCCCGTTGCAAAACGTAGAATACACCTGCATCCCCAACGGTGATATAGTCCACCTCAATCTTCTGAAGAAAATCCAAATAAGGCTTGATCTGGTCCATCATATCCTGATGCATCAGAGCATTGACGGCAACAGTCATTTCTTTTCCTGCCTGATGAACCATTTGTGAGATACGATTTAATTCGTTGCAAGTGAAATTATGCGGTAATCGAAGACCGTATTTTTTCTCACCGACATAAATACGATCCACACCTGCTTCCAATAAGGCTTGAACTTGTTCTATACTTTCAGCTGTAGCTGTAATGATTATCTTTTTCATATCATTATTATACCAAAAAAATAGGATTTATGATTTCTTAATTCGATTTTATTCGTTTTGTAACTATCTTGTAATATATCTAATCATAGAAACATGATAGAATGATAAGGTACTACTAGGAGAGAGACAATGGCTGTAAGAGATTTTAAACAGTTTGAATCAGCGCCCCTGCATGATTCGACAGAGCAAACCAAGGAAATATCCTATCAAGAATACCTGCCCCAAGCAGAATCAGCATCACAATTACGTGAGCTATTTTTCTTTATAAATATCGCTTTATTCTGTATTTTGACAGTCTTTTTTAGCTTTATCTTCTTATCTGCAAAAATGAGCACTTTTCTATCTTTCTCACTTGCTATTGTCCTAAGTCTTATGATTATTCAAGGATATCGCACTGTTCGGAGAAAGAAACGCCGTTAATTCACGAATTAAATCAAACGAGATCAAAAGATCTCGTTTTTTCGTTTCTTTACCAAGCGTAATTTGGTTCCTGACAAGCACACATCGCTGCCAATAATTCTTCTGGAGTCACCTTTTTCAGCCCTCCATAGACTGGATCCTGAACGGTATAGGATGGATCAATGTAATAAACTGCAAGGACATCACTGCCGTCTGCTGATAATTCATAGCCCGTACCCACAACATTGTGTTCACCCTTGTGGCCTGGGTAGATGGAGGCATTATCAATCGTATAGTAGAGCGGATAACCATCATCAATATTCTTGCGCAGGCGCTCCTTAAAGAGCCGCATATCTTCAGAATTCGAGGCGCTACTAGTCACTGTCGCAAGATGGTAGCCCGCTTGACCTACCGGCACTTCCGCATAACCAAATAAATATTGATTTAAGACACGGATTGCATTGACATTATGGGTACCGAAGGTCTCATCAGTGCCCATCGCTCGTGCCAATTCCTCTTGGCTAGCTTGGACGCCTCTGTAGGCTAAAATCATACTGACAGAGGTCGGTGCGCAAGTATTCCAAGCTCGCTGGATCTGCATGGGAACTTCCAGGCGCTTTCTGATTGGGGAAGATGCTTCTTTGCTAGAAGGCTGTGTCTCCTCTTCTCTGACCTTTTCACTGGTCTGACTAGAGCTTTTTGACTCCGCAGAAGCAGAACTCTGACTATCACTAGATTGACCACTGCTAGCTGTTTTCGAGCGGGCTTGACTCATGCTCGAAGCCTTAGAAGAAGAGTCAGAGCTTCCAGACTGAGGGGACTCTGAAGCTTTCTGCCGAGAACAGGCTAGTAAGTAGCAGCCTAAACCAAGCAAGGCAAGTACTTTTAAATGTTTCATACCAACACCCCCTTTTTATTTATATGATAACGCTTTCTTTTTTGGAAATCAAGTTGGCCAAGGGGAAACTAAAGAGTAATAATTTTTGCTTCCTAGCTCCATACGACTACTCATCAGATACTGCAGGAAATGTCTACTTCGAATAAAAACGAGGCTAGGACTCTTTTGTCCCAGCCTCAACTTGTATATCCAGTTTGAACTTACTTATCTTCTAAATCAATGATGATTTCTTCTGAAGGAGCTTGTTCTCCTTCTTCCACCACGATATCAGAAATTTCTTCTTCAAGAATTTCCTCTTCTTTTTCAAACTTTTCTTTGATTTCTTGAAATTTATCCTGCGAATAGTCTACTACTGACTTGGTCGTATCCTTGACAGACTCCAATACCGTTTCTGCTGTAATTTCGCCATTTTCAACCTTTTCCTTGGTTTGGTTGATGGCCTTGACAGCCTGATCTGAAAAATCCTTTACTGATTGGACAACTGCTTCGTGAGTCTTATCTGGATCTTCACGATAGTCGACAACAAAGTCTTGAACTTTTTCAGTAATTTCTTTACCTTTTTTGCTAGTTAGAAAGTACGCTGCAGCTGCACCAGACACAGCACCTAATAAAAGTGATGAAATTTTTCCCATAATAAACCTACTTTCTTATTTTTTAAATAATTTGCCAACAAAACGAAGGGCCGTTAGACCTGCTGTTGTTTTGGCTGTCGTGCTTCCTGCTGCGACTGCCTTTTTTCCTAAAACACGCGCCTGATCATTTAAATCAGAGACTGATTCGGATAGGTCTGCCACCGCATTGAAAAGCGGATCAATCGTTGCTACTTTGTGGTTGATATCATCTGTCAACACATTGACTTTGGCAATCAAATCATTGGTTTGATGCAGGGTGACATTGACATCAGAAGTCAAAACTTTGATCGTATTTTCTGTCTCATCCAGCATTTTAGCAGCCTTATCACCGAGAGTTTTGACGGTGATGGTCATATAGATTAGAAAAACAATCAAAGCGACAGCAACTAAAGTATAAGCAATTTCAAGCATAGTATTCTCCTCTCACTCTTGATAATAGGGGGCTTGTTTTTTTCTTTGGTAAATCATAATGCCGATGCCTAGTAAAATCAGGGCTGCAGACAGCCACTGAGATACACGAACACCCAAGAACATGAGACTGTCGGTCCGCATACCCTCAATAATCATCCGGCCAAAGCCGTACCAAATCAGGTAAAAGGCTACCAATTCTCCCTGACGGAAGAATTTAGGCCGGCGTCGTGAAATCAGCAGTAGGGCAAAGCCAAGTAAATTCCAAAGGGATTCGTATAAGAAGGTTGGCTGGCGATAAGCGCCATCTATGTACATATTGTTGCGGATGAATGACGGCAGATAATTAAGATTTTTGACCACTGCTCCATAGGCTTCTTGGTTAAAGAAATTACCCCAACGACCGATACTCTGGGCAATCAAGACGCTAGGCGCTGCAATATCCAAGAAATCAACAGGATTGATCAATCTTCTCTGTGAAAAGAAATAAAGGACAAGGGCACCAGTGATCAAACCACCGTAAATAGCTAAACCACCATTCCAAATCTGAAAAATCTCAATCAGAGAATGCTTGCCATAATAAGACCATTCAAAAATCACATAGTAGAGTCGCGCTCCAAGGATAGCCAAGGGAAAGGCAATCAAAATGAAATCAAGAATATCATCGGGAATCATCTTTTTGCGTGGCGCTTCCTTCATGGCCAAGTAAACGGCTAAAATCAAGCCGCTGACAATGCAAATCGCATACCAACGAATACTAAAGGGACCGACTGTAAAAGCTACTGGATCAAGCATCTTTCACCTCATTCTGGCTAATCAAATTAGTCAGTCGTTCTTCAAAAATCTTGGTGGCATCAAAGCCCATTTCCTTAGCTCGATAGTTCATGGCTGCAGCCTCAATCACCACAGAGATGTTGCGTCCTGTCTTAACGGGGATGCGAATACGAGGAATTCTGACACCAGAAACTTCCAATTCTTCTGCATTATTACCCAGACGGTCAAAGGTCTTATTGGTATCATAATTTTCCAGATAGACGGCAATCTGTACCTGTGAAGAATCCTTAACTGCACTAGCTCCGTAAAGACTCATCACATCGATAATGCCGACACCACGAATTTCTAAGAGATGGCGAAGAATCTCAGCAGGCTCTCCCCAAAGGGTCATTTCATCCTTGGCAAAGATATCGACACGGTCATCCGCCACTAAACGATGGCCACGCTTGACTAACTCAAGGCCAGTTTCACTTTTACCAATACCGCTGTCCCCTTGAATCAGCACTCCCATTCCGTAGATGTCCATCAATACGCCATGAACACTGGTTCTGACTGCCAAACGTGAATCAAGGAAACTAGAAATTTCCCCTGATAGACGGCTGGTTGATGTGCGGTTGGTGAGAATCGCGATTTGCTTTTCTTCAGCTGCTCGCCGCATTTCTTCAGGAATCTCCAAATTGCGCGCCACAATGACAACTGGCGTTTCTGGTTGAAACATTTTCAGAAGGACTTGATGACGGTTGTGGGACGTCATCTTCATCAGATAAGACCACTCCTTCATCCCAATCAGCTGAATCCGTTCTGGTGTGTAGTAGTCAAAATAGCCGGTCATTTCAAGGCCCGGCCGCGAAATATCCGATGTCGAAATCTCCTTTTCTAAGAGGTCATCACTGCCGTAAACGATGTGTAAACGGACTTTTTCAATCAAATCTTTGACCTTTACAGACATTCCCTGCTCCCTTCAAATTTATCTTTCTCTATTATAGCAAATTTTTACCCTAAAAGAGTTTTTAAGATTGGAAATTAAGCAGGATTTTTCCCTAGATGCTTGTGAAAACATCTTCCAACCAGCAAAAAGGCCAGTCAAAACAACTAGCCAATCCATCTTTGGAGAATTCTTTTCTGATTTTGAAAACAAGGATGGCTCTCGATAAAGGCTGGTATTTCTCTTAGAGTCAGCCAGATATGAGCATCAGTTTCGCCTACCTGATAGCAAACCTGGCTCTTGTCCCCAGACACCACCGCTTCATAGAAATCAAAGTGGCACTGGTCTTCGACAGAGCACACCTGCTCCAACAGTCTGATACTGTCGGGAACTAGGCCTGTTTCTTCTTCCAATTCACGCAGGGCGGCTGTCTGACTATCCTCTCCTGCTAATACACTACCTCCCGCTCCAAACTCATAGTAGCCAGGATAGAGATTTTTATGAGCTGATCGTCGCATACAGAGAAAATCACCATCCTGATGGCGAACCAAGACATTGACACAAAGATGAAACTGCCCTTCAGGAATCTTTTCTCCTCGAACTAGGAGATGCGGGAGCAGATTTCGATTCAAGTCATAGGCATTCCAAACTTCTGTCATACTTCCTCCTTGGATGAAGTCATTCATCTTTCAGTAGCAGCTTCCAGATTCAGTCAGCTGCGCTTCCCTAGATTCTTTCTTTTTTCAATTCCTTTATATTGGGATCGAACAAAAATTCGGGAACACTACCCGAATCTCTCTTTCATAATTACCAAAACCAGCCGTCATTGTCATTGATTGGCTCGGCATCTTTCATTTTACGAGGTCCCGTTCCATACATTTCCGCTTCCACATCTTCCTTGTAAGGCATCACGACAGCCAGCAAAATATAAATCAAAATACCTAAGCCAAAATTGGAAACTGTAAAGATGATGAATAAAAAGCGTAACAAACCAAGATCAAAGTTGAATTTATCGGCCAGTCCAGACAAAACCCCTGAAATCACTCGGTTTCTTCTTAATTTATAAAATTTAGTTTTCATGATGATGACCTCAACTCTCATTCTTTCCTTCATTTTATCATAGCGGGAGAACAAAAAAATCAGCCCCAAGGCTGATTCTATCTTTATCCGTTTTTCATTCGCTCAGTCTTTGTTAGGCTCATCTTTTAGGAATGCCAGTTGGCCTCTACAGCGTCCGCAACGGTATTTTTGAAGATTGACCCTGCGTCTACGACAGATAAGTGCTCCGCAACTCAGGCATTCATAGATGAGAAAGGCTTGCGAGTTGGTCAATGAAGGAGCGTAGCGCAGGCCATCCACCTGCTTGAGCAATTCTTTAAAGTCTCTATCCCCATGGCGGTAACCCTTGCCCTGATAATAAAGATGATAGTGGACCAACTCATGGCGGACAATTTTTCGGAAGATCTCCAGCCCAAAAGTCTCATAGATTTTTGGGTTAAAATCCAGATGGCCGTCTTTAGGAAAGAAGCGTCCTCCTGTAGTACGGAGACGCTTATTCCAAAAAGCTTGGTGGCTAAATTCCCAGCCAAAATCTTCCAGCGAAACTTGCTTAACGTAGTTAGTTAGATTCATTTGGTGCTATCAGAGAGAGGTTGATCTTCTCCCGCTCCACATCCAGTTTATCCACCCAGACAGTGACTAAATCGCCAACCGACAAGACTTGACTAGGGTGTTTAATGAAATTTTTGCTGATTTTAGAAATATGGACAAGGCCATCTTCGTGGATACCGATATCCACAAAGGCTCCGAAATCAACGACATTGCGGACAACACCCTCCAGTTTTTGACCGATGCGCAAATCCTTAATATCCAAGACATCCTGCCGCAGAACTGGCGCGTCAAAGGAATCACGCAAATCTCGACCAGGCTTGAGCAGATCGGCAATAATATCTTTGAGGGTTTCTTCTCCCAAACCTAGTTCTGCAGACAAACTAGCAGTCTGCACTGCTTTTAATTTGGCTTGGGCTGCTTCATCCAAACTACTGATTTCCAGGCGCTTAAAGAGCTCCTCCACCGCCTTATAAGACTCTGGGTGAACGCCTGTATTGTCTAGCAAGTTATCACTTTCGGGAATACGCAGGAAGCCAGCTGCCTGTTCAAAAGCCTTTGCGCCTAGACGCGGCACTTTCTTGATAGCCTCGCGAGACCGAATCAAGCCTTCCGTTTCTCGGTACTTGACAATATTTTCTGAGATAGTTTTATTAAGACCAGCTACATGGGCCAGCAGAGCAGGACTGGCGGTGTTAATATTGACCCCGACTTGGTTAACCACAGTATCAACGACAAAGTCCAAACTTTCAGACAGCTTTTTCTGGCTGACATCATGCTGGTACTGACCAACTCCGATGGACTTAGGATCAATCTTAACCAGCTCTGCCAAAGGATCCTGCAGACGGCGGGCAATGGAAATAGCTGAACGCTTTTCAACAGTCAAATCTGGAAACTCATGACGAGCCAGTTCACTAGCAGAGTATACAGATGCTCCGCTTTCATTGACGATAACATAGCTGACATTTGGATGGGATTTCAAAACTTCAGCTACAAAGGCTTCGCTTTCTCGGCTAGCCGTTCCATTTCCAATGGCAATGATTTCCACGCCAAACTGCTCAATCAGCTCTGACAGTTCCTTCTTAGAAGCTTCAATCTGAGCTGGCTTTGCTGGTGGAACGGGATAGATGACATGAGTCGTCAGCATTTTTCCCGTCGCATCAACAACAGCTAGCTTGGCTCCTGTCCGAAAGGCTGGGTCAAAGCCCAGTACTACACGACCTTTGAGAGGGGCAATCAGGAGGAGATTTCGGAGATTTTCTGAGAAGAGCTGAATTGCTCCATCCTCAGCGGCCTCAGTCAACTCAGTCCGAATACGGCGCTCCATAGCTGGAATGATTTTCTTTTTGACTGCTTGCTGGACAGCTTCAATAATATAGGCGTTTTTCACCTTGAAACGTACTTCAAAGAAGCGCAGGATCTTCTCAAGATTGTGCTCAAAACCGACCTTGAGGACTCCCATTTTCTCACCACGGTTAAGAGCCAGTGTACGATAGCCTTGCATGGTCGCTACTTTTTCAGAAAAATCATAATAAATCTGGAAGACCTGCTTTTCATCCAAATCACCATCTTTGAGACTAGATACGATAGAAGAATTGGTCTGAATCTCATGGTAGGTCCAAGCCCGCAGCTTGGTATCTTCAGAAATCGCCTCAGTCAGAATATCCACTGCTCCAGCTAGAGCAGCTTCTGCTGTCGGAAAGGCTTCACTAGTCAGTTTCTCAGCTTCTTCCTGCAGATTAGCCGCATCCTGTAAGATTAGGCGGGCCAAAGGAAAGAGACCTGCTTCACGCGCAATAGTAGCCTTGGTACGACGCTTCTCTTTGTAGGGCAGATAAAGTTCTTCCACATCAGCCAGCTTTTCAGCAGCCTCAATATCAGAGCGCAGTGCATCCGTTAGTTTTCCCTGCTCCTCAATCTTGGCCAAAACTGTCACTTTACGCTCTGCCAAAGCAGTCATGCTCTTATCTAAGTCAATTATTGCCTTAATCTCGACCTCATCCAGATTTCCTGTCATTTCTTTACGGTAACGAGCAATGAAAGGAATGGTATTTCCTTCAGCAGTCAATTCTAAGACCTGTGATACTTGGCTTTCTTTAAGGCCCAATTTCTGGGCAATTTTTTCAATATTTATATTTTCCATAACGATTCTATTATATCATAATATGAAGCTGAACAATCTATAAAGACTAGTTTAATCCATCTTTTTATTACTAGGATAAATCTAGTGTCTCAGCTCCATCATGTCTGAAAATATCATTTTTTTTCTTTTGGTAGTATAATAGAATTATTATTTTAGAAATGAGGTGCTTTTATGGCTGTTAAATTTACTAAAACAGACGATTTAGACAAGATGTTCGAGGAGTTTGCCACTCTGCCCAAGCTGGAAAAAGTAGAATTTCCAGATGACAAAAAGAAAAAAGAAGCTGAAGACAAGGCTAAAAAAGCATGAGCCTCTTTTCAAATCTTCCTTCCAGCGTTTTACAGGCTGGAGCTATTTTTCTCTCCATTATCATCGAGGCCCTGCCTTTTGTCTTAATCGGAAGTATCATTTCTGGCTTTATCGAGGTGTATGTCACGCCGGACAAAGTTTATCGTTTCCTGCCCAAGAACAAATGGGCTCGGATTTTCTTTGGAAGCTTGGTCGGTATAGTCTTTCCTTCCTGCGAGTGCGGTATTGTTCCCATAATTAACCGCTTCTTAGAAAAGAAAGTGCCCAGCTACACTGCTGTGCCTTTTCTGGTAACGGCTCCAGTCATCAACCCCATCGTGCTCTTTGCGACTTACTCAGCCTTTGGAAATTCCTTTCGGATGGCTCTGCTTCGTGCTTTAGGTTCTATGGTCGTGGCTATTCTTTTAGGGATTTTTCTGGGCTTCTTTGCAGATAGCAATATCCAAAAAGAAAATCGCAAGGCTGTTCATGAGCATGACTTTTCACATCTCAGCAAAGGACAAAAGGTTTTTCAGATCTTTGTGCAGGCTATTGACGAATTTTTCGATACAGGCCGCTATCTGGTCTTTGGCTGTCTCTTCGCCAGCATAGTACAAGTCTATGTGCCAACCAGAATCCTGACCTCAATTAGCTCAACACCAGCTATTGCTATTCTCCTGCTCATGCTGCTGTCCTTCCTGCTCTCACTTTGCAGCGAAGCTGATGCTTTCATCGGGAGCTCCTTGATTGCTAGCTTCGGCTTATCGCCAGTCTTAGCTTTCTTGGTCATTGGGCCTATGCTAGATGTCAAGAATCTGCTGATGATGAAAAACTACTTTAAGACACGCTTTATCTGGCAATTTATCAGCCTGGTTACCGTCGTCGTCTTTCTTTACTCTTGGCTTGTGGGGGTGGTGCTATGATTCGATTTCTAATCTTAGTCGGCTACTTTGAGATCACCATGTATCTGCAGCTGACGGGCAAGCTTAATCAATATATCAATCTCCACTATTCCTATTTGGCCTACTTGTCTATGATTCTGTCTTTTGTCTTGGCAGTTGTACAGCTTATCATCTGGATGAAAAAGATGGAGGTCCACAGTCATTTAAGCACTCGCTGGGCCAAGTTAGGCAGCGTGCTGCTCCTTGTCATTCCGCTCTTTGTGGGAATTTTCTTTCCAACTGTCACCTTGGATTCGACGACAGTTTCGGCTAAAGGATTTCATTTCCCGCTGGCTGAGGGAACTTCTGCAGCCGTCCAGCAAGACGAAGGCACAACCAGCCAATACCTGAAGCCAGACACCAGCACCTACTTTACCAAAGGGGCTTACGAAAAAGAAATGCGGGCAGCTGCCAAGAAATATGTCAAGCAAGATACCATTCAGGTCACAACTGAGAACTACATGGAGGTCATGGAGGTCATCTATGATTATCCCGACGAGTTTGTAGGCAAGACGCTGGAGTTCACCGGATTTGTCTACAATGACCCCAGCGACCAGAAGAATCAATTTCTCTTTCGCTTCGGTATCATCCACTGTATCGCCGACTCAGGTGTCTATGGTCTCTTGACGACCGGAAATACCCAGCATTTCGAAAATAATACCTGGATTCATGCCAAGGGAAAAATTACCATGCACTACCATAAAAGTCTGGGACAAAGCCTTCCAACTCTAAAAGTCGAAAGTTTTGATAAGGTAGAAAAACCGGACAACCCTTACGTCTATCGAGTCTTTTAAAATCAAACACCTATGAAAATCCATTTTCATGGGTGTTTCTTTTATAAGCAAGCCCTGCAATTCATTCTTTCCTCTTTACTAAGTTAGTCTGCTCGACTTTTATAAATTTGATTAAAGTTGCTATGTAACTTTTTTCTCTCCTCTCTTGAAAAATCGTGCTACAATAATACTATCTCATTTGAAAAGGAGTTTTTTATGAAGCAAGAAAAAGTAAGGAAACGAGATTTGCTTTCTATTCTAGCTGTAGCCTTAATCACCTTTGCTGGAATTCTTTCAGAGACCAGTATGAATGTGACCTTTCCCCACCTCAGCAAGGTATTTGGTCTGAGCCTAGGAGTGCTGCAATGGATTACGACTGGCTATCTGCTGGCCGTTGCCATCACCATAACTTTAGGTGCAACTCTCGCCCACAATTGGACGGAGCGTTGCATCCTCTTTACCTCGCTTTCCATCTTTACCCTCGGTAATCTGATTGCTATGATTGCCCCAGACTTTACTTCTCTTATGCTGGGACGGATCCTTCAGGGTGGAGCGACTGGGATTGCCATTCCGCTTATGTTTAATCTCATCGTGGAGCGGATTCCTCGGCAGAAAATCGGATTTTATATGGGACTAAGTGGTCTAGTTATCAGTCTGGCACCAGCCATCGGCCCGACCTACGGAGGCTTCATGATTGGCTCCTTCGACTGGCACATGATCTACAGTTTTATCATGCCAGTTCCCATCCTCTCTTTTTTGCTGGCTTATGTTAACTTGGAAAATTCAGCAGGAAAAAGCAAGCGTCCCTTTGATGTGCTAGGCTTTCTCTCGCTCGCAACGGCTCTTTCCTTTTCTCTAATGACTATCTCCAGTTTAGAAGGTGGTGATAGTGTCAATTGGCTTTATCTAGCCATTTTCTTCCTTTCCTTTGCCTTTTTCATATGGCGGAGTCTGACTGTTCAAGATCCATTTCTGGACATCCGTATCTTGAAAGAACCAACGATTTTCTTTGGAATTCTACCCTTTTTAATCTTCCAATTCTCCAACCTATCCAGCAACTTTCTCATTCCCAACTTTCTTGTGCTGGTCAAGAATGTCTCCACCGCGCAAGCTGGATTTTCCCTCCTTCCCGGAACTATGATCGGGGCTTTTATGTCGCCTTTTTTGGGGAAATTGTACGATAGCAAAGGCCCAAAACTATCTCTGCTAGGCGGCAATAGCCTAGTCTTTCTGGTCATGATTATTTTTAGCTTTTTTACAAGCTGGCTCAATCTGCCTTTAATCTTAGGATTTTATATCCTCTTTACTCTAGGGCGCAACATGGCCTTCAACAATACCATGGCTTTATCGGCTTCTCAAGTCAGCAGAGATAAAACGGCGGATGTGACAGCCCTCTTTCAACTAGCACAAACCTTTGCCGGTGCCTTGGGAACGGCAATCGCGGCTGTCCTACTCAATCAAGCCCCCGATACGACAAGCGGCGTCCACAATGTCTTCAGCCTACTGCTCCTTCTCGCAATAGGAAACTTTATTTTCTACTATTTTCTGTTTCGAGCGATTCATCAGAAGAAAGAAGCCTAATTTTCTATCCCGACTTCCCCTCGGGATATTTTCTTTGGTCAAATCCAGATTTTTCAAATACAATTTTTCTGAAAATTGTGATAAAATAGAGACAATCACATTTAGATAGGTAATAGATCTCATGTCTTCAAAAGTTATTATTACAATTTTCGGTGCCAGCGGAGACTTGGCTCAAAGAAAACTTTATCCTTCCCTCTTTCGACTTTATAAATCTGGCAATCTTTCGCAACATTTTGCCGTAATCGGAACTGCCCGCAGACCTTGGAGCAAGGAATATTTCGAGTCGGTCGTTGTCGAGTCAATCTCAGACCTAGCCGACAGTGCCGAACAGGCTCAAGAGTTCGCTAGCCACTTTTATTATCAAAGCCATGACGTGCAAGATACTGAGCATTATATCGAATTGCGCAAGCTGCAAAACAAGCTCAATGAGCAATACCAGGCAGAAAATAATAAACTCTTCTTCCTTTCTATGGCGCCACAATTTTTCGGAACCATTGCTAAGCATCTCAAGTCTGAGCAAATCGTTGATGGAAAAGGATTTGAACGCCTGATTGTCGAAAAACCTTTTGGGACAGATTTGGCAACTGCCAGCAAGCTCAACGAAGATCTACTGGCTACCTTTGACGAAGAACAGATTTTCCGTATCGACCACTATCTGGGCAAGGAAATGATTCAAAAGATTTTTGCCATCCGCTTTGCTAATCTGCTGTTTGAAAATGTATGGAACCGCCAATACATTGATAATGTGCAGATTACCTTTGCTGAAAAGTTGGGAGTTGAAGAACGCGGTGGCTACTATGATCAATCCGGTGCCCTCCGTGATATGGTGCAAAACCATACCTTGCAACTCCTCTCCTTATTAGCCATGGATAAGCCAAAAAGCTTTACCAAAGACGATATCCGTGCAGAAAAGGTCAAGGTCTTTGAACGCCTTGTTCAGCCAAGCGAAGAAGATTTGAAACGCTTCTTCATTCGTGGCCAGTACAAGTCTGGCAAAATCAACGGTCGAAAATATATTTCTTACCGTAGCGAACCAAATGTCAATCCTGAGTCTACTACTGAGACCTTTGCCTCTGGTGCTTTCTTCATTGATAGCGACCGCTTCCGTGACGTTCCTTTCTTCTTCCGAACAGGGAAGCGCCTCACCAAAAAAGGCACCCATGTCAATATCGTCTTCAAGCAAATGGACTCCATCTTTGGTGAGCCTCTCAAACCAAATGTCCTAACCATCTATATCCAGCCAACCGAGGGGATTTCACTCAGCCTTAATGGCAAGGAAGTTGGAGAACTCTTTAATCTAGCTCCCATCTCATTGGATTATCGAACAGATGCCACAGCTTCAGGAGCTTCTCCAGATCCTTATGAAAAACTAATTTTTGATGTCCTTAATAACGACTCAACTAATTTCAGCCATTGGGACGAAGTAAAAGCCAGCTGGGAGCTCATCGATCGCATCGAAGAACTCTGGAGCCAAAATCAAGTGCTACTCCATGAATATCCTGTCGGATCTATGGGACCAGAAGCCTCCTTCGAGTTACTCGCCCAATTTGGAGCAAACTGGCAATGGCAACCTGATAAAGAATAATACATAC
Organism: Streptococcus sp. Marseille-P6264; assembly: GCF_902460355.1. Taxonomy (GTDB): domain Bacteria; phylum Bacillota; class Bacilli; order Lactobacillales; family Streptococcaceae; genus Streptococcus. Next base: position 659,582 of record NZ_CABPTO010000001.1, read on the forward strand.
AAAAAAGATTGGAAAATTTTCCAATCTTTTTTATAATTCTTAAACATCTGCTAGCCCTTCTATTACAGCCATTCCTTGTAACGCTTGATATAAAGGCCTTTCACAAGGGTTACACTAACCATATAAAGCACAATAATCAAGAAAAGGCAAAGGAAATAGGTGCCATTGAGCGGGGCAGTCTTCAGAACTGACGCAAAGAGGCTATATGGCAAGGAAGTAACAAAGAGCGCAGCCGCCATGGTCGTAACAATGACAGACAAAGCAGGACGGCTTTGCACAAAAGGCAGTTTAGGCGAGCGTAGCATGTAGATGACCATGGTCTGGGTCCACATAGACTCAATGAACCAGCCTGTTTGGAAAAGAGTGATAAAGGTCACTGCCTGTTCAGTACCAGCTTGATAGCTGCCTCCTGTGATCATAGGCACGATGATAAAGTAAAGCACCAGATAAGTCAAAACATCAAAAACGGATGAGATAGGCCCGATCCAAGCCATAAAACGGGTAATAGAGCTAGCTGACCAAATATGAGGCTTCTTGAGAAATTCACTATCTACATTATCAAAGGGCAAAGCGATACAAGACAAATCATAAACTAGATTGAGGACAATCAGATGAACTGGTGCCATAGGAAGAAATGGCAAAAAGATACTGGCAAAGAGGAGAGAAAAGATATTCCCAAAGTTGGAACTGACCGTCATCTTGATATACTTGGTCATGTTGGCATAGACCTTGCGACCTTCTACCAGCCCTTTCTCCAGAACCATGAGATCCTTGTCCAGCAAAATGACATCTGCTGTTTCCTTGGCTATATCGACTGCCGTATCAACAGAAATCCCCACATCTGCCACCTTCATAGAAGGCGCATCGTTGATGCCATCCCCCATGTAGCCAACCTTGTGACCATTAGCCTTGAGTTGGAGAATGATCCGTGCTTTTTGGTCAGGTGAGAGCTTGGCAAAGACTGTCGTGTTCTCCACTGCCTGACTCAATTCCTCATTAGATAAAGCATCTACCTCTACACCTAGCAAGATATTATCTACATCTAAGCCAACCTTTTCACAAACCGCCTGGGTTACCTTATCATTATCACCCGTCAAAATCTTAGTAGCAACGCCGTACTCAGCCAAAGTTTCAATAGCTGGTGCCGCAGATGACTTAGGTGGATCTAGAAAGGCTAGATAGCCCGTCAAAATCATATCGGACTCATCCTTCACTTCATACTCATAATCTTCTTCTAGGTCTGATTTGTAGCTAACACCAAGCACGCGCAATCCTTGCTCATTAAGTTGAGCCACTTCCGCAAGGATTTCCTGACGGATCTCCTCAGTCAGTTCTGTAATGCGATTCTTGTATTCTACATAGCTAGAGATGGCCAGCATTTCTTCCAAGGCCCCCTTGGTTACCATGCTGATAACGTCCTCATCATCCTTGACGATGACGCTCATGCGACGACGTTCAAAGTCAAAGGGCAGTTCATCAATTTTCTTAAAGGTTTGGTCTAAATCACGGACAATCTCATGCTTTTCTGCTTCTTTCTCCGTCCGGTTGATAATGGCCCGATCCATAAGATTTTTGAGACCAGTTTGATAGTAGGAATTGAGAAATGCTCGACGGAGCACTGCCAAGTCCAAATCACCATGAATATCCAGCGGGTATTCTAAAACAATCTCGTCCTGGGTCAGTGTCCCCGTCTTATCCGTACAAAGGATATCAATAGCTCCTAGGTCTTGGATGGCATTCAGCTTTTTAATCACGACCTTTTCCTGAGCCATAATAATAGAACCTTTAGCCAAGCTCGCCGTGATAATCATAGGCAGCATTTCTGGCGTCAGGCCGACTCCAACGCTGAGGGCAAAGACACCTGCTTCCAACCAGTCGCCGTCTGTCAGACCGTTGATGAAGAAGACAACTGGCACCATGACCAGCATCAGACGAATCAAGAGCCAGGAAATACTATTCATCTCGCGCTCAAAAGAGGTCGGCTCATCGTAGGTATTTAGCGTCTGCTCAATAGCTCCCATCATAGTCTCATCACCAACCACCAGCACCAGAGCCGTAGCTCTTCCGGAAATAACGTTAGTTCCCATGAAGGCCAATGATTCTGTCTCTAAAAGGCTATCGAGATTTTGCCCATCCGCCTTGGCCAGACAGATCTTTTCTACCGCATCACTTTCCCCTGTCAGTCCAGACTGCTGAACAAAGAAATCACGTGAATCCAGCAGCAAGACATCTGCGGGAATCATGTCTCCAGCACTAAGCTTGATGATGTCTCCTACAACAAGCTCATCAATCGGAAGTTCCTGCTCTTCTCCTTCTCGGATAACCGTAGCTGTGTTGACAATCAGTCGAGATAGATTGCTAGCAGCGCGGTCGCTCCGCAATTCCTGAACAAAACGAATGCCTCCAGAAATCAAGACCAGAACGACAATAATGATGGAAGTCGTCGGATCTTCCTCACCGGGCTTGGCCAGCCAGACATTGGTCACTAAGGACACCAGAGCAATCACTAATAGGATGACTGTAAAGGGGTTAATGATAGACTCGTAAATCTTCTTGAAAATAGAGTCTTCCTGACCCTTTGTGATGACATTTTCACCATAGAGGTCACGATTTTCTTCGACTTGCTCTTCTGTCAAGCCACGAAAGGAAGTCTTGTAAAATGCCAAAGTTTCTTTTACAGGAAGCTGCAAAGCTGCAACTAATCTTTCTTTTACTGTTTTCATTGGTTTCTCCTTTATGTATGATTGATAATTTTCATACACAGGGACCAATCACTTTATAAGGACAGAACGACACAAATCAGTGATTGGCTGTGTATGTGCGGTTCCGGATGATCGTCAATTTGCATCGTACTTCTCCTTTCTTAGCTTATAAATGTAGTTAATAATCCCAAGATGCCTGCAAGACATCAAAAGCAGCATTCATCTTCTGGGTCCATTCTTGCAAGTCAGGAAAATTGTCTCTCAAAGAAAATCCAATGACTTCTTCACGTAAATTCCACCAATCTACAAGAGCAACTACTTGGATTGTTGCAATATTTAAAGAAAGTCCCTGCTCAGTAGCCAATTTCTCTAATAAGGCCAGACTCCGGACATTTCTCTCTTCAATTTGCTGATGTCTGTCTTTCCACCAATGCTCTTTTTCATGAAAAATTTTTTCCGCAACCATCGGCATTGTGTTTTCCAAAATCCCTTCAGCAACGGACAGTATGTTTAAAACGTGCCACTTCTCTATCCCATTAGGAAAAAGAGGAGTTTCCTGACCTAGCTCGTCTAAATATTGAGAAATTAAATCGCTACCATATAGCCATTCTCCATTGGAAGCTTGAAAAGCAGGAATTCTACCCAAAGGATTATCTTGATTATGCGGTGAATTTTTGTCGAAAGCCACCTGAACTTTCTGAATATCCACTTGCTCCTCTAAATGATGATGTAAAATTGTGGCATAGACTTTACGCGCAAAAGGACTGGTACTAGAATACCATAATTTCATTACTATTCCTCCTTCTTTTTTAAGAGGTGAGCTATTAACTATTTGCATTCTTAAAATGCATTCAGGCAAAAAGAAGACCCTGCCAATTCTAGGCAGGGTTGTTTGCATGTCAGGTTATTCGCTTCATTGTTTTAAACACAGATAAAACAAGCATTCACCGTTCAAGCTTTAACTCCATAAGGCGATGAAATGAGCTTAGTCTTGACCTTTGCGATCAGGACTGTTGACCAACGAGTAGTGTCTCCACTGCTTTGCGGTAGTCATCCGTATCCCTATGGTAGCCTCACCTACCGATTGACACTATTACTATACTCCTCTTTAGAAAGATTGTCAATAAAGAGAGCTATTTTTATTTTATTTTGGTAAAACTTCCGCAATTCGTCGACAAAGCTCTTTAATCATGGCCTTCGGCGCAGCTGTATTGAGACGAGCATGTCCTTTGCCCTCTTGACCAAAATCACTTCCCCGATTCAGGACAACCTTAGCCTCTTCTCGAATCAAGTGGAAAAGCTGGTCATCTGTCAGCCCATAAGCTGAAAAGTCCAGCCAAACCAGATAAGTTCCTTGAGGTTTCATGACCCGCAGTTCTGGTGCTTCCTTAGTAAAATAATCAACAACAAAATCAATATTTTCTTCCAAGACAGCCTTGAGCTCCGTCAACCAAGCTTTACCATAACGATAGGCAGCTTCCGTCGCTAAAAATCCAAGACCCGAAATTTCATGCTGGTTATTGGCCAGTTGGCGCTTTTGAAACTGCTGCCGCAGGCTAGGATTCTCAATCACTGCATAGGAATTTTTAGTTCCAGCAATATTAAAAGTTTTAGTCGCACTGGCTAGAATCAGGCTAAAGTCCTTAAAGTCAGGAGAAACAGTATTGAAAGACTGATGTTTATGTCCAAACAGTGTCAAATCTTGGTGAATCTCATCTGAAACTACGAGAACACCGTACTTTTGGCAGAGACGACCAATCTTCTCTAAAACGTCCTCTTCCCAAACTCGACCGCCAGGATTATGCGGATTGCAAAGCACGTAAATCTTAACTTCATTGTTTACGATGTCCTGCTCCAGCTGCTCAAAGTCAATCTGAAAGAGACCGTCCTGTTCTATCAAGGAATTAGTAATCAACCGACGATTATTGAGCTTGACACTGCGAGCAAAAGGCGGGTAAACAGGGGTATTGATCAGAACGGCATCGCCTTCATCTGTAAAGGCTTGGATAGCCGTCGAAATAGCAGGAACAACTCCCTCGATAAAGACCAAGGCTTCCTGGTCAAATGTGTAGCCATGCTCATCCCGCTCCCAAGCTAGAACGGCATTGATCAACTCCTCACTAGCATAGGTATAGCCATAGACTAACTGATCAGCGTAATCATGAACAGCTTGCTGGATTTCAGGCAGGACTTCAAAATCCATGTCCGCAATCCAGGCTGGCAGGACTTGACTGTCTTTCTCCGCCTCTTTCCATTTATAAGTATGCTGACCAATCCGACTGGGTGCTGTTTCGAAGTTATAATTTCCCATACTAGTCCTCCAAGGCTGCGCGCAAATCGTCTACTAAATCCCGACTGTCCTCAATGCCAATCGACAGGCGCAGCAAATCATCAGTCAAGCCATAGGAATGGCGCACTTCAACAGGAATGTCCGCGTGAGTCTGGGTCGTTGGATAGGTAATCAAGCTCTCCACGCCACCCAAACTTTCCGCAAAGGTAAAGACTTTCAGGCTATTTAAGAGATGAGGAATCTTGCTTTCATCCACAACTTTAAAGGAAATCATGCCGCCCTTACCTGGATAAAGAACTTCTCTTACCGCAGGAGATAACTTCAAAAATGCAACTACTTCTTGTGCATTCTGAGTAGAGCGCTCCATGCGGAGAGACAAGGTCTTGAGCCCGCGCAAAAGCATGTAGCTATCAAATGGAGATAGGACTGCTCCAGTTGTATTGAGATTATAGAAAAGCTTATCATAGATGGCAGCATCATTGGTCATGATAGCTCCAGCTAAGACATCATTGTGCCCGCCCAGATACTTAGTTGCAGAGTGTAGGACAAGATCAGCTCCATCCTCCAGCGGTCTTTGGTAAATAGGACTGTAGAAGGTATTGTCCACAATGACAGCTGCTCCTCGCTCGTGCGCCGCTTGGGAAATACGGGCAATATCAAACTCCACCATCAGAGGATTGGTCGGTGTCTCGATATAGACAATATCTATATCCTCTGTCAGATTATTCAGAAGATCTTCTTCCGTATTGGCATAGGTAAAGGCAAAGCGCCCTTCTGCTTCAGCCTGGGCAAACCAGCGGAAAGAGCCACCATAAAGGTCCCGAACAGCCAAAACCTTGCTGCCGACTGGAAAAGCACTAAAGGCCAGCACAATAGCCGACATACCTGAGCTAGTCGCTAAGGCGTAATCTGCACTTTCGATAGCAGCCAGGGTCTCTTCCAAGCTAACCCGCGTTGGATTCTTGGTTCGAGTATAGTCATATCCTGTGGACTGGCCAAACTCAGGATGCTGGTAGGTCGTTGAAAAATGCAAGGGGGTTGTTAAGGCACCCGTTGTTGTGTCTGTTTTTACTCCCGCTTGAGCCAACAAAGTATTTAATTTCCGTTCTCTCTCCATTTAACCGTTCCTCTTTTTTAAAATATTCTACCTTTCTATTGTAACATCTTAAGAAAGTCTTGAGCTTTTTTCTTTTCAAGAGCTAGCTATAGTCTGAAACTATAGAGTAATAATTCATAAAAAAAGAGTCGCTGAACGACTCTTCGTTTCTTATTTCATTCTTAATCGTTGGCGTAAACTATCTGCCTTTTGTCCGATAAAACGGTCTATGAGACGAACCTTGAGGGAAAGTAGGATGTAGACGATCATTCCTACTCCTCCAACGGCAGCGACATAGATAAAGCTGTACATCCGATTAGTTGGCTGGAAGATAAAGCTTAGTAGATACTCGACAAGCAGAACCAAGATCACCATGGCAATTGTGAGAATCATACTCAAGAGCAGACGCTTCAAAAGGTTCTTAGGATTCAAGCCAACAACCTTGCGAATTTCTCTAAACATGAAGAAGATTGGCAGTAAAAGACCGACGGTCGTTGAAATCAAGGGACCATAAGCATGGAAGAGATTGATCATCGGCACCTGCAGACTGAGCTTGACAAGAACCCCATAAAAGAAGTAGAGAATGGCCTTCTTATTTTGGAATAGGGCCTGAATCATCGGAGCCAGAACTGTATAAGTGCTGAGAATGATGGTTTGCAGCATGGCGCAGATGAAGAGCCCCAATGCCAGACTATCGGGCTTACCATAAAAAATGGTATAAAGTGGACTGGCTACCATGACCGCTCCCACCGTTGTCGGAAAGATAAAGAAGAGCAACATGCTAAGATTATCTTGCACTAGGCGAGCGCCTGAGCGAAAGTCACCCTTGACATAATTTTCGGTCAAGAGAGGAATTCCGACACCACCGATAGAAGTTGCCACCGCAATTAAAATCATGGTGATTTTATTCGGATTAGCTGAGAAGTAGGCGAACTGCACCAAGAGCTCTGATTTCGTGTAGTCGCTAATCTGGGTCATGATATTGATAAAGGTCGCTTGGTCAATGATCTGGAAAAGCTGAATGGCAGAGCCTGTAATGATGAAGGGAATAGCTTCTCGTATCGTATCCCAGAGGAGAGAACGGCTACTAATTCCCGCAGATTTTTTTGGCTTTCTCAAGATAGAGCGCAGCATACCCGTTTTTGCTAGATAGAAAAGTAAAACGAGCATACTTGCCAGCATCCCGACAAAGGCGGCAAAAGTAGACTGGGTCACAGCCTCAACATAGTCGCCTGAACCAATTTTCATAATGAAATAAGCTGTCAGCAGCATCCAGATCACCCGAATCATCTGCTCCGAAATCTGGCTGATGGCATACGGTTTCAAATTGTTAAACCCTTGGAAAAAGCCTCGGATGACACTCATGGACGGGAAAATTAGCACGGCCCAAGACAAGCTCTGCATGACTGGAATTAGATCCGATCCGCCACCAGATATGGAGGCGAAAGTCGGTGCCATCAAGTACATGATGCCTGCAAAGATCAGTCCCAATGCCAACATGAACTTGAGAAACTCTCGAATGAGAGCAAAGCTATGCTCTTTCTTGTCAATGGTATTGTACTTAGCAACCTGCTTGGCCACAGCCACTGGCACTCCTGCTGTGGAAACCAGCAGGAACCAAGCATAGATATTGTAACCCATGGTAAAGAGACCATTGGCCTCCGCCCCATGCTGTCCCATCCAGATGTACCAAGGAATGATATAGACAGCCCCGAGAAGGCGGCTGATAAAATTACTAGCAGTCAGCCAGGCAGTGCCCCTTAGCATTTGCTGCTGCTGACTCGTTGTTTCTTGGCTCATAGAAAACCTCTTCCATTTATTCTTCTTTTATTATAAACTTTTCCTTGCCTCTTGTAAAACATAGCCTTTAGGTTTACAATAGAGATATGATAAAAATTGAAACTATACTAGATATTTTAAAAAAAGACCAGAATTTTCGTGAAATCATCGCTGATGGACGCTACCACTTCAACTATCGGGGCTTAACCTTTGACAAGATTAGCTATGATAGTCGTAAGGCTGATAGCAGAACCCTCTTTTTTGTCAAGGGCGAGCATTTCAAGCGGGAATTTTTAGAGAAGGCTGTAGCAGCTGGGTTAGGGTTTTACCTGAGTGAAACTGATTTCGAAGTCGGAATTCCAGTGCTTCTGGTCAATGACATCAAACAAGCCATGAGCCTCATTGCTATGGAATTTTATGGTCATCCAGAGCAAAAACTCAAACTTTTGGCCTTCACTGGTACCAAGGGCAAGACCACATCGGCTTATTTCGCTTATAATATTTTAAAACAAAGCCACAAACCAGCCCTGCTTTCTACTATGAACACCACCTTGGACGGTGAAACTTTCTTTAAATCAACCTTGACAACTCCTGAAAGTTTAGACCTCTTTGAGATGATGGCTCAAGCTGTAGCCAATGGTCGTACCCATCTCATCATGGAAGTCTCCAGCCAGGCCTATCTTAAAAAGCGGGTCTACGGCCTGACCTTTGATGTAGGTGTCTTCCTCAATATCAGCCCTGACCACATCGGCCCGATTGAGCATCCGACTTTTGAAGACTACTTCTACCACAAACGACTCTTGATGGACAATAGCCGAGCTGTTGTCGTCAATAGCGGCATGGACCATTTCCAAATCGTAAAAGAGCAAGTCGCTTCTATGGAACACGATTTCTATGGAGCAGACTCCGTCAACAATATTCAGCAATCGCAAGCCTTCTCCTTTGAAGCGCAAGGAAAGTTGGCTGGTTCCTACGATATCCAGCTGATTGGTCGCTTCAATCAAGAAAATGCCATCGCTACTGGCCTAGCCTGCCTAAGACTTGGAGCTTCTTTGAAAGATATTCAAGCTGGTATTGCCCAGACACGAGTGCCGGGGCGCATGGAGGTCTTGACCCAGTCAAACGGTGCCAAGGTCTTCGTGGACTATGCTCACAATGGCGACAGTTTGGCTAAGTTGCTGTCCGTCGTACAAGAACATCAAAAAGGGCAGACCGTTCTTGTACTAGGAGCTACTGGCAATAAGGGAGAAAGTCGACGCAAGGACTTTGGTCTCCTACTCAACCAGCATCCTGAAATCAAAGTTATTTTGACCGCAGATGATCCAAATCGTGAAGATCCGATTGCTATCGCAAAAGAAATTGCTAGCTACATCTCCTTTGAAGTGGACATGATTGCTGACCGAGAGGAAGCGATCAAAAAAGCCCTCAGCCTGACTAGTGCTGAAGGCGATGCAGTCATCCTTGCTGGCAAGGGAGCGGATGCTTACCAAATCATCAATGACCAAAAGGTTCCTTATCCCGGTGATTATGCACTGGCAGAAAAATACATATAAAAAAGGACTTTCAAGTCCTTTTTTATTATCCATTCCACATCACTAAGACATAGAGCAAGCTGCTGCCTACCATATCTGCAAAGGCATGTGACAAAAAGAAAGGCAGCAAGTTTTTAACCTTGTATTTATAAAAGAAATAATAGAACAGACCGAAGACCACGCCAATCAGAAAAGCAGAGACTAGCCCCTGATAGGTATGGACTGAAAAGCGAACTAGTGTTGAAAAGGCTAAAACCCACCATTTGCTTTCTTCTTTTACTGATGTGAGCAAGCCCAAGAAAAAGAATTCCTCATAGACACCATTGAAGAGAGAATAGAGAATGACGACAGGTCCCAAGGCAGCGAGTTTGCGAAAAACTTCGACAAAGGTCCAGTCGATATGCTGCAAGATTTCTAAGTCAAAATAATTATAGGAACCGACTAAGGCCGCTATTACATCAGAAGTCAGACCGACAACCGCAAAAATTAAGGGCGCCCACAGAATGGACCAAGACAAGCGTAGTTTCAGCTGTTTGAAATCATAATGACGGATTCCCAGATAGAGCAGAGCCAGCACCAGCAGGAAAACTTGCAATTTCAAATTGCTCAATAAGGCAAAACTTTCATCCTCTGGTCTCGGCAGGATTGCTTGTCCCACAGAGCTAATCGTGGTGAGCCAATTTACTGTTGAGGAGTAAATAAATTGACCAAACATAATGGCGGCTAAAATCAACATATCGAACCATCTAAGGTTCTCCAGTGGTTGCTCGGGATAGATTTTTTTCAACATCGTCATCCATATTCCTTTCCCAGATTCTATATATTACTATAGCACAGAATAAGATAAATTGACAGAGCAGTTTATCTAATTTTTCCCTCATTTGAAAACAGGGAGGAAAGAAGCAAGGCTGAGATACGATTATCCCAGCCTCTGATTTTAGTCTTCTTTCTTGAAGGAGTTTTTCAAACCTTCTACTGCTCCCTCGACAGCTCCTTTTGCATCTTCTACAACTTCCTTAGCTTTAGCAACTGTTTTTTCGACTGAACCTTCTGCTTCTGTCTTGCTATCGCCAGTAACTTTGCCAAGGCCTTCTTTGAGAGCGCCTTTGGCTTGATTGAGTTTATCTTCTAGTGACATAAATCTGCCTCCATTCTTTTTCGGTCTTTGATACCGTTTACAGTACTTTAAGACTTTTCTAGGCAAAGGTCAATTATTCTGCTCATTGGCAACACATCAGTCCAATTGGAACACTAGGCGCTCCTTGTCAAAGCTAGCCTGCAACTCATACTTACCAGCCTCATTCTGACGAATATAACCTAAAATCACCAGACTATCAACAAAAATATCGCGACGCTTCTGCATGAGCTCATCCTTGCGGACATACTTGAGGAGGAAAGTCGTCATATACTTGAGGGCATACTCTGGATTCACATCTCCCAAGACAGCATAGAGAGGCTGCTGTGCCTCAGATAGCGGATACTGATGCTGCATTTTATAGAAATAATTGGACAGGGTCAGCTGATCCCTTTGAAAATCGGTCTTTTCCAGTAAAATAGCGGCGTTTGTTTGATTCGCAAGCCGAGTTTCAAAGCGCAAATCCAAAAATTCCTGATAGATCGGACTATCATCTCGAATAAAGACTTCCTGATCCAAAGCTAGATTTTCTAGATTGTCCAGAAGCGTAACCTGCTGATAATAGCGCTTATTTTCCCGCCGAATATAGCCCGCCTTGATACATTCCTCTATGAAGCGATCTAGATTGGGAAAGCCCGACAATTCACGTTTGATTTCTCGTAGAATCACATCATTATGCTGATCCAGATAATTGATTAGTTTTTCAAATAAGGGCTGTCGTGTCAGCCGAGTCGGATTGAGAATTTTAATCATAGAGCTCTCCTTTAAAAATGAGCTTGGCTGACTGAGCCAACTGACTGGGATTTGTTCCAGGATGTCCTACGGGCACTGCTAAGCCCAATTCCTCATAGTAAACTTGCCAAAAATTAGAAATCAGGTTTTCCTCATCTCCAAACTGCATGGGAATGGTCTCAAAAATTGGCAAAATCTGAGCAATATATTCCGAACAGTAAAAGCCCTCGCTCTCAGGATAGAAACTAGCATTATAGGGCTTGCCCAGATGGGATTTGGCTTCTTTAAAGGCGGCAGAGACATCTATCTCTGGATAAGCAAAGACATGATAGGTGTCCTCTTCATCCAAAAGCTGGCTCAAGAGCTGATGGTTCACTCCCTTGTCCTGCGTCGCATGGTAAATCTCACCATCAAAGAAGATGCCCACATGACTATAAGAGCCCGTCGCTGTCCGAATTGCTGCTGCCATATCCGATTGCCCGACTGTGAACAGCAGATCACCATTTTGTAAATCTTGAATCTTCATTTCTCTCGTCTATCAAAAAAGGAGCCGAAACTCCTTTACATGGGGGGAAACAAGTGTTTCCTATTTTGAGCTGTCACTCAGGAAATTAAGCATTAAAACTTTCAGTTAACTGAGGCACCACTTGTTTCTTACGCGAAACAGCACCAGCCAAGAAGGCATGGTTATTTTCAAGTTTGAAGTTAAAGGCTGCTTCGACCTTATCCATGTTTGCGCCAATTGCAAGGATTTCTGAGTTTGAGTTAACGATGTCTGTAATCATCAAAACAAAGTCAGAATAGCCATTTGCTGCAATAGCCGCTTGCATTGCTGCCTCTATCTCTGCTTGGCGTTCCAAAACTTCAGCAATATCTACAGTGTTGACTTGTGCTACACGGACATTATTTCCGTTCAATTCAAAAGTCTTGGCATCAATGTCAATCAATTCTTCTGCAGACTTGCTTGCCAAGTTTGTACCAGCCTTAAGCATAGCAAGACCGTATTCTTCCAAGTTCACACCGGCTAACTCAGCCAGCTCAGGAGCAATATCCTTATCACTTGGGTGTGTCGTTGGAGATTTCAAGAGAAGTGTATCTGAAATCAAACCAGATAACATCAAACCAGCAAGCTCTTTAGGAACTGCCACACCGTGTTCTTTAAACATACGATAAACGATAGAAGATGCTGATCCAACTGGCTCCAAACGCATGTAAAGTGGGCTTGCAGTTTCAAAATTAGCTACACGGTGGTGATCCACAACGCCATAAACTTCCACTTCAGCAATATCTGAAACAGATTGTTGGAATTCATTATGGTCAGTCAAGATAACTTGCTCTGCACCTTCTGCTTTAGCAGATGTAATCACGCGGGGTGCTTCTACACCAAAATAGTTCAAGACAAAGGCTGTTTCTTCATTTGGAGTCCCAAGAGCTACTGCTTCTGTATCCAAACCGTAAGCTGTCTTTGCAAGATAAGCAAAGGCTACAGATGAGCCGATGGCATCTGAGTCTGGATTTTGATGACCAAATACTAGAATCTTAGACATGATAATACCTCTTTGTTTTTAATAATATTTATTCCACTTATTTTACCACAATTATGGGTATTTCACAAAAGGAGAAGGATATTTTCTTGAGAAAAATTGTAGCTTTGCAACAGAGGGCTAAGCTGAACATTCAAAATAATCATCCAATCTTAACCGTCGATACAAGTATCATCTCTGATGAAAGTCCCCATAAGAAATACTTGCCTTATCATTTTTATTTCCTATGAAAGGAATTTTTTCCTAAAAAACAGCCCTATCATAAGATAGGACTGAAAAATTTATCAATTTGAGGATATCGACAATTATCACTATTGCTTAAGCGACTGTCTTTTCTCACGCTTAGCCAAAATAGGCAAGATGACTCCCAAACTAATCAAGACAATCGGCGTCAAGATATTTGTCATCAGAGAGAAGCGCCAACCTGCTGGATCCGCTGCGTAGTCTACCTTAGGAACCATTCCTAAAATACAAGCAAAGGCTGTGAAGAGGAAGCACCAAGCTCCAATAGCAAAGCCAACTTTTGGATTTTTGGTAAACTTGTACTCTGCATCTTTGTACTTCTTCCAAGCTTTATTGAGCAGCATATAAGCCACAAATACCCAGAGATAACGCATGGGCATAACGATAGAGTTAAGATTGGTCATCCATTTAACTAGGCCATCAATTTCTTTGATTCCAAAGATAGGCAGGATAATCAAGAAGCTGACCAAAATCCCAGTCAAGATGTAACCGTTAATCAACACACCTTTTGATGTCCGCTTGCGTAGCCAGCTCGGAACAAATTCTTCATCAGCATTATTTAGCAAGATTTGTAGAGGGGCATCAATAGAGAAAGCTAAGGCCGCGATCTGTCCGACCATATTAGTCAGGGCATAGATAACGACTAGCACATTGCCCACACCCCAGTAGTTACCCAGCATTTGGAAGGCTTGGTAGGCACCATTGCGCATCAAGTCTTCAGGAATATTGCTGCCATCAAAAAGCATACCCATAGCTAGAGAGCCTAAAATCGCAGAGGCCCCAACCATGATGGCCATGATGATCATTCCTTTTGGAAATTCCTTGGCTGGATTGCGAGTCTGATTAACGTAAGGCGAGATTTTCTCAGCCCCACCGACTGCAAAGACCAAGAGCGAGATAGTCGTAAAATATGAAAAATCAAAATTAGGAATATAAGTGCTGAGTTTGTCCATATTAGCCGTCGCAAACTGCATGTCCGGCTTGATAAAAGGCGCGCCAACCGCTAAGAGAACAAAGAGGAAGGACATAATCAGCATGGCACTTCCGGCTAAGCCCCCAATCACCTTAAGTGTGGACAGCCCTTTGGTGGACAAGTAGAGGAAGGCACCGAAGATCAGCAAGCTAAGAATAACAATCCAATGAAAATCCAAGCTGCTCAAAAAATCGCCATTGCCTTGGATAGCCCAACCTAAAGGAATCAAAACTCCCTGCGGCTTTTGAGCCAGATAGGGGATATGTACGACCCAGTAAGTCCAAGCCGCAAAATAAGCCAAGCGCTTGGTAGAAGTCTTCTCCACCCAGTCGCTGACACCACCTCCGCTTTCCTTGAAAGTCGAGCCTAGCTGCCCCACGATGAGGGCATAAGGAATAAAGTAAATGGCCAGGATAAGAATCCAAGAAACAACGACCGAAATCCCTTGTTGGGAGTAGTTGTTGACCACATTTCCCAGACCCCAAACCATATTAAAGGCAATCAGGGACACCATCAGCCAAGTCAGCTGGTTCTGATCTTTTTTCATCATTCATCTCCTTTGAATATAAAATAAATAGCTACATAAAATTATACCATGTTTTTATATTTTTGTAACCGTCTTCAGCATATTTTGTCCAAAAAAAGAGCTACCCGTAGGTAGCTCAAATTCTATTCTTAAAGTGAGTTCACATCAACCTTGATACCAACACCTTGAGTAGTTGTGATAGTCAAATTTGTTACGTAAGTTCCTTTAGCTGTAGCTGGTTTTGCTTTTTGGATTGTTTCGTTGAACGCTTTGAAGTTTTCAACCAATTTTTCAGCTTCAAATGATACTTTACCGATGATTGCTTGAACGTTACCTGCACGGTCAGCACGGTAAGTGATCTTACCACCTTTAGACTCTTCAACTGCTTTAGCAACATCCATTGTTACAGTACCAGTTTTAGGGTTTGGCATCAAGTTACGTGGTCCAAGGACACGTCCAAGACGTCCAACAAGAGCCATCATGTCAGGTGTAGCGATAACTACGTCGAAGTCCAACCAACCGTCGTTGATTTTTGCAACAAGGTCATCTTCACCAACAAAGTCTGCACCTGCAGCTTTTGCTTCTTCAGCTTTTGCACCACGTGCAAAAACAAGAACGCGTGAAGTTTTACCAGTACCGTTTGGCAATACCATTGCGCCACGGATTTGTTGGTCAGCTTTTTTAACGTCGATGTTCAAGTTGTAAGCAACTTCTACAGTTGCGTCGAATTTTGCAAAGTTAGTTTCTTTTGCAAGTGCTACAGCTTCTTCTACGCTGTATGCTTTTGTGCTGTCGATTTTCTCAAGTGCAGCACGAAGTTGTTTGCTTTTTTTAGCCATTTTCTATTCTCCTTGTAAGTGGTTCAATCGATTTTCATCTCCCACGTCACTTCTCGAAATGATGAAGTCTTGCGGGTTATATTGGGGTGTTATTGATTAGTCAACAACAGTGAATCCCATAGAACGAGCAGTACCTTCGATCATACGCATTGCAGACTCAATGTTTGCTGCGTTCAAATCTGGCATCTTAGTTTCTGCAATTTCTTGTACTTGTGCACGAGTAACTGTAGCAACTTTCGTTTTGTTAGGTGTACCTGATCCTTTTTCAACACCTGCAGCTTTTTTCAAAAGAACAGCAGCTGGTGGTGTCTTTGTAACGAAAGTAAATGATTTGTCTTCGTATACTGAGATAACAACTGGAATGATCATACCAGCTTGGTCAGCTGTACGAGCGTTGAACTCTTTTGTGAATCCCATGATGTTGATACCAGCTTGACCAAGAGCAGGTCCAACCGGTGGAGCTGGAGTAGCTTTACCAGCAGGGATTTGCAATTTTACAAGTTTTTCGACTTTTTTAGCCATTTTTAAATCCTCCTTTGTGGTTTTGGCGGTAATTAGAGATTTTTACCTCCCACAAGTATGCTTTTTGCATACTTTTCTATTATACACTAATCTTTTCAAAATGCAAGAAAAATTCTTATATTTTCTCGTTTTTATGGTAAAATGGTTACATGGTATTATTAAAAATTGCTTCTGTATTATTTATCTTTTTAACACTTATCTTATCGATTATCGCGGTGAAGGTCTTCAAGCTAAGAAAATTTGGCTTGAATTTTGCAGATTTGGCTTTCCCTTTTTTTGCCATGGAGTTTTATATCATTTCAGACAAGGCCTTCTACCATAGTCTTTTGCCTCACCTATTATTCGTCTTGTCTGGCCTAGCTATTGCCATCACAGCCTATTTTCTTAGAAAAAAACGGACTTTCTACTATCCTAAGTTCTTTAAATTCTTCTGGCGGGCTGGTTTTATCTTGACTTTCTTTATGTACCTAGCCATGGTCATCGCCCTCTTTTTATAAATGTAAACCACAACCCATCGGTCTGTACTGACCGATGGTTTTTTCATACGCGCATCTTACGAGTCATTCTTCTGTTGAGAAACGAAGACCTTCCGATTCTCTTAGTCTTATTCATGAATCTCTAGAGGCAGGCCATCGGGATCAAAGAAGAAAGCCATCTTACGGCCGTCAAAGTCGTCATAGCGCAATTCGGTATGGGGAATCTCCAATCGGTCAAATTCCGCTAGCGTTTCTTCGACATCCGTCACTCGGAAGGCCAGATGTCGCAATCCAGTATGCTCTGGAGCTGGCAAGGCTGGCCTCTTGGGAGCCTCTTCCTTGATGAAAATTTCCAGCGTCAAATTTCCCTTGCGGACATTAAAGAGAATGTCCTGCTTGTCGGGGCGATGGTGCTCATCCAGCATGTCAAAGCCCAGCTTTTCTACATAAAAATCCTTAGTCTTGTCATAATCATGGCCAATAATCGCAATATGGTGAATGCTATCTAGTTTCATAACTGTTTCCTTTCATTCCTCAGTAGAGAAAATCTGCCGGCTAACTGCTGGCAGATTTGTATTTTCAGGATATTATTCTTGTTAACCAACTGCTCGGGAAAATGTTTAACTTGTCTGCAACACTTTTCTCGGCTTGGTTCCTTCGGCCGGCCCGATAACGCCTGCTGCTTCCAGCTCTTCCATGAGACGAGTAGCCCGATTAAAGCCGACCGAGAGTCGCCGCTGGATCATAGAGGCGCTGGCTTTCTGAGTCTCGATAACCAAGGCCTTGGCTTCCTCAAAGAGAGGATCGCCTTCATCATCGCCCCCGCCAGTATCCAAATCACTTTCAGATACTTCGCCAGGATCAAAATTATCATCATAGTCAGCTTCAGCTTGATTCTTGACAAAAGCTACGATTCGCTCTACATCTTCATCTGAGATAAAGGAGCCCTGCAGACGGACTGGATGATTTTCATCAATCGGCTTAAAGAGCATATCGCCACGTCCCAAAAGCTTTTCCGCTCCATTCTCATCCAGAATGGTCCGGCTATCTGTCCCACTAGACACAGCAAAGGCAATCCGAGAGGGGACATTGGCCTTGATTAAGCCCGAGATAACATCTACAGATGGCCTCTGGGTAGCCAGAATCATGTGAATCCCAGCCGCACGCGCTTTTTGTCCCAGACGTATAATAGCGTCTTCCACTTCCTTGCTGGCCACCATCATGAGGTCAGCCAGCTCGTCCACGATGACGACGATTAAAGGCAGGGGCACCTGCTTGTATTCTGATTGGGCATTGTACTCGGCTACTTTAGCATTGTAGCCGGCAATATTACGGGCACCGACCTTGGAGAAGAGTTCATAGCGGTTTTCCATCTCGTCCACGACCTTCTGCAGAGCGCGGCTGGCCTTGCGAGGATTGGTCACAACGGGGATAAGCAAGTGGGGAATGTCATTATAAACGGACAGCTCCACCATCTTAGGATCCACCATCATAAACTTGACTTCATCCGGTCTGGCTTTCATGAGAATGCTGGCAATAATACCGTTGACGGCCACAGATTTACCAGATCCAGTAGAGCCCGCCACCAAGAGATGGGGCATCTTAGCCAAGTCAAAAGAACGGACAGAGCCGTTGACAGCTTTTCCTAGAGGGATTTCTAAGAGCTTACTAGCATCCGTCTTAGACTGCTCCCAAAGTTCTCGGAAGGTCACGGTCGCAATTTCAGAGTTGGGCACTTCGATCCCGACAAGAGACTTCCCAGGAATTGGTGCCTCAATCCGCACATCTTTGGCAGCAAGAGCGAGAGCCAAGTCATCCGCCAGATTGGAGATCCGATTGACCCGAACGCCGACAGCTGGCTTAACCTCGTACTTGGTGACAGAAGGCCCGATTTCAGCCCGCTCAACAGTAACCTTAATCCCAAAACTAGCAAATGTTTCTTCCAAAATCTTGATGTTTTCTCGGACAATCCGCTTTTCTTTAGTCTGGTTCTTAGGCTTGTCAGGCGCAAAGAGATTGATGGTCGGTAATTTATAATCTAGACTTTCTTTGGTCGTAAAATCTACCTCTACGTCCGCCTCTGCTTCTTCTATTTCCTCGTCTCGGTCAAAGTCTAGCGGCTCATGAGGATTATAGTTTCCCTCTTCAGCATAGTCCGCCTCGTCAAAGTCCATAGGCGAATAGGACAAGTCCTCGGCATCTAGAATCTCTCCCGTTTCAGGATCCACTTCAGCTTCTGCCTGCTCTACCTCAATGGCTTGCATAGCTGCCTGTGCAGCTTTCTCCTCCTGCTCAAGAAAACGGAGCTGACGTTTTTCTTCCTCTTTTTCTCTCCAATTTTGGAAAGCCACGCTAAATTTCTCAGCAAGATCATAAAGCGACCATGGACTCATGAGCAGGGCCCCCAGCAAAATCAGGAGCAGCCCGATAAAATAAGAACCGATATTTGAAAAGAGAAAAGAAATCGGAGCATAAAGAGCCGCCCCAATCAGTCCCCCACCAGCAAATGAGGTAACTTTAAAGGCCATCAAATCTGTCAGGACTCGCGTAAGCGTAGTGGATAAAACCTGCCCTTTCAAATGCAAAACATGAACAAAATAGGCTTGAAAAATTAAGCTGAGTCCTAAGAAAAAGCTGATAAAGCCAGAAATCTTTCCCTCATGTTTGTGCAGCCACTTAAAGAAAAAGAGATAAAACAAGGCAGCTAGAATCGCCACATAAGCCAGACTCCCTACCAGAACCCGAATTAAGTTATAAATGGTGACGCCAAAAGCCCCCAGCTTCAAAGCAGCAAACAACAAAGCGATAGCCAAAACAAAGGTGACTATCATACGTCGAATCGCTTTCTGTCTTTCTAATTCCGCTTTTGTCGGCCTTCTCGTAGTCCGACTGTTTCTTGTATTTTTCTTATTTGCCATAACTTTCATTATACCATATTTTAAGATCTTCTAAAGAGAAAACTAGCTGCCTTTTGCAACTAGTTTCCGCTTTATTCTTCTGGCAAAATCAACCAGAAAATGAGGTAGGGAAGAAGTCCAATCCCATAAGCGAAAAAGGAGACTCCCCAGATGACACGGATGATGACCGGATCTATATTAAAATACCAGCTAGGCCGGAGCAAACTCCCGCAATGATTTTATCATCAGCACTTCTTGTTAAACGTCTTGCCATAATCAAGCCCCCTTCAAACGAACGACAAATTTTTATCAAACGCAACCAATGATTCTCATCTTATTTTACCATAATTTTTCCTCAAATAATTGTCGGAACTTCATTATCGTCTTCAAAATCTTCGACATTTTCTTAATCAGGGAAAGGTTTCTGGATACGTCCTAGGATAAAATGCGAGAGCGAACCAACCAGCAGAAAGTTGATCGGAAAAGCCATGATAAAATTTGTTCCCAAAGCTCCCAAATAGCTTTCCATTGACAAGTCCACA
The DNA here is from genome assembly GCF_902460355.1 of Streptococcus sp. Marseille-P6264. GTDB lineage: Bacteria > Bacillota > Bacilli > Lactobacillales > Streptococcaceae > Streptococcus. The sequence continues at coordinate 679,410 of NZ_CABPTO010000001.1, forward strand.
CCATTAAAAAGCAGGCCATAGACTGACATCAATGATACCATCATGAGCACCATACCTCCAGATATGACCGCAATCTTTTGCCAGCGCTTGTGATAGTCTTTCAAAAAGTGGAAGGACAGCCCTTTGACCAAGGCTCCTACTAAAAGAACATCTAATAAAAAGGCCGTTATAAAACCAGATAGATAGTCAGCAGCTAAATTTCCTAAAGATACACGGCATAGTAGATAGAGATTCCAAATGGACATCCCCAAGGCCATCATACTACACATGGGCAAGGTTAAGAAGATAGCTTCTTTAAAATTTCTCGGCATAAACACTCCATTTCTGATGGATTACATTCATGCTAGCATAAATATTTTTGTCTCGTAAGCAAAATTTTCAAGAGAATATTTCCATAGCCTGAGATTGGTAATCCTTAGTTATTTTTGCTAGACTAAGTAGAAGAAAAGTATCGAAAAGGAGAAAACCATGCGAGCAGGTGTGATTATTTACAATCCTTTCTTAGACAAGATTTTACTGATTCACCGCTGGAAGGACGGACAAGAGTATTTCGTGATTCCCGGTGGAACTATCGAGCCTGGAGAAAAGCCTTTAGAGGCTGCCTTACGGGAAATGAAAGAAGAAGTCGATCTGACCTTTTCTGCCGACCAACTATGCACAGCTTTTTCCCTTAATAATCAGGGCAAAGAGGAGTATTATTTCTACACCGAACTATCTACGGCTGATACACCCCTCATGCAGGGTGAGGAAGCCCAGCGCAGTAGTCTCCAAAACATTTACCAGCCCAAATGGGTCAGCTTGCAAGAACTTTACAACTACAATCTGCGTCCAGAAATCCTTAAATCGCTACTCTTGGAATTTCTGACGCAGGAAAGTTTGAAAAACTAAGGCACTTATAGTAAAATAGCAATAGTTCATAAACTTATGCATAGAAAGGTTATTTATGAAAAAAATCATTCTTTTTAGTCTTTTATCTGCACTTGCTCTGACAGGCTGCTCCACTAAAGAAGATTCTACTACCAAGTCCTCCAGCGCTCCTAAGCAGTCTTCTGCTACCGATACTAGCTCTGAGGCAGCGGAAGCTCAAAAACTCCGTGAACAGTACAAGGATGCCATGACCAATGAGAATGCCAACTTCCCACAACTATCTACAGAAGTTGCTGAAGATGAGGCTGAAGTCAAGATTATCACAACACAAGGAGACATTCGCCTCAAGCTGTTTCCTAAATACGCTCCTTTAGCTGTCGAAAATTTTCTGACACATGCAAAAGAAGGCTATTATGACGGTGTGATTTTCCACCGCGTTATCAACGACTTCATGATTCAGACCGGCGATCCTAAAGGAGATGGTACGGGTGGCGAATCCATTTGGAAAGGCAAGAATGAGGCTATTGACTCAGGAAATGGCTTCAAGAATGAATATTCTCCTTACCTCTACAACTTGCGCGGTGCACTAGCCATGGCTAATGCTGGAAAAGACACCAACGGCAGTCAATTTTTCATCAACCAAAGCAAGAAAGACTTATCCAAACAATTACCGACCGACACCTTCCCAGCTAAAATCATTGAAGCTTACAAAAACGGCGGAAATCCAAGCCTTGACGGCGGCTATACCGTCTTTGGTCAAGTCATTGAAGGAATGGACGTAGTAGACAAAATCGCTGCCACAGAAACTGGCGATAAAGATAAACCCAAAACAGATATTAAAATCGAAAAGATTGAAATTATAAAAGAATAGGACCAGAGTCAACTCGAGTTCTAGTCATCTTATGAGTTATGCCTTAATAGCAACAAAACAAACAACCAGTCCCCAAAAACGAGGACTGGTTTTACTATGCATTTTTCTAATTATCCAGCAGCTCAACTCCACTTTTAAAGTGAAGTATATAGCTTCTAACTTTTGAGAATAAGGTAGATGCTGAGTCTGCAATTAGATTTTACTGGACATAATTACCACCTGTAAAATGATAATACTCTTCCAGTGTGAGACCAGATTCGGAAATTTCCTTGGCCTCTTTTCCTACATAGCGTAGATGCCAACTTTCAGGCACATAGCCAGTAGAAGCCTCCTTGCCAACAGGATAGCGTACTACAAAACCATATTTATAGGCATTGTCCAAGAGCCACTGACTAGCCCCAGCTTCTTCAACCAGATTGCCGCTACTATCAATTAAATCAAACGCTAAACCAGTTTGGTGCTCACTGTAGCCCGGTCTTGCCGAATAGCGATCAGCCGCAGCTTGCCCATCTCGATTCACATAACTTTGATAAAGGCCTACCTGAGTTTGGTAGCTACGAAAACCGCTATATTGGTTGCTGATAGGATAACCTTTGGACTGCATATCTGCGATTAACTTAAGTAATTCTGCTTTAGCAGTTGGATCCTCACCTGGATTGTAATCAGCTGATAATGGATAGTGTTTATTGGCGATGACTATTTCGTCATATTTCCCTTGAACGCTATAATAGCTTCCGTTGTAAGAAACATTTTTATCGACAGTTACGTCCTGCTTTTGCTCCTTCTTAGACTCCGCACTATCCGATTCACTCCTCGTATCTTGGCTAGATGACCGATCTTTTTCACCCTCTTTTTTTTCAACAGATACCTTTGAGCTACTTGCTTGCTTGTTTGTACTACTTTCAGTCTTGTCTTTAGCTGCTGAGCAAGCACTTAAAACCAAGACTGACATTGCTAGAAAAATAAGTTTATTATATTTCATTGTATCCCACTAACTTTCTGAAACTTCAATATTATAGATCACAAAAGAATTTCCAGCCGGCTTCAAATAGTAAGTTTTATTTTTACGATTGACACTATTTGGAGTATTATCCATATAGTGCACTGTGTAGTCCTCATAAGTCGTTACAATATAAGAACCATTTTCCTCCCGCACATCACGGATATCCAAGGCTCCTGGATCGTAATAATCAATTTTCGCCTTCTTGACACCGCCACCTGTAGTCCACTCAACCATTTCTTTGTATACTGGACTAGAAGTGTCGTAGTATTGAGCGTAGTAATTAGAACGATTAGAAACCGATCTGAAAATAGCACTGCGATATTCACTAAGGAAATTGGTGATTTTTGCCTTGTTAGCTTCTAGCTTTTTAGCTTCTTCGTCCTTTTCTTTGATCTTATCTGTCACTTCTTTAGGTAAAGATAAAGCAACATCAAGCGTATCTCCCTTGACAACAATACTTTCCTTGTTGGTTACAAAAGTGTTATCAGCAACAACAAACTTAGCATAAACTTCCAGTTCTTGATGTGGTACAACTTGAATATCTGTTTCCAAGCTACTACCAATTTCCTTTCCATTTACAACAATTTTAAGGTCTGTTGCATTTGAAGCTTCTGCTGGCAGAATAACCTTCAATCGTTTCTTTTCAGATTTAAGATCCAATTTAATTTCATTATTCTTAGCAGTTGCTAAATCAAGCTGAATCTTACTCTCAATTTCTCCGACTTCCGTCTTACCCTTGAGGGTGAATTCCTGCCTGATAAAATGATATTTGCCAATATTCGTTTCAGCATTCTTATTCAAAGGAAGGCTTTTCTTATCTCCTGCTTTGATGCTCACATTGTCTAAGTTCGTGTTAACCTTAACCTCTACTGGATGGGCTACTATTTGATATTCCTGAAAAATTCCAAATTTTTTGCTCTTTTCAGTCACACCTAAAAGTTTATTCTGATTGTCATCAATATAAGCTGATTTGCCCTTTGACTTAGCAATGTTGTCCAGCTCGGTCTCAATATTGATTTCTTGACTTTCTAAGTGTTCGACTAAAGCCCTCGCATCTGCGCGTGTCCACTTATCTGAATTCGTAGAGAGAAGGTTTGCAATTCCATCATAATCCTTTTTAGTAACTGCTTTTGCAAAATCGTCCGTCACTACTTTAACACCTGTCACCGAGCTCAAATAAAGAAAGGCTGCCACCAAAACAGAAAGCAAAATCAAAGGAAAAGCAAGTAACATGACTTTCTTCTTTGACATTCTTTTTTCTGCTTTTTTATCGCTTTCTGTGGTAATTCCGAATCCAGTAATTCAGAGCGAACAGGCAAATTAATAAAACCTTGATTTCGTGCTTCTAAAAATTCCTCTTTAGTCGGCTTTCTACCAATATTCATCTCGAAAGCTTGCAGCCAATTTTCCCGTTGCTCTTGGTATTGATCAGGCTCTGGAATTTCTTGCTTCTCTTCTTTAGGAGAATCCACAACAGTTTCTTCTTTGAAAAACTCTAGGGCTGGCTCCTCTTGTCCCAAATTTTGTTCTTGATTCACCGAGCTTTGCTTCTCTTCAGCTACCCCATCGTTACTTTGTCCTGCCGGAGCCGCAATAGAAATAATCTTTCTGGGATCAAAATCAGAACGCTTTCCTTCTAAAAATTCATCTGCGGTTGGCTTTCTACCAATAACTTGCTCAAAAAGCTCAACCCACTTTTCTTTCGTTGTCATAAATCACCTCCTAAAACTTTACATCATCATAAGACTCATCAGCAATGAGAAAGCGATGAAAGTAAAGATAAATGTAATCACACCATTGACAATGATTGCCAGTAAATATTTATAAAAAGGATCCATTGACGTGCTAGATTTTGAATAAATCAAAGCAAAGGTTGCTCCGACTCCAATTAACACCAAGCCAATCCATGCTAGGAAGAGGGATACAGACATAATGCCTAGTAAACTAAATAAAGCAGAAAGAGCTACAAAAGGTAAGACAATCGCATAGAGTCGGCCATACCAGTCGAATGCCTTATTAAAGCTAAAGCTTCCATCCTTATAGACCATGCGTTTTACAGCAAAACCTCCTAAAATAATGGAGAAAAGAACGAGGCCTGCCGCTATCAGTGAGACCAAGAACAGTCTAAAATCAAAAGTCGGACCACTGTAAAAGCCAAAACTCACCGAAGAAATAATATTATAAAAATTATAATTCACCACAATAGCTGCAAAGAAAACAGTCAATCCTAGAGAAAGATAGCCATTTAATTTGCTACTTTCAACTTCTGAAGTTGGCGACTTCCAAGCAGAAACAAGCTAAGCCCAGAAACCTTTCATTGTTTTAGAAAATTCACTTGGTTGCGCCGGCTGTTGCTGACTATAATAGGCCTGTGGACCTTACTGGAAATTCTGCACATTGAACTGGCCTTGCGGATTATTTTAATAAGCTTGCTGATTGAAGCCTTGCGGACCAGAAGATTGAGGCTGACCAACAAACTGGTTAGGTTGCCCACCATTTGGCTGTTGATAAGGATATCCCTGCTGAGCAAACGATTGTGGTTGATTAGCAAATTGATTTATGTTTTGCTGTTGCTGGGGAAGCTCTTGATATTACTGCCCAGTTGGCTGAGTGAACGGGGCTTGTACATTCTGTTCCTGAAAAACATTTTGCTGCTGTGCATAGTATTCTCCGTTCGAAGCCACTCCTTGTGCTTGTGTAGTTCCTGCCATGGTTGAAGCAGTCTCATTTCCAACTTGATGTGCACTTGCCAACTCAGGTTCCACAAACTCACCAGCTAGGAAAGCTTGAGCAATTTCTGCATCCGTCGCTGAACGGCCATTCACAGCTTCAAAATATTCGAGCCAATCTTACTTTAACATATAACAATCTCCCATCTATAAATGATTATCCTCATATTAGTATACAAAAAATCGAGTGAAAATTCAATCAAGTCAATAGGCACGCATAAACACCAAAAAATATAAAGTAAGCCAAATACTCTAATCAAAAAGCAAAAAGACCACATCCTATATGGATACTATCTAATTTACGAAAACTTATAAATTATAAAGACATTATAGAAAAGCAAAAAAACAGAACCCATAAAATATAAAAAACAACAGCATATAGCCGTTGTCTTTTATGAATTAGCATATCGGGAAGACAGGATTCGAACCTGCGACACCTTGGTCCCAAACCAAGTACTCTACCAAGCTGAGCTACTTCCCGATCATAAGTAAAAACGGAGTCATAGGACCTCGTTTCCCTTCATGCACCCTAGAGGAGTCGAACCTCTAACCGCCTGATTCGTAGTCAGGTACTCTATCCAGTTGAGCTAAGGGTGCCCTGTCGCATATCCGCTATGCCGAGGACCGGAATCGAACCGGTACGATCGTTACCAATCGCAGGATTTTAAGTCCTGTGCGTCTGCCAGTTCCGCCACCCCGGCCTCAAAGCGAACGACGGGATTCGAACCCGCGACCCCCACCTTGGCAAGGTGGTGTTCTACCACTGAACTACGTTCGCATCTCTATCCAAAAAAAATGCCGGCTACATGACTTGAACACGCGACCCTCTGATTACAAATCAGATGCTCTACCAACTGAGCTAAGCCGGCTCATTTATATTTCTATGCGGGTTAAGGGACTTGAACCCCCACGCCCTAAAGCGCCAGATCCTAAATCTGGTGCGTCTGCCAATTCCGCCAAACCCGCGCTTATGACCCGTACTGGGCTCGAACCAGTGACCCTTTGATTAAAAGTCAAATGCTCTACCAACTGAGCTAACGAGTCTTTCTTCTTGAAACTGTTTAACAATTTCAACGGTCCCGACGGGAATCGAACCCGCGATCTTCGCCGTGACAGGGCGACGTGATAACCGCTACACTACGGGACCTATATGGGAGTTAACGGGATCGAACCGCTGACCCTCTGCTTGTAAGGCAGATGCTCTCCCAGCTGAGCTAAACTCCCAAAAAGGAAGTACTCCGACTTCCTATCCTGCTAAGCGACTACCATATCTCA
>NZ_CABPTO010000002.1 GCF_902460355.1 Streptococcus sp. Marseille-P6264
TACTTATACAGTCCACATTCTATATCTGAACTCTTAGCAGTGTATAGAAAATTTGGATTAGTTCCTGAACATTATGTATCAAAAGTATCAAAAATAATTTTGCTTAATTTTAAGACTCATTTCATTTTTGATTTTATTTGTAGGTCATATTTGAAGTATAAAATAAAAAATAGACTAAAAATTTAGTTATATTGAGATCTTATGCTTTTAATGATTTTTTCGGTAATTATATTAGTATTTTGTAAGTGCCATAAATGCAATAGTGACTTTTACGGAATATTCTTTAAAATAAGTTTACTAAAACTCATAATGTCTGGTTATTTAAGTCGTTTTATTTAGGAGTATAGAATATTGAAAGTATTAAAGAATTATATTTATAATTTATCTTATCAACTTTTAATAATTATTTTACCAATTATAACTACACCTTACATTACAAGAATATTTAATTCTAATCAACTAGGAGAATATGGCTATTTTAGTTCAATCGTCACTTATTTTATTTTACTAGCTACGTTGGGTGTTGCCAATTATGGGACTAAGGAGATATCGGGTAATCGAGAGAAAATTCAAAAAAATTTCTGGGGGATATATACTCTGCAACTTAGCGCAGCATTATTATCGATTCTCTTATATATTCTCTTGTGCATGGGAATCTCTACAATGCAAAATCCAGTGGCGTATATATTGGGCTTGAGTTTGGTTTCTAAAGGACTAGATATTTCATGGCTGTTTCAAGGGTTAGAAGATTTCCGTAAGATTACGGCAAGGAATATCACAGTGAAGCTTGTTGGCGTAACTGCCATTTTCTTGTTTGTAAAATCAGCGAGTGATCTATACTTGTATGTTTTTCTTCTAACAGCATTTGAATTGTTGGGGCAGTTAAGTATGTGGCTCCCAGCTCGTGAATTTATTGGAAAACCGCATTTTGATTTAGTATATGCCAAACGTCATTTGAAGCCCATTATTTTGCTATTCTTACCGCAGATTGCTATCTCGCTTTATGTGTCTTTAGATCGTACGATGTTAGGAGCGCTATCTTCTATAAGAGATGTGGGGATTTATGATCAGGCTTTGAAGCTTATTAATATTTTACTGACTTTGGTAACTTCATTGGGAAGTGTCATGTTGCCACGAGTATCCAGCCTATTAGCAACAGGTGATCATAAAGCTGTAAATAGGATGCATGAGATGGCTTTCTTGATTTATAACTTGGTTATTTTTCCGATTGTAGCTGGAATGTTAATTGTTAATGATGATTTTGTTCAACTTTTCCTTGGAAGAGACTTTCAGGATGCACGCTATGCGATTGCTATTATGATTTTCCGCATGTTCTTTATCGGTTGGACCAATATTATGGGAATTCAAATGTTGATTCCCCATAATAAAAATAAGGAATTTATGATTTCAACAACTGCTCCTGCTATTATCAGTGTTGGTTTGAATCTATTTTTTCTTCCTAAACTTGGTTATATAGGAGCAGCAATAGTTTCAGTCTTGACAGAGTCTCTTGTATGGGGATTTCAATTGTTCTTTACACGATCATATCTCAAGGAGGTACCTATATTGGGATCAATGTTCAAGATTGTTGGAGCATCAGCTTTGATGTATGGAGTATTAGTATTCATAAAGGGATTTTTAGTTTTTACCCCAATTATAAATGTGGTAGTTTATGCAATTTTGGGAGCGCTGATCTACTCAATCGGTATTATAATTCTAAAGGTAGTTAATATTGGTGAATTGAAAGATATGGTAAAGAAAGAGGGAAGATGAGACTGTGCGTAATAGTAATTTAGATTTGTTAAAAGTTATAGCTTGTATTGGTGTTGTCTTGCTTCATACTACAATGCCTGGATTTAAAGAAACAGGCGCCTGGAATATTTCGGCCTATTTATATTATCTTGGGACCTATTCAATCCCTTTGTTTTTTATGGTAAATGGATTTCTACTTTTAAATAGAAAGACAATTGACTTTTCATATATTTTAAAAAAGGTTAAAGGAATTTTGTTAACAGTTGCTGTATGGAATCTTATTATTTGGATATGTCGAAGAGATTTTTCTATCAATCCGATTAAGAAGGTAATAGGTTCTCTGGTACAAAAAGGGTATTTTTTTCAATTCTGGTTCTTTGGAGCGTTATTAATTATTTATGTCACTTTGCCATATATCAAGAAATATTTAGTAAATCAGAAGAGATATATAATTATTTTGTTGTTTTTAACTTCAATAGGTCTTCTATTTGAGTTGGCTAATATTTTAGGTCAAAGAACTTTTCAATCATATATCCCACAAACATTTAGACTATGGACATGGTATTTTTACTACCTTGTAGGTGGTTACATTGGTTCGTTAGATTATGCAAGATTGACATTATTCATAAAATCATGGGGAAAATATTTAAGTTACTTATTACTATTTCTATCTCCATGTTATCTTTATTTAATGGCTAGTTTTGTTCATCATAATTTATTTGCAGAATACTTTTATGATAGTCTATTAGTGAAGGTTATTAGTATAGGAGTTTTTCTCTCATTTATAACACAGGAAAAAGAGTTAAATAATAAAATGATTACTCAAATTTCTTCTTTAACAATGGGAGTATTTATTATCCATACATATGTTATAAAATTGTGGGAAAAACTTGTGACTACTAGTTTTATAGGATATTCTCTACTATTTCCTTTAATTATACTAATAGTAAGTTTTACTTTAACTGGAATTCTAATGAGAATTCCATATGTGAAAAGAATCGTTAAATTATAAAAAGGAGAATAATATGTACGACTATCTAATCGTTGGAGCTGGTTTGTCTGGAGCAATTTTCGCGCACGAAGCTACAAAACGTGGAAAAAAAGTAAAAGTGATTGATAAACGCGATCATATTGGTGGAAATATTTACTGTGAGAATGTAGAAGGAATCAATGTCCATAAATATGGTGCCCATATCTTCCATACGTCTAATAAAAAAATTTGGGACTATGTCAATCAATTTGCTGAGTTTAACAACTATATTAACTCACCTGTCGCAAACTATAAGGGAAGTCTTTATAATCTTCCTTTCAATATGAATACTTTCTATGCTATGTGGGGGACAAAAACTCCACAGGAAGTGAAGGATAAGATTGCAGAACAAACTGCTCATATGAAGGATGTTGAGCCAAAAAATCTGGAAGAACAAGCTATCAAGTTGATTGGTCCGGATATCTATCAAAAGTTGATCAAGGGTTATACTGAAAAGCAATGGGGACGCTCAGCGACAGAACTTCCTCCATTTATCATTAAACGCCTTCCAGTTCGTTTAACTTTTGATAATAACTATTTTAACGACCGTTACCAAGGGATTCCTATTGGTGGTTATAATGTGATTATTGAAAACATGCTTAAAGACGTAGAAGTTGAACTTGGAGTAGATTTCTTTGCTCATCGTGAAGAGTTGGAAGCATCTGCTAATAAAGTTGTCTTCACAGGAATGATCGACCAGTATTTTGACTATAAGCACGGAGAGTTAGAATACCGTAGCCTCCGTTTTGAGCATGAAACCTTGGACGAGGAAAATTATCAAGGGAATGCTGTAGTGAACTATACAGAGCGTGAGATCCCTTATACTCGTATTATCGAACACAAGCATTTCGAGTATGGCACGCAGCCAAAGACAGTTATCACGCGTGAATATCCGGCTGACTGGAAGCGTGGGGATGAGCCTTACTATCCGATTAACGATGAGAAAAATAATGCTATGTTTGCTAAGTATCAAGAGGAAGCTTCAAAGAATGATAAAGTTATCTTTTGTGGACGTTTAGCAGATTATAAATATTACGATATGCATGTGGTGATTGAACGGGCGCTTGAGGTCGTGGCAGATGAACTTGAAAAATAGCCTGAATTTTTAAATTTGAGTCATTTTTTCAAAATTTAAAGTTCTATCTTAATCGACTTGATATAGAAAATATAGTAAAAAGCAGACTGTCCCCAACCCCCAAATGTCAAAAATATTCCCTGAAATGTCATTTTCTAGTGACTACCCCTACCTTTTGGCTCTAAAATGAGACCAGATACCTTTCTTGTCCCTAATCCCCTCCTTTTTGCGTTAAACTAGTGTTAAAGTAAAAAGATTGGAGTTATGATGGAAATTCAAGAAATTTATAATCAATTCAGAGATTACTATGGGGAGCTTGAGGCTGAGTATGCTCATTGTCAAAAGACGAGCCTGGAGTGGGAAAGCCTGCATCTGCGCTATCTGATTTACTATTTGATGCGCTACGGTATCGGGGAGATGAAGTTTTTTAATGCCTATCATTATCGGGCAGCTTATCGCTGGTATTTACAGTCCTTGATGTTGAGCTCAATCTGATATTTGAGGCTGGGACAAAAGTCCTAGCCTCTCAATTGTCTTTGGATTGTCGAGCAAGACGCAGTGGTTGAGTGGGCTCTACTAGGCTGATTTCATCATCTTTTACAGCCCTACTCAACTGTGCGGAGGTGGGACGACGAAATCGAATTCTAACGAATTACCGATTTCTGTCCCACTCTCTTTTTTATTCCCTTGGGAGGATAATTTATGATAAAATATAAGTAATACGGAGGTTGGCAAAATGGAGAAAAGATCTGGAACCAAGCGACAAGTAGTATTAAGCAACCGTGCCTTTATCCTTGCTCTGTTGGGAGCAGTATTTGTATCAGCGGCAGCAATTTTATTTTTCCAAAGCATCATGGGGGTGCCTAAGGAAAGCGGTAGGAATGCTGCTAAAGATGCTTCTAAATCCTCCTCGGTAGCGGGAGAGAAGACCGACTCGAAAACGGTTCGCATTATGGCTAATGGCGACCTTTTGTACCACGATGGGCTTTATATGAGCGCTCAAAAGGCCGATGGCAGCTATGATTTTTCGGAAAATTTCACCTATGTCAAGGACTGGCTCCAGCAAGGCGACTTGGTCTTAGGGGATTTTGAAGGAACCATTCGATCTGACTATCCTTTGGGAGGCTATCCGCTTTTCAATGCTCCGGAGGCTGTTGTGCCCGCTATTAAAGACGCCGGCTACCAAGTAGTGGATCTGGCCCATAATCACATCCTAGACTCAGGGCTTGAGGGAGTCTTTACGACTGCTAAAGCCTTTGAAGATCACGGAATTAGTCCAGTCGGTGTCTATACTCACAAAAATAGGGATAAATCGCCCATCCTGATCAAAGAAGTAAAAGGTATCAAGATTGCGATTCTGGCTTACTCCTATGGTTTTAATGGCTTGGAGTCCAATCTCAGCCAGAAGGAGATTGATCATCACCTGTCTACCTTTGATGAGGATAAGATGAAGGCGGAGATTGAGCAGGCGGAGAAAGAAGCGGACATTACAGTAGTCATGCCGCAGACGGGGGTCGAATACCAGCTGGAACCAAATGAGGAGCAGGTCGAGCTCTATCATAAGATGGTGGATTGGGGAGCGGACATCATTTTTGGTGGACATCCGCACGTAGTGCAGCCTTCAGAAATCCTTGAAAAAGATGGTCAGAAGAAGTTGATTATCTACTCCATGGGGAATTTTATCTCCAATCAGCGGATTGAAACCATGGCTGGTGTGGATACGGCTGAGTGGACCGAGCGTGGTGTTTTGATGGATGTGACTATTGAAAAGACGGATAAGGGGACCATTATCAAAAAAGCTCAGGCACATCCAAGCTGGGTCAGTCGTGTGGAAAAGGGAACTTATTCACCAGAGGGTTATCCGCTTTACACTTATCAAACCCTTATCTTAGAAGACTTCATTGAGGGTGGAAAATATCGCAATCAGCTGGATCAGGCGACCAAAGATCGGATTGATACGGCCTATAAGGAAATGAAAGAGCATGTGCATCTGAATTGGAAATAAGCACAAAAACGACACTCCCTTTTGTTTCTTTGCTTTCTTTGATGAAAAACGAACCATTATAGAGCCGACGAGCAAAATAGTTTCATTATCAAAGAATTTTATATATAATATAGGATACAAAAGGGGACAGGTATGTACAGCGTAATAGAAATGTATGGCGATTATGAGCCCTGGTGGTTTTTAGACGGTTGGGAGGACGATATCATTGAAAAAAGGTATTTCGATGATTATTATACCGCCCTCAAATACTATAAGCACCGCTGGTTAGAGATGTCTGAAGCATCGCCACTTTATAAAAGCCGCAGTGATCTTATGACCATTTTCTGGGATCCGACCGATCAACGTTGGTGTGAGGAGTGCAATGAAGATATTCAGCAATACCACTCCCTACTTTTGTTAGAAAATGAACGTAAGATCCCCAAGAGCAAGTATCGTCCAGGCTACCGCAAGCAAAATGCTACTGAAAAACACCGTATTTGCAAAATTAAGGTGCGGGCTAGATAGAATAAAAGTCAAAGAATGGAGAAAATTTCTTCATTCTTTTTTTATTTTTTCTCATTTTGTGCGAATAGTAAGGTGAGGAGGACTTATGGTTCAAAAAATTGCAAAGGAAATGATTCAATTGGCCAGGCAGGAAGCAGCTCAAGATGTCTATTTGATTCCCAAGAGCACCTGCTATGAGCTTTATATGCGGGTGGGTGATGAGCGGCGCTTCATTCAGACCTATGATTTTGATTTATTATCGTCAGTCATCAGCCATTTTAAGTTTGTCTCAGGCATGAATGTCGGGGAGAAGAGGCGTAGTCAGCTAGGCTCCTGTGATTATGATTGTGGGGATGTAACGGTCTCGCTTCGTCTATCAACTGTCGGCGATTACCGTGGCTATGAGAGTTTGGTGATTCGGCTTTTACATGATGAGGAGCGTGAGCTGCGTTTCTGGTTTGACAATCTGCCTGATCTTCGTAAAAAAGTAAATTCTCGCGGCCTTTATCTGTTTTCAGGGCCAGTTGGCAGTGGAAAGACGACGCTGATGCACCAGCTGGCCCAGATGAGATTTGGGCAGCAACAGGTCATGTCTATCGAAGACCCTGTGGAAATCAAGCAGGAAAATATGCTCCAGCTTCAGCTGAATGAAACCATCGGCATGACCTACGATAGCCTCATCAAGCTGTCTCTGCGCCACAGGCCGGATCTCTTGATTATCGGAGAAATCCGCGACCAAGAAACGGCCCGAGCGGTGGTAAGGGCTAGTTTGACAGGAGCCACGGTCTTTTCAACCATCCATGCTAAGAGCATTCGCGGAGTGTATGAGCGCCTGCTAGAGCTGGGTGTCAGTGAAGACGAGCTGCGTATGGTACTACAGGGCGTTTGTTACCAGCGTTTAATCGGGGGAGGAGGTGTGATCGACTTTGTCAATCAAGACTATCAACAGCACGAAGCCAGTCTCTGGAACCAGCAGATTGACCAGCTTTTTGCAGATGGACATATCACAGCTGATCAAAGGCAGGCGGAAAAAATTATCTACGCCTAAGCAAAAGAAGATTATCGAGCTGTTTCGCAATCTCTTTACCAGCGGTTTTCATCTGGCAGAGATTGTCGATTTTCTACGGCGGAGTGCCCTTTTAGAAGAGGCCTATGTCGCCGAAATGCGTTCGGGTTTGGCTGACGGCCAGTCATTTTCTCAGATTATGAAGCGTTTGGGCTTTTCAGATAATGTGGTCACCCAGCTATCTTTGTCAGAGTTGCATGGAAATCTAAATCTTAGTTTGGGTAAAATCGAGGATTATCTGGAAAATCTATCCAAGGTCCGTAAGAAATTGATTGAGGTGGGGACTTATCCCTTGATGCTGCTTGGATTTCTAGTGCTGATTATGCTGGGCTTGCGTAACTATCTCCTGCCTCAGTTGGATAGTCAAAATATGGCCACTCAGTTCATTCATTATCTACCGCAGATCTTTCTGGGAGGCGTTCTGGTGATTTGCTTGCTGATTTGCGGTGGCTGGTTCTATTATCGCAAGAGCTCTAAGATGAGATTTTTCAGCCGTTTGGCCAAGTTTCCTTTTGTTGGCGCCTTAGTGCGGGCCTATCTGACGGCCTACTATGCGCGTGAATGGGGCAATATGATTGGGCAAGGGCTGGAATTGAGCCAGATCTTCCTCATCATGCAGGACCAGCCTTCTCAGCTCTTTCAGGAGCTGGGGCGAGACTTGGAGATGGCTCTAGGTGCGGGTCAAGGCTATGCCGAGAAGGTCGGCACTTATCCCTTCTTTAAGAAAGAGTTGGCCTTGATCATCGAATATGGTGAGGTCAAGTCCAAGTTGGGTGACGAATTGGAATTGTATGCCGAAAAGACTTGGGAAGAGTTTTTCCTGAGAATCAATCGTGCCATGAATTTGATTCAGCCTCTCGTCTTTGTCTTTGTCGCCCTTGTTATCGTTTTACTTTATGCAGCCATGTTGCTGCCAATTTATCAGAATATGGAGATTCAATTATGAAAAAATTAAAAACTTTGAAGGTTAAAGCCTTCACTCTGGTGGAAATGTTAGTCGTTCTTTTAATCATTAGCGTCTTGATGCTCTTGTTTGTCCCGAATTTGACTAAGCAGAAGGATGCTGTTTCAGATACGGGCAATGCGGCCGTAGTCAAGGTCGTAGAAAGTCAGGCTGAGCTTTATGAATTGAAGAATGTTAATGAAAAAGCCACTCTAGGGAAATTGGTTGCTGATGGTCGGATTACCGATAAGCAGGTAGCATCCTATAAGGCCTACTATGGAAAAAACAGCAGTGAAGCTCGTACAGTTGCGGATTAAGGCTTTTACGCTGTTAGAAAGTCTCTTGGCTTTATTTGTGGTCAGTTTCATTTTATTAGGTCTATCTGGCTCTGTTCAGGCTGGTTTCAATCAAGTGCAGGAGCAGCTGTTTTTCATGGAATTTGAGCATCTTTATCAGGAGAGCCAAAAGCTAAGTGTGGCTGGACATGAAAAGATAAAATTGACCATTTCGGAGCGCAACATCTCCAACGGCTATCAGCAAGTAGAATTTCCCAAGACTTTGCAGGAACATGCTCCCCAGACCATTCAGTTTGACCAGGCTGGCGGGAATTCTTCGCTCAGTAAGATTGTTTTTCAAACGGAGGATAAAAAGGTTGTTTACCAGCTTTATATGGGCAATGGAAAGTTTAAAAAGACGACGAATGAAGGCTAGCATTTTGCTGGAGGCCTTGGTGGCAATGGCGGTTTTTGCGGCTATTGCCAGCCTCCTGCTTGGCCAGATTAGTCAGTCGCGGCAGGAACAGACTCGCTTATTGAAGGAGGAGGAAGTCCTACGGGTTGCTCGGATGGCCATGCAGACGGGACAGGAAAATCTGACGGTCAACGGCATTACAGTCCGCCAGGTTAAAACAGACCAGCAATTAACCGTCTATCACCAAGAGGAGAAGGTGCTCAGTGTTAAAAAACGTTAAAATCAAAGCTTTTACACTTTTAGAGACTCTAGTCGCCCTGCTGGTCTTGAGCGGTGGTATATTGGTCTTTCAGTCGATGACCAAGCTTCTGGCTTTTGAACTGCGACATCAACAGGAAAATAAGCAGCAGGAATGGCTCTTATTTGTCGATCAGTTGGAGACGGAGCTATCGCGCAGCCAATTTGACCGAGTCGAAAACGACAAAATCTATGTCAAACAGGATGGCAAACATATAGCTTTGGGCAAATCTCGGAGTGATGATTTTCGCAAGACGGATGCTTCGGGACGTGGCTATCAACCCATGATCTATGGACTTAAAGCTGCTCCGGTCAGTCAGGAGGGGGACCTTGTTCGCTTTCGCTTCCGGTTTGAAAATAATTTAGAAAGAGAGTACATCTATCGTGTTCAAGATAAAAGTTAAGGCAGGCATTTTGCTCTATGCCCTCTTCATGGCAGCTGTCTTTAGCTTGCTCTTGCAATTTTATCTGAATCGGCAGGTGGCCAATCAGCGTCTCTTTCAAGCCAATCGGGAGCGGACAGAAGCCTATGCCTTGGCTGTTTTGACCAAGGAGACTGCCACAGAGGAGAACGGGCAATTAGCCTTCGACCAAGGGAGCACCCATTATCGCAGGCAGGGAAACATGCTGGAAGTCAGCAGCCAACTCGCCAATCAGAAGAGCTATTCTTTCTATTTTGAGAGCAAAAAGGAGCCAGAGAAGAAGGACAAAGAAGCTAAAGACTCCAAAGATACTAAAAAAACTAAAGTGCCCTCTCCTTCAACTGGCAAGAGAAGCGACTAATATAAATGTAAAAGATTTGTAATCCGATAGCCCTTGGAAAGAGGGCTTCTTTTTGGTATCATAAGACAACGGAGGATGCCATGAAATTTGAAAAAATAGAACGAGCTTTTCATCTACTTTTAGAAAACGTGCAAAATATCCAAAATACACTGGGGACCAATTTCTACGATGCCTTGATTGAGCAGAATGGAATTTATCTGGACGGAGATACAGAATTACAAGAAATTCTGAAAAATAATGAGAAACTTCGTGCCCTGCATTTGACCAAGGAGGAGTGGCGTCGGGCTTATCAGTTTATTTTCATGAAGGCTTCTCAGACAGAGCCACTCCAAGCCAATCATCAGTTCACACCTGATTCGGTCGGCTTCTTACTGAGTTTTTTGATTGACCAGTTGGCCCAAGACAAGAGCATTGATTTGCTGGAGATCGGCAGTGGGACAGGGAATTTGGCGGAGACTCTACTCAACCACACACAAAAAAATATGGATTATCTAGGCCTAGAAATTGACGACTTGCTGATTGATTTGTCTGCCAGCATTGCCGAAGTCATGAATTCCAAGGCACACTTTGCTCAAGGAGACGCGGTACGGCCTCAGGTTCTGAAAGAAAGCGACTTGATTGTCAGTGATTTGCCAGTGGGCTATTATCCAGATGATGCAGTGGCGGCTCGTTATGAGGTTGCCAGTCCAGACGAGCATACTTACGCCCATCATCTCTTGATGGAGCAATCGCTAAAATATTTGAAACCGGGGGGCTATGCTATCTTTCTCGCGCCAAATAATCTGCTGACGAGCCCTCAAAGTCATCTGCTGAAAAAATGGCTACTGTCTAGCGCTCAGCTCTTGGCAATGATTTCTCTGCCAGAGAAGATTTTCGCGAGCCGGCAGAACGCTAAGACGATCTTTGTCCTGAGAAAACAAGGCGAATCAGATATCCAGCCGTTTATCTACCCTTTGCAGGACTTGCAGAGTCAGGATGAAATCTTAAAGTTTCGTGAAAGTTTTCAAAACTGGGTCAAAGTTAGTGAAATTCGAACAAATTTCTGATATAATAGTTTGAAAACGCTTAAAGAGGTGACGAGATGTCAAAAACTATTTCTATCAATGCTGGAAGTTCGAGTGTAAAATGGCAACTTTATTCAATGCCAGAAGAAAAGGTGCTGGCTAAAGGTTTGATTGAGCGGATTGGTCTCAAGGACTCAATCTCTACGGTTAAATTTGATGGTCGTTCTGAACGCCAAACCTTAGATATTGCTGATCATACACAAGCTGTGAAAATTTTATTGGATGATTTGAAACGATTTGAAATTATTCAATCTTACGATGAAATCACAGGTGTTGGGCACCGTGTCGTAGCTGGAGGCGAGTATTTCAAAGAATCAGCTCTTGTGACTGACGATGTATTGGAAAAAATTGAAGAGTTGTCTCTATTGGCTCCTTTGCACAATCCTGCCAATGCTGACGGTATCCGTGCTTTCAAGCAACTTCTTCCAGACATTACCAGTGTGGCTGTTTTTGATACATCATTCCACACAACTATGCCAGAAAAAGCTTATCGCTATCCATTGCCAACCAAGTACTATACTGAAAATCAGGTCCGTAAATACGGAGCACATGGAACCAGCCATGAGTATGTAGCCCACGAAGCTGCGAAACTTTTGGGTAAACCGATTGAAGAATTAAAACTCATCACTTGCCACATCGGAAACGGTGCTTCTATCACAGCAGTTGATAAAGGGCGCTCAGTGGATACTTCTATGGGCTTCACTCCTCTTGGTGGAGTTATGATGGGAACACGTACGGGTGACATTGATCCAGCGATTATTCCATACTTGATGCAGCATACAGATGACTTTAACACGCCAGAAGATATTAGTCGAATTCTGAACCGTGAATCTGGACTGTTGGGTGTTTCAGAGAAATCAAGCGATATGCGCGATATTCATGAAGCTATGCGTGCGGGTGATGAAAAGGCACGATTGGCAAATGAAATTTTTGTGGATCGCATTCAAAAATACATTGGTCAGTATTTAGCTGTTTTAAATGGAGCAGACGCAATTATCTTCACAGCTGGTATCGGTGAAAACTCTGTGACTATCCGTCGCATGGTTATCGAAGGTATCTCTTGGTTTGGCTGCGATGTCGATCCAGAGAAGAATTTCTTTGGTGCTACAGGAGATATTTCAACAGAAGCTGCTAAAGTCAGAGTTCTGGTTATCCCGACAGATGAAGAGTTAGTCATTGCGCGTGATGTAGAACGCTTTAAAAATCAATAATCAAAAGAGGCTGGGACAAAAGTCCTAGCCTCTCAATTGTCTTTGGATTGTCGAGCAAGACGCAGTGGTTGAGTGGACTCTATTACGCTGATTTCATCAGCTTTTACAGCCCTACTCAACTGTGCGGAGGTGGGACGACGAAATCGAATTCTAACGAATTACCGATTTCTGTCCCACTCTCTTTTCTTGTGACTTTATGATTTCTATTTACTAAGATATTGATCCAAAGCTAGATGGGGCATGTTCCAATCAGTGTAAATAATCACGCATTGACTGAACATCAATTTGGCACAAGGTAGATGACTTATCAAGATTAGATTGCTACTTGTTTGTATCTGGCGTGCTAAGTTGCTAACTAGAGGAGAAGAAAAAGACGATGTCCGGTAGGGAATCGTCTTTGAAGCTACTTATATTTTTTGGTAAAAAATCTGACTCTTCCAGAGGCTGCAGCTAGTTGAGTGTCTGGAGTGCTAGCCTTGGAGACTCGGCAATCAGGTAAGCTATCGACTTCTAGCCTTGCTTCTGTGCCGTTTGATTTCTGCTTCAAAACTCTCTGACGGTGCTTCCACGCTGATGGTTTCTAGGGTGAATGGATGAGTCAATGTCAGACGATGGGCATGGAGCATGAGACGGCCTTGAGGTTGGGGATGGTAGAGGGGATCACCAATGATGGGATGGCCGTGATGGGCAAGATGGACACGAATTTGGTGAGTCCGTCCTGTTTTCAATTGGCATTTGACCAAGGTTGCCTTGCCAAACTCCTTGAGTCGGGTTACATGAGTTTTAGCGTAGACTCCCTTTTTTGGATCAACGAGACGTTTCCGTCGGTCATGGCGGTCGCGTCCAATTTTATCTTTGTAAACGATGGTCTTGCTGGGAAATTTCCCTTGGGCAAGGGCCCAATATTCGCGGGAGATTTCTTTGTTTTCCAAGAGGCGGTTGAGAATGGGGAGGACAAAGGGATTTTTAGCAAACAGGATGGCGCCGCTGGTTTCTTTGTCCAGTCGGTGGACTACATAGCAGGTTTGTCCGACATAGCTTGACACATGGTTGAGCAGAGCGACTTCTGTCGGTTCATTGCCGTGACTTTTCATGCCGTTTGGCTTGTTGACGATAATGAGATGCTCGTCCTGATAAAGCACCTCGACTCGACTAGGCTGGCCAGCTAAGATTTCTTTTTCTGGATAGTCCTCTTTGTCAAAAGTTAGTTGAATGCTGTCGCCAGGCTTGACCAAAGTTTGCCAATGGATGGACTCACCGTTGACCAAGACGTGTTTCTTGGTTCGGAGAAAGTGACGAATCTTTCGTGGGATGAGCAGTTGGCCTTCTAGTAATTCTTTGACGGTCATTAAAGGTAAACTTGCGGGGATAGTAATGGTAAATTTCATGTTTTCATTGTAGCAAAAACTAGCCTATTTGGAAATGCTTAGCTGGAAAATGGAAAGAAGCTCTGCTATTTCCTTAAAGAAAGCTAAAAGAAATAGCAAGTAGCGGAGTCGCGCCTTGTGTCTGCATGGATAAGGTGATAAAATATGTTTTATGAAGAAATTAAATGATATATTTGAAAAATTAGTCAATATGTTTAAAACGGATCATCCTCAGAAAAAAGTTGCTGAGGAGCTGGAGGGCGAGACGCCTGAGCCTAGCTATAGCCGCTCTGGTAAGAATCGGAAGAAGCCCCTGTCTCAACATCCCTTCCGCCGCTTTTGGCGCAGGTTCCATCTGACCAAGATATTCTTGATTCTCGGCTTGACCTTTGGTCTGGTGGTCGGTGGCTATCTTTTTTATGTAGCCAAGACGACTAATGTCAAAGATTTGCAGAATGCTCTGAAAGCCACGACTTTGATCTATGATAAGGATGGAAACGAAGCGGGTAGCTTGTCTGGGCAAAAGGGAACTTATGTCGAATTAGACGCGATTAGTCAGGACTTACAGAACGCTGTTATTGCGACAGAAGACCGTTCTTTTTATAAGAATGGCGGGATTAACTACAGTCGCTTCTTTCTGGCCATTTTAACTGCGGGGCGCTCTGGTGGTGGTTCGACCATCACGCAGCAGCTGGCCAAGAATGCCTATCTCTCTCAGGATCAGACCATTGAGCGGAAGGCTAAGGAATTTTTCCTAGCTTTAGAAATTAACAAAAAATACAGCAAGCAGGAAATCCTGACCATGTACCTCAATAATTCTTATTTTGGAAATGGGGTTTGGGGCGTGGAAGATGCCAGCAAGAAATATTTTGGTGTATCTGCCAGTCAGCTCAGCCTAGATCAATCAGCGGTCCTAGCTGGCATGCTCAAAGGACCAGAGCTATATAATCCCCTGTATTCAGTCGAAAATGCGACCAACCGTCGTGACACCGTTCTTCAAAATATGGTAGCGGCAGGTTACATTGATCAGGCGACGGCGGATCAGGCTGCGACGGTTGGCATTGGAGGCCAGCTAGTCGATGCCTACGAAGGTAAGTCAGAAGATTATCGCTATCCATCCTATTTTGATGCGGTTATCAATGAAGCGGTCAATGATTACGGTCTGACGGAAGAAGAAATCGTTAACAACGGTTATCGGATTTACACCGAATTGGATCAAAATTACCAAGCTAGCATGCAGGTTATTTATAGCAATGTCGATCTCTTCCCACTGGCTGAAGACGGGACCCGGGCCGAGTCCGGAAGCGTAGCGCTGGATCCTAAGACGGGTGGTGTTCGGGCTCTGGTTGGCCGTGTCAACAGCGCTGATGGCTCTGCTTTTCGGACTTTCAACTACGCGACTCAGTCTGCTCGTAGTCCAGGATCGACCATCAAGCCTTTGGTGGCCTACAGCCCAGCTATAGCAGCCGGCTGGTCAACGGATAAGGAGTTAGATAATAGTCGGACAGTTTTTGGTGACTATAAGGTCAATAACTACGGCAATATCCAAAGTTCACCGACGGTTCCAATGTATCAAGCCTTGGCTGAATCCCTCAATATTCCCGCGGTTTCAACAGTGGATGAATTAGGCGTGAGCAAGGCCTTCGAGTACGGTAAAAAGTTTGGCCTTAATATGGATAAGGTAGAACAGAATCTAGGTGTGGCTCTGGGAAGTGGCGTGACGACCAATCCACTTCAGATGGCCCAAGCCTATTCAGTCTTTGCGAATGATGGAGTTATGAATGACGCCCATCTTATCACCAAGATAGAAAATGCTAGTGGTCAGGTTGTCAAAACCCACCGGCAGACTTCTACCCGCGTTCTCAATCGCTCAACCACAGAAAAGATGACTAGTATGATGCTGGGAACCTTCTCAAACGGGACGGGAGTCTATGCAGCTCCGTATGGCTATACAATGGCTGGAAAGACAGGAACGACAGAGACTGATTTTAACCCTGATTTGTCAGGAGACCAGTGGGTCATCGGTTACACACCAGATGTGGTTATCAGCCAATGGCTGGGCTTCCCTAAGACGGATGAAACTCACTATCTGACTGGTACAAGTGCCAATGAAGCTTCGGCTATTTTCCGCAATGTCGCCAACACCATCCTGCCTTATACAGAAGGAACTTCCTTCTCGGGTGAGAAAAATGCTTATGCTGAAAATGGAATTTCCCCAGTCGATACCTACGGTACTGGTCAAACGAATACGACTAGCGAAAATAAAGACTTCCTGAAAGATGTCCAGGAGCGGGCGCAAAATCTGGTAGATGATGCCAAGAAAGCTATCGATGAGTCTGGGATTACTGAAAAAGCCAAAAATCTATGGGATACCATTACTGGCTGGTTCCATTAATCGTCTAAACGGCTTGTCAAAGAAGTAGAAAACTGCTATAATAAGGGGAATGGAGGCGTCATGGCATTAAAAAAAGCGAGTCTAGCGTGTACAGTTTGTGGGTCACGAAACTACTCAATCAAACTTAGTAGCACTCCAAAACCTACGCGTCTAGAAGTGAATAAATATTGTAAACACTGCAGTAAATATACACTGCATAAAGAAACCAGATAGGAGATAGTTGTGAAATTCATTAAAGATGTTTTTGGATTATTGAGAGATACAACTTGGCCTACCCGTAAAGAAAGATGGACTGATTTCCTTTCCGTAATGGAATATACAGCATTCTTTGCTATTGTGATCTATATTTTTGATAAGGTAGTTGCCAGCGGTCTCTTCCGCATAATCAACATGTTTTCATAAGAAAGATGAGGCTGGGACAAAAGTCCTAGCCTCTCAATTGTCTTTGGAATGTCGAGCAAGACGCAGTGGTTGAGTGGGCTCTACTACGCTGATCTCATCAGCTTTTACAGCCCTACTCAACTGTGCGGAGGTGGGACGACGAAATCGAATTCTAATGAATTACCGATTTCTGTCCCACTCTCATTTGTCTGTAAAATATTTACCAAAATGCTTTGTAATTTTAGATTTTATGGTATAATAAGGCTAGAATATCAAGCAGAAGCCCTAGGCTTTTTTATTTAGGAAAGGACAAAACATGGACAGTTTTGATAAAGGCTGGTTTGTACTGCAAACCTACTCAGGCTATGAAAATAAGGTAAAGGAAAATCTCTTGCAGCGCGCTCAGACCTATAATATGTTGGAAAATATCCTGCGCGTGGAAATTCCGACTCAGACCGTGCAAGTCGAGAAAAACGGCAAGAGCAAGGAAGTCGAAGAAAACCGCTTCCCAGGTTATGTATTGGTTGAGATGGTCATGACGGACGAAGCTTGGTTTGTCGTGCGGAATACACCAAATGTAACTGGATTTGTAGGTTCACACGGAAACCGTTCGAAACCAACGCCGCTCTTGGAGGAAGAAATCCGCAGCATTCTGATTTCTATGGGACAAACGGTTCAAGAATTTGACTTGGATGTCAAAGTGGGCGATACAGTTCGCATCATTGACGGTGCCTTTGCTAACTATACTGGCAAAATCACAGAAATTGACAATAATAAGGTCAAGATGATTATCTCTATGTTTGGAAATGACACGGTTGCCGAAGTCAACCTTAGCCAAATTGCTGAATTATAATTTTGGAATGCACTAAAAGGAGCCGGAAAGCATTTTCCGCTCTTTTTTGTTAGCAGCGCTGAGATCTTAGATAAAGACTGGTGCTTCTGGCATCTTTGCAATTCATTAAACTTGACCAATAACGTAACAAAACAAAAAAAGCCTGATTTTTCAGGCTTTTGGTCAGTATAAAGTCGGCTTTAAACCGATAAAAAAGGCGGTAGACGGATTTGAACCGACGATCAAGCTTTTGCAGAGCCGTGCCTTACCACTTGGCTATACCGCCACAACTCTTACTATTCTACCTTAAAACGGCCTGTTCGTCAAGAGCCTGACCCGACTTAAGTGAGAATTTCTTGAAGGATGGCTAGCAGATGGGCTGAATCAAAGCGAGAAAATAGTGTCCAAAGACTTGTCAAAAGCTAGAAAATTTGATATGATAGTAGATGCCGTTTAAACGGCAGAAATACTCATTTTAGATGAATTGTGGAGCCGTTGCCGATTGGTAGCTCTGCGAGCTGAAATCTAAAAGAGGAAAAAAACAAAAAGGAGAATTTACTCATGGCAGTAATTTCAATGAAACAACTTCTTGAGGCTGGTGTTCACTTTGGTCACCAAACTCGTCGCTGGAACCCTAAGATGGCTAAGTACATCTTCACTGAGCGTAACGGTATCCACGTTATCGACCTTCAACAAACTGTAAAATACGCAGATCAAGCTTATGACTTCATGCGTGATGCAGCTGCAAACGATGCAGTTATCTTGTTTGTTGGTACTAAAAAGCAAGCTGCTGAAGCTGTAAAAGAAGAAGCAGAACGTGCTGGTCAATACTACATCAACCACCGTTGGTTGGGTGGAACTCTTACAAACTGGACAACTATCCAAAAACGTGTTGCTCGTTTGAAAGAAATCAAACGTATGGAAGAAGAAGGAATCTTCGAAGTTCTTCCTAAGAAAGAAGTAGCACTTTTGAACAAACAACGTGCTCGTCTTGAAAAATTCTTGGGTGGTATCGAAGATATGCCTCGCATCCCAGATGTAATGTACATTGTTGACCCTCATAAAGAGCAAATCGCTGTTAAGGAAGCTAAGAAACTTGGTATTCCAGTAGTTGCGATGGTTGACACAAATACTGATCCAGACGATATCGATGTGATTATCCCTGCTAACGACGACGCTATCCGTGCCGTTAAATTGATCACTGCGAAAATGGCTGACGCTGTTATCGAAGGTCGTCAAGGTGAGGACGCTGTAGCGACTGTTGAAGCAGAATTTGCTGCAACTGAAACTCAAGCAGACTCAATCGAAGAAATCGTTGAAGTTGTAGAAGGCGACAACGCATAATTTTCATAAGTCAATTAACCTAAAGGGGCGGGGCTCAGCCCGGCCCCTTTATTTAAAAATAGTAAACATAGGAGAAGAAAAATGGCAGAAATTACAGCTAAGCTTGTAAAAGAATTGCGCGAAAAATCTGGTGCTGGTGTCATGGACGCTAAGAAAGCATTGGTTGAAACAGATGGAGACATCGAAAAAGCGATTGAATTGCTTCGCGAAAAAGGTATGGCAAAAGCAGCTAAGAAGGCTGATCGTGTTGCCGCTGAAGGTTTGACAGGCGTTTACGTGGATGGTAACGTTGCAGCTATCGTTGAAGTCAACGCTGAAACTGACTTTGTTGCGAAAAATGCTCAATTCGTTGAATTGGTAAATGCTACTGCAAAAGTTATCGCAGAAGGTAAGCCAGCTAACAACGAAGAAGCGTTTGCATTGACAATGCCTTCAGGTGAAACCCTTGAAGCTGCATATGTATCTGCAACTGCAACTATCGGAGAAAAAATCTCATTCCGTCGTTTTGCTTTGGTTGAAAAGACTGATGCTCAACACTTCGGTGCTTACCAACACAACGGTGGCCGTATCGGTGTTGTTTCAGTGATTGACGGTGGCGATGACGCTCTTGCGAAACAAATTTCTATGCACATCGCTGCTATGAAACCAACTGTTCTTTCATACAAAGAATTGGATGAGCAATTTGTTAAAGATGAATTGGCACAATTGAACCACGCTATCGATCAAGACAATGAAAGCCGCGCTATGGTTGACAAGCCAGCACTTCCACACTTGAAATATGGTTCTAAAGCTCAATTGACTGACGAAGTGATTGCACAAGCTGAAGCTGATATCAAAGCTGAATTGGCTGCAGAAGGCAAACCTGAAAAGATCTGGGACAAAATCATCCCAGGTAAAATGGATCGCTTCTTGCTTGACAACACCAAAGTTGACCAAGCTTACACACTTCTTGCCCAAGTGTACATCATGGATGACAGCAAGACAGTTGAAGCTTACCTTGAATCAGTGAATGCTTCAGTAGTTGAGTTTGTTCGCTTTGAAGTTGGTGAAGGTATTGAAAAAGCAGCTAACGACTTCGAATCAGAAGTTGCAGCAACAATGGCAGCTGCTCTTGGCCAAAACTAATCTAAGTTTAAAACAAAAAAGATTGAAGAGAAAATAATTTCTTTTCAATCTTTTTATTATGTTTGCCTGAATAGTTCTTCTTTTAAATTGAGAAGAACTGGCCTATAAGATAGGTAACAGTCATGGTCAAAAGTCCGATAGTGAGGTTACGGATCATGGCATTTTTAATGGGTGCCTGTCCCAATTTTGCACTGGTATAGCCAGTTCCCAAGAGAGAAAGAGCTACAACAAGGACGGTCGCTGGAATCCGATAGATAGCCGGAAGCAAAACGATGGTCAACATGGGGAAAATTGCACCTATGGCAAAGGCTAGAAAGCTGGATATAGCAGCATGCCAAGGATTAGTGAACTCTTCGACCTCAATGCCATACTTTTCCTCCACCAAGGCCTTGAGCGGATCTTGTAAGAAGGTGCGATTGGTCAAGAGTTGGGCAGAAGTCTCGCACTCACCATTTTGGACGTAGGAGGCGTAGAGGGACTGTCTGGCAATATCGGGATTCTTTTCCAAGAGTTCTCGCTCTCTAGCCACTGCAGCCTCCTCAGTGTCCTTCTGAGTGGAGACGGATACATACTCCCCGCCTGCCATAGAAAAGGCACCAGCAAAGACAGCAGCCAGACCAGATAGAAAGATAATCCAAACATCTTCCGTCGCACTGGCCACCCCGATGACCACCCCTGCGATAGAAATAATACCGTCGTTGGCCCCCAAAACTCCAGCCCGCAAAATATTCAGGCGTCCGCTAAAATTTTTGTCAATCTTATGTTCTTCCATTCTGAAACTTTTCTCTTTTCTTTTTATTTATAATGATTATAAATAAAAAGAATAATGAAGGCAAGTGAAAGTCGGAAAATGAGAAAAGTCCAACGATTTAAGGGAAAATTCCTATCAAAAAAGAGAGTGGGATAGAAATCGGTAATTCGTTAGAATTCGATTTCGTCATCCCACCTCCGCACAGTTGAGTAGGGCTGTAAAAGCTGATGAAATCAGCGTAGTAGAGCCCACTCAACCACTGCGTCTTGCTCAACAATCCAAAGATAATTGAGAGGCTAGGACTTTTGTCCCAGCCTCCTATTTTATAATCACCATAAGGCTACCCCAAACTGCTTATTTTACTACGATATTAACCAATTTATTCGGCACACTAATAACTTTCACGATTTCTTTACCAGCGATTTCAGACTTGATTTTCTCATCTGCCAGAGCTATTTCTTGCAGTTCCTCACGGCTCAGATCCTTGGCTACGACTAGCTTCGCACGAACCTTACCCTTGATTTGAACTACGATTTCGACTTCTGCTTCGACCAGTTTGCTTTCGTCATAAGTTGGCCAAGCTACATAGGAGATGCTCTCGCCAGTTTGGCCAACTGCCTGCCAGAGTTCCTCAGCCAAGTGCGGTGCAAAAGGCGCCAGCAATTGGATAAAGCCTTTGGCATATTCGACATAGAGTTTTTCTTCCTTGTTGGCAGCATTGACAAAGATCATGAGTTGAGCAATAGCTGTGTTAAACTTGAGCTCCTCAATCTGCTCTGTGACAGCCTTGACTGTTTCGTTATATACCTTGTCAAGAGGACCATTGTTATCCGCAACGATTTCTTTACTTGTAATCAAACGGTAAACACGGTCGAGGAACTTACGACTTCCTTCCAGACCTTCTTCGCTCCAAGCGATGGATGCATCCAACGGCCCCATGAACATTTCATAGACACGAAGTGTATCAGCACCGTATTGCTCCACTACATCGTCTGGATTGACCACATTCTTCAGAGACTTAGACATCTTAGCAGGCGCCTGCTCCAGTTCTTCACCCGTTTCGATGTTGAAGAAAGAACCATCGCGTTTTTCCACCTTGTCTGTCGCTACCAGAGCACCGCGGTGGTCACGGTAGCTTGTTCCCAAGATCATTCCTTGGTTAAAGAGTTTTTGGAAAGGCTCTTTTGTTGGAACGACACCGAGGTCATAAAGGAATTTATGCCAGAAGCGAGCGTAGAGGAGGTGGAGTACGGCATGTTCTGCACCACCGATGTAAATATCAACTGGCAGCCAAGCCTTGAGCAAGTCTTCGTCTGCTAATTTCTCATTGTTATGCGGGTCAATGTAACGCAGGTAATACCAGCTAGAACCTGCCCATTGAGGCATGGTGTTTGTTTCACGACGACCTTTGACACCGTCTTCGCGAGTCACTTCCAGCCAGTCAGTCAGATTGGCCAGAGGGCTTTCACCAGTACCAGAAGGACGGATATCCTTGGTTACAGGCAGGACAAGCGGCAGTTCATTTTCAGGGACAGCTGTTGAAGTGCCATCTTCCCAATGAATGATTGGAATCGGCTCACCCCAGTAGCGTTGACGACTAAAGAGCCAGTCGCGCAGGCGATAGGTGACTTTTTCATTTCCGACACCTTCTGCTTCCAGCCAAGCAACCATCTTCTCAATAGCGGCAGCCTTGTCCAAGCCATCTAGGAAGCCCGAGTTGATATGCGGACCGTCCTCTGTATAAGCAGCTTCAGCAACATTGCCACCCTCTAGAACCGGAATAATCTCTAAATCAAACTGCTTAGCAAACTCCCAGTCGCGCTCGTCGTGCGCAGGAACGGCCATGATGGCACCAGTTCCGTAGCTTGCAAGCACATAGTCGGCAATCCAGATTGGGATTTCCTTGCCATTGACAGGATTGATGGCATAAGCTCCTGTCCAGACACCGGTCTTATCCTTAGCCAAATCAGTCCGAGCAAGGTCTGATTTGAGGCTGGCTGAATGTTTGTAGTCTGCTACTGCTTGAGCTTGTTCTGCACTTGTAATAGCATCAACGAGAGCATGCTCTGGAGCCAAAACAGCATAGGTCGCACCAAAAAGAGTATCCGGACGAGTGGTAAAGACGGTGAAGTCCTTGTCTGTGTCCTTAATCTTGAAGGTTACATTAGCACCGGTTGATTTACCGATCCAGTTGCGCTGCATGTCCTTGATAGACTCTGGCCAATCCAGTTCCTCCAAGTCATTGAGCAAACGCTCTGCATAGGCTGTGATTTTCAGCATCCACTGGCGCATAGGCTTGCGGACGACTGGATAGCCACCGCGCTCAGATGTGCCATCTGGCAGAACTTCCTCATTGGCGATAGCCGTTCCTAGCTCTTCCACCCAGTTTACTGGGACTTCAGCTTCATAAGCCAGGCCTTTTTCGTAAAGCTTGGTGAAAATCCACTGGGTCCACTTGTAGTAGTTGGGGTCAGTGGTATTAACTTCCCGGTCCCAGTCATAAGAAAATCCCAGAGCATTGATTTGACGCTTAAAGTTGGCAATATTTTCTGCTGTAAAGTCAGCTGGGTCATTTCCTGTATCCATAGCGTACTGCTCAGCTGGCAGTCCAAAGGCATCCCAACCCATAGGATGCAGGACATTATAGCCCTGAGCCCGCTTGTAGCGGCTGAGGATATCTGTCGCCGTGTAGCCCTCAGGATGTCCTACATGGAGCCCCGCTCCTGATGGATAAGGAAACATATCCAGCGCATAAAAGTTAGGCTTCTCCTTGTCAGTACCTGTCTTGAATGTATGGTGCTCAGCCCAGTATTTCTGCCACTTGGGCTCGATTTCTTTGTGATTGTAAGTTGCCATAATCATTTACTCTCCAACGATCTTTTCTGTGTTCTAGACACGTTTCTATCTATTATACCATTTTCAAGGGATTTTGAAAGCAACCGGCGAAGGAGAATGAAGAAAATCTTTGCGGCTTGACCTTGACTTATTTTTAAAAAAGATAGAATGAAAGCAAGTTTAAAAAAGTGAGGTTGAGGATGACAAGGAAGATTTTATTTCAGATTGTTGAGCCCCATCAAAAGGAAAATGCGATTGAAAAAGCCTATGATGTGCTTATGTTCCTGACTATTATTGTCAGCCTGATCCCCCTGACCACCAAGAGTCACACCGGAATCTTCATGTGATTGGATTTTGTGTCAACGATTATTTTTATTATTGACTATATCCTTCGGCTTGTAACGGCCGATTATAAATTGGAAAAGGGGAAGTTTTCTTTTTTCCTCTATCCATTTACCTTTCTGGCGCTGGCTGACTTGCTCTGCATTTTACCTTCTCTCTTTTTGTTGAATAATAGTTTGCGGCTCTTTAAGATTTTGCGCATGCTTCGTATCTTGCGCGTCTTCAAGTTTATTCGCTATTCTAAAAATATCCAAATACTGACCAATGTCTTAAAAAAGCAGAAGGACAGTTTGATGATCGTGGGCCTTTTGGCTTTCGGCTATATCTTCATCTCTGCCCTTATCATTTTTAATGTAGAATCCAGCACGTTTCCTAATTTTTTTGACGCTCTCTACTGGGCAACCATTTCCCTGACGACAGTTGGTTATGGTGATATTTATGCAGTTTCAACGACTGGAAAAATTATTACTATGATTTCTTCCTTTTTAGGAATCGCCATTGTGGCTCTGTCCGCTGGTATCATCACGGCCGGCTATATGAAAGAAATCAAAGAACTACAAAACCTGTTTAGGGATCCCTAAACAGGTTTTTGCATATGCCTTCACTTTTCTACAACTTTAGCCAGGGTTCCTTTCATTTCGTAACCTTTTTAATAAAAAAGTGGAGTGTTAATAGAGCAACAATAATAAGTGAAATATAAACTAGCATGAATTGATTAGAAAGATGATCCCCACCAGCATTCTGCAATACTACTCCATAGGATTCCTTGTATTCATTTACCACCGAACTTGGAGCACTCTCAAATACTTGAGCAATTGAGTCTTTCATCAAAACTTGTTTTAAAAGTGCATTCACTTGTGTCATAGGAAACCAAGTCATAACCTGCCGCAAAGTTTCCCCAACCGATCCGATAGAAAGATAAACTCCTGAAATAAATCCGATAAAGGTACCGACGATCGTACTTAAAGTGGTAAAAGCTGAACTTGTTCGAATAAAGGCTAATACAGGAAGAACAATAGTAGCTGATAGGACTGTTGATAAGCTAACAATTCCAAAAATCTTTAGATAGTCCATAGCCGAATAATCTAGAAGTGAACTAAAACCATTGAAAATCCCAATCGCAAAGACACAAGAGAACATGGTGAGGATAATCCCAAATAGGATTGCAAAAATAGCATAGGATAGTTCAACCTTGAAATTAGAAATGGGACTAACCTTGAAATCTTCACTCAGTTTCTTTTCTTTATCTGAGACCATTACTCCAAACGCTCCTAAAGTACTGGTCATAGAAATAATCGTCGTCAAACCTGATATCAACCAATAGTTTACCATCTTAATCGTATCGCTCGAAGCAGTGTCACTACCTAACGCCTCCCTAATGGCATCAATCTGGATTTGGCCTATAAAGACTTGATAGACTAAAATTAAGATAATAACTGACAAGAATGACATGAAAAACGCCAAACGATCTCGCGTGTATACTTTCCTATTTCTAGAAATTAGTTCAAACATTCATTTCTCCTCCTGTTTCTTTTAATAAGTTCAAATAAGCTGCTTCCAAGTTTGAATATTCCACATTAAATGCTTCAATGATAGACTTATCTTGGTTTTCAGAAATAATTTCCATCATTTCTTCAACAGAAACATCTTTAAAAACAATCTCTCTTTCTGACAAAACTTGACATTTGTTCATAAATTGCGATACCGACAGTGAGGTTACAGACTGACCTTCTTTTAAGCGCAAATTCAAGTTAGTTGTCGAATGCTTTTCGATAAAAGTAGCAATATCTCCTGAGTAATAAAGATTACCAGAAATTAAAACATGAAGAATATCACATCCAGCCATCTCTTCTAAATAATGAGTGATGAGAACTACCGTCATATTATCTTTCTTATTCAACTGATTGATAGCATCCCATAAATCATGTCGAGATTGTGGATCTAGACCAGTGGTTGGCTCATCCAGTAATAGAAGTGATGGTTTAGGTAGCAGAGCACGAGCAATATCTACTTTGCGTTTCTGCCCTCCTGACAAACTTCCGTATTTTTTATTTTTAATAGATGCAACATCTAGATAGTTTTGTAAATCCCTAATCCTCTCCAAGACCTTGGCCTTAGATAAGCCATACAAGGCACCTCTAGATACCAAATTTTCCTCTACTGTTAAATTTTCATCCAAACGATTGCTTTGAAAAACGAATCCGATATGGCGATAAAAATCTTTTGTGGATAGAGAATGTCCGTCAACTTCCCAGCTAATATCTCCTGAGCTTTGTTTGAAATTTTGAATAAGGAGATTAAAGAGAGTCGTTTTACCCGCACCATTGGGCCCAAGAAGACCATAGAACTTGCCTTCTTCCAAAACTAAATCAATTCCCTTCAAGGCTTCAAAGGAGCCATAGTTTTTCTTAATATTTTTTAATCTAATTTCCATTTTTTATGACCAAATTCCTTCCTCAAGAAGAAGTAACTTCTTTTTTATACTCCCACTATTATAAGAAATTAATAAACAGAGGTGTGAGGACATTCATGTCCTATTAAAAAAACTCTATGAGTTCCTATACTCACAGAGTTCAGTTGTTTATTCATCAATTTTACTATAACGTCTTATATCCTGCTCCCAGTCCAGTCTCATATTCTCCTTAAGGACATCTTCTGGCAATAGCTCTAGCATTAGCTTGATCTTTTGATAGTTATCCTCAGCTTCTTCACGATTGTTTTCCAAGAAGAGAGCGATTTTCCACTGAAGCGCATAGCTAAAGACTCGATCTTGAAAATCATTTCTCCTAGTCATCAGCTCTTCCAGGGCTCGTAATATTTTAGGTAGGAGGTCATATTCTTGATAATGTGACAAGACGCCCGCAGCAAAAATGATTCTGGCCTGGATTTTTTCCAATCCATTGGTCGGATAATCAACTACTGCCACAAGTAACTTGTTTAGCAAACAAGTAAACTCCTTCTTGTCAAAATCTTTCAAACCAAGCGCCAACAGACGTAAATCAATGATTTCTAGATCCATTTCCGTTAATTTTTCTTTGGCCAAAGCCTGATCCAGATATTCATCTATTAAGCCTTGATCATAGGCAATATTTTCCGTTAAAACCATATCATTCTTGGCCTGCTTAATCTGAAGATAAAGTTGTTCTTCCTCAGGGAGCTGATCGAAATACTTCCGATAGATTTCCTCGATCATCTCTTCTCTCTGTTGAAGACGTTCTCCATCGCCATAGTGATAAAGCTTTTCCAAGCGATACTTCAATTCAAGATAGCCTGATGGCAATTCGAATCGCTCTCTATTTGCTAGCCTATCCAGTGATACCTCCAGTTGCTCAGCAATATAGAGAGCTGTTGCGATGGTAGGCAGAGACTGGCCTTTCTCAATTCGCTGTAGCTGCCGCGTTGTCAAAATGTCTTCTTCCCCACAAATGGCCTGACGACTCAAGCCTTTTTCTTCTCTTAGAGATTGAATTCTCTGTCCTAGCTCTTCCTTGAATTCCACATCAGGATCTCCTTCTTCCAGATATCTCCTATTATAGCATAATTTGATCATCAAAATTTATCTCTGTAGCTACAAATAAAAACCTGACCAAAGAACTTTATCTGAAGCTCCTTTAGTCAGGTTATTATGTCTTCTTATGACTTGTTTGTTACCAAATCACCACGCGCTCTTCTGGACTGCGCCACATGCCGTCTCCTTCTTGGACATCAAAGGTCGTAAAGAAGTCGTCAAAGTTTGGTAGCTGGACATTGGTCCGAAGTTTAGCGGGTGCATGGACATCGACGCTGGCTAGAAGCTTCATGTACTCTTCGCGTCCCTTCATCCGCCAGATGCGGGCAAAGTTGGTGAAGAATTCCTCCGCAGAGAAATCGTCTTCTTTCTTGGCTGCTTCGAGAGCGGCTGCAATACCGCCCAAGTCCGCTACATTTTCTGAAACGGTCAGCTTGCCATTGACCTTGGCACCGTAAGAATCTAGACCTTCAAACTGGTCGATGACTTTCTGAGTCCGCTCAGTAAAGGCTTGGTAGTCATGCTCCGTCCACCAGTTGTTGAGGCTGCCGTTTTCATCAAAGGAAGCGCCATTGGTATCAAAGGCATGGGAAATCTCATGGGCAATGACCGCTCCGATACCGCCATAATTGGCTGAAGAAGACTGGTACAGGTCATAGAAAGGTGCCTGCAGGATAGCCGCTGGGAAGACAATCAGGTTTTTCTGAGGATTGTAGTAGGCATTGACCATATGGGCTGGCATTCCCCATTCTTTGTAATCCACTGGCTGGTTCCACTTGCTCCAACCATGCTTGATTTCCACTTGTCGAAGCTTCTGAGCATTTTCGAAGAGGCTGAGATTTTCATCCACAATCTTGTCTGCGTAGCGCTCAGGCAACTCCTCTGGGTAGCCGATATAAGGCTTGATGACATTGAGTTTGACAATGGCCTTGTCCCGAGTTTCTGGTGTTAGCCAGTCATTGCTTGCGAGGCGTTCCTTGTAGACTTGGATCATGTTGGCTACTTTTTGCTCCACATCGGCCTTGGCTTCAGGGGAGAATTTTTGTCCAGCATACCAGAGCCCGATGGCTTGATTGAAAGGCGCTTGAGCTAGGTAAAAGGCAGCTTTTTTCTTGTCTTGCGCCTGAGGTGTTCCAGACAGGGCGCGACGATAAGCGCCTGCTAGGACACGGATTTCGTCAGTCAAGTAGGCTTCAGCTGACGCGATAGCGTTAAAGATAAGCACGGCCTTGAGCAGGGGCCAAGTCTCCTCGCAGTAGAATTGGTCGGCAGCCTGCCAGAAACGCTCCTCTGGTACGATAATCTGGTCAGGAATTTGCCCGATGAGTTGGGTGAAGATCGCATCTAAAGGCAGATTCGGTGCTAAGGCTTTGAAATCTTCCCACTTGTAAGGGTGGTAAAGCTTGGCATATTCTGAACTTTCCTCCCGTGACAGAACGACTTTGGCAATTCGAGCATCCAGTTCTAAAACCTTATCCAGTAAATCTTGGATTTCTTCTGCTGAAAATTCGAATTTTTGCAGCAAAGCTTCGGAAGATTCGCGCCATTTTTTCAAGAGTTTATCCTTTTGAGGATGCCCATCAGCATAGTAGGTTGTATCTGGGAGAATAGTACCTGGCGCATCTGCCCAGAGGACATTGATACGGGCGTCCATAAAGTCAGGCGCTACACCAAAAGGAAAGAAATTGGGCTTACCAGCCAGTTCAAACTCGGCAATCTTTGTGGTAAATTCTGCAAAGGAGTTGAGTGCTTGGTATTCCGCAATCAAAGGCAAAACAGGCTTGATACCGAGTTTTTCCCGCTTGTCATAGTCAGCTGCTAAACGGTGGTACTTGATAAAGTTTTGCAAAATAGCATCGTCAGGAACTTCCTCACCCTGCAACCATTTATCGGTAGTGGAGAGCATCAGCTTTTCAATCTCATCTGATAAATCT
The DNA here is from genome assembly GCF_902460355.1 of Streptococcus sp. Marseille-P6264. Taxonomy (GTDB): domain Bacteria; phylum Bacillota; class Bacilli; order Lactobacillales; family Streptococcaceae; genus Streptococcus. The sequence goes on from NZ_CABPTO010000002.1 coordinate 29,214, forward strand.
GTGAAGCCGCCGGTTACAGGCTTGTCATCTGGGATAACGGCCGTTTTGGCCCATTCGCCATTAATGGCGTCATAAAAATCATCTTGTAAACGTGTCATGTTTTTCTCGCTTTCCTGCTTTTGATATAACCTTATCAAAATTAGCTTTTTTTTTCAAATATTTCCTATATTGATTTTAAGGATTTTTTAAAAATTAACTTGACTTAATTTTCATTTTAATGTATATTAAAACAAAAGAGGTGTAACAATGATTGAAATGAAAAATTTAAGTGTCAGTTATCAAGGACAGCTGGCCTTAGAACCAACTTCTTTGACAATAAAAGGACCGACTATCACAGGGATTATCGGACCAAACGGGGCTGGAAAGTCAACTCTCATAAAAGGTATGTTAGGAATTGTTGATAGTGAGGGGCAGACCTTTCTAGACAGAAAACCCATGAAGCAAGAATTAAACAAGATTGCTTATGTAGAGCAGAAGATTCACATTGATTATAATTTCCCCATCAAGGTTAAGGAGTGTGTGTCTCTGGGCTTATATCCTAAGATCAAGCTCTTTCAACGCCTCAAAGCGTCTGACTGGGAAAAGGTTGCTCAGGCTTTGAAAATCGTTGGTTTAGAAGATTTTGCTGAGCGGCAGATTAGCCAGTTGTCTGGTGGGCAATTTCAACGGGTCTTGATTGCCCGTTGCTTGGTTCAGGAGGCGGACTATATTTTCCTAGATGAGCCTTTTGTTGGGATTGACTCGGTCAGCGAAGAGATTATTATGAAAACACTCCGTCAGCTAAGAAAAGACGGGAAGACGATTTTGATTGTCCACCATGACTTGGGCAAGGTGGTCGCTTATTTTGATCAGGTCTTGCTACTTAACAAAAAAGTCGTCGCTTTCGGATCAACTGAGAGTACCTTCACCAAAGAAAATATGCAGCAGACCTACGGCTCTCAGCTCTTTATGAATGGAGGTGCCTAGGATGATTCAGGAATTTATTCAAGGCTTACATGACTTTCATTTCCTGCAAAATGCTTTGATTACAGCCATTGTGATTGGAGTGGTGGCCGGTGCCGTTGGATGTTTTATCATTCTGCGAGGCATGTCACTCATGGGGGATGCCATCTCTCACGCGGTGCTGCCCGGTGTGGCTCTGTCTTATATTTTGGGGATTAATTTCTTCATCGGTGCCATTACCTTTGGCTTACTAGCTTCCATCATTATCACTTACATCAAGGGCAATTCTATTATCAAAAGTGACACGGCTATCGGGATTACTTTTTCTTCCTTCTTGGCTCTGGGGATCATTTTGATTAGCGTTGCCAAGAGTTCGACCGACCTCTTCCATATTCTCTTTGGGAATATCTTGGCGGTACAAGACCTTGATATGTGGATTAGTATTGGCGTGGGTATTTTAGTGCTGCTGGTCATTAGTATTTTCTTCAAGCAACTTTTGCTGACGTCCTTTGACCCGCTCTTAGCCCAAGCTATGGGAATGAAGGTGAATTTTTACCACTATTTGCTGATGATTCTATTGACTCTGGTATCTGTCACAGCCATGCAAAGTGTCGGAACGATTCTGATTGTGGCCATGCTGATTACACCAGCTGCGACAGCCTATCTCTATGCCAAGAGTCTCAAGACCATGATTTTATTGTCATCTGTCTTGGGGGCTGGTGCATCTGTTTTAGGTCTCTTCATCGGTTATAGTTTTAATGTTGCAGCAGGTTCTAGTATCGTTCTAACCTCTGCCCTGATCTTTTTGGTTTCATTTTTTATCGCACCAAAACAGCGGTATTTAAAAAGAAAAGTAAAATAATATATTTATGGAGGATTTCCAATGAAAAAATGTCGTTTCTTAGTTCTGCTTTTGCTGGCTTTTGTCGGCCTAGCAGCCTGCTCTAGTCAAAAAAGCAGTACCGAGACTGGTTCTTCAAAATTGAATGTTGTTGCGACCAACTCGATTATTGCGGATATTACAAAGAATATCGCTGGCGATAAGATCAATTTGCACAGTATCGTACCTGTCGGCCAAGACCCACATGAATACGAGCCTCTGCCTGAAGATGTCAAAAAGACTTCCCAAGCGGATCTGATCTTCTACAATGGGATCAACTTGGAAACAGGCGGTAATGCTTGGTTCACAAAATTAGTAGAAAATGCTAAGAAGAAAGAAAACAAGGACTATTATGCTGTCAGCGAAGGTGTGGACGTGATTTACTTGGAAGGCCAAAGTGAAAAAGGGAAAGAAGACCCTCATGCTTGGCTCAACTTGGAAAATGGGATCATCTATGCTCAAAACATTGCTAAGCGTTTGAGCGAAAAAGACCCAGCTAACAAAGAAACTTACGAGAAAAATCTTAAAGCTTATGTGGAAAAATTAAGCGCTTTGGACAAGGAAGCCAAAGAGAAATTCAACAACATTCCTGAAGAAAAGAAAATGATTGTAACCAGCGAAGGTTGCTTCAAATACTTTTCTAAGGCCTACAATGTGCCATCTGCCTATATTTGGGAAATCAACACTGAAGAAGAAGGGACTCCAGACCAAATTAAAACTTTGGTTGAAAAACTACGCAAGACGAAAGTGCCATCTCTCTTTGTGGAATCAAGTGTAGACGACCGTCCGATGAAGACCGTTTCTAAAGACACCAACATTCCGATCTACGCTAAAATCTTTACTGACTCAATCGCTGATAAAGGCGAAGAGGGTGATAGCTACTACAGCATGATGAAATACAACTTAGAAAAGATTGCAGAAGGTCTGTCTAAATAATAATAAGAGGTTGGGAAGATAAAATCCTAACCTCTTTATTTCTGAAGAACAAGTTTCACATGGAGTCGCTCTCAAATTTTCGGTCAAATTATTCGAAAAAAATCACAATTCGCAGTACAATGGAGCTATCAAACATGAATGGAGACTTCCTATGACAACTTTTCTCGGAAATCCTGTAACCTTTACGGGTCAGCAACTTCAAGTCGGCGACACAGCCCACGATTTTAGCCTGACAGCTACTGACCTTTCAAAGAAAACTCTGGCTGATTTTGCTGGTAAAAAGAAAGTCCTCAGCATCGTACCGTCTATCGATACTGGTGTCTGCTCAACTCAGACTCGTCGTTTCAATCAAGAACTCTCTGACTTGGATAATACCGTTGTTATCACGGTTTCAGTTGACCTACCTTTCGCCCAAGGCAAATGGTGTGCTGCTGAAGGCATCGAAAATGCTGTCATGTTATCTGACTACTTCGACCATTCTTTCGGCCGTGACTATGCTGTCCTCATCAATGAATGGCACCTTTTAGCCCGTGCAGTCCTTGTCTTGGACGAAAACAACACTGTGACTTACGCTGAATATGTGGATAACATCAACACCGAGCCAGATTATGATGCAGCCATTGCGGCAGTCAAAAGTCTGTAAAGAATTATACTTTTCCAAAAAATGCACTTAATTCTTCATAAGAGTTGAGTGTATTTTTGTCTTCTTGACTAAAAAATTTGGAGAATATAAAAAGACAAACATCAATTTTGACGTTTGTCTACGAGTTGAAAGAGCTTGGATGGCTCTTTTACTTATTCTAAAGTTAATTCTTTCTGGGCTTCCTTGCCTTGATCCAGCAGGGCTTGGATAATCTTTTGATCACGCAGTTTGACAGAGTTGTTGATAGTCTCTGCGGATTGGATGACGGCCGCTTCTAGCAGAGCGCGTTTTTCCCGTCCCTTATCAATGGCTTCGATAATGCCTTGGTTTTGTGCGACGAGGCTTTCTGCTAGCTTGGTGACAGACTCGACAGCGATAGTAGGGCTTTGGGAAATCCGCTCCAGCTGAGGGATAACTTCCTTGCTGGTCTCAGCGAGCATTTGCAGGGCAGCGTTATTGGCATTAGAGATGGCGTCAGCCACCTGACCAGACTTCATGGATTGCTGGAGAATGCCTAACTGGGCGATAGACAGCTTCATCGTTGGAATGGTATTGCGGCGGAGCATTCCAAGCTTTTGTCGCATATCAGAAGAAACCTTGACCAGATTGCGCATTTGAGGCGTGGTTGCCCAAGCCACATAGAGACGGCTGACATATTCAGTGTGTTGCTGCTCTAGGGTATTGACCACCTCTGTCATTCGGGCTAATTCTTGCGATTTGACTTGGTAATCAACGGTTGTCATATCTAGCTGAGCGACTTCAGCCTGCAGCTTGAGTGCTCGATTGCCAGCTTCTTGCTGAGCAGCTTCGATAAAGGAAATGACTCCGACGAGGTTTTCAATTGATTTGGTATTGTCCTCAATCAGCATTTCAGCAGAAACAATATTGCGAGCCAGAACGTCCTCTTGCTTGACGACCGTTGCAGCCATGCCGTCCATTTTCTGCTCAATATTTTGTGAGTCGAAATAGAATTCTTGAAGGGTGTTTTTGCTCTGTTTGAAAAGTTTTTCCAGGAAATTAGGCTTCTTGTCTAGTTCTGCTACTTGAGCGTCCTTGTATTTTGCGACAAAGCCATTGAGTTCTTTGTTAGTGTTTTTTAAGAGCTCATCTACCTGAGGAATTTGTAATTTTTTCTGTTCGGCTAAGATACGATTGACAGTACCGTTGACCTCTTCTACAGCAGATTGGCCAAAGTCCAGCAAGGCATTTTGGTCTGACACGAAATTATCCACAAGCTGAGGCGCTTTAGCCGTAATCGCGCTCTGTTGCTCAGGAGTCAGCTTTTCCAGAAAAGTGAGCTGTCCGTTTTCTTGGATTGTGTTGGCTTCGATGATTTCTGTTGTTTTGTCGCTTTTGCTAATGGCATTGTTGGCAATTTTATCAATGTCAAAATTAAATTCTTGGCTCATAGTTTCTCCTTTGGTTTATCTAGCTTAAAAGCCAGTGTCTGTTTGCTTTTCTTTGTCTAAGATACGCAGGCTAATGTCAAAATCTCTCAAATCAGCTTCATTTAATTGGCGCAGCGCCTCGTCTAGGTCCAAGTCAAACTGCTCGATAGCTGCTTTGGCTTTGGCTAGTCGCTCCTCTGCATTGTAAAAATCTTTGGGAGAAGCTTTGATTTTGAGGTAGCCTTCTAAAATATCTTCGTAGTGCTCCATCTGGGACTGATGGATGGCAGTCAGTTCTTCCTTGTTGTTGCTTTCGGATTGAGAGATTTTTTGCAGAATGGCCTCGTGGTCAATCTGAATATTGTGAACCGTAGCGACCAATTCTGGGGCTAGCTCTTCTAGACTAGTTTTCTTAGGCTGCGCTTCTTTTTGCCTTTTCTCACGTTCAATCTTTTGCAGTTGTTTATCAATTTCTTCGGTTACAGTAGCAATTTTAGTCTGAATGCGCTGGTAGACAGAGGCAGGGATTTCATCTCGCAATTCTTTAGCAACGTTTTTGATATAGGTGAGTTGGGGAAGAATTTGCAGAGCTAAATCCTGGTAATCTTCCTTCTTGCCGTATTCTTGGTAGCTTTCTAATTCTTTAATACGGCGGTCAGCCTGCCCAATCTCTGCTTTTAAATCTTCAATACGGCCAATGCTGGCTTGTTTAGCTTCAATACGAACTCTTTTCTGCCTTTGGTAGCGATAGATTCCGTAGCCAATACCTCCCAAAATAGCAATGGGGATCAGATAGCTGGCTACCACTCCAGAACCAAAAATAATTGCAAGTATCCAAATCCAGCTAAACCATTCCGGCTGCTGGTTAGAATAATTCTTTCTTCTTGACATGAACCTTTCTCTTTCTTCTCAATATGATATCTCTATTTTAACATAAAAGCTGGTTTTTGAAGGAGAAAGATTGATATATTCAATCGCACTTTTAGATTTGATGAGAATGTTTGCCTCATCAAGAAAGAGCTTTGCTTCCTTTCCTGCAAGCAAGCGCAAGAGTTCTTTTTTATCACAAGTGGGCAAACAAGAATCGCAAGGAATCCCCTGCGATTCTTGTTTTATCAGTCCATTTCTGGGAAAAGTTTGGCCAGTATTTTAGGTGTGATACTTTGCCCCGGCCCCTCAGCGCAATAGGTGTGCATATACATAGAGGGGTTGAAGTTGAGCTCGATGCAGGTACAGTTGGGATTTTCCTTTGTGGAAATAGCAGAGCTGTCAGGGATGATTAGGTCAACGCCACAAGCCCAAGCTCCCATAGCCTTTGCCATGTCCGCAGCTAGTTCTTTATAAGATGGGTGCATGCTGTCTGTGACGTCAATCGAGTCTCCGCCAGTAGAAATATTGGAATTGCGCCGCAAGTTAACTTTAACTCCAGCAGGCAAGATACCATCTGCTCCATAGCCTTGCTGGTCCAGCATGAGCAACTCAATGTCTCCCAGTTCAATGATTTCGAGCGGTGATCGATGGTCTCGACCGCGCAGGGGATTGTCGTTTTTGATGGCAACCAATTCTCTCACGGTGTGTTGACCGTCTCCAACGACATTAGCTGCCACGCGCAAGAGGACTGCCTCACATTGACCGTCTAAGACAAAGAAGCGGTATTCCGTTCCAGAGATGAATTCCTCCACCAAGACGGCAGCGTCTTCTGAAAAAGCAATCTCCAAAGCCTTGCGATAGGCTTCCAGGCTAGCTGGTTCTTGGAAGATAGAGATGCCCAGTCCGAAGTTAGTTGACTTAGGTTTGACAACAATTTGTCGGTTTTTAATCAAAGGATAGTAGGCCAGTCCTTCTTCAAGAGAAGAAAACTCTGCCCCAGCCGGAACAGGAAAATCAGCTGCTGCCAAAATCTTTTTGGTGACTGTTTTATTGGCCATGGCCAGAGGGATGACATAGTTATCCTTAGAGGTCATGTTTCCGTTTTTGACATACTCCACATGCTGACCATGCCAGAGCTTGAGAAATTGATCGTTTTCATCTAAAATTTCGAGGTGGAGTCCTTTCTGGAGAGCGTCAAACATCAGCATTTGAGTGGACAGCTCCATCTTTTCGTAGCCCTTGAGGGCGTAGGGTGCAGTCCAGGCGTAATCTCGATATTTCCGTGCTTTTGCCAGTCCAAATGCTGATAGGGAATTCTTTTCAATATGGGGCAATAATTGCCCTGCCAGAGTCAGCTTGGGCTCAGCCAGCGTAGCTCTGACTTGCGCTAGCAATTGGCGGTAGGCCTCAGGGAGATTGAAATGCTGAATCACATTTTCCATAGCTTGGAGAATAGCAGAGCTGTCGGCCTCTGCAGGTAGAGGCGTCAAGGGGTGAGCCAGAGCAACGGCATCGTTGAGAGCATGAGCCGCTTGTAGCTGTGTATCGCTATCTGTCACATCATCCAGCCACAATAGAGCCAAGAGAAAGAGATGGACCGTGTCCAAGGTTTCTTGACTGATGCCCAAAACGTCGAAAGGATTGAGGTCGAAACAGCGCAGTTCCAAGTAAGTAATGCCTTGTTCTAGGTAATCTCGATTTCGTTTTTGACCGCGAAAGCGCACGGGCGAGTAGAATTCCTTTTCCGCACTTAGGTCGCCAGACTTGACATAGGATTCGATGTCCGAAACATAGCTTTCCAGCGAGCGAAATGATACATGGATATGCTCGTCATTGACGTAGCCGTGATGGCTATTGCGGAGTGAGCGAACAGGAGCCTCAACTGGCTCATCGTAAAAGCCAGCTTCTGCCAGTGGAGCCGCACCATAAAGATAGGTCAAGAACCAGCGGAAACGGAGGAAATTACGAGCCAATTTGAGATAGAGGGCATTTTTGAAATCTTTGAGCGATGCGAAGCCACTAGCCTCAAAGAGAGCCGTCATCAAATCTTTTCCTAACTCGATATTGTAATGAATGCCGGAAATGGTCTGGAGGCGTTTGCCATATTTTTCCGCTAAACCTTGCCGATAATGGAGTTCGTAGGTATTTTCGAGGTGGGCAATTTCAATCTCGTCTTCTCGGAGTTGGGGAGGCATGGACAAGGGCCACATGAGTTCATCTTTGGGAATGGAGCGTCCAGCTACATCGGTGATGGCACCCAGCAGGCGACGAGCCTCCTGAGTTGAAGAGGAAATGGGCGTAATCAATTCGAGCTGTTGCTCGCTAAAATCTGTCTGGATATAGGGATGAAAACTCCGAGAACCCAGAGAGCTGGGATGGGGAGTTGATGCCAGTGTCCCAGCCTCTGTCACGCGTAGGGATTCTCTCTCCAGTCCAAAAGTCGCCTGTAAGATCGGGCTGGCAGGGTCTAGCTTTTCGAGTAAACGATCAATAGTCATTATTTTTTCCGTCCTTAGTATAGTACTTTCAGTTTATTATAAAAAAGGCCAGAAAACAACTATTCACTACGTTTTTAATGAATTTCCGAACTTTTATCGCCATTTGTTGGATATATTTCGTTAAAATAGAAAAATCCAAAAAGAATTATTCGCTTTCAAAAGTGAAAATCCAAATTTAAAAGATACCTGATCTTGAAAAAAATTCAAAATTTTCTTATAATAAAGTGTAAGATACGTTTGCAGGTGAAACTCCTGCCTTGTAGATTAAGAAAGGAAGAGCTCTTGTGGCTCAGACGAAATTATGACATCAGTTGTTGTTGTAGGAACCCAATGGGGAGATGAAGGAAAAGGGAAAATTACGGATTTCCTTTCGGCCAATGCTGAAGTGATTGCCCGCTACCAAGGCGGTGACAATGCTGGACATACGATTGTGATTGACGGGAAAAAATATAAATTGCACTTGATTCCGTCAGGAATTTTCTTCCCAGAAAAGATCTCAGTGATCGGAAATGGGATGGTGGTCAATCCTAAATCTCTGGTCAAGGAGTTGGCTTATCTGCACCAAGAAGGTGTTACCACAGATAATTTACGCATTTCAGACCGTGCCCATGTCATTCTGCCTTACCATATCGAGCTGGATCGTCTGCAAGAGGAAGCTAAAGGCGACAATAAAATCGGAACGACGATCAAGGGAATCGGTCCTGCCTACATGGACAAGGCTGCGCGTGTTGGTATCCGTATCGCTGACCTCTTGGATAAAGACATTTTCAGAGAGCGCTTGGAACGGAATCTTACTGAGAAAAACCGCCTCTTTGAGAAATTGTACGATAGCCAAGCGATGAGCGTTGACGATATTTTTGAAGAATATTATGAATACGGTCAGCAAATCAAGCAGTATGTGACTGACACATCTGTCATCCTTAACGATGCGCTGGATCAAGGCAAGCGTGTCCTCTTTGAAGGGGCTCAAGGCGTCATGCTGGATATTGACCAAGGTACCTATCCATTTGTAACGTCATCTAACCCAGTTGCTGGTGGGGTGACGATTGGTTCAGGTGTTGGTCCAAGCAAGATTGACAAGGTAGTTGGTGTCTGCAAGGCCTATACGAGCCGTGTCGGTGATGGACCATTCCCAACTGAATTGTTTGATGAAGTGGGCGAACGTATCCGCGAAGTGGGCCATGAATACGGTACAACGACGGGCCGTCCGCGTCGAGTGGGCTGGTTTGACTCCGTTGTGATGCGCCACAGCCGCCGTGTATCAGGAATTACCAACCTTTCTCTCAACTCCATTGACGTTTTGAGTGGTCTGGATACAGTCAAAATCTGTGTAGCCTACGATTTGGATGGGGAGAGAATCGACCATTATCCAGCAAGTCTGGAGCAGCTCAAGCGCTGCAAGCCAATCTATGAAGAATTGCCAGGTTGGTCAGAAGACATCACTGGTGTCCGCAGTCTAGAAGACCTCCCAGAAAATGCCCGCAATTATGTTCGCCGTGTCAGCGAACTGGTTGGAGTCCGCATTTCGACCTTCTCAGTCGGACCAGGTCGCGAGCAAACCAATATCTTGGAAAGTGTTTGGTCAAGTTTATAAGCAAATGAAGACAAGAGAGTGGGACAGAAATCGGTAATTCGTTAGAATTCGATTTCGTCGTCCCACCTCCGCACAGTTGAGTAGGGCTGTAAAAGCTGATGGAATCAGCCTAGTAGAGCCCACTCAACCACTGCGTCTTGCTCGACAATCCAAAGACAATTGAGAGGCTAGGACTTTTGTCCCAGCCTCTTTTTGAAAGCAGAAAGAGGAAAAAATGTATCAAACGATTTTATTTGACCTAGACGGTACCTTGACCAATTCAGAACTAGGGATTACCAACTCGGTGGCCTATGCCTTAGGAAAATATGGGATCCAAGTGCCAGACAAGAAAGCCTTAAGAGTCTTCATCGGTCCGCCCTTGCAGGAGTCTTTTGAGCGCTTTTATGGATTTTCTAAGGAAGAATGTTTAAAGGCCATTGACTACTATCATGAGTATTTTTCTGAAAAAGGTCTTTATGAAAATGAGGTCTATCCAGGTATCCCTGACTTGTTGGCGTCTTTGAAGCAGGCTGGAAAACAGTTGATTGTAGCTACGTCAAAACCTGAAGAATTTTCCATTCAAATTCTCAAGCATTTTGGTTTGTATGACTATTTTGATTTTGTCGCTGGTGCAACCATGGATAGAAAACGTAGTAAAAAATGCGATGTTATCCAGTATGCCTTAGAGCAAAATGGGATTACAGATTTGGCGCATACCATCATGATTGGAGACAGGGAGCACGATGTGCTTGGCGCTCAAGCGCAAAAGCTTGATTCTATCGGCGTCCTTTATGGCTTTGGTAGCAGGGAAGAATTGGAAGAAGCCGGAGCCACTTATATTGCCCAAAAAGTTAGCGATATTGCTAAAATTATCAATATTCAAAAAGCTTAAGTTTTATTTAAGATAGGCCAGCTATACTAGAAACATAAACAAAGACCTCCTAACTTTGTTTAAACCTCCTAAACTTTTTCATAATAATCTCCCATAAGAGTCGCCCAATCGGCGGCTTTTTTGTGAGTCATAAGTTGCCTGTGGTATAATGAACAAAGAAACTAAAAGGAAGAGGGAAGAGATGGACTACACGATAGAGGAAAAAGAGATATTTATGCGGGAAGCTTTGAAGGAGGCAGAGATTGCCCTCGCCAATGATGAAATACCGATTGGCTGTGTTTTGGTCAAGGATGGTCAGATTATCGGACGCGGGCATAATGCACGTGAGGAGCTGCAGCGGGCGGTCATGCATGCGGAAATCATGGCGATTGAAGAGGCCAATCAGCGTGAAAATAGCTGGCGCCTGCTGGATACGACGCTTTTTGTCACCATTGAGCCCTGTGTCATGTGTAGCGGGGCTATCGGTCTGGCTCGGATTCCAAAGGTGATCTATGGAGCGAAAAACCAGAAATTCGGGGCTGGGGGCAGTCTCTACGATATCCTGACGGATGAGCGCTTGAATCACCGCGTAGAGGTTGAAAGCGGCCTTTTAGAAGAAGAATGTGCGGCGATTATGCAGAACTTTTTCAGAAATCGCAGGAAAAAGTAGAGAAAATTAGCCAAAAAAGAAAGTTTGTGTTATACTAATTAGTGGAGCAACAGTTCTGCGTGAAGCGGGTCAGGGGAGGAATCCAGCAGCCCTAAGCGATTTGAACTGTGTGCTCTTTTTCTATGCCTCTTAACAAATCAACTCCGAAGGAGGAAGATGAGTTTAGAGACATTGACGCAGTTTGAGCAAAGTGAGAACTAGGTTCCGATATTTAAGAATCAAGCCTGTGTAAGGCGCAGATGAATATTGGAGCAGTGAATCTAGTTTGAACGGACCTGAAATGAATTCAGCTGACATCCAATCTTAAGAAGCATATTGGTTTTCTTGTCAATCAAAACTGTTCTTCTCAATAGGCCTAAGATTTGTTGACTTGCGCAAACGATTGCTCTCAGTTATGCCCTAGGGTTAGCTTATTTAGAAAAATAGTATAGAATAAAAATGTAAACGTTTTAAAATAGTAAAAGTACTTGCTTATTTTTTCTTAAAGCGTTATCATAAAAGAAAAGAACAATTGGAGGATAAACATGACACATATTAAATTTGACTATTCAAAGGTACTGGATAAGTTTGTAGCACCACATGAATTAGATTATATGCAGCCTCAAGTGACTGCAGCAGATAATGCTCTACGAAACGGAACAGGTCCTGGAGCAGAAATGACAGGCTGGTTGAATTTGCCTGAAGAATATGATAAAGATGAATTTGCTCGTATTCAAAAGGTGGCTGCTAAAATCCAATCTGATAGTGAAGTGTTAATCGTCATCGGTATTGGAGGATCTTATTTAGGGGCACGTGCAGCGATTGATTTCTTGAATAATTCTTTTGTAAATCTACAAAGCAAGGAAGAACGTAAGGCACCTCAAATCCTCTATGCTGGTAATTCTATCTCTTCAAGCTATTTGGCTGATTTGATAGATTATGTATCAGACAAAGATTTCTCTGTCAACGTTATTTCTAAGTCAGGAACAACTACAGAGCCTGCTATTGCTTTCCGTGTCTTCAAAGAACTCTTGGTTAAGAAGTATGGTCAGGAAGAAGCAAATAAACGGATTTATGCAACTACAGACCGCGCTAAAGGTGCAGTTAAGGTTGAAGCAGATGCTAATGGCTGGGATACTTTTGTAGTGCCTGATAGTGTTGGTGGTCGTTTTACAGTATTGACAGCAGTGGGACTCTTGCCAATCGCAGCTGCAGGGGCTGATATCAGCAAGTTGATGGAAGGAGCAAATGCTGCTCGCAAGGCTTATGCTTCTGATAAGTTGGCTGAAAATGAAGCATATCAATATGCAGTTGTACGCAATATCTTGTACCGTAAAGGTTATCTGACAGAAGTTCTAGCTAACTACGAACCATCTTTGCAATACTTCTCAGAATGGTGGAAGCAACTGGCTGGTGAGTCAGAAGGTAAAGACCAAAAAGGTATCTACCCAACTTCAGCCAACTTCTCAACAGACCTGCACTCTTTGGGGCAATTTATTCAAGAAGGAACTCGTATCCTCTTTGAAACAGTTATTCGTGTAGATAAGCCTCGCAAAAATGTGTTGATTCCTGAATTAGCAGAAGACTTGGATGGCCTTGGTTATCTGCAAGGAAAAGATGTTGACTTTGTCAATAAGAAAGCAACAGATGGAGTGCTGTTAGCTCACACAGACGGCGGAGTGCCAAATATGTTTGTGACCCTGCCTGAGCAAGATGAGTTCACTTTGGGCTATACTATTTACTTCTTTGAGTTAGCTATTGCTCTTTCTGGCTACCTGAATGGTATCAATCCATTTGATCAGCCTGGAGTTGAGGCTTATAAGAAAAACATGTTTGCTCTTCTTGGGAAACCAGGCTTTGAAGAGCTGGGTGCTGAGTTGAATGCACGCCTTTGATTCTCATATGCTTTGAGTTCATTCAGGATATAAAAAGATCCACAGGTTCATTTCTTGTGGATTTTTTAGTACAAGCCTCTTAATTAGTTTATTATTTTTTTGAACAGTGTAAAAAAGAGTGTCTTAATTCTTTTATGAAAGCGCTGTATAATTGCCTTGTAAATAAAATTTGAGAGGTATCAAAATGAATGATTGGTTAGACATTAAAGGCAAAACAGTTCTTGTGACGGGTGCGTCATCTGGGATTGGTAAGGCAATCGTCGAAGAATTGTTGGAATTAGGAGTCAATGTAGCGAATTTTGATCTTAGCGACAACGATTTACGTCACCCGAATCTATTATTTGTAAAAGTTGATGTAACTTCTCGCTCTGAAGTAGAAGAGGGTGTTGCCAAAATAGTTGAAAGATTTGGCAATATTGATGCGGTAGTCAATAATGCAGGGATTAATGTTCCTAGATTATTAATTGATGCAGAAAATCCTAAAGGTCCTTACGAGTTAGACGATGAAACGTTTGAAAAAGTAACAATGATTAACCAAAAAGGTCTGTATTTGGTTAGTCAGGCAGTAGGCCGGATTCTGGTTCAAAACGGAAAAGGTGTAATTGTGAATATGGCTTCAGAAGCAGGCTTGGAAGGTTCTGAAGGACAAAGTGCCTATGCTGCAACGAAAGCGGCAGTCTATAGTTACACTCGTTCATGGGCGAAAGAGCTTGGTAAACATGGTGTACGTGTGGTTGGAATTGCTCCAGGAATTATGGAAGCTACGGGACTTCGAACTCTTTCTTATGAGGAAGCTCTTGCTTATACTCGTGGAAAGACGGTAGAAGATATTCGAGCTGGTTATGCTTCAACTTCAACGACTCCATTGGGACGGAGTGGGAAACTACGGGAAGTAGCTGATCTTGTAGCGTTCTATATTTCAGACCGTTCTAGCTATATAACAGGTGTCACTACAAATATTGCCGGAGGTAAAACTCGCGGTTAAAACAATGAAGGTGGGGAAGAGAGTTGACCTTAGTAAATCGGTGGTATAATATTTTAGATAAAATGGTCTCGCAGCCAACTTATTCCTTGGTAGATATGCGCTCAGAACTGGATATTAGCTTGCAAACCTTGCAAAAGAGTATCCAACAATTAAATGATGTTTTGGCTCCTAATATCCAGATTATCACACAAGATGATCAGTTAATGTTAGAAGTGTATGACTATACAGAGTTGGAAAGGATTTTATCTGGTAGTTTAAAACAGGAGAGTGACTTCAATTCTTCCAGTAAAAGAATTGCCTATTTGCTAAAACGTTTAATTGAGTCAACCTCCCCTCTTCTTATTGACGACTTGGCTGAGGAAGTAGGTGTTAGTAGAAGTACCCTTAATAAGGATTTGAAACAAGTAAAATCTTTGGCAGAGAGTTACTCTATCACTATTTCAGGAAAGCCCAACCGTGGGCTGGAGGTCTTGGGGAGCGAGCTGAATTTGCGCTTACTCTATATTCACCAAGTGGCTCCTTACTTTGAAGGAAGGACACTCACTGAGGCAACATCTTCTTTTCTGGAGACGCTAGTTCAGGACTATAAAATCCCTAAAGAAACACAGGAACTCCTTCGAAAGACCATTTCAATTATGGTGGAGCGTATTCATACATCTAGAGTGTTGAATTGTCCTATTCCTTACTATAGGAATGATTTAACAGAGACACATTTGGCTGAGAAATTAATCTATCATATTGAGATGACTTATAAGATTTCCCTCAGTCAGTTTGAGATAGACTTTTTGTGTTTTCCGTTTAATGTCCGTTTTATTGACACTTTAAGCAAGCCGTCTTATCAATCTGAACAGCTTTCAAACATTTTTCAAGGGATTGTCAAGAAAGTCAAAGAAACAATGTTGGTTCACTTTGATGATGAAGAGTTATTTGAAGAAATCAAATCTCATCTAGGCCCCTTAATCAATCGACTGATTTTCCATGTGCAAGCTAATGATATATTTCATGGCGAGGTTCAAACTCAATATCCTTTTGCTTTTGAAATGGCAAAAATAGCTGGAGAAGAACTATCTGTAATTTTTGGTTCTGAATTGGAATTATCTGAAATCGGATATCTGGCTTTGTATTTTGAAATGATTTTAAGAAAGCAAAATTCTGCTGTTAAGGGTTCTCGCAAGCAGATAGCTGTAGTTTGCACAACAGGAAGAGGAACTGCTGCGATGATTATTCAGCAACTCAGGCGAGTCCTTGGAAATGATATAGACATTACCCAACATTCTGAAGAGGATTTTAATGTAGAGCTGAACCAGGAATATTTTGCAATTTTTACGACGGTGCCTCTGAAATATAAAAATTCCAAATCTCCAGTCATTCAAGTTAATCATCTTTTTGATGATCAATGGCTGCAGGAAGAATGGCAGAGGGCCAATGCTTTTCATCAAAAAAATCTAGAAACAGTCAGCTTACGCTTTCTTCGGTTGAGCCCCCAAAAAACCTATCAGCAATACTTGCTAAATATGGTTGCAGAGTTAGAGAAACTTCAGATGATTGATGAAGGGTTTAGAAATCGGATAATTGATAGGGAGAAAAAGCAATCAACCATTTTTGGTGGAGGAATTGCCTTCCCCCATACAATTAACCAGGGTTATGCAAAGACTATTTTAATGTTCGGAAAACTAGAAGAGCCTTATCAAAAAGAAGATGAATGGATTGAATTTATCTTTCTAGTCGCCATTCCCTCAGAAATTGAAAGAAAAATGGAAAGTGAATTGCTGGAATTGTATGACGACATTTTTCGAATTGCAGGAGAGCCTTCTCTAAAAGAAGCATTGAGGGCTGTAGAAACAGAGACAGAGTTTCTATCATTTTCTAAGAGTAAAGGAGTATTTTAATGAGTTCGCTAATAATTTTCGCTGTATTTGTCATGGCAGCTTATGTATTTCAAATGTTCCTCGGCTGGCAGCAACTTAAAGACTTCAATAAGACCTACACGATGCTCCGAAAACTGGGGCGCGTAGCGATTGGCAGGGAGTCCGGAAGAATCAAATCCGGTACGATTGTCATGTTCGCGGTTGATGAAAACGGTCGGGTTCTTAAAGCTAGCAAAATGCAAGGAGTCACAATCTTAGCACGTTTTCAAAATATGGACGATTATGTTGGAGAAGACATCCATTATTTTGACAAGTATAATCCTCTTGTGAGAAAAGAAAATAAGTTGATGCAATCAGCCATAGAAGATGCTAGAAAAGTCTATCTTTGGCATGAGGCAGGTATTGAGAAAGAGACAGGTTCATCTGATTCTTTTCTGGGATTCGGCTTTTATGCGAATTACTTACAATTATCTATTAAACAGTTATTTAAAAAAAATAAGAAAGGGAGTTCCTTATGAATCACATTACAAATTTTGCAGAGAGTTTTATGAAACTCTTCCAATTAGGTGGAGAAACCTTTATTAGCTGGATGACAAATATTGTGCCGCTTGTCTTAATGCTATTGATTGCAATGAATACACTTATCGCTTTCTTGGGAGAAGAGAAGGTCAATTCTCTGGCTAAGATTTCTGCCAAAAATCCTATTAGCCGGTATATGATTTTACCTTTCATTTCAGCCTTTATGCTGGGGAATCCGATGGCAATCAGTATGGGACGTTTCTTACCAGAATATTATAAACCTAGTTTTGTAGCAGCTCAGATGCAGTTCTGCCACACTTCAAATGGTGTATTTCCGCATATCAATCCTGGGGAATTGTTTGTATGGATGGGAATTGCAACAGGAATTCAAACTTTAGGTTTAAGTCAAATGGACTTAGCCATTCGTTACATGCTTGTTGGGCTTGTCATGAACTTTGTAGGCGGTTGGGTGACCGATTTTACAACTGCTTATGTAGCAAAACAGCAAGGTGTTACCTTGAGTAAAACATTTGATTGATAGAAAGAGTGAAATTATGTCATATAAGAGTATAAAAGTTGTTAAAGGAAATGGCGGCTTCGGAGGACCTTTGGTCATTACACCTAGTGAGGCTAAGCACAAATTTATCTATATCACTGGCGGCGGAGAAAAGCCAGATATTGTAGATAAAATTGCTGATTTGACCGGTATGGAAGCTGTTAACGGGTTTAAAACTTCTATCCCTGATGAGGAAATTGCTTTAGCAATCGTGGATTGTGGCGGTACTCTTCGCTGCGGTATTTATCCTAAAAAGGGGATCCCTACAATCAATATTGTCGCTACAGGGAAAAGTGGCCCTCTAGCTCAATATATCACTGAGGAAATCTATGTGTCAGCAGTTGGCCTTAATCAAATTTCTGCTGCTAATGAAGATGAAAAAGAGACAACTGTGGTAACAGAAAAGCCAACTTACGATACTACTAAAAAAATTACAGAGCAAAAAGCTGAAACAAGTATTGTAGCACGAATTGGGATGGGCGCTGGGAAGGTCGTTGCGACTTTCAACCAGGCTGCTCGTGAAGCCATCCAAACAATGCTCAACACAATCATTCCTTTCATGGCCTTTGTTTCCTTGCTGATTGGGGTTATTCAAGGTTCCGGTGTTGGAAATTGGCTGGCAAAATTAATGGTTCCCCTAGCAGGGAACATCTGGGGACTCATTTTGATTGGCTTTATCTGTTCCTTGCCATTCCTTTCTCCTTTGTTAGGCCCCGGAGCTGTTATCAGTCAGATTATTGGAACCTTAATTGGAGTTGAAATCGGCAAAGGGAATATTCCGCCCCAAATGGCTCTGCCAGCTATATTTGCTATCAACACTCAAAACGGTTGTGATTTCATTCCTGTAGCACTCGGTCTATCTGAAGCCAAGTCTGAAACAGTTGAGGTTGGTGTCCCTTCTGTGCTTTATTCACGCTTCCTCAATGGTGTTCCGCGGGTGCTAGTAGCTTGGATAGCTAGTATTGGTCTTTATCAGTAGACCTTTGATAGATGCACGTAAACATAGCAACTATTATGTTAAACTTATCTATAAGCATAAGTTTATGACAGATTTGAGAAAGGATGAATAGGAATTAGATGAAGAAAATTTTTGAAGCTAAAGTAATTCAAGTGGGGCCTGAAGCTCAGAATATGATTCAAGATGCCAATATGCTCATTTTGTTTGGAGAAGAAGCTCCGGAAGACTTAGCAGAGTATTGTTTTAAAATCGATAACAAAAATCTTCTAGGTGCAATACTAGAAGGTGGAAAGCTAGTCGTAGATAGTCAGGAATATTCGATTACTGCCGTAGGAAATGTAGTAGAAAAAAATCTAACTGGACTGGGCCATATCACGATTTCTTTTGATGGTTCAAAAGAGGGCAGCCTGCCGGGCACTCTCCATGTTGCAGCAGACCAAGCAGTAGTAATTGAAAAGAGCTCTACCATTCAGATTTTCGAAACTGCTTGACCATAATAAAATTTCAAATCAAGCAATTTAGAAAAATAAAAGTCTAAAACTAGGTACAACCTCCCTTCTAGGAGGTTTTTTGCTATTTTAAAAAATAGATTTTATCATGTTTTGTTAGTTAGCTCGCTATCTAGCTTGTCTTTTACTTACTTATCTATTCAGCTCTATTCAGCAGCAGTTTTCCTTTCCCTGATTATATGTTACAGTCAGAGAAGATGCAGGAGCAATGGGATAGGCTTTTATCCAGAAAGTTGAGCTGGCTGCTATTTGGACGGTTCTAGAAAAGCAGAGGACCAAGATCGGAAAGGAGTTCGGATGAAGTTATTTTTGGCTGAAAAAGTGAAACAAAAATAGTCATATATAGTTGGTTTTGTGGGCACGGAAGAGAGTTCGTGCCTTTTTGCTTGTGTGCTTTCAAGCTAAGCCAGTTCAAAATATGATATACTGGAATAAAGTTATATTAGCATGACAAGTTTCACGCTAGGCTACTGTCTTCAAATAGTTATTTTATAAAAGGTAGCCATCCTGACAGTTTGTGCAGCTATTTGACCGGTATGGTTATAGAAAATAGAATAGCAGTATTCAGCGAGCAAGAATTGTTAACTATTAGACGAATCGTCTTTTCAATGATAGAAGAGCCAATAGAGGAGGAGTTATGGGAAAGAGAAATCTGGAAGCTTTGAGGCAGAAGCATCAATCGAAATTCAAGAAGTCTCAAACGAAAAAGCCAGCAAATAGCCAACCATTCTTTCTATCTAAATGGAAAACCAAGGGAGACCAACATATCAAATCATCTACTGGATTGCAAGAAGCGCAGGGGAGCCCGGAAGAAAATCAAGCTCGTCCTTCCGTTTCGTCTCCATCAAAAGTGGCATTTCCAATAGAGAGCTCAAGCAATGAGCCGTCTGCCGTCTCTTCGATAGAGGACAAAAACGGCTATGGGGCTAAAACAAGTTCTCAAGACCAGCCGGTGTTTTCTGAGCAGTTAGAAGGAGTTCAGCAGGTAAAGGAGCCTCTGTCGCTTCTATCACAGAATTTGTTGGAATTAAAGCAGAGGGAGCTGAAGCGTCTCATTTCTAGTTTAGAATCACTGAAAGCTAAAAAACAAAATCAAGTTTTTCGTGGAAATCAAGTTAGCCAGTCGATGTCAGGCCTTATAACTGAAGCAAAACAGACCAAGCTTTCTCCGCGAATATCTTCTAATGAGCTTGCTAGAGAGATAGATAAAGTAGAGTTTAAGAAGAAAAAACTAGGAATCTTTTCTAAGATATGGATGGTGATACTTTTCGTTTTAGGGATTATAGCCTCAATGTATAGCATAGTAGAGCAGTGGAAAAAGAATGCTGATTTAAAACGCATGGAAGAAGCCGCAGCTATTTCTCGTATGTTAGACTCATATGGAAAGGATCAAGATTTAAAATCTGATAATCGTCCAGAATGGATTGCTAAGAAAGAGGAGTACCAGTTTCATATCACCTATGATGATATCACTTCTTTATTCTCAGACTTCACTTCATCGGTTCCAAATCTGACAAAGGTCGACGAGGTGGTTGCAAAGTTAGGGAAAGCTGAGTCTGGTAGGGAAACGAACCAAGATAATCTAATCAAGACAATAGATTTAAACTATTCACAAGCAGGGACAGAGGCGAAAGTTAAGCTCTCTTTTAAGAGCTATCTTGGTCCTTCTGAAACTCTTAAGTTGGAATCCCTAAAATGTACGCATCTCAGTAGTGCGCAACTGCCTAACCGAAATGCTCAGCTCACTCGTCAAGATCTTTCTGGTATAGAGAAAGGAAAGACCTATCAAGAGATTGTCAGTCAGTTGGGACTTCCAGAGCGCCTCGATTGGCATGGGGGAATCTTGAGCTATACGACTTTATCGATTTCTTATCGTTTGGAGGATGGTCAAGAGGTTAGTTTTTCTTTTGAAAAAGATGACACTCAAAGCTATCGACTGAAAGACAGCTCAGGTTTGGCAAGCGAAGCAGGAGAAGCAAGTGCTCAGTAGTGCTTGCCTAGCAGGAAAATCAGCCGTTTGTAGAAAGGGAATGAGCAATCAAGTTTTTAGTTGATAGGTGAAAAGGTGAAAGATAGAAATTTAGAAGCATTGAGGCGGGAGCATAAATCCAAGTTTAAAGCCAGAAACACTTCGTCGGTCAAGAATCAGCGGGAACGAGGAGTCACCCTCGAACAGACAAAGGAAGAAGAAAGGAAAGAAAAGCAGCGAACAGAGTCAGCAGGCAATCCTAATGGCCAGCTTTTAGCAAAGTCTGTGCTATCTCGTTATGCCTCACTCTTAGTGATTGCCGCAGTTCTAGTGGGACTGATTAGCTTCTTTATGATGTATATGCGACCAACTTTTAAGTCAGAAGGAAATCAATCGGCTATATCGTCTGTTAATACTGTTCCGACAGAATCAGAAAATAAGATAGAGATCCTGACGGAGAGTAGTTCACCTTTTATTGAAGATAATCGAGAGGTAGATTTTCCATTCGAAGAGATATTCGAGTTGATTAAAACTATGAACCAACCTAATGTGTCTCCAGAGGATATCGTTGAGAAGTATGGGAAAGCCAGCTCTGGGAGTGTGGATAATCGTGTGGAGAATAGTCAACTGGTACTGCTTTCATACAAGCTAACAGGAAGAAAAGGAGTTGTTAATATGCGTCTTAGGAGTACTGGAGGAGGAATGGAGCTCTATACGGTATCTGCAGCTTTCTTCCAGAATGCTGGGGAATCAATTACGAAGACAGTTGATGATTATCGGTCGCTCATTCCCAAAAGTGATCGAGAAGGAATGGAAGTCAAGCAAGCCATAGAAGAACTGGGGATGCCTAAGAGTATTTATGCTCATAAACCGTTTAAACAACAAGTTGATTTTTTTAGTATGAGCTATCCAACTAAGGAAAAGATGTCTGTTTCGTTGTATTTTGACGAAGTGAATGGGACTTACCGCCTCACCAGTATAATGACAAGTACGGTCTGAGAGCCTAGACTGAGAGCACGGATTTTTTCTTAAATAGACAAGGATAGAAGGATGGGAAAAAGAGATAAGGAAGGCCAATTTCATCTGAATAAACTCCAAGAGTCCAAATAGCTACTAGCTGCTAATAAAGTCACAACTGCATAGTCGAATTATGTTATAATAGAGAAATAAAAGAGATAGGAGAGGGGACTTTCCTCTCCAAACAAAGAATAGAAAGAACAAAGAGGTGACACCATGTCTGCTACGAAAATGAATGCTCAAGAAATTATCAAATTCATCGCTGATGCCAAGAAAAAAACTCCTGTCAAGGTAACCTTCGATGGAGAATTGCACGGAGCGATTCCTTGGTCTGTTGTGAAATTAGGCAATGTTCTTTTTGGAGACTGGGAAGAAATCAAGCCGCTCCTAGTGAACTTAGAGGAAAATAAGACCTATGTCGTAGAGCAGGATGCCCGCAACTCTGCAGTGCCGCTTTTGGACAAGCGCGATATCAATGCCCGTATTGAGCCGGGCGCTATTATCCGTGACCAAGTTGAAATTGGTGATAATGCTGTCATCATGATGGGAGCAGTCATCAATATCGGTGCAGAAATCGGTGCTGGAACCATGATTGATATGGGTGCTATTCTGGGTGGCCGAGCGATTGTCGGCAAAAACAGTCATGTCGGTGCTGGTGCTGTTCTGGCGGGAGTCATTGAGCCAGCTAGCGCAGAGCCAGTTCGGGTTGGAGACAATGTGCTGATTGGTGCCAATGCAGTTGTGATTGAAGGTGTACAAATTGGCAGTGGTTCCGTTGTTGCGGCTGGTGCGATTGTGACCCAGGATGTTCCGGAAAACGTAGTAGTTGCTGGCGTTCCAGCACGAGTTATCAAGACCATTGACGAGAAGACCCAGCAGAAGACAGCTCTGGAAGACGCTCTGCGTACTCTTTAATATTGGTTAAAAATAGCCGCCCTTGAACTTCATCGGGGCGGTCTGACTCTTTGTTTGTACTGACAAGATTTTAAAGGAAAGAAAAATGCTTGATTATCTGAACATTCGCCGTGATTTACACCAGATACCAGAAATCGGTCTGGAAGAATACAAGACTCATGCCTACCTGATGCAGGTCATTGATGGCCTGACAGCAGGTCTAGACTTTGTGGAAATCCGAACTTGGCGGACTGGTATTTTGGTCTTTATCAAGGGAAGTTCACCCGATAAGACGATTGGCTGGCGGACAGATATTGATGGTTTGCCGATTGTGGAGGATACAGGTCTGGACTTTGCCAGCACTCATGAGGGTCGCATGCATGCCTGCGGACACGATATGCACATGACGGTGGCTCTAGGCCTGCTGGAGCAAGCTGTGAGGGCTCAGCCTACCCACAATTTGCTCTTTCTCTTTCAGCCTGCTGAGGAAAATGAAGCTGGCGGTATGCTCATGTACGAAGACGGTGCCTTTGGCGACTGGTTGCCGGATGAATTTTACGGCCTCCATGTGCGGCCAGATCTCAAAGTTGGCGATATTGCCACTAATAGAGGAACGCTTTTTGCTGGCACCTGCGAAGTCAAGCTGACTTTTAAGGGGAAGGGGGGGCATGCGGCTTTTCCTCATGAAGCCAATGATGCTTTGGTGGCGGCTAGCTACTTTATCACCCAGGTGCAGACTATTGTCAGCCGCAATGTCGATCCTATCGAGGGGGCGGTTGTGACCTTTGGTTCGCTCCATGCTGGCACGACCAACAATGTCATCGCAGAAACGGCCTTTTTGCATGGCACCATTCGGACTCTGACTCAGGAGATGAACATCTTGACTCAGAAGCGCTTACGGGAAATAGCAGAGGGTGTGGCTCAAAGTTTCGGTCTGGAATTGGACTTGGAACTCAAGCAAGGCGGTTATCTGCCTGTAGAAAATCATCCTGGCTTAGCAGACGAATTGATGGACTTTTTCCAGAAGGAAGAAGGGGTTCAGCTGATTGATATTGCGCCGGCTATGACAGGCGAGGATTTCGGCTATCTGCTCAGCAAGGTCAAGGGCGTCATGTTCTGGCTGGGAGTGGACAGCCCCTATGCTCTCCATCATCCCAAGATGACACCGGACGAGGCAGCACTGCCCTTTGCGATTGAAAAGATTGGGAAATTCCTAGATTATAAAATCAACGAAAGATAAAAAAGGTGGGGTGAGCCGCATGAAAAAAGAACTACGACAAACTGTACTAAAGCAAATGAAGAAACTGTCGGGAAAAGAAAAAGAGCTGGCAGATAGCTGGCTGACCCAGCACTTGCTCAGTTCAGCAGCTTATCAAAACGCTCAGGTCATCGCTACTTATCTTTCCATGCCGCATGAAGTCTCAACTGCAGCCTTTATCAAGCAGGCTCAGTTAGATGGCAAGCGTGTTTTAGTGCCCAAAACCTATGGCCAGGGTCGGATGATATTTGTAGATTATGATGAAAGTTGCCTGCAAAAAAGCTCTTTTGGACTTATGGAGCCGATAAGTGAAGAGGCTGTTGATAAGACAGAAATTGATCTGATTCATGTGCCGGGTGTGGTCTTCAATTCTCAAGGCTTTCGGATCGGTTACGGCGGTGGCTACTATGACCGTTATCTGGCTGATTATGCAGGAGCATCCATCAGCACTATTTATGCAGCCCAGCAGGCAGATTTTACACCAGCTCAACATGATGTTGCAGTAAAGGAGTTACTCATTTATGAAACAAATCTTTGATAGAGACTATCCCGTGACAAGCATTTTGCTTATCCTAACGAGCCTTGTTTTCGCCTTGATGTTTCTTTCCTACGGTTTTCAATACAGCAGTACGGATGCCTTGTATCGCTTTGGGGCAGTACGTGGCTATACAATCCAAGAGATGCCTATAGAATTTTGGCGAGTTTTTGCCGCTATTTTTGTCCATATTGGTTTAGAGCATTTTGTGGTTAATATGCTGACGCTCTACTTTCTTGGTCGACAGATTGAAGCTATCTTCGGCTCTTGGAAATTTTTGATACTCTACCTGATGTCAGGAGTGATGGGGAACTTATTTGTTGTCTATTTTTCACCCGACAGCTTGGCAGCTGGGGCTTCTACTGCTCTTTTCGGTCTTTTTACTTCCGTTGTTGTGCTTCGTTATGCTACGCGAAACTACTATCTGCAGCAGCTGGGTCAGTCCTATATGAGCCTGCTGGCTGTCAATCTGATCATGAGTTTTTTACCGGGAATTAGTCTTGCAGGCCACTTGGGCGGTCTAGTCGGTGGAGCTTTAGGAGCTGTGATCTTACCAGTTTCAGGAGAGCGCTACGCTTTTAGCAAGTC
Source organism: Streptococcus sp. Marseille-P6264 (assembly GCF_902460355.1). Taxonomy (GTDB): domain Bacteria; phylum Bacillota; class Bacilli; order Lactobacillales; family Streptococcaceae; genus Streptococcus. Next base: position 54,015 of record NZ_CABPTO010000002.1, read on the forward strand.
TCAACGTTTTTTAGCATTAGCGGCCTACCTTGGATTAGCAGCTATCCTGATTTTTCTGACTTTTCAACGACCAATTTTTTAAGAAATGAACTCAGAGTCTGGGACAAAAGTCCTAGCCTCTCAATTGTCTTTGGATTGTCGAGCAAGACGCAGTGGTTGAGTGGGCCCTACTACGCTGATTTCATCGGCTTTTACAGCCCTACTCAACTGTGCGGAGGTGGGACGACGAAATCGAATTCTAACGAATTACCGATTTCTATCCCACTCTCATTCTTTTTATAAATATGATGTTTATGAAGTAAGGGATTTTACTTTAAAGGCTCATAATAAGTCATAAATCAGGAATAAACTGGGAATGTTTCTATCTCTACTTTTTCATCAATGTATGTTTTCTCTATTTTCTATCTGTAAAAGGTATAAAAAAACATTTTTGTAAGCGCTTGCAAAAAGATCTAAAAAGGACTATACTAGAACTATAAACATCAAGGGTATCCCCAAAAAATAAAAAGGAGTTCATAATGAAGAAGACAATCTTTAAAATTGCTATTTCATTAATGGCAATCATGCTCTTACCTGTCCAAGCTGTGCAAGCTTGCTGTGGTTTCATTATTGGTCGGCATTTGACCAAGGATGGATCAACACTTTTTGGTCGTACAGAAGACTATCCTTACTACCCGAATGGTGGCAAGCACAACAAAAACTATGTTGTTGTGGAAGCCAAAAAATATAAGGAAGGCGACCAGATTGTGGATGAGTCCAATGGTTTCACCTATCCACGTGCAGCCAGCGAAATGAAATATACTGCAACCTATGATTCTGCGCGTGGTGATGGTAGTAACGGTGCTTTTGGAGAACATGGCTTTAATGAAGCAGGTGTTTCTATGTCATCCACAGTCACAGCAATCCCAAATAAAAAGGTCCTTGAAAAAGATCCTTTAAAAGCAGATGGCTTGGCAGAAGCTGCTATGCTAGATGTGATTTTGCCTCGTGCCAAAACAGCTCGTGAAGCAATCGAATTGCTTGGAAAAGTCATCCAAGAAAAGGGCTCTGCTGAAGGGAATACAGTGGTTGTTGCCGATCAAAAAGAGACTTGGTACATGGAAATCTTGTCTGGCCACCAATACGTAGCCGTGAAAGTGCCAGAAGATAAATACGCGGTATTTGCTAATACTTATTACCTTGGCCATGTAGATTTGAAGGACAAAGAAAATGTTATTGCTTCTGAAGATGTAGAGAAAGTAGCCAAAGAAGCAGGAAACTACAAGACAGATAAAGATGGTAATTTCCATATTGCTAAATCATACGGCCCTGAAAAATATGCAGAAGGCGACCGTTCTCGTACATATGCAGGAATCACACTACTTGATCCAAAATCTAAAATTACTTACGAAGATGAGGAGTACGAGCTTTTCCGCTCTCCAACAGATCCAAACAAGAAATTCACTCTTGAAGATGCCTTTGCGATGCAACGGAACCGCTTTGAACATTTGAATGGCCGTTTCGTACCAGATGATCAAATTGGCGTTAAGAAACAAGGTGATGATGGAGCAAATGATGCTGTTCGGAAAGATCAGTACAAATACGCTTTAGGTAATGAAAATGTTATCGATGCCCATGTCTATCAAATTGATCCGAAACTACCAAAATCTTTCGGTGGTAAAGTTTGGCTCGGTTTAGGACCATCACGCAACACACCATATGTACCTTTCTATGGTAACGTTCAGGATACTTACAAGGCCTTTAAACCACAGACAGCTACTTATGATCCAAACTCATGGTACTGGACAGTATGGCACATTGACCAAATGGCTATCAAGAACCAAGATATCTTTGGAAAAAGTGTTCAGGACCATTGGAAAGAGTTGGAAAAACAATGGATTATTGAGCAAAAAGCAAGAGATGATAAATATGCTGCTTTGAAAGGAAATGAAGAAGCTGCGAAGGCTGCAGAATCAGAAGTAACCAATGAAGCTTTAGCTAGATCTGAGCGTCTATTTGGATATTTCAAAAACTATGAGGCTCAAATGCAGGCTCAATTAGCAGCAGCTGGACGTAAAGATGATCCATATAGAGCGTCTCTTCCTGATGATTATAAGGAACCATCTACTCCAGAAAAAGAACCTGAAAAGGAATCAGAGAAACCAGCTCCTGGTCAAGAACCAGAGAAGAAGCCAGAAGATCCAGCTCCTAGTCCAGAGCCAGAAAAAACTCCAGAATCCACAGTTGCAAATGCAGCAGGCAATCCAAATAACCGCTTTGGCTATGCGGCTACAAAAGGTAAGATAACAAGTGTCCAAGTCTTTGAGCAACCAAAATCATACGGCGAAGCTCCTAGTCCAGAGCCAGAAAAAACTCCACAAACCACAGTTGTCAATACAGCAGGCAATCCAAATAACCGCTTTGGTTATGCGGCTAATTCTGATAATGGAAAAAATTTCAAGAATGTAGAATCATTCCCTAACACTAACTACTCTTCCAACCAAGACAATAAGTAATTGAATAACTTATAAGAAAACACCTAGTAAATCTAGGTGTTTTTTGTACGATGTTAAAAGCTGATGCATCAGCTAATCTATTGTTCGAGCGCTTTATTTATTTTTTGTTTTCTTATCTAATTTTTTGCCCAAATCAATAATGTATTGCTTCAAATCATCCTTAACTTGAGGGTGTTTGAGGGCATAATCAATAGAAGTTTTCATGAAGCCAAACTTGTCGCCGACATCATAGCGGTCGCCTTTAAATTCGCGGGCAAAAACGCGCTGAGTCTTGTTGAGGGTATCAATGGCATCAGTCAGTTGAATTTCATTGCCAGCGCCAGGAGTTTGTTTTTCTAGGATTTCAAAAATTTCTGGTGTAAGCAGATAGCGTCCGATAATTGCCAAATCACTTGGTGCATCTTCTGGTGCTGGTTTTTCAACAAATTTTTCAACGCTGTAAAGGCCATTGACGCCTTCGCCTTGCGGTGCAATAACACCATAAGCAGAGACTTCTTCGTGAGGAACCTGCATAACTGCAATTGTAGATGCGTGGGTTGCCGCATAGTCATCCATGAGTTGCTTGGTGAGTGGCACTGCCTTGTCATTGGTAATATCCATCAAATCATCACCTAGCATGACCACAAAAGGTTCATTTCCGACGAAAGCCTTAGCTTGAAGGACGGCATCTCCTAGCCCACGTGGATGGCTCTGACGGATGAAATGCAAGCCAATACCAGTGGTTTCGTCCACCAGCTTGAGCAGGTCGTTCTTGCCCTTTTCCTTGAGGTTGTATTCTAGTTCAAAGTTGGAATCAAAGTGGTCTTCTATGGAGCGTTTTGACTTTCCTGTGACAACCAGAATGTCTTTGATTCCAGACTTAAGAGCTTCCTCGACGATAAACTGAATAGTTGGTTTGTCAACGATCGGCAGCATTTCCTTGGCTAGTGCCTTAGTGGCTGGTAAAAAGCGGGTACCGAGACCGGCTGCAGGGATGACTGCTTTTCTGACTTTTGACATAATTTTCTCCTTTATAAAAAATACTGTAACTTAAGACCACTCATTTTCAGCTTTGAATTCATTGCTCATCATATCATGAATGGCATCTTTGATATCATGGCCGTCATAGATAACCTTGTAAATAGCCTGGGTAATTGGCATGTAGACACCGAGCTCTTGAGCTAGTTCGTAGGCAGCTTTGGTGGTCGAGATTCCTTCGATAACCATGCCCATATTAGCTTCAATGTCAGCCAATTTTTCGCCACGACCCAGCGCATCTCCAGCCCGCCAGTTGCGAGAGTGGACAGAAGTTCCTGTGACAATCAAGTCGCCGACACCAGAAAGACCGCTGTAAGTCAGAGGGCTGGCTCCCAGTTTGACACCCAGTCGGGTAATTTCAGCCAGTCCGCGTGTGATGATGGCAGCTTTGGCATTGTCACCATAACCCAGTCCATGGAGAGCTCCAGCTCCGACTGCGATGATGTTTTTGAGAGCACCTGCTGTCTCCACTCCAACGACATCAGTATTGGTGTAGAGGCGGAAATAGTGGTTGCTGAAGAGTTCCTGCACATACTTAGCGGTTTCGAGGTCCTTAGATGCTGCGGTAATCAGGGTAATGTCGCGAACGATAGTTTCTTCAGCATGGCTAGGTCCTGAAACAACGACAATCTCGCTACGCAAGTCTGCAGGGATTTCTTCTTCCAGAATAGTCGAAATCCGTTTGTGGCTGTTAGGCTCTAATCCCTTGGATGCGTGCATGATTTTTACCTTGTGATCCAAGGTTTGCGCAACTTGTTTGGCTACCAGACGAGTCACCTTGGTCGGTACGACAAAAAGCACAGCATCGACGTTTTCTAGAGCATAGTTCAAGTCATGATAAGCCTTAATTTCCTCGCTTAGAACCACATCTTTGAAATAGCGTTTGTTTGTATGTTGGTGATTGATTTCGTCAATCTGCTCTGCAATATTGCCCCAAATTCGGACTTCATGGCCATTATCATTGAGGACTTGCGATAGAGCCGTTCCCCAAGAACCGGGGCCAACCACAGCAATTCGTTGTTTATCCATCTTTTCTCCTTGTACGAGACCCACAAAAGGCCTCAATCAATTTAGAGTTATTTATTATATTGTACCATATAATAACTGAAATTTCCTACTTGACATTGTTTTTATCTATGATATAGTAAGGAAGCTAAACAAAGTTAAAAATCTACGAGGAGGAATTATGTTCAGAAAAGCTTTATCAGCCTATAAATTATTTATCTTTTTATCTCTTCTGATGACATCGCTGATGCTAGCTAGCTCGCTGTTGCAGCCCCTGTATCTCAAAGATGTCTTGAATGCTCTTTTGGCAGGAAATCGGCAAGAAATCTATCGTTTGGGGGCTTGGTTACTGGGCTTTGGTCTGGTTGGCTTGCTTGCTGGCGGGGCAAATGTGACCCTGGCAGCCTATATTGCGCAAGGTGTGTCGTCAGATTTACGTGAAAAAACCTTTCGGAAAATACAGACCTTCTCCTATGCCAATATTGAACAGTTCAATGCGGGAAATCTCGTCGTCCGCATGACCAATGATATCAACCAAGTGCAAAATTTGGTCATGATGATGTTCCAGATTTTATTCCGCCTGCCTATTCTATTTTTAGGTTCCTTTATTTTGGCGGTAGTGACCATTCCTTCCTTGTGGTGGGTGATTGTCCTGATGGTCTTTTTGGTCTTCTTTTTGACAGGAGTGATGATGGGCTTGATGGGTCCACGCTTTGCCAAATTCCAAGTCCTCTTAGAAAAGATCAATTCGATTGCCAAAGAAAACCTGCGTGGCGTCCGTGTCGTCAAATCTTTCGTGCAGGAGAGAGAACAGTATCAGAAATTTACGCAAGTTTCAGATGAACTTCTGGAGCAAAATCTCTTTATTGGATACGCCTTTTCGATCGTTCAACCAATGATGATGATCGTCGGCTACGGGGCTGTCTATCTGACTATGTGGCTCTTGTCTAGCATGATACAGATGGATCCAGGCTTGGTTAGCTCGATTGTTTCTTTCATTTCTTACTTGAATCAAATCATGTTTACCATCATCATGGTTGGCTTTTTGGGCAATACCGTTACGCGTGCCATGGTGTCGATTCGGCGGATCAAGGAGGTCTTGGATACAGAGCCAGCGATGACCTTCAAGAATGAAGCTGAAGAAGATCTGGAAGGTAGTCTGGTCTTTGACCATGTGACCTTTACCTATCCGACAGATACAGAGCCCATGCTCAAGGATATTAGCTTTGAAGTCAAACCGGGAGAGATGATTGGTGTTGTCGGAGCGACAGGAGCAGGAAAATCAACTCTGGCCCAGCTCATTCCACGTCTTTTTGATCCTCAGGAAGGTTCTATCAAGATTGGTGGCAAGGACTTGCGAGACATTAGTGAAGCTTCGCTGAGAAAAAATGTCTCTATCGTTCTGCAAAAAGCTATTTTATTTAAGGGGACGATTGCGGACAATCTGCGTCAAGGAAAGCAAAATGCTAGCCTGCCAGAGTTAGAACAGGCGGCGCGCATTGCTCAGGCGAGCGAGTTTATCAATCGCATGGAAGATACCTACAACAGCCAGGTCGAAGAACGGGGAAATAATTTCTCTGGCGGACAAAAGCAGAGAATGTCCATCGCGCGTGGTGTCGTCAGCAGTCCCAATATTCTTATCCTAGATGACTCGACTTCCGCTCTGGATGCCAAGTCCGAAAAACTGGTTCAAGAGGCGCTGAACAAGGATTTGAAGGGAACAACGACCATCATCATTGCCCAGAAGATTAGCTCTGTGGTTCATGCAGACAAGATTTTGGTGCTAGATCAAGGGCGTTTGATTGGGCAAGGTAGACACGCAGACTTGGTTGCTACAAATGATGTCTACCGAGAAATTTATGAGACTCAAAAAGGAAAGGAGGACTAATATGAAGACAGCAAAATTTTTCTGGCAATATTTTAAACAGTATAAACTGGCCTTTTTGGTCGTCATGATTATGATTGTCATCTCGACGGTTTTACAGGTTCTCTTTCCGATTTTTACTGGTCTCGCCATCAGTGAGCTGGTAGAGTTGGGTAGTGCTTTTGCGAGTGGCAAGCTTGCTTCAGGTGATGTTTCAGCCTTTGCTGCTTTTCAAGGAATCATGTGGAATTTAGCGCTGGCTTTCATCTTCCTTTCGCTATCTAGCTTGATCTACATGCTATTGATGAGTCGGATCATTTCCTACTCAACCAATGAAATGCGCAAGGGGCTCTTTGGAAAATTAGCTCGCTTGACCGTTTCCTTCTTTGACCGCCATCAAGACGGGGATATCTTGTCGCGTTTTACCAGCGATTTAGATAATATCTTGCAGGCTTTCAACGAGAGCCTAGTCCAAGTGATGAGCAATATCGCTCTTTACATTGGTCTGATTATCATCATGTTTATGCGGCATGCGACCTTGGCTTGGGTGACGATTGCCAGTACGCCAGTAGCCATCATTGTCTTGGTGTCCATCGTCAAGCTGGCTCGCAAGTACACAGACTTGCAGCAAAAAGAAGTTGGTCAGCTCAATGCTTATATGGATGAGACGATTTCCGGCCAGAAGGTAGTCATTGTACAGGGAATGCAAGAAGAAGTCATCAAAGGCTTTGTCCAGCAAAATGATAAGGTTCGGTCAGCTACTTTCAGAGGACGCGCTTTTGCTGGCTTACTCTTTCCTGTCATGAACGGAATGAGCCTGATCAATACGGCTATCGTGATTTTTGTGGGTTCAGCCATTATGCTCAATGATCCTAATGTGAAGACCTCAGTAGCCATTGGTCTGATTTCAACCTTTACACAGTTTTCTCAACAATACTATCAGCCCATCATTCAGGTTGCGGCAAGCTGGGGAAGTCTGCAGCTGGCTTTCACTGGTGCGGATCGGATTCAGGAAATGTTTGATGCGCCTGAGGAAGTGCGCCCGCAGAATGCTCCAGCCTTTACCGAGCTGAAAGAAGGCGTCGAGATAAAGCATGTGGATTTCTCTTATGTCGAAGGTAAGCCGATTTTGAAGGATGTTTCCATTTCAGCGCCAAAAGGCAAGATGATAGCTGTTGTAGGACCGACAGGATCGGGCAAGACGACCATTATGAACCTGATCAATCGTTTTTACGATGTGGATAAGGGCAGTATCGAATTTGACGGGCGCGATATCCGAGACTATGACTTGGATAGCTTGCGCAGTCATGTAGGTATCGTTTTGCAAGATTCTGTCTTGTTCAGCGGAACCATTCGAGACAATATCCGATTTGGAGTACCGGATGCAAGTCAGGAGATGGTTGAAATCGCTGCGCGTGCTACTCATATTCACGAGTATATTGAAAGCTTGCCTGATAAATATGATACGATCGTAGATGATGATCAAAACATCTTTTCAACAGGTCAAAAGCAATTGATTTCAATTGCTCGAACCCTTTTGACCGATCCTCAAGTACTGATCTTGGATGAGGCCACCTCCAATGTTGATACGGTAACCGAGAGCAAGATCCAGAGCGCGATGGAGGCCATTGTGGCAGGCCGAACCAGCTTTGTCATCGCTCACCGCTTAAAGACCATATTGAATGCGGACCAGATTATTGTCTTAAAAGATGGGGAAGTCATTGAAAGAGGCAATCATCATGAATTGCTGCATCTAGGCGGCTTCTATTCTGAGCTTTACCACAATCAATTTGTATTTGAATAAATATATACAGAAACGGAGGTATTTCATGAGGCTACCTTCGTTTTTTGTTTTTGATATTCATTTATCTCGCCCTAAAAATCAGAAGCTAAAAAGTCTGTCGTTTATCCTCTGATTGATTAGAGGATTCAAGAAACGTTTTGCTTTTTCGCTTGATTATAATATAATAAACGTAAGTGAAGTGTTAGTAAGTATAGGTGACTAGGAGATGGGAATGGGATCAAGTAAGGGGAAAAAGAGGATTCAGACTTGCCAGAAATGCGCTCTCTGGTCTATTTTTGTGCTGGTAATTTGTTGCCTTGCTTTTATTTATTCTAAGGCTAGTATGCCCGATAGCAATCAAATGAAAATCGGGGCGACCTATATGACCATGAACAATGATTTTTATCAAACCTTGAATGCTGAATTGGAGAAAAAAACCAATCAACAGGGGAGTCGGCTCTATGTTCGTGATTCGGAGTTAGATGAGAAAAAGCAGAGCCAGCAAATTGCTTATTTTATCAAAGAGAAAGTGGATATCATCGTCATCAATCCAGTAAAGAGTGACAGCCCAGCTATTATCAAGGCTTTGAATAAAGCTAAAAAAGCGGGTATTCGCATTATCGTGGTAGATGCGCCAATGAGCAAGCAAGTAGCTGTTGACACGACTATCGTGTCAGATAACTATCAAGCGGGAGTTTTGATTGCTAAAGATATGATGAGTCGGCTTTCCGAGGCGAATATTCTCTTGCTTGAACACCAGAATGCCATCTCAGCTATGGACCGGCTACAGGGCTTTCTGGATACGATCAAGGGCCATCCCAGCTATCGAATCGTTTCTCAGCTGGAGACTTTGGGACAGACCGAAGAAAGCATGCCCCAGGTCAAAAATGCCTTGGATAATGGCTCGGAATTCAACGTTGTCATGGCTCTTAATGACCGTGCAGCAATCGGTGCCTTAGCAGCAATCAAAGATCAAGGTGTCGCAGAAAAAATTTATATCTATGGGGTTGACGGCTCTCCAGATATTAAGAATTTTTTAGCCAATACGAATGACATTCAAGGAACAGTGGCCCAATCGCCTATTCAGATGGGACGAAAGGTGGCAGAAGTGATTGAGCTGCTGCGGGAAAAGAAATCCTGTGACAGCCAGTATCTGATACCAGTCCGCTTGATAAACAAGGACAATATCAGCGAGTATACAGTTACAGGGTGGCAGTAATGAAACCAAACAAAAGCATTTTTTACAGTAAAATAGCTCTGATGGTCATCAATTTTATAGCCATTGTCTATAATGCTTCGATTTACCTCTTTGCAACTAATTATGCCGTAACAAGAGGCTTCAGTCACTCGCTTTTGGAACGCTTAGATGCCATTCCAGGATCGCCCAGTTTCATTTTTCTGATTTCCATTATCTTTTATGCCTGCCTATTGCTGGTGATGTACTATCGGGAAAAGCATCCCAATCAGCTATCCGTTTATGATAAGGTGACCATGATTGAGATTTTGCTGATGCTGGTCATCTTTACTGCTTTGCATTCGTCTTACAACGGGCTGATTCTTCTTGTTTTTGCAGATATTTTCTATGGCTCCAAAGAGTTCAATGCCTCCAAGGACAAAAAATACTGGTTTTCCTTTATTATTTTGAGTTTCAGTATGTTGCTATTGTCAAACTACGACCTGCTGTCGCTCTTTGTCAAACTGCCTTCATTGGATACCTATATTCGTTTTTATCCAGAATCTATACGTTTGCTGCTGCTTTTTGGAAAGAACTTTCTTTTCTCCCTCAATATTGTCGTCTTTATGATTTCCTTGCTCTTTTATATCATGTCGGCGATTACAGAGCGGCACCGGATTGAGGAGGAACTTCGCATGGCTTCCCAGGCCAATCGGGAGTTGAACAGCTATCTAGCCTTATCAGAAAAAATTGCTGAAGACCGAGAAAGAAAGCGGATTGCTCGTGAGATTCATGATACACTGGGACATGCTTTGACGGGTATCTCAGCGGGAATTGACGCCATCAAGGTCCTAGTGGATATTGATACCGAGCGGGCCAAGGAACAGCTCAACAATGTCTCGGTCGTCGTTCGTGACGGGATTCGGGATGTTCGAGGTTCGCTCAATAAAATGCGGCCGGGTACTCTGGAGAATAACAGTCTGAAAGAGGCTTTGTTAAAGATTATCCGAGAGTATGAAGCCATTTCCAACTTGGATATCCATTTTCTCTATGAATGGGATACGATCGATTTAGATATTGCCAAAGAAGATATTGTGTTTCGCATCGTGCAGGAATCAATTACCAATTCTGTGCGTCACGGGCACGCCAAGACCGTTTGGATTGAGTTGTTAGAACAAGAAAATTATATTATGACCATTCGAGATGATGGTGTAGGGTTTGATGAATTGCACTATGGCTATGGCTTGAAGCAAATGCAGGAACGGTTGGCTATTATCGGTGGGAAGGTTCATTTTGAAAACCGAGAGGGCTTCTATACCTACATTGAAATCCCCAAAATAGGAGGTTGGAATGATTAAAGTTTTAATAGCAGACGATCAGGCCTTGATTCGCGAGTCTCTGCAAATCATCCTGTCAGCCCACGCTGATATTGAGGTTGTCGGGACAGTCGGAGACGGCAAGGAAGTGCTGGAAAAGCTTCATCGGGTGCGCCCAGATGTGATTTTGATGGATATTCGCATGCCAGTCATGGACGGTGTTCTCTGTACTAAGGCTGTCAAGGAGCAGTATCCGGATGTTAAGATTATCATTCTGACGACCTTTGACGACGATGAATTTATCTTCTCTGCTCTCAAATACGGTGCCTCTGGCTACATTCTCAAAGGGGTTTCGACAGAAGAGCTTCACGAAGCCATTCAGACAGTCTATCGGGGCGGAGCTATGATTAATCCTAATATTGCCACCAAGGTCTTCAAAATCTTTTCACAGATGGCCCAGTCCAACTTTACTATCACGGTGTCGGAGGAAAATGTAGAGGATATGAGCCGGACGGAGTGGAAGATTATCCAGCAGATTGGCTTTGGGATTTCTAATAAGGAGATTGCAGCCAAGCTTTATCTGTCGGAAGGAACCGTGCGCAACTACCTATCAGGGATTCTGTCTAAACTGAATCTGCGTGACCGGACTCAGCTGGCTATCTGGGCCGTGCAGACCGGAGTCACCCAGCGAGACTTTAGCAAGGGAAGTGACAAATGAAGTGGCGACTTAGACATTTAGTTGTTCTTGTTTTGGTTCTTGTTTCAGGTATTTTAAGCTTTGCACTTTGGTCGTCTAGTCATGAAAAAGTCCTACGCATCGGTGTCTATGCAGGCTCGAGCTGGGATGTTCCTAATAGTCGTGAAAACAAGGTCTTGGACACCCTGATTAAAAAGTTTGAAAAGACGCATCCCCATGTCAAGGTCGTCTACGAAAGCGGGATTCCCAAGAAGAATTATGCTGACTGGCTAGCAGAACAGGTCTTAAAAGGCGAACAGCCAGATCTTTTCATGGTGCCAGAAAATGACTTTAGCATGTTGGCTTCTGCTGGTGCCCTCAAATCCTTGGATACCCTTTTAACGGATGATGAACGGGCAGCCTTTTATCCCGTCGCTTATGAAGCTGGGCAATATCAGGGAGTCAGCTATGCTCTTCCAGTTGAGAGTAATCCTATCATGATGTGTGTCAATAAGGACCTGCTTGAAAAAGAAGGAATTAGCATTCCTGAGTCAGGTTGGACCCTGGCGGATTTCTATGAGATTTGCAAGAAAGTAACCAAGGATACCAATGGCGATGGCGTGGTAGATCAGTACGGTATTACAGATTACACTTGGCAGCAAGCTCTGATAGCTTACGGTGGCCATTTGACCGATAAATCCGGTATCAATGTAGACAGTGCAGAGATGCACCAAGCCTTGGCCTTTATGAGCAAGTTAGATATGCTCAGCCAGCACTATAAGGTGACTTCTCATGACTTTGATGAAGGGCGAGTGGTATTCTATCCTATGAGTCTGGCCCAGTATCGGACCTACAAGCCTTATCCTTATCATGTTGCCAAATATTCTAGCTTTTCTTGGACCTGTATCCCGATGCCGACAGCCAATAGCAAGGTGATGGGAACGCAGGTCAAGACTTCCCTCTTTGGCATGTCTTCCAACACTAAGCAAGAGAAGCTGGCTTGGGAATTTATGCTCTTGTTGTCACAGGACAAAGAGAGCCAGCAGAACTTGTTTGAAAAATCGCAGGGAACTTCAGTCTTGCCCTCCGTAGTGAAAAGTCAGCAAACCAGAAAAATCTTGCAAGCAGATGACTTCGGCTTGGATTCTCTGACTTCTGAAAGGCTAGATAGTATGATGGAGCGTTCCATCATAGATATTGGACAAGAAGTTGATCGGCAGACCTTGGAAAGACTTGATTATTTGATTAAGGAAGCTCTGGGAAATCAAGAGATTGACAGTGCCTTGCCGAGCATTCAAAGAGAAATAGAAAGCAGATAATTTTCTGCTTTCTTTTTTATTTCTAATTAAGTCAGAAAAAAAGCCACGGGTGACTAGACCAATATGACATTTGTCACATCTAAACTCACATTTGTCATCTTTTCAAAGTGACATTTGACAATAGGGAAGCGATTTCATTTTGTGTACAATAGAATCAAGAAAATAAGGAGGCAGGAAAGATGAAATATCTTGTACTGGTCAGTCATGGGGGGCTAGCTGAAGGCGTACAAAGCTCCTTGAAGATGTTTGCTGGTGATAAAACAGACCAAATCATCGCTGTGGGTCTGAAAGAGGGAAAATCAGTCGATGATTTTGCTCTTGATTTCCGTCAAGCCTTGGCAGGTTTAGAAGCAGAGGATTCTGTCTTGGTTTTAGCCGATATTGTAGGAGGAAGTCCTCTAACGACAGCGGCTAGTGTCCTAGCAGAATTAGGCAAATTAGATTCGGCAGTCATTCTTGGAGGGCTGAATCTGACGATGGGGCTCACTGGGCTTGTGATGAAGGACATGCTGGAAGGCAAAGATCTTGCACAGACGATTCTTTCAGAAGCGACAGCAGCCTTACAGGAGTTTGAAGTCTCATCAGATGACGATGAGGAAGATGACGACATTTAAAAAGTGATTCATTTACTAACTTAGATAGGAGATTCAAAATGGTAGTAACATTTGTACGGATTGACGACCGCATGATCCACGGTCAAACGGTCACTCGTTGGGCTAAGGAATATCCTTGCGATGGGCTGATTGCAGTCAATGATGCAGCAGCCAGCAACAAGGTTTTGATCCAAGCCTATAAAGGGGCTTCTGACAAGAAAACTTTCGTTTGGACTAAGGAAGCCTTCAAGGAAAAATCTGGCAAGGTAACCGAATCTGACAGCCGTTATTTCTTGATTACTAAAAATCCGATTGATATGAAAGAAATTTTGGTGGACCAAGGCTATGTGCCAGGCAATGTCAAAGAAATCATCGTCGGACCAGCCAATGACCGTCCAGGAGCTGTCAAGCTGGGCAACAATCAATCCATCACACAAGAAGAAGCGGAAGCGATCGAAGCGATTGAAAAAGCAGGTTACAAGGTAAAATTCCAGCTGCTTCCAGACGTTTCCATCGGTTACTGGAGTGATTTCAAATCTAAATTTGGTTTTTAAACAGGGGCAGAAGTTAAGCAGGACAAGGTTTTAAGCTTTCTATAGCCTTGCCAAGCAAGGTCTATTTGAAGGAGTTGGAACCGAGCTCCTGCTCCTGCTCGATCTTACTTAAAGGAGAAAGATTATGACAATTTCTTGGTTGCAAGCCGCAATCCTCGGTATCTTTGCTAGTTTATCCTCTATGCCGGGTATGGGTGGCTCAAGTATTGGTAACTACACACTTGGACGTCCGCTTGTCGGAGGACTCGTCTGTGGTTTAATTTTAGGAGATGTGAGCCTCGGTATTATCTGTGGGGTAGCCATGCAGTTGGTGTATATCGCACTGGTAACCCCTGGCGGTACTGTTTCTGCCGATGTCCGTGCAGTTTCTTATATCGGTATTCCTTTGGCAATGGTTGCGATCAAGTCACAAGGGATTTCAGATGCTCAGCAGGCTGCTGACTTTGCAAAATCAATGGGTGTGCTGGTTGGTACACTAGGAACTGTTCTCTTCTACGGAACAGCGACAATGAACTTGGTATGGCAACACATGGGCTGGAAAGCAGTCGAACAGGGAGAATACAAAAAATTGTATGCGGTTGACTGGTATCTGCCATGGGTTTCCCACTTCCTCTTCTCTTTCTTGCCAACACTGATTCTTTGCCGTTACGGTGCTGATGCCGTTACAGCTCTGAAAGATGCCCTCCCAATGGATGGTCTACCAATGAAAACCCTCTTTACAGTAGGTTCTCTCCTCCCATGTGTCGGTATTGCGATTCTCTTGAAACAAATCGTTGAAAAAGTAACAGACTTTGTCCCATTCTTCGTTGGCTTTACCTTGGCTGCCTCACTTGGTCTCAACCTTGTGTCTAGTGCAGTTGTATCACTGATCTTTGCCCTGCTATTCTATGAAGTACAGATGGCAAAAAATGTCAAAGCTAGTGCTGTGGCAGTAGGTGATTTTGACGATGATGACGAGGAGGATATCTAAGATGGCAACTAAAAAAATATCTAAAAAAACACTGACCAAATCATTCCACCACTGGTACTATGGTCACTTGACCTGCTTCTCTCAAGAGCACATGCAGACTTTTGGTTACTTGACTTCTATGCTACCAATCGTGGAAGAATTGTACGATACAAAAGAAGAACAAGCACGCTCTATGCACACTTATACAGCCTTCTTCAACACGGAACCTCAGCTGGGTACTCTGGTCGTTGGGATCACAGCTGGTTTGGAAGAAGCGCGTGCCAATGGTGCAGAAGCAGTAAATGACGAAACCATCAACGGACTTCGGGCTGGCTTGATGGGGCCGGTTGCTGGTATCGGTGACTCTCTGATCGTTGGAACCTTGATTCCAGTTATTTTGGGGATCTCAATGGGGCTTTCAAATGGAGGTTCGCCTGTTGGTGCCATCTTCTATATTCTAGTTTGGAATCTGCTGGCTTATTTCGGTATGCGTTTTGCTTACTTTAAAGGCTATGAATTAGGAGACAAGGCCGTTGAATTCTTAGTAGGAGAACAAGGGCAAGCTATCCGTAAATCTGTTGGGATTGTCGGCGGAATGGTTATCGGTGCTGTTGCAGCAACTTGGGTACCTATCAAAACTGCCTTCCAATTGACCAATCCGGGTGAAAAAGAGCCTTACCTTGTCCTGCAAGACAAATTAGATGGTGTTTATCCAGGCCTCTTGACAGCTGTCTTTATCGTATTTTGCTGGTGGCTCATGGCCAAGAAGAACCTTTCTCCAATCAAAGTGATGCTCATTCTAGTTGTTATCGCTTTCCTTGGTGTACTGGCTGGCTTCTTTAACCCAGGTCTCCAATATTAAGAAAAAGAGGGGAAATCATGACAGAACAAGAATTGATTCAAGGCTATGAAACAGAAATTCAATACCAGAAGCATATGATTGAAAATCTCGGACGCTGGTTTAGCCTTTTCTTCACCATTGCCAGTATCGGTTTTGTCCTGATCTATCTCTTTCATCGAACCAATCTGCTTCTGTTCATTGTAGGAGTCATCTTAGCTATTTTGGGAATTCTTGTCATGCTGGTCTTTGGCTATGGCATCTACAAGGGTAGACTAAATTTGCAAAAGGTTATTGATGATTTTGAAGAGAAACTGAAGTTGGCTCAATAATATTTCCAATTGATTTCCCCCAAAAACTTTGTCATTCGGCAAAGTTTTTTCTTGACTATTTCTGACCAAGTGATACAATATTAACTATAGATTAGCACTCGATGTCATAGAGTGCTAAAATTCAATCTTTGGAGGAAAAAGATGTTAAAACCATTAGGTGACCGTGTGGTCTTAAAAGTAGAAGAAAAAGAACAGAAAGTTGGTGGCTTTGTCATTGCTGGTGCAGGACAAGACGCGACAAAAGAGGCAAAAGTCATCGCAGTTGGCCAAGGAATCCGTACGTTGAACGGAGAGCTGGTTGCACCAAGTGTTAAGCCAGGTGATAAGGTTTTAGTTGAAAGCCATGCTGGCATTGAAGTCAAAGATCAAGATGAGAAATTCTTGGTTGTTGGGGAAGCAAGCATTCTTGCAATTGTTGAGTAAAAATCGAAGAAAGAGGTTTAAAGATGGCAAAAGATATTAAATTTTCATCAGATGCACGCAGTGCAATGGTTCGTGGTGTGGATATTTTAGCAGATACTGTCAAGGTAACCTTGGGCCCTAAAGGTCGCAATGTTGTTTTGGAAAAATCTTTTGGTTCACCCCTCATCACCAATGACGGTGTGACCATTGCCAAGGAAATCGAGCTGGAAGATCATTTTGAAAATATGGGGGCTAAGCTGGTATCAGAAGTGGCTTCAAAGACCAACGATATCGCTGGAGACGGAACAACGACTGCTACTGTATTAACACAAGCTATCGTCCGAGAAGGGATTAAAAACGTAACTGCGGGTGCCAACCCAATTGGTATCCGCCGCGGAATTGAAGCAGCAGTTGCGACTGCTGTCAGCGCTCTGAAAGAAACGGCGATTCCAGTTTCTAACAAGGAAGCGATTGCTCAGGTTGCTGCCGTTTCTTCTCGTAGCGAAAAAGTCGGTGAGTACATCTCTGAAGCTATGGAAAAAGTTGGCAATGACGGCGTTATTACCATCGAAGAGTCCAAAGGGATGGAAACAGAGCTGGATGTCGTAGAAGGAATGCAGTTTGACCGTGGCTACCTGTCTCAATATATGGTGACGGATAGTGAAAAAATGGTGGCAGATCTGGACAACCCTTATATCTTGATTACAGACAAGAAAATTTCTAATATTCAAGAGATTCTGCCATTGTTGGAAAGTATTTTGAAAACCAACCGTCCGCTCTTGATTATTGCGGATGATGTGGATGGTGAAGCTTTGCCAACGCTGGTTCTTAACAAGATTCGTGGTACCTTTAATGTAGTGGCTGTTAAAGCACCAGGTTTCGGTGATCGCCGCAAGGCTATGTTGGAAGACATTGCCATCTTGACTGGCGGTACAGTGATTACAGAAGATCTTGGTCTGGAGCTCAAAGATGCGACGATTGAAGCGCTTGGACAAGCTTCTAAAGTCACTGTTGACAAGGATAGCACTGTGATTGTGGAAGGATCTGGCAATCCAGAAGCTATTGCCAATCGTGTGGCCGTTATCAAATCTCAAATCGAAAGTACAACTTCTGAGTTTGATAAAGAAAAATTGCAAGAACGTCTGGCTAAATTATCCGGCGGTGTGGCAGTGATTAAGGTCGGTGCTGCAACCGAAACCGAGCTCAAAGAAATGAAACTCCGCATCGAAGATGCTCTTAACGCAACCCGTGCCGCAGTAGAAGAAGGAATCGTATCTGGTGGTGGTACGGCCTTTGTTAGCGTACTAGGTGCAGTAGCTGCCCTTGAATTAACAGGTGATGAAGCGACAGGTCGTAACATTGTCCTTCGTGCCTTGGAAGAGCCTGTCCGTCAAATCGCTTTGAATGCAGGATTCGAAGGCTCAATCGTCATTGACCGCTTGAAAAACTCGGAAGCAGGTACAGGCTTTAATGCTGCGACTGGCGAATGGGTCAACATGATTGAGGCTGGAATCATTGACCCAGTCAAGGTGACGCGCTCAGCCTTGCAAAATGCCGCTTCTGTAGCCAGCTTGATTTTGACAACAGAAGCTGTTGTGGCCAATAAACCAGAACCTGCTCCAGCAGCACCAGCTATGGATCCAAGCATAATGGGCGGAATGATGTAAGACACATAGAAGAAAGTACAACTTTTTTGAAATCAATAAAGTAAAAAAGACTTCAAACTATTGATCAAAAACAATGGTTTGAAGTCTTTTTATTGTGTTGATAATGAAATGAAAACTTGTAAAATAATGAAAAGTTTGAAATGTAAATGATTTTCGAAAGCTGTTTGGAGTGATTGTAAATGTGATTATTTCAAAATGGGGCAAATAATCTTATAGCAGTAGAGAATACTTTAGTTTTGAAAATTAACGCTGTTTAGCAAGGAGTAAGAAAGCTAAACTATTTCAGACTTGTTTTGGAACAACTCAATTCTATCATTACAATAAGTGATTAAAGTTTTAGCTTTTTCAGATACTGACTTCACTTTCTTCTCATTAAAATAGTAGCCAGTCAAACCCCTGATTTCTTCTGACAATGTGAGATAATACACTTATCTATTCGTAAAAAATGGAAGAAGTAGTATAATAGAGAAACACAGATAAGATGGTGAGGAAAAAAGATGACAATCCGTTTTGAAGAAAAGGTAAGTATAGAAAGCGCTCAATTCGTATGCCAATGGTCTAACTCCCTCGGCAAATCCTTTCAAGAACAATGGATGGGAACAATGATTCCTTTTCCCTTGACAATTCAAGTCTTGCAAGATTTGGAAGGAATCTTTTCAATCTTTGATGGACAAGAGTTTGTCGGGCTTATCCAGAAAATCAGGCTAGAAGACAGAAATCTTCATATTGGGAGATTTTTTATCAACCCCCAGAAACAGGGGCAAGGCTTAGGTAGCCAGGCTTTAAGGAAATTTGTTAGTTTGGCCTTTGAAAATGGAGACATAGATACTGTCTCTCTAAATGTCTACGAGGCAAATCAAAGAGCTCAGAATCTTTACCAAAAAGAAGGATTTGAAATCGTTCAAATGGTTGAAGAACCTGTACGAAAATACATCATGAAAAAGTTTAGATAGAAAGTAAAAAAGCTTTGGTTCACAAAGCTTTTTTTATGTTATAAACTCATTAAAAGAACCCCCAGTTAGATTTGGAATATTTTTTATTCTGTGTCATATAAAAATAAATAAAATGAATGGCTATAGCTAGAGCTAAAATGGTTGTTATACTCACTACTATTATAGGATTAGAAGCAAAGATTAAAGAGAGAATCAAGGCAGCCAGATAGAGTGTCGCTTGGACACAGTAGTAACTTTTCGAATAGCGAAGATAGTGTTTGTTATAGGGCCCATTTACTAGGACAGCAGCTTGAAAGAGGCCAAATCCGATATAAGAGAAGCTGGTTGCAAAGAGACGATTAGCTTCAGGATTCTGAAGAAAACTCATCGATACAGTCATCATCATAAGCCCAATGAAAATAGGATAGTGACTGTAAATTAGAAATAGTCCCTTTTGATTAGATTTTTGATCAATAGCATGGTCGAATTGACCAAAATAAAACAAGAACAGAGAAATCATAATTATGAAATAAAGAACCGAATAAATCGAGAAATTCTCGATTGTAAAGAAGTTAGCTAGATTCGTAATCATCTCTCCAAACGTAATAATGACAAGAAGGGAGATGCGCTCGATTAAATGGGGGAGATTTACCTGGTAATGCTTATCTTTACTAGGCAAGATAATTGGCATAATAAATGTTAGCAGAATACTAGCAAATAAGATAGAGACCCCAACGTAAATAGGAAGAAGAGCTGCTAGATAGACTCCTAAACTTCCTAGACCTGTTATCCATAGAAAACCTTTGATACTTTCCCGATTAGCATTATCGGTTGATTTTCTAAAAAATTCAACCAAATATTGTAAAAATAAGGTAAAGGTTAATGTACCAATAGCCCAACAGAGATAATGAGAATATTGTTGCCAATCAGGTCCAATCATATTGGCTATAAAGAGTAAAAGTCCCATTTTGATAAACATGATTACCATGTTAAATAAAGAGTTCTTTCCATAGCGATTGGTATAATCGGTTTGAATCATCCAGGAATCGATGAGAAACAAAATAGCAATGAAAAAATCAAGGAAAGAATTCCAAGTCAAAATACCGTTATGAAGATGGTCGATTAAAGTAGTTACTTTTGAAATTGCAAAAACAAAAACTAAGTCATAAAAAAGTTCTGAAAATTCTACACGTTTATGTTTAATAAGAGTTGTCATCTTAAGACCTTTCTATTTTAGAAGTACAATTTATTATACATAAAATGGTAATGAGAGAAAAGGAGATGCTTAAATAACTTTATGTGGCGCGAATGAACTGCGCCACAAAAGTTAGGTTTTTTCTGTCTAACTTTTGGGGTGCAGTTCAGAAGGGGTGTTTTTTCTATCGTTTTTTAGTGCTAAGACTACACAAAAAAGCCTTGATTCCAAGGCTTTTTCCTGTTGATTTAGATGCCCCCTACAGGGATTTGGAAAGGACTTTCATATTGAGAGCAATTAAAAATATTGAAATATAAGTGATTTTAGGTATTTTCAATGTCATGATTTAAAAATGGGACAAAAGTGGGGCAAAAACCATACAGATTCTAAACTGTATGGTTCTTTTTTTATCTAACCAAGAAAGGTTAAAACTTATTAAAACAAATGCAATCAACTGTTGAAAACTTTTTAGTCCGTGTAATATAAAAACAAGTAAAAAGTTGAACTATAGGGAATATTGTGTCATAATAGGTAATAGATGAATAATTAATAGATTGGAAATAATGCTTTCTTACCTTAACAAGTTGAATTGGTTATACATTTTTTCGTCGCAATTGTGTCTATCTCTCGAGTTTAGCTAGTTTTTATAAGCTCTGGTTTCTAATCAATATAACAAATTTTAGAAGTGCATAAGACAAGATGGTGACATTATTACAGTCATTTCTAGTCACCATATGTTGCTGGCACAGGCTGTTTGTAGTGTTGGCTATTTACTAGTCAGTTTAATCGGAGTGTTTAATTTTTATTGTTGAAAGGTTTTTATATGGCGAAAATTCTATCTTTAGGTCTGACAGGTAAGAAATTACTTGCTCAGGGGTTCTTGTTTGTTCTGCTAGGTCTCATCTTGATGGTCACGGGGACTTGGTTGCCAGTAACAGTTATTCGCCTGGTTCTGTTTTTAGCTTGGATAGCAACGGTCGTAGATTTGCTATTAAGAGTTTTCAAAAAAAGCCAGTCAACGGATACCTTGGGAGTTGCACTGGTTAAATTGTTAGTGCTGGGATATTTGCTAGGTTCTAATCTTGCGACTGATATACCGATTTATGTTCTGGCTCTTGTGATTGGAGTTTATCAGATTTTTAGGGCCACGATTAATCTTGTCACCTATGTTCTCTACCGTAAAAATAATATTCGACCTCGTTTTCGTCTCTTACTAGATGGTATTCTACTAGTTTTTCTTGGTGGAGCTAGTCTTTTGTCCTCTACGGGAAATTCTGTCTTTCAACTCTTTGTTTTAGGGGCTTATTTTTTCCTTTATGGTCTGTCCAATATCCGTGACGGTTTCTTATTTGAAGGGGAAATTGGGAAAAACCATCTCAAACGTCGCATTAGAATTAGCTTACCTATTGTCCTAGCCGCTCTCATCCCTGCAAGAACTTTAGCAAAAATTAACAAATTTATGCTGGAAAATGCTGATGAGGAAGAAGATATCCATCTTGGAATAGTGAAGTCTGGTAAGACAGCAGAGCTAGAAATTTTTGTTCATACAGCTGAGACCTCCCTGTTTTCAGCTATTGGTCATGTGGATATCTGCTATCAGGGCCGTGTTATTTCTTATGGCAACTATGATCCGTCATCTGAGACCTTATTTGGTATGGTAGGAGATGGTGTCTTATATTTCTGTGACCGTGATAAGTACATTGACTTATGTAAACGGGAGAGTCAAAAAACGCTATTTGGTTACGGAATAGATTTGACACCGGAAATGGAAGAAGCGGTTCAGGAAAAATTAGCTGAATTAAAACAACTAACGATTCCTTGGGAGCCAAGCGCAGATAAAATTAAAACGGAAGATGGTAAGGAAGACTACACCTACGCTTATAAAATCAGACATGAGACGGATGGGGAACTTTATAAATTTATCAAATCTAAGTTTAAATCCTACTTTGTCTTGTCCACAAACTGTGTGCTCTTGGCTGATACCATAGTCGGTCAAGCTGGAACCGATATCCTCTCACCCAAAGGATTTATCGCTCCAGGAACTTACCAAGCCTACCTTAATCGAGAGTTTGAAAAACCAAATAGTATAGTCGTATCTAAACATGTTTATTAAGGAGAATTTATGAACTTAGTTAAAAAATATACCCCGTTAATCCTTTTTATAGGGCTGGTTGCTCTTGTAATTCTGAATGCATCGAGCTTTATATCAGGAGCAATCTCTCTCTTTGATGTAACATCAACCTTGATTTATGGTGCTGTTATTGCTTTTGTGCTTAATGTTCCTATGAAAAAAATTGAACAGTACTTAGTTAAATTGAAGGTAAAGGCAGAGTTGCGTCGTCCGATTGCCATGGTACTTGTTTTCCTAGCTCTTATCTTAATCGTGATTGCTCTTTTGGTTTTGGTGCTGCCAACCCTAGCTCAACTATTAGTCAGCTGGGAACAGTCCTTTCAACAGTCCTTACTCAACTTGGGAAATTGCTAGGCAGCTCGGAATTTGTAACCAAAGACATGTTGTCAACTATCGTATCAGGCATACAGGGACAATCTAGTTCTATTAGCCAAGCTTTGATAGGTTTTTTATCAGGTCTGACTAGTAATATCGGCAATATTTTTTCAAGTTTGATGAATGCCTTTTTGATTATAGTCTTCACCTTTTTATTTTTATCCAGTAAGGAACATTTGGCAGCGATGACGAGTCGACTTCTAAAAGTTTTTCTTCCAGAGAAGGTGGTGATAAAGTTGACTTACATTGGACAAGTAGCACTAGAGACTTATGACCAATTTTTGATGAGTCAGCTGATTGAAGCAGTTATCATAGGAGTTATGATAGCGGTTGGTTACAGCGTGTTTGGGATACCCTATGGAGTAATGACAGGTATCTTTGCAGGAGTGCTATCGTTCATTCCTTATGTAGGGCCTATGATTGCTTGTGTTGTGGGAGCGATTTTTATCTTCACAGTGAGTCCTACTCAAGCCTTACTTTCTCTTCTTCTATATCAAGTTATACAGCTGATTGAAGGAAACCTTATTTATCCTAGAGTTGTGGGTCAATCTATTGGCTTACCAGCCCTTTTCACGCTTGCGGCTGCTAGTATCGGAGGGAATCTTTTCGGACTACTTGGAATGATATTCTTTACCCCCGTATTTGCTGTTATCTATCGACTGGTTAAAGAATTTGTCGTTGCAAAGGAAAATCAGGTAGATTAAGAAAAACTAAATTTAATAAGATATACTGAGAAGAGAGTGAGAGATTCTCTTCTCTTTTATTTTTAAATACTTTTCTACAAAAAGCTATTGGACGTCAAAAAATTCTTGGTTTCAAGGCTTATTCCTGTTGATTTAGATGCCCCCTGCAGGGCTCGAACCTGCGCCCCATAGATTAAGAGTCTACTGCTCTACCAACTGAGCTAAGGAGGCAACAGAAAAAGCTGAGAATGTAACTTCCCAGCTATTTTAATATGCCCAAAATGGCAACTAGATTATTTACGAAAGGCCTCAATAATGTAGGTGAAGCCAGTAACTAAAAATGAAAAGGCAATGACATAAACGACAAAGACACCTGTAGCCACTGGATTGAACAGAATCACTAGACCTAGTAAAAATACAAGCAAGGCTACCCACATGATATGGTTGCCAATAATAGGGAAAATCAATCCCAGACGATTGCCTTTAAAGAAAACTATAATGGCTTCTACAATTAACCAAATTCCTAAAATAGTTGGAATGACGACCGGCAGGGTCACAAAGCCATAAGCAACGAGGTAAAGAGCTAAAAGAAGACTAACAAACCCTTGGAAAAGATAAACAGGTGAGCGAAGCTCTTTTGGTGCAGAGAAATAGCCTAAAAGAGCTGCTATAGAAGCAACCAGTAAATCAAATGCAATCCACCAGCTGTAAGCAACAAGATTAGCTACTGGGTGTGTAAATAGGAAAAGTCCTAAAAGGACAAAAACAACTCCTGCAAGGAATAGCAGTAAACGATTAGAAAATTTCATTTCAATACCCCCTATATAGCATAGTCTGATAATAAAACTATTATACTTATTTTTATAGAAAATGTCAATAAAATAAATAAACAATTTGGAAGTTTCAGTCTGACTTACAAAAAGAAAATCGCCCTCATACAGCAAATTATTTTCATCCAAAGAACAACAGATGACAGAAGAGAAATATTTACATACAGAAAAGGACTATCTGGATTTACTTTTAGCAGTAAAGAGAAAATTTGATTACCAACGTTCAATTGTTCCTTATATTGTCTATTTTCTATTAAAAACAGGCATGAGGTTTGGAGAGTTAATAGCGTTAACTTGGAATGAGGTTGATTTTGACAGAGGATTGTTAAAAACATACAGGAGGTATAATACTCTCTCTCATAAGTTTGTTCCACCAAAAAATAAAACGTCTATTCGGATGGTTCCAATAGACGAGGAGTGTATCAAAATTTTGCGCCTTTTACAAACGGAGCAAGAAAGGGCAAACATGGAGTTAGGAATCAAAAATCGATATCGGATGATTTTTCAACATTTTGGATATATTCATTCAGTCCCAGATATCGCAAGTGTCAATAAAGCTTTGAGTGTTCTCTTAAATGAGTTGGACATTTATCCAATTATCACGACAAAAGGAGCACGTCATACCTATGGGAGCTACCTCTGGCACAAAGGATTTGACCTTGGAGTTATCGCAAAAATTCTAGGGCATAGAGATATTTCAATGTTGGTAGAAGTGTACGGACACACTTTAGAAGAGAAAATTTTTGAAGAATTTAATCAAATAAGAGATATTTGGAAAGATTGCTCATAAAAAAATGTGGGGCAGAAAGTGGGGCAAAATGATTTCAGAGCAAGCAAAAAAGCCTACAGAGTAGGCTTTCTTAGTCATACTTTCTATGCCCCCTGCAGGGCTCGAACCTGCGACCCATAGATTAAGAGTCTACTGCTCTACCAACTGAGCTAAGGAGGCAAGAGAAAAAGCTGTATTGGTGCCGGACCTTCACGATTTGTATTGAACCCGCGCAATTAAGCAGGTGGGCAACTCGCTCTAACTGAAGCTGCTTCCGCGTGACACGGCTTGCACGCTGTTAGAAGTCTTTTGTTTCCCTAATAATACAAAAAATAGTCGGTCAACACTTAAGTGTGAAGTCGTACACCACAGCGTTTCTATAATTATAATACCATAAATTTTGAAAAATTCAAGAGAAAAATGTGATTTTTTGCAAACGATGCCATCATTTTTTTAAGTCATCAATCTTATTCTTGGTCAATCCAAGGGCTCGCTCGTATTTGCCATTTTCATTGGGAGTGAAATAATTGGCATCCCTTATCTTGTCAGGAAGATAGTCTTGCTTGACCCAATTGCCAGGATAGGAGTGAGGGTAGAGATAGTCCTGTGCGTTGCCCAATTCCTTGCTGCCGGCATAGTGGCCGTCGCGTAAGTGGCGGGGAATGGGTAAGTTTCCATTCTTCCGTAGGTCAGCTAGGGCCTTGTCCATGGCCACATAGGCTGAGTTGGACTTGGGCGACAGAGCCAGATCAATAACAATATTGGCAATAAGGATACGAGCTTCAGGAAAGCCGATCCGCTGAGCTGCTTCTAGAGCTGTAACGGTATGGACTTGGGCGTCAGGATTTGCCAGACCAATATCCTCGTAAGCGATAACGGTCAAGCGTCGAGCTAGGCTAGGCAGGTCTCCTGCCTCAATGAGCCGAGCTGCGTAGTGGAGGCTGGCATTGACATCAGAGCCACGGATGGACTTCTGCAGGGCAGAGAGGACATCGTAATGGCCGTCTCCGTCCTTATCCATGGTGATGTAGCTCTTTTGCAGGCTGTTTTCCATGACATCAAGAGTAATGTGGCGGATGCCCTTGTCATTTTCTGGGGTAGAAAGCACCGCTAAATCCAGCGAGTTATAGGCGGAGCGCAAATCTCCATTGGTAGAGATAGCAATGAAGTCCAGAGCTTCATCATCTAGCTCCACTGGGAAATCAAATCCTCGTTCCTTATCCGTCAAGGCTAGCTGGATGGCTGTCCGAATGTCGTCGTTGCTGAGGGGCTCAAGCTCAAATATCTGGACCCGGCTTCGAATAGCAGGGGTGACAGAAAAGAAAGGATTTTCTGTCGTCGCCCCAATCATGATGACCAGACCGTTTTCTAATAGTGGCAGCAGGAAATCTTGCTTGGTCTTGTCCAGACGGTGAATCTCGTCTAGCAGGAGCACCAGCCCGCCGGAAAATTTCGCTTCTTCAGCGATCTCTTGCAGGCGTTTCTTGCTATCTACGGTGGCGTTAAAGGTCCGAAAGGCAAACTTGGTTGTGCCGGCAATAGCTGAGGCGATAGAGGTTTTTCCGATGCCGGGTGGCCCGTAGAGAATCATCGAGGACAGGCGGTTGGCTTCAACCATACGGCGGATGATTTTCCCGGGTCCGACCAGATGTTGCTGGCCGATGATCTGATCAATGCTGGTCGGCCGCATGCGCAAGGCGAGGTTTTCTGGCATAAGATTTCCTTTCTGCAAGTGTTTTTCTTAGCGTTTTGTGTTACTATTATAGATAGTAATATTTTATCACAATGAAAAGAGGAAATCATGACTAAGTACGGTTTTTTAGATATATTAGATGAGGAAATGGAGAAGAATTTTCCTTTTGACTATGAGATTAACTGGGACAAGAAGAATCACGCAGTGGAAGTGGCCTTTCTCCTTGAGGTGCAAAATTCAGGTGGGATTGAGACCGTTGATGCTGAGGGCAATGCCTCGGCTGAGGATATTTACTTTGAGGAAGCCGTGCTTTTCTACAATCCAGTTAAGTCTCGTTTTGAGGCCGAGGACTATCTGGCTGCCCTGCCCTATGAGCCGAAGAAAGGGCTGTCGCGGGAGTTTCTGGCTTATTTCGTGGATTTTCTGACCCAGACAGCTGAATCTGGTCTCGATGCACTCATGGACTTCTTAGCAGATCCAGAGGCAGCAGAGTTCGTCATGGAATGGAACCAAGAAGTCTTTGAAGAAGGAAAAGTTGGCTTGGAAGAAGGGGAGTTTTACCCTTATCCGAGATACTAGGAGTTGATTGGAGATTTTATGAAGAAAATTGGGACTTATTTGGTTTATGTGCTAGCTTTTGTCTTTATTATGCTAGCTTTTGCTTGTGGAACCATCGCATTTGCAGAGTTGGGGTATTCCGCAGTTTTAGCATTCACTTTTGGTTATTCCTTCGCTCTTTTAAGCATGTATTTAATCTTTATTCTTCATGAGCTGGGTCATGCTTTTTGTGGCTACTTGACAGGCTATCGGCTGGTGGCTTTTGGATTAGGACATTTTCTTTTGACCAAAAAGTCAGGCAGGTTTTATCTTAGTCGAACAGCCGTTCTGAAAGATGCTGGTGCTCAGTATATTGGATTGAAAGAAGATGAAAGTGATCAAAGAATCATCCTGATGCTTTTAGGAGGCTTGATGGTCCATCTCAGCTTGATATTATTGGCGATATTGTTTGGAGTTTTGACAAGAAGCTGGTATTTTGCTGGTACTTGGATTTTTCTGAATTTATCTTTCTTCCTAAACAACTCTTTGCCAGTCGGCATCACCGATGGAGCAAAAATCTGGGAATTGCGACAACACCCTGAAAATACGAAATACGCCTACCTGGTGTTGAGGCATTCTGCCCAGACCTTGCTAGCTCCTCAAGAATATGATTTAAAAGACTTTACCATGCCTATTGATGAGGATGCGAGAGGGAGTTTCGCAGAAAGTATTGAAACTCTTCAGGGAGTGGTTTTTATATTGGATGATCATTTAGAGGCAGCTAAAAAGCTATTTCAATCTTTACTAGAGAGAACAGAACACTCGCTGTCTGAAACTTCTTGCCAACTATGCCTTCTTCAAATCGCCTTGCTAGAAGGGGATAATGAAAAAGCGGAGGAATATGCAAGTAATCGAGGAGTCAAATCCTTTTTATCTCTAAAACTGGCAGATATGCAAATGATTCAAGCCTGGTATCAATTTAAAGTTAAGAATGATATAGCTCAAACTCGCAAGGCTATGAAGATTGCTAGACAGAAAATGAATAGCAGCCGGATGCTACGGGATGAGCAATGTTACTATGAAAACTGGTTAGCAGAGCTGGAAAAGGCATTAGCCGAAGGAGTCTAACATGGAAATTGAACTCTCTGATTTCACAGGCTGCAAGATTGCCCTCTTTTGTGATGATAGGATTTTAACTATCTTGCGGGACGATAAGTCAAACATTCCTTGGCCCAATATGTGGGAGTTGCCGGGCGGTGGCCGAGAGGGTGAGGAGACACCTTTTGAATGTGTGCAACGAGAGGTTTTTGAAGAGCTAGGTTTGAAGCTTGAAGAAGCGGATATTGTCTGGGCTAAGGACTATCAAGGAATGCTTAATCCAGACAAAACCTCTATTTTTATGGTGGGAACCATCACTCAGGAAGATTTTGCCAGCATCGTCTTTGGCGATGAGGGGCAGGCTTATCAAATGATGGATGTGAACCAGTTCTTATCAGATGACAAGGTTATTCCGCAGTTGCAGGCTAGGGTGAGAGATTATTTGGAGGACAAGCATGATTTATATTGAGCAGGCGGGAGCTGAAGATTTAGAGACTATTATCGATATTCAGCGCGCTAGTTTTAAGGCGGTTTATGAGAAATATCAGGATCAATACGACCCCTATCTGGAGGAGCGAGAGCGGATTTGCTGGAAACTAGTTGAGCGGCCCAATAGTTTTTATTATTTTGTCAAAGACGATGAGAAGATTCTTGGTTTTATCCGCTTGAATACAAATGACGAACAGACAGCAGGCTGGATTGGAACAGTGGCGATTTTGCCAGAGTACCAGAACAAAGGATATGGCTCTGAGGGGCTTAATCTGATAGAGGAGAAATTCTCCACCGTTATGCAATGGGATTTGTGCACGGTTTTCCAAGATAAAGGCATGGTAGCTTTTTATGAGAAAAACGGCTATCATCAGACTCATACTGAGCCCGAAAAAGAGGGCATGGATATGGTCTATATGACGAAGACAATGAAATAAACAAAGAAAGGATTATTCAGTTAAATTTCTAAACTGAACCCGCCCTAAACACTGTGCCAAAAAGATAAGGTTCTCTTAGACGCAAGCGTCGTCAGAGGATTTTCTATTTTGGCTTTGTGTTTTACGGGCTTGGTATTTTAATGATGGACACTTGGCAGGAATTAACGATTGAAGTGAAGCGGGAGGCGGAGGAAGCGGCCTCGAATATTCTGATTGAGCTGGGCAGTCAGGGTGTGGCTATCGATGACAGCGCAGACTATCTGGGGCAGGTTGACCAGTATGGTGAGCTTTTTCCAGAAGTTGAGCAGAGCGAACGGGTCAGGATTACGGGCTACTATCCGGATTCTGTGGATATAGAGGCCATTGCGGCCCAGGTCAATGAGCGTCTGGCAGAGCTGGATGGCTTTGGCTTGGAGACGGGAGATATTCAGCTGACTCGCCAGGAACTGGCTGAGGAAGACTGGGCGGACAATTGGAAGAAGTACTTTGAGCCGGCTCGGATTACCCACGACTTGACTATTGTGCCGTCCTGGACGGAGTATGAGGCGACAGCTGGTGAGAAGATTATCAAACTGGATCCTGGTATGGCCTTTGGTACGGGCACTCACCCGACGACCAAGATGAGCCTCTTTGCGCTGGAGCAGGTTCTGCGGGGCGGAGAAACGGTGTTGGATGTGGGTACAGGCAGCGGTGTCCTCTCCATTGCCAGCTCTCTATTAGGCGCTAAGGACATCTACGCCTATGATTTAGACGAGGTAGCGGTGCGAGTGGCGCAGGAAAATATTGAGCTCAATCCTGGTATGGAGAATATCCATGTGGCGCCGGGGGATCTTCTCCGAGGTGTAGAAATCAAGGCGGATGTCATTGTTGCCAATATCTTGGCCGATATTCTCATCCATCTGACAGAGGATGCCTACCGTCTGGTCAAGGATGAGGGCTATCTGATTATGAGTGGGATTATTTCTGAGAAGTGGGAAATGGTGCGCGAGTCAGCAGAAGCAGCAGGATTTTTCCTAGAAACACATATGATTCAGGGCGAATGGAATGCCTGTGTCTTTAAGAAAACGCAGGACATTTCAGGCGTGATAGGTGGTTAGATGCAGCAGTATTTTATAAAAGGAAGTCCTCAGTCTCCTCTGGTGGTCACGGATAAGGACACGGCCAAACATATGTTTTCAGTCATGCGGCTCAAGGAGGGTGACCAAGTCACACTGGTCTTTGATGATGGCCTGAAACGGCTGGCTCAGGTGTTGGACCCCAGTCAGCAGAGCTTGGAAATCTTGGAAGAGCTAGCAGACAATACCGAGCTGCCGGTTCAAGTGACCATTGCTTCAGGCTTTCCTAAGGGCGATAAATTAGAGTTTATCACTCAAAAGGCAACGGAACTCGGAACCAGTGCTATCTGGGCCTTTCCAGCTGACTGGTCGGTGGCCAAGTGGGATGGCAAAAAGCTAGCCAAAAAGAGTGAAAAGCTAGAGAAAATTGCTCAGGGGGCAGCAGAGCAGAGCAAGCGCAATCTGATTCCAGAGGTTCGGCTCTTTGATAAAAAGGCAGATTTTCTGGCAGCCTTGGCAGACTTTGACCGCATCATCGTAGCCTATGAAGAATCGGCCAAAGAAGGAGAATCTGCAGCTCTAGTAGAGGCAGTGAGAGGCTTGGACAAGGGAGATAAACTACTCTTTATCTTCGGACCGGAGGGCGGTCTATCGCCAGATGAAATAGCCGCCTTTGGCCAAGTAGGGGCTGTCTCCGCCGGTCTGGGTCCACGTATCCTGCGGGCTGAAACAGCTCCGCTTTATGCCTTGACCGCAGTCAGTGTCATGCTGGAATTAGAAAAATGAAGTCAGCGGGCTTCTGCTGATTTTTCCTTGCCTGTCGCTACTATATCCCTTTTTGTGGAAAACTGTTCTTGACATAAAAAATTTTTATGGCCAGCTTAAAAAAATACTATTGGACGGCCGAGAGGTGGAATGGTAAGATATTCTATATCAAGTTAAGGAGGGATCATCTATGTGCAGAACAATTGTTGGAGTGTCAGCTAATCTTTGTCCAGTGGATCAGGCGGGCAAAAACATTCATTCATCTGTATCCTGCAAATTTGCCGAAAGCATCAAGCTAGTCGGCGGTCTGCCTATGGTGATTCCTGTCGGGGATAAAAGTCTGGTCAAGGACTATATAGAAACCATTGATAAGCTCATTCTATCAGGTGGTCAAAATGTTCATCCGCAGTTTTACGGAGAGGAAAAGGCCATTGATAGCGATGATTACAATCTGGCTCGGGATGAGTTTGAGCTAGCACTCTTAAAGGAGGCTATTCGTCAGGGTAAGCCAGTCTTGGCTATCTGCCGTGGTCTGCAGTTGGTCAATGTTGCTTTTGGTGGTACGCTCAATCAGCAAATTGACAATCATTGGCAGGGGCAACCATTTGGGACTTCGCACTCCATTCGTACAGAAAAAGGCAGCGTTGTGGAGCGTTTATTTGGTCAGGCCAGCCAGATCAATTCTGTTCATCGCCAAAGCATCAAGGACTTGGCGCCTAATTTCCGAGCGACAGCCTTTGACCCAAGGGACAATACCATCGAAGCGATTGAAGCTGTGGACGGCAGCCGTATCATCGGTTTGCAGTGGCATCCAGAGTTTTTGATCAACGAAGAAAAGGGCAATTTAGAACTATTTCAATATCTTTTGCAAGAATTATAAAAACTGAAATTATTTTTAGCTAATTTTAAGATAAGCTTTATATAATATAACCATCAAATGAAGACCTCCTAACTTTATTTGATGAAATCCTAAAACTTTTCTTTTTCATAATAATCTCCCTATAAGAACCGCCCAATCGGCGGTTTTTTTGCTGGAAGGGCTGAGAAATCTGGATTTTCATCAATTTAATCACTTTTATGTTATAATGAGTCACAGCAGGCCGAGCGAATCGGTCGGTAGATGGAGGAGTAGGGATGTCAAGAGCAGAGCGAGTTATTTTAACAAATATGTGTATGGTTTACGATGGGGACCGCATTTTAGTGCAAAATAAAGTAAATGATGATTGGACGGGCCTCTGCTTTCCAGGTGGTCATGTTGAATATCGTGAGTCCTTTGTCAAATCAGTGATACGGGAAATCAAAGAAGAAACAGGCCTGACTATCTATGAGCCTCGCTTGTGTGGTGTCAAGCAGTTTTACACTGAAAAAGATGAGCGCTATATCGTTTTTCTTTACAAGACCAATCGTTTTGAGGGAGAACTGGTCTCATCCGAAGAAGGCGAGGTATTCTGGATTGACCGCAAAGATCTTGACCGCTACTCGCTAGCTGTGAGTTTTAAGGAAATGTATCAGGTTTTCACATCAGATTTGACGGAGCAGTTTACCTATCTAGAGGATGGAGAGGTCATCAAAGATTTATACTAAGGAGAACCGCCCAATCGGCGGTTCTTTTGCTTGTTTTTTGCGAATTTAGTATAATAGGGACAGCAAAAATAGAAAAGAGAACTGTATGAAAATTCGTGGATTCGAGCTGGTTTCCAGCTTTCCAAATGAAGATTTGTTACCCAAGAGAGAGACGGCTCACGCAGCGGGCTATGATTTGAAAGTGGCAGAGCGTACCATCATTGGGCCGAGGGAGATTAAGCTGGTTCCGACGGGTGTTAAGGCCTATATGCAGCCGGGTGAGGTGCTTTATCTCTATGACCGCTCGTCCAATCCTCGTAAAAAAGGCCTGATTTTGATTAACTCCGTTGGGGTCATCGACGGCGACTACTATGGCAATCCTGGAAATGAAGGTCATATCTTTGCTCAGATGCAGAACATCACGGACCAAGAGGTTGTACTGGAAGTGGGTGACCGCATTGTGCAGGCAGTCTTCGCACCATTTTTGATGGCAGATGGGGATGAAGCCGACGGTGTGCGGACAGGCGGATTTGGCTCTACTGGGCATTGAGATGAAAGTTATTTTTGTGCGCCATGGTGAGCCTGATTACCATGAGTTAGAGGAGCGTTCTTATACTGGCTTTGGTCTGGATTTGGCGCCTTTATCTGAGCAGGGAAGACGGCAGGCTCAGGAACTTTGCCAGCATCCTTTACTGCGTTCAGCTGATTTGCTGGTGTCTTCTGCAATGACGCGAGCTTTAGAAACGGCATCTTATGTGGCTTGTGCCACTGGCCTTCCTTTGAGAGTGGAGCCTTTGCTACACGAATGGCAGGTTTATCAAACGGGAAGAGGGAACTTTGAAAAAGCTCGAAGCCTGTTTTTAGAAAATAATGGTGCCTTGCTCCCCAGTAGTCCTATTCAGTATGAGACGGCTGAGGAGATGAAGGCTCGTTTTGTAGACTGTATGGCAAAGTATCGAGATTACCAGACAGTAGCCCTTGTAGCCCATCGCATGCTGATCCGTCAGTTTGTGCCAAATGAGCAAATTGATTTTTGCCAAGTGATTGAGTGTGAGATAGAGATATAGAAAGAGGTTTATCATCGCTAAGAAAAAAACGACCTTTGTCTGTCAAAATTGTGAATACCATTCGCCCAAGTACCTAGGCCGCTGTCCCAACTGCGGCTCTTGGTCTTCTTTTGTTGAGGAGGTAGAGGCTGCGGAAGTCAAGCATGCCCGTGTTTCCTTGACAGGCGAAAAGACTCGACCCATGAAGCTGGCTGAGGTCACTTCGATTGATGTCAACCGGACCAAGACGGACATGGACGAGTTCAATCGTGTGCTGGGTGGTGGCGTAGTGCCTGGCAGTCTGGTCCTGATTGGTGGGGATCCTGGTATCGGGAAGTCTACCCTGCTTCTGCAAGTATCTACCCAGCTTTCCCAGCAGGGTACTGTTCTTTATGTCAGCGGGGAGGAATCAGCTGAGCAGATTAAGCTGCGGGCGGAACGGCTCGGTGATATTGACAGTGAATTTTATCTCTATGCCGAAACCAATATGCAAAATATCCGCACGGAGATTGAGAAAATCAAGCCAGATTTTCTGATTATCGACTCCATCCAGACGGTCATGTCGCCGGAGATTTCCAGTGTTCAAGGCTCTGTTTCTCAGGTCCGCGAGGTGACAGCCGAGCTCATGCAGCTGGCCAAGACCAATAATATCGCGACCTTTATCGTTGGTCACATGACCAAGGAAGGAACCTTAGCAGGCCCCCGAACGCTAGAGCATATGGTGGACACCGTGCTTTATTTTGAGGGCGAACGCCAACACACTTTCCGTATCTTGAGAGCAGTCAAGAACCGCTTTGGTTCGACCAATGAGATTGGTATCTTCGAAATGCAGTCTGGCGGGCTAGTCGAGGTGCTCAATCCAAGCCAAGTCTTTCTGGAAGAGCGGCTGGACGGTGCGACAGGCTCATCCATCGTCGTGACCATGGAAGGGACGCGGCCGATTTTAGCTGAGGTGCAGGCTTTGGTGACACCGACCATGTTCGGCAATGCCAAGCGAACCACGACTGGTCTGGACTTTAACCGAGCCAGCCTCATTATGGCGGTTCTAGAAAAACGGGCGGGGCTCCTCCTGCAAAATCAGGATGCCTACCTCAAGTCAGCTGGCGGTGTCAAGCTAGATGAGCCAGCGATTGATTTGGCAGTAGCGGTAGCCATTGCTTCCAGCTACAAGGATCTACCGACCAATCCCCAAGAGTGCTTCATCGGTGAAATCGGCCTGACTGGTGAAATCCGTCGAGTCAATCGCATCGAGCAGCGCATCAACGAAGCAGCAAAACTGGGCTTCACCAAGATATATGCTCCCAAAAACTCTCTGAACGGCCTCAAGGTGCCAGACAATATCCAAGTCATCGGTGTGACGACGATTGGGGAAGTCTTGAAAAAAGTCTTTGCTGGATGATTTTCTTTGTTTTAGATTGCAAAAATATTTTATTATTGCTATAATTTTCTTAAAAACAAGGAGGGAACTCTTATGCAATTTTCCATGGATAGCAACATGCAATTTCCACTCGTTGACCTCTACCTTAATCAAGGAGAGACAGTCTTTATCCAGCGTGGCAGTATGGTCTATCACACGCCTAATGTAACCTTGAACACTCAGCTCAATGCTAACGGTTCAGGTTTGGGACGCTTTGTCAAGGCAGTCGGCCGTTCCATGGTGTCTGGTGAAAGTACCTTCATCACCCAAGCTGTCGCCCAGTCTGACAATGGTTTCCTAGCTTTAGCACCAGAAGTTCCCGGCCAAGTTATTCCTCTCTATCTGGGAGAAAAGCAGTACCGGCTCAATGATGGTGCCTTTCTGGCTCTGGATGGTACAGCTTACTATACGATGGAGCGCCAGTCTGTTGGCAAGGCGATATTTGGCGGTCAAGGTGGCCTCTTCGTCATGACGACTAAAGGGCAGGGTACTCTCTTGGCCAATGCCTATGGATCGATTAGGAAAATTGAGCTAAATAACCAAGAAGTAACCATTGACAATGCCCATGTCGTAGCTTGGAGCCAGTCTTTGGATTATAATATCCATCTAGAAAATGGTTTCTGGCAGTCGATCGGAACGGGAGAAGGAGTTGTCAACACCTTCCGAGGTACCGGGGAAATCTATGTTCAAAGTCTCAATCTTCAAAGCTTTGCGGGCTCACTCAGTCGCTATATCGCAAAAGGTTCATAGAAAGGTGTGGATGAATTTCCGCACCTTTTTTAGATTTTTCTTCCATTTTTTTATAAAAAACGTACATTTTTGCTTTATAGGGGATTAAAAACTGACAAAATACTTAAAAGATGATAAGATGGTAGGGAATAATTTGAATATCAAATGAATTCTAGTAAGGGGAAAGAATGTCCTATTTTGAAAATTTTATGAAGGCCAATCAAGCCTATGTGGACCTGCATGGGACCTCCCACCTGCCGATTAAGCCCAAGACCAAGGTGGCAATCGTGACCTGCATGGACTCTAGGCTACACGTGGCTCAGGCTCTGGGCTTGGCGCTGGGAGATGCTCATATCTTGCGCAACGCTGGCGGTCGGGTGACGGAGGACATGATTCGCTCGCTGGTCATCTCTCAGCAGCAGATGGGCACGCGGGAAATTGTAGTCTTGCACCATACGGATTGTGGCGCACAGACTTTCAAAAATGAAGAATTTACTGCTTTTCTCAATCAAGAGCTAGGCGTTGATGTCAGCGGTCAGGATTTCCTTCCTTTTACAGATGTGGAGGAAAGTGTGCGGGAAGACGTGGAGCTTCTCCGCCAATCACCCCTAATCCCAGATGATGTAGAGATCTCGGGAGCAGTATATGACGTTGCTACAGGGCGAATGACCGTCGTTCAGTAATTACCTAGGAAAGCCAATTTATCTGTCGGTATTTCGGCATTGAAATTGGCTGCTTTTTTGTGTTAAAATAGAATACGATTTTAATTTAGTTAGGACAATAAGATGATTCTTTCCATTATTTCACAAGGTCTGGTCTGGGCCATTTTGGGTCTGGGGATTTTCATGACTTTTCGGATTTTGAATTTTCCGGATATGACGACGGAAGGTTCCTTTCCTCTGGGTGGGGCGGTAGCCGTCACTTTAATCACCAAAGGGGTGAACCCTTTCTTGGCAACGGCAGCTGCGGTATTGGCGGGCTGTCTGGCAGGTTTGGCGACTGGGCTTCTCTATACCAAGGGCAAGATTCCGACCCTGCTGTCGGGGATTTTGGTCATGACCTCTTGTCATTCCATCATGCTCATGATCATGGGGCGGGCTAATCTAGGTTTGCTGGGAACTCGGCAGATTCAGGACTTTTTGCCCTTCTCTGGAGAAATTAACAATCTCCTGACAGGCTTGATTTTTGTCAGTTTGGTCATTGTCGCTCTGCTCTTTTTCCTAGATACCAAGCTGGGGCAGGCCTACATCGCAACTGGGGACAATCCTGATATGGCGCGTAGTTTCGGTATCAATACTGGTCGCATGGAATTGATGGGCATGATCTTGTCTAATGGAGTCATTGCCTTGTCTGGTGCTCTGATTGCTCAGCAGGAAGGCTATGCGGATGTGTCCCGCGGGATTGGGGTTATCGTCGTCGGCTTGGCCAGTCTGATTATCGGAGAAGTGCTTTTTAGGGGTCTGACCTTGGCGGAACGTCTGATTACCATTGTGGTTGGTGCCATTGCCTACCAGTTTCTGATTTGGGGCGTCATTGCTCTTGGTTTCAACACGAGCTATCTCCGTCTTTACAGTGCGGTTATCTTGGCGGTCTGCCTCATGATTCCAACCTTGAAAAATACATTCTTTAAAGGAGCTAAGTTAAGCAAATGACAGCGATTGTAGAATTAAAAAATGCCAGCAAGCGGGTCAATAACGGCTTTGATGAAGAAAAGATCATCCTAAACGATGTGTCGCTGGAGATTCATGAGCACGATTTTATCACGATTTTGGGCGGTAATGGAGCAGGGAAGTCAACTCTTTTTAATGTGATTGCCGGTACGCTCTCTCTGAGCAGCGGTAGCATTTACATCTTGGGCGAAAATGTGACCAACTTTTCACCTGAAAAGAGAGCCAAATATCTATCGCGCGTCTTTCAAGATCCCAAGATGGGAACGGCTCCTCGGATGACAGTGGCGGAAAACCTGCTGATTGCCAAGTTTCGTGGCGAATCGCGCGGTCTAGTCCCTCGTCGGCTGAATAGCTATCGGCAGGAGTTTCAGGAGACCATTGATAAGATTGGCAATGGTCTGGAGAAACACTTGGATACGCCGATTGAGTTTCTATCAGGTGGTCAGAGACAGGCTTTGAGTCTGCTCATGGCGACACTCAAGCGTCCAGAGCTGCTTCTCTTGGACGAGCATACAGCAGCGCTGGATCCCAAGACCAGTGTGGCCCTTATGGAGTTGACTGACGACTTTGTTCGCAGAGACCAGCTGACAGCCCTCATGATTACCCATCACATGGAGGATGCTCTCAAATACGGCAACCGTCTGATTGTCATGAAGGAGGGTCAGATCATCCAAGACCTCAAGCAAGAAGAAAAAGCCAAGATGACCATAGCGGACTATTACGGCTTGTTTGAGTAAAGTTGACCAGTTTTTTGTAAGGCTGACAAAGGGAATAAGCAGTGAATAGTTATTAAACGGATATAGTTCTGTTTTCCACAGGACTGTATCTTTTTAACATTTTCTCAAACAAATCAAGAAAAACCGCTAGATTGCGGTTTTTTATCTTGTGAAAATCTTACTCACTCATCTATTTGAATAAACATCATGGCGTTAAGTAAGGATATTAACTCAACCGTATTAACGTTGTTGGAATAAATCAGCTTCTTGTTTTCAATCGGTGGGATAATGAAATTAGAAATGATGATGTCATAGGGTGATTCTTTTAAAGAATCGATGGATAATTCTAATTCGTTCCAAACTTCCAGTTCAAAATTGTTGCTACAATAATATGAAAGGGTTTCTGCTATGGATTTTGCATGATGTTGATCAAAACTACTCATCACTAGCACCTTTAATTTAGGTTGATTTTGCAACAGATTCAAAACCAAATGCTTACTGTGAGTTATAAAGGTATAGGATAAATGATTGACATGCATTTGGTTACTATGGATACCCAAGGTTTCAAGATAATTTAAGATTCCCTCTTTTACTTCTGAAACAAATTGAGGGAAAATATTTTGAAAGTTTCGGATTGTATTGCCCTTTTGATCAAACAAAATATACTCTGTTGATAATTCCCGCCGATGCAGTTGTGCGGTATTATGTAGATGCCAAATCAGATGGTCCTTGTTATCTATTTTAAAATTGTATGCGGATGATATCTGGTCAATGAAATCACTTAATAAATGATAGGACTTTTCCACATACCTATCAGACTTTACGTAGTCCATAAATAGTGTTTCATCAATGAAAAACATTTTTTGGAAGTAGGAAACAAATAATTGACCGATTACTTCTTTAGTCAAAGAAATATCGTAATCTGTAGCAAATCTATCTACTACTTCGTCTATCCCTTCAGCCTGCATAAAAGATTCCATCAATTGTTCATTGAAAGAATCATTCTCAACTTCCAAGAAATGTCCAAACTGTATTCTATAGAGATTCGTAACGAGCAGCAACTTTAACATCCTATGAGTGGATACATTCATAGGGAAGCTAATCTCTTTATAAACAATCTCTAACAACTGACACAAAGGCTCTTTGGGAAAATCTGTAAATGGCCATTCCAGGAAATAATATTTTTCCGAAAAATATTGTGCAAAAAAGTAACGGATATCAATCTCATTCCCAATGATCTGAACAGGGGTCAGACTAACTTCAAAATCATATTGTTTTTTTATCGTTTTATTGATGTGACTGATGATACGATAGAGCGAGGAAGAACTGATATAGAACTCGTTATAAATATCCTCAGCTTGACACCCTTCGTTAAAGAATATGAACTCTAAAATGGAAAAATGACTTGAGTGCTTGAAAAAATAATGATAGACCATCTCAATATCACTGTCATCCGTATTCATGATACGAATACCACTATTAGAAGAGTGAAAGATCAGGTCAGGAAAAGAGGACTTGACATAAGATAGGTCATCTTTTACCAACCGTTCTGAGCAGTTCAATCGTTCGGCTAGTTCAGAAATATAAAACCGACGTTTAGTTTTAAAGAGTAATTCTAACAATTCTAATTGCCTGAGGCTTTTTTTAGATAATAATTCTCTCATAATATTTTTTCTTTCTTATTATAGTTCCTATATTGTTTTTTTATTATACAATTATATCATGTTATGAGTGATTATGCTTATTCAATAGTATTTTTAAAAAAAGAAAAAACGTGATACGCTTTTAAATAAACAATGAAAGCGTTCTATTATTTTTGCGTACCCATAATACATAAATTTGGGAACAATTCCAAGCTGAATTATTATGTTTTTTTGATGAAAAATTATATAATTATATTAATCAAAAATAATATTAAATAATTTTGATTTAGAAAGGAGAATCACTATGTTGTGGTCAATTATTATCGGTGGGCTTATTGGTCTGGTTGCTGGATCAATAACAAAAAAAGGCGGTTCTATGGGAATTGTCGCCAACGTTGTTGCAGGTTTAGTTGGTTCTGCTGTCGGTCAGTCGCTTTTGGGAACTTGGGGTCCTAGTTTAGCTGGCATGGCCTTGCTTCCTTCTATCATTGGTGCAGTTATTGTAGTTGCTGTTGTATCGTTTTTTGTAGGTAAAAAGGCATAAGAATTCTTTTTATATACAATTTAAATTTAAATTTGAATTATGAAAGGATTTAATATGTCAAAATCAAGAAAAATACTTTTTCTTATTCTCTGTATTTTAATCTTGACGATTTTGATTCCTGTTTTGCTAGATTTTCATAAAGTTAGTGGTTTAGGTCTTCAGTTATTTACCTGGAAGAATATTCCTTTTGTAGGGTACTTTCTTTCTAGATACGTTTTC
Source organism: Streptococcus sp. Marseille-P6264 (assembly GCF_902460355.1). Taxonomy (GTDB): domain Bacteria; phylum Bacillota; class Bacilli; order Lactobacillales; family Streptococcaceae; genus Streptococcus. Next base: position 94,535 of record NZ_CABPTO010000002.1, read on the forward strand.
TGGGGAACATTGGTTTTATCAAGTTTGATCTTGCTATTGATGTTGGTTATACTTTTTTATCCTAAGAGAACATTGGAAATTAAGTTAGCTGATGCAGATGGGAAACTGATGCTGAAAAATTCAGCAATTGAAGGATTTGTTCGTAGTCTGGTGACAGACCATGATTTTATTAAAGATCCTACAGTTTCCGTAAATAGCCGGAAAAACAAATGTATGGTTTCTGTTAAAGGAGCAATTGTTCCGTCAGAAAACATCATCAAAAGAAGTCAGTTGATTCAAGAAGAAATTGCTACTGGATTAACAGAATTCTTCGGTCTCAATCATGATGTCAAGCTTGAAATCTCTGTATCAGATTTCAAACCAAAATCGCAGGCTAAAAAAAATACTAGTCGTGTAAAGTAAGGAAGTACCAAAATGGAATGGTTTAAAAAATATCAATATCTAATCCTATCTGGATTAGCGGGCGGTGTTCTAGCCTGCTTTATCCTATCCTTTGGCTTCTTTAAGACACTATTTGTCTTGATTTGCGCTGCCATAGGAGCAGGAATCGGATATTATATACAACAAAAAAATATATTAAATAAATAATAAGGAGTTTCTTATGTCAAATACAAATAAAGATTTTAAAGATGTTGCTAAAAAGGAAGTTGCGCAAGCAACTCATGAAGTAAAAGGTGAATTGACTTACGAAGATAAAGTCATTCAAAAAATCATTGGTCTCTCTTTAGAGAAAGTTTCAGGTTTGCTAGCTGTTGATGGTGGCTTCTTCTCTAATTTAGCAGATAAATTGATTAATACTGATAACGTAACGAATGGTGTTAATGTTGAAGTTGGGAAAGAACAAGTGGCTGTTGACTTGAACGTAGTAGTGGAATATCAAAAGAATGTTCCTGCCTTGTACAAGGAAATTAAAGATGTTGTTGTGGCGGAAGTTTCTAAGATGACTGATTTGGAAGTTGTTGAAGTAAATGTCAATGTTGTTGATATTAAAACGAAAGAACAACATGAAGCTGACTCAGTTAGCCTTCAAGATCGAGTGACAGATGTTGCTGAATCAACAGGAGAATTTGCTTCAGAGCAATTCGAAAAAGCAAAATCTGGTCTTAGCGGTGGTTTTTCAGCCGTTCAAGAAAAAGTTGGTGAAGGTGTAGAAGCTGTTAAAGATGCTGCTTCATCAAGTGAAAAAGCTCGCGTACATTAATTAAAAACAAAAAGAAATAAAGGAGGACATAGCTATGTCAACAGAAGAAAAATTCAACCAAGCTAAAGGCGCTGTCAAAGAAGGTGTTGGGAAAGTAATCGGTGACGAAAAACTTGAAAAAGAAGGAGCAGCTGAAAAAGTTGTTTCTAAAGTCAAAGAAGTTGCTGAAGATGCAAAAGATGCAGTTGAGGGCGCTATTGAAGGTGTTAAAAACATGCTTCATAAAGATGATGATAAATAAGCCTAAGCTAATATATAGTAGGGGCTAGAAATCATTTACAGTTTAAAGGAGACCTCTTTTAGGGTCTCTTTTACTTTTATATTCATTCTTTTTAGTTAAAATATTTTCAATCTACACGGTGTAAACGCTTGCAATATTTTGCTAGGAGGAGTATAATATAAGTAAAGATAGAGAAAGGAAAAACTAAATTTCGCATTCGATTTGCTTTGCTGATATATTTATTTGTAACATATAAGTCGTTGCTTTACTGGACTATTGGTTAAATCGTTGGGTAGGCCTGCTTAGCCTATCTGATTATGACAGTGGGATAGAAAGTAGAAGCTTTTTAGATGGTTTTCAGACTTCGAGATGTTAACCGATAGTTGCTTTGTGATTAATATTTCTAATGCTAAGATAAAAGAAAATCATTAGCGCTTAAAGGAATTAAAAATTTAATAAATTAAATAATCAACAATCAATTGTTAGTCAGTTCCGAATAGGATAAACTGATTGCTCCCATATCAGCAAGGTAAGTCAGACCTCTAGCCGAGTCAAGCTAGAGGTCATTTTGATTGATTCAGGCAGTTGTTAGTGGAGTTTGGACTTCAGCTAGTAAAGACCAAGAAAGCAGCTTTTAAAAAGCGATGAGGTAGGGCATTAGCGCTTGCTGGAGAAGAAAATTTCCCCACAGCTCCTTGGGCTTTTCTTCGTCTATCTATCTGAAAGGTGATATAATATAGTTAGCAAAATACAAGGAGAAATGCAATGAAATCAGCAGTCTATCTCAAGGCTGGTCAAGTTGGACTAGTAGAAATGGATCATCCGCAAATTCTAGACCCAGATGATGCCATTATCCGCATTGTTCGTACCTGTGTCTGTGGCTCTGACCTGTGGAGTTATCGAAATGAGCAGGTGAAGCCTGGGCGCATGAACAGTGGTCACGAGGCGATCGGTATTGTCGAGGAAGTCGGTGATGCAGTAACGACTGTGAAAGCAGGCGATTTTGTCATTGCTCCATTTACCCATGGATGCGGGGACTGCGACGCTTGCCGAGCAGGATATGATGGGACTTGTGACCGGCATATTGGCAATAACTGGTCAGATGGTGTGCAAGCGGAATATATGCGCTTCGAGTATGCCAACTGGGCTTTGGTGAAGATTCCAGGTCAGCCATCAGATTATTCAGAAGGGATGCTTAAGTCCTTCTTGGCGCTGGCTGATGTCATGCCGACAGGTTACCATGCGGCGCGTGTGGCAGATGTTAAACCAGGCGACAAGGTAGTTGTCATCGGGGATGGCGCTGTTGGACAATGTGCTGTTATCGCGGCTAAGATGCGGGGAGCTTCTCAAATTGTGCTCATGAGTCGCCACGAAGACCGACAAAAGATGGCGCTTGAATCAGGAGCGACAGCTGTTGTTGCAGAGCGTGGTGAAGAAGGCATTGCCAAGGTGCGCGAACTCCTCGGTGGCGGAGCCGACGCTGCGCTTGAATGTGTCGGAACAGAAGCGGCTGTCGACCAAGCCCTTGGTGTCCTTCATAATGGTGGCCGATTAGGTTTTGTTGGTGTTCCCCACTATAATAATCGTGCCCTTGGTTCCACTTTTGCACAAAACATCACAGTGGCGGGTGGCGCAGCCTCTGTCACAACCTACGACAAACAACTCTTATTGAAAGCAGTTCTTGATGGCGATATCAATCCAGGTCGCGTCTTTACTTCCAGCTATAATCTAGAAGAGATCGATCAAGCTTATAAAGATATGGATGAACGCAAGACCATTAAGGCCTTGATTGTGATTGACTAAGGTTTGTCAAGATTATTATGCTAGGGGATGTTAAAGGCACTCAAAGGAATTTGAAATTCTGAGAGATCAGCAAAACGATTTGTAAGGATTAGGATAGGATTTTCAGTCTTCCACAAATTATAGAAGAAAGAGTGGCTTTTTAGGAAGTCGAAAAGGAGGCGTTGCTAGCGTCTTCTTTTTTTGCTATAGTGGAGCTAGAGAAGAGATTGACTAGGAAGAAATGAGGAATAGCGAGACTTATGAAAAAAATGGAAGAGATTGCGGATTTTGGTCCCTTGCCTTCGGAAGCCCAGCTAGCTTATCATCGAGATGAATTGGCAGCTTTTATCCATTTTGGCATCAATACGTTTTACGAGCAGGAATGGGGAAATGGTCAAGAAGACCCTAAGCGTTTCAATCCGACTAAACTAGATACAGACCAGTGGATCAGAGTTCTGAAAGAAACAGGCTTTAAACGGGTCATTCTCGTGGTCAAGCATCATGATGGTTTTGTTCTTTATCCAAGTCGTTATACAGACTATACGGTGGCTGCCAGTCCGTGGAGAGATGGTGAGGGTGATCTCTTGGCTGAGATTTCACGCTCAGCCAGTCGGTATGATATGGATTTGGGGCTTTATCTGTCGCCTTGGGATGCCCACAGTCCGCTCTATCACGTAGATACTCAAAAAGCCTACAATGAGTACTATCAGCAGCAATTAGAAGAAATATTGAGTAATCCGCTCTATGGCAATAAAGGGAAATTTGTTGAAATCTGGATGGATGGGGCGCGTGGAGAAGGGGCTCAAAAGCTTTCCTATGAGTTTGAGGCTTGGTTTGAGACCATTCGTCGCCATCAAAAGGACGCTGTCATTTTTTCAACCGAGGCGACTGAATTGCGTTGGATTGGCAATGAAAGCGGTCGAGCTGGCGATCCCTTGTGGCAGAAGATTCGACCGGAAAAGTTGAGTGAGCAGACACCGCCTGTCTATCTTTACCATGGCGATCCAGACGGTACGCACTATTCTGTTGGAGAAGCAGATGTTTCCCTGCGTTCGGGTTGGTTTTATCATGAAAGTCAGCAACCCAAGTCCTTGGCGGATTTGTTGGATATTTATCTGGCTTCGGTGGGGCGGGGGACACCGCTTTTGCTCAATGTACCTCCGACCAAGGAGGGTTTGTTGGCGGAAGTCGATGTCCAGCGCCTGCAGGAATTTCATCAGGTTATCTCTAGCCTTTACGATGAAGACTTGGCTGCGGAGGCTAAAGTCACAAGTAGCAGTGAAAGGGCAGGCTATCCAGCAAGCAAACTGACGGATGGTCAAAGGGATAGCTTCTGGGCTCCGAATGCGGAGGAGGCTTCCTATATCTTGGAGATTGACCTAGGTCACAGCTGCACTTTTAATCTGCTAGAAATAAGAGAACCGATTGCCAAAGGGCAACGGGTCGCAGGCTTTATCCTGGAAGTGAAGAAGGAGGATGGTTGGACTGTCTTTGCCCGTGGTCAGACGATTGGCTATAAGCGTCTGCTTTTGGGCGAAATGGTCGAGGCTCGTCACTTACGCTTGATTTTGACGGATTTCCAAGCCTTGCCACTGTTGAGTAAGCTGGCCGTGTATAGGACACCAGCGATCATGGAGGAAGAGAAGAGGCCTTCTGGTTTGGTACTTTCACAAGCAGCGGACACAGTAATTGGGGGGCAATCAAGTCAGATTCGTCTGCGTCGTTTAGACAGGCTGGAGCAAGCGGAGCAGATCCGACTGGTTACGGAGCCTGGCACAGGTACGCACGGAACGGCTTATGAGGATCAAATCTGGGATGTGACCTTTGCTTCGGGCGAGACAAACAAAGAGTTGACCTTATCAACCTTGGCTTTCACAGGTCATAAGGAATTGAATTTTTACCTTTGTGCTAGCCGAGAGGATGGTCGTCAAAGCAGACTCAAGATTGAGGTCAAGGGAAGTTAGAATGAGAAAAGAAGAGTGGGACAGAAATCGGTAATTCGTTAGAATTCAATTTCGTCGTCCCACCTCCGCACAGTTGAGTAGGGCTGTAAAAGCTGATGAAATCAGCCTAGTAGAGCCCACTCAACCACTGCGTCTTGCTCGAAAAGCCAAAGACAATTGAGAGGCTAGGACTTTTGTCCTAGCCTCCTTTTGCTGTTTTTATGATTGTGTAGAGGATGAATTTGGCAACCAAGACAGGTAGAAGTCCAGCCTGTCAGAAGCTAGTAAGTCCTCATGGGAAATTCGCTGCTGGCTTCGTCCGTCTAATTCTGCCTTTTTCACAAACTGGAAGTGGGGATAGTTATCATGAGCGTAAATATCAAGCCATTTTTGACTTTGTGGCAGGTAGAGGCGCAGATGGTCAAAGAGCGGAATGCCTAAGTCATAGTGAGGCTTGCCAGGACAAGTCGGATAGAGCCCCAAGACGCTCCAGATATACCAAGCAGAGAGGCTGCCATTGTCTTCGTCACCAGGGAAAGCCTGCCAACCAGCCTGAAAAGCCTCTTCTCTCAAGCTTTTGATTAGGATACTAGTATATTCTGGCTTGGCACTATAGCGAAAAAGATAAGGGATATGAAAACTAGGTTGATTGGAAATGGCTAGCTGGCCAAAGTGAGCATTCGCCATCTCGCTCATTTCATGAATTTCGTAGCCGTAGCCTCTGACATCAAAATAAGGCTGATCCTGACAGAGCCTAGTCAGATAATCGGTAAAGGCTGCCTCACCGCCCATGAGCTCTTTCAAGCCTTCGATATCATGGAAGACGCTGAGCGTATTTTGAATAGCAGAGCATTCTGCGTAATCTCGTCCCCAGCTGTAAGGAGAAAAGTTGGCTCGGAATTGTCCTTGTCGGTCTTTGGCCCGCATATAGCCCGTTTCTGAGTCAAAAAGGTTTTGGTAATGGCGTGCCTGCTGGCCGTATCGCTGGGCTACTTGTTCCTCTTGGAGTTTGCTGGCCAGGCTGGCAATGCAAAAGTCGCTGTAACTATAGTCCAGCGTGTGGCTGACGCTTTCATGATAATCTGTTGGCAGGTAGCCCAAGGCTCGGTAGTCGCTAGCCCCGTGTCGGCCGTAACGTTTGGAAGGATCTTCTTTCTCAGCTGTGTCTAGCATGGCTTGGAACAATTCCTGTTCTAGGTCGGGAATGAGATGTTTCGCAGCGGCATACGCAATAACACCGTCAATCAAGGTGCCTGGCATCATGCCCCGTTCATCAGGAGCCAGCCACTTGGGTAGATAACCCGTTTCTTTGTAGAAATTTAGAAATCCTTCTAGAAAGTCATGATAGATGTCTGGTGCGATAAGAGCTAGGAGAGGAAAATTGGTTCGAAAACCATCCCAAAAACCGATATTAGTAAAGAATTTGCCAGACTGGACAGTTTGATGGGTAAAGTCCCAATGAATTTCTTGTCCTTCAGGAGTTATTTCATAAAAGGTCTGAGGAAAGAGGAAGAGGCGATAAAGAGTCTGGTCGAATATGCGGCGGTCAACTTTCCCCTGCTCCACAACATCAAATCGGTGGAGATAACTTTCCCAGGCTTGCTTGGTTTGTTCTTTTACCGCATCAAAGTCGGCTTGGGGCAAATTCGTCAGGGCCTGCTCTTCCGAGATAAAGGAAGTGGCTAGGGCAAATTGCAGTTTTCCTTGTTCAAAGTCTAGCACCAAGTCCTCTCCAAGGGCATGACTGGCTTGAATGGGCTGGTCAAAGCGCAGGCAGACATGCATGGTCAGAGCTTGCTTGGCTGGATTGGTTTCTTCTTTCAGACAACCTAGAAGCGTGTAGGCGTCCAGCATACGGAAATGAGCCTGAGCCTCACTGTGTAGGATAAGGCTGATAGGCTGGGCCCCTTGGCCTGTGAGACGGAAGCAGGCTCCGTAAGTAGTCGGAGTCAGTTCCGTACTGACTTGATAACGATTGGAGTGAATTTTCAAATAATGTGGCTGAAAAATACTCTCGTCCGGTCGGTAGGACGACTGACGATGATAGATATCAGGCTTGCTTATCTTTTCGGTGACAGGCGTGAGCAGGAGCCAAGAGAAATCACCGATCCAAGGACTGGGCTGGTGGGTCAGACGAATGCCTTGGAAGATGGGTAGGTCTGGTTTAAAGAACCAAGATCCATCTGTATGGCTGCTCTGAGGGACGAAATAATTCATGCCAAATGGTGCCCCTGTATAGGGCAGGGTATTGCCGTGGGAAAAGCTATGGGAATTGTCCGTTCCATAGCGGGTATCAATCGTTTCTAGTATTGTTTTCATGGGAAATCTCCTTCAATCCAGCTTGCTTTGTCTTGATTATAACATGAATCGAGAACCAGTGACCAAGGCAAAAATATATGATCGAAAGGCCTTTAGTTTGTGTATATATTTTAAAAACTGTTTAGCCTATACTAGAGAATGTAAACGAGTATGAAAAAGGAGAAGGAATATGGTTTATTCTAAAGAAATTGTTGGGAAATGGTTGGAGTCTATTGCCCAGTTAGCCCAGGATCACCCAGCTTGGGTCTCTGTTTTTGAGCGTTGCTATACGGATACCTTGGACAACACGGTCGAAATCTTAGAAGATGGATCTACTTTTGTGCTGACAGGCGATATTCCAGCTATGTGGCTACGGGATTCGACTGCTCAGCTCAAGCCCTACCTCTTTGTAGCCAAGCAAGATCCAAAAATTCGTCAAACGATTGCTGGCTTGGTCAAACGCCAGATGACGCTGATTCTCAAAGATCCTTATGCCAATGCCTTTAATATCGCTGACAACTGGAAAGGTCACCATGAAACAGACCACACAGACTTGTCTGGTTGGATTTGGGAACGCAAGTACGAAGTGGACTCTCTCTGCTATCCTCTGCAGCTGGCTTATCTCTTGTGGAAAGAGACTGGGGAAACGGGTCATCTAGACGCTACCTTTGTTGCTGGTGTTAAAGAAATTCTACGAGTTTGGACGATCGAGCAGGACCACAGCCAGTCTTCTTATCGCTTTGTCCGTGATACGGATCGCAAGGAAGATACCTTGGTCAATGATGGGAAAGGTCCTGATTTTGCAGTGACAGGCATGACTTGGTCAGCCTTTCGTCCGAGTGATGATGCTTGTATTTACAGCTATCTGGTACCGTCTAATATGTTTGCAACGGTTGTCTTGGGCTATGTGGCAGAAATCTTTGAAAAATTGAACTTAGAGGGTGCTGAGGAGATCGTTCCGCATGCGCAGCGCCTGCAAAAGGAAATCAAGGAAGGAATTGAAAACCACGCCTACACCCAAAATGCTAAAGGCGAAAAGATTTACGCTTTTGAGGTAGACGGTTTGGGGAATGCCAGCATTATGGACGATCCGAATGTGCCAAGTCTTTTGGCAGCGCCATATCTAGGCTTTTGTTCAATTGACGACGAAGTTTACCAAGCGACACGCCGCACCATCCTGAGCTCAGAAAATCCTTACTATTATGAGGGTAAATATGCTGCAGGACTTGGTAGCTCGCACACCTTCTACCGCTATATCTGGCCGATTGCTCTATCCATTCAAGGCTTGACCACACACGATAAGGAAGAAAAACGTCGAATTTTGGACTTGCTTGTGGCCTGCGATGGTGGCACAGGTGTCATGCACGAAAGCTTCCATGTGGACGACCCAACCAAGTATTCTCGTGAATGGTTCAGCTGGGCCAACATGATGTTCTGCGAACTAGTATTAGATTATTATGATTTAAAAATTGAGGTATAGAATTAACAATAGAGGAACAAAAATGGAAAATATTACTGTACATATCATTTCTCACAGCCACTGGGATCGCGAATGGTATCTCCCCTTTGAATCCCACCGTATGCAGCTGGTCGAGCTTTTTGACAATCTCTTTGATTTGTTTGAACATGATCCAGAATTCAAAAGCTTCCACCTAGACGGGCAAACCATTGTCTTGGATGATTATCTGGAAATCCGTCCGGAAAATCGCGACAAATTGCAGCGCTATATTGACGAGGGCAAGCTGAAAATCGGGCCTTTCTATATCTTGCAGGATGATTATTTGATTTCTAGCGAAGCCAATGTCCGCAATACCTTGATTGGTCAGCAAGAGTGCAAGAAATGGGGCAAGTCCACTCAGATTGGTTATTTCCCAGATACTTTTGGAAATATGGGACAAGCGCCTCAGCTTTTGCAGCAATCAGGCATTCATATAGCCGCTTTCGGCCGTGGGGTTAAGCCAATCGGCTTTGACAACCAAGTTTTAGAGGATGAGCAATTTACTTCTCAGTATTCTGAAATGTACTGGCAAGGTGCCGATGGCAGTAAAGTTCTAGGCATCCTCTTTGCCAACTGGTACAGCAATGGAAATGAAATCCCAACAAATCCAGAAGAAGCGAAAGTTTTCTGGGAGCAAAAACTGGCTGATGTGAAGAACTATGCTTCTACCAATCAATGGCTAATGATGAATGGCTGTGACCACCAGCCAGTTCAGCGCGACCTCAGCCAAGCCATCCGAGTAGCCAATGAGCTTTATCCAGAAATAAACTTTATCCACAGTTCTTTTGATGACTATATGCAAGCTGTGGAAGCTGCTCTGCCTGAGGAACTGTCAACAGTTCAAGGAGAATTGACCAGCCAAGAAACTGATGGTTGGTACACTTTGGCTAATACCTCTTCAGCTCGTATTTATCTGAAGCAGGCTTTCCAAGAAAGCAGCAACTTGCTAGAGCAGGTGGTTGAGCCGCTGACTGTTATCACAGGCGGTCACAATCACAAAGATCAGCTGACTTATGCTTGGAAGACTCTCTTGCAAAATGCTCCACATGATAGCATTTGCGGTTGCAGTGTCGATGAAGTTCACCGCGAAATGGAAATTCGCTTCGCCAAGGTTAATCAAGTGGGCGAATTTGTCAAAGGCAACCTGCTGGAAGAATGGAAGCAAAAATTAGATAGCCGCCAAGCTGATAGCGACCTGCTCTTCACCGTTGTCAATACTGGGCTCCATGACAAGGTAGATACCATTTCTGTAGATGTGACATTTGCGACCCGTGATTTCAAGGAAGCGCATCCGACAGAAGCCTATCGAAGAATGGCAGAATTGACAATTTCAGACTTGATTGTTCAGGATTTGGATGGTCGCTATGTTGAAGCTAAAATCGAGGATTTGGGAGCTAATTTCCAATATGATCTTCCAAAAGACCGCTTCCGTCAGGCTTATATCGCTCGTCAGTTGCGCGTGACGTTACCGATTCATCTAGCACCTCTGGCTTGGAAAACCTTCCAATTGCTTCCTGGTGCAAAAGAAGAGCATGAAAGTCTCTACCGTAATGGTGTAATTGACACTCCATTTGTGACTATCAGCTTTGATGAAGACTTGACCGTCTATGATAAGACGACCCATGAAGCCTATGAAGGCTTCCTCCGCTTTGAAGATCGCGGCGATATTGGAAATGAGTATATCTACTTCCAGCCAAAAAATACAGAGCCAATCTATGCTAAACTGGCTGGCGTTAAGGTGTTGGAAAACAATGCCCGCTATGCCAAGGTGGAATTAAGCCATGAATTGACCTTGCCAGTAAGTGCAGATGAACTGTTGGATCAAGAACAAAAGGGCATCGTTGAGTTTATGAAGCGCTCAGCAGGCCGTTCGTCAGAATTGACAACTATGATCTTGACAACTGAGTTGACAGTCTTTGCGGACAGCCCACAATTGCGCTTTAAGACTTGCTTTACCAATACTGCTAAGGATCACCGCATTCGTGTTCTTTTCAGAACTCACAACAGCAGTAAAACCAACGATTCAGACAGCATTTACGAAGTGGTTCGCCGCAACAACCAACCAGCTGCTTCATGGGAAAATCCAGAAAATCCACAGCACCAGCAATCCTTCGTCAGTCTTTATGATGACCAAAAAGCAGTCACAGTTGCTAATAAAGGTCTAAATGAATACGAGATTTTAGGTGATGATACGATTGCGGTCACTATTCTACGGGCAACAGGTGAGCTGGGCGACTGGGGCTACTTCCCAACGCCAGAAGCGCAGTGCTTGCGTGACTTCCAAGTCGAATACACAGTAGAATGCCACCAACCACAAGAGCGATTTGCTGCTTACCGTCGGGCCAAAGCCTTCCAAACACCATTGACAGCTCTGCAAATTTCCAAACAAGAAGGAAGTGTTGCGGCAGCTGGACAAGCCTTGGATCACCCTGCTTTGAACCTAGCAGAAATTTGTCCGACAGCCCTGAAAGTGTCTGAAGACGAGTCAGGTATCGTACTTCGCTACTACAATATGACCCAAGAAGAGCAAGAAGTGACAACTGCTTCCCAAACCCTAGTCAACCTTTTGGAAGAAGTACTTCCAGAAAAAGACGGAATCTTAGGACCACAGGAAATTCGCACAGAGCTCTTGAAGAAAGATTAAAAAGAGGAGGCTAGGGCAATGGACTAAATACTTGAAAATTTAGTTCCTTGCCCTATTGCCTTGTAAGTTCTAGAAAACAGAGAACGGAGAAAAAATGCTTATTGCAACAATTGACATAGGCGGTACAGGTATCAAGTTTGCGGCTATGTCCAAAGAAGGAGAGATACTGGAAAAGCAAGACATTGCTACGCCAGACAATTTAGATGACTTGCTGGCTTGGCTGGATTCTTGTCTTTCCAAGCGGGCTTACCAAGGCATTGCCATGAGTGTGCCTGGGGCGGTTGACCGAGAGACAGGAGTCATTGGTGGGATTAGCGCTGTTCCTTATATTCACGGTTTTTCTTGGTATGATAAGCTGGCTTCTTATGGTTTGCCGGTTCACTTAGAAAATGATGCCAACTGTGTTGGTTTGAGTGAACTTCTGGCCCATCCAGAGCTGGAAAATGCAGCCTGTGTAGTTATCGGCACTGGTATTGGCGGAGCTATGATAATCAATGGCAAGCTCCATCGAGGCCGCCACAGTTTGGGTGGGGAGTTTGGCTATATGACAACTCTAGCCCCCGCTGAAAGGCTTAACAACTGGTCGCAACTTGCCTCAACTGGCAACATGGTAGCTTACGTGGTCGAGAAATCAGGGCAGACAGACTGGGATGGACGCAAGATTTACCAAGAAGCTGCGGCAGGAAATACCCTTTGCCAAGAAGCTATCGAGCGGATGAACCGCAATCTTGCGCAAGGTTTGCTCAATATCCAGTATCTCATCGATCCAGATGTGATTAGCTTGGGGGGCTCCATTAGTCAAAATCCAGACTTCATCCAAGGTGTCCGATCAGCGATTGCTTATTATGTCGATCGCTATGAAGAGTATTCGGTGGTGCCAGAAATTTTAGCGTGTACCTATAAGGGGGAAGCGAATCTTTATGGCGCTTTAGTAAACTGGTTACAGGAGGAAGGCCAATGGCCACATTTGTAGGATTATCAAGCAAGCAAGAAAAGGCTCTTGCTCGCTTAGAAAAATATTTGAACTTAGGTGAGATTGAAGTCAGTCTTGTCCCTAACTCAGCTGTCTCAATCAAGGTGGAAGGCTGTATGGGACGTTATCAGGTCAGCTATCATAAGCCTCATCAGCTCTATCGAGCTTTAGCCCTCCTATCTGCCGCCCTTAAAGCAGGGCAGGATGAGGTGGAGATCGAGGAAAGAGCAGCTTATGAGGACTTGGCTTATATGGCCGACTGCTCTCGCAACGCCGTCTTGAATCTGAACTCGGCTAAGAAAATGATTGAAGTCTTGGCCTTGATGGGGTATTCTACTTTTGAACTTTACATGGAAGATACCTATGAGATAGAAGACCAGCCCTATTTTGGCTATTTCAGAGGTCGCTACACTGTTGCAGAATTGCAAGAGATTGAGGCCTATGCCGCAGATTTTGATTTGACCTTCGTGCCTTGCATTCAGACCTTGGCCCATCTGTCAGCTTTTGTCAAATGGGGTGTCAAGGAAGTGCAGGAGCTTCGAGATGTTGAGGATATTTTACTGATCGGGGAAGAAAAGGTCTATGACCTTATCGAAGGCATGTTTAAGACTATGTCCCAGCTTCGTACACGTAAGATAAATATCGGGATGGACGAAGCCCACTTGGTTGGCCTCGGACGCCATTTGATTCAGCATGGTTTCCAAAATCGCAGTCTCCTCATGTGCCAACATCTTGAGCGCGTGCTGGATATCGCTGATAAGTACGGTTTCCACTGCCAGATGTGGAGCGATATGTTCTTCAAGCTCATGTCAGCAGATGGCCAGTACGACCGTGATGTGGAAATTCCTGAAGAGACTCGCGTTTCTCTGGATCGTCTCAAAGAACGTGTGACCTTGGTTTACTGGGATTACTATCAGGATAGCGAGGAAAAATACAACCGTAACTTCCAAAATCATCACAAAATCAGTCAGGACATTGCCTTTGCTGGCGGTGCTTGGAAGTGGATTGGCTTTACACCGCACAACCATTTCAGTCGCTTGGTAGCCATCGAAGCCAATAAGGCTTGCCGGAAGAATCATGTCAAGGAAGTGATTGTGACTGGCTGGGGGGATAATGGAGGAGAAACCTCTCAATTCTCAATCCTGCCTGCCCTACAGATTTGGGCAGAACTAGCCTACCGAAATGATTTAGATAAATTAGCCGAGCATTTCTTGGTGAGCACAGGCCTTGCCTTTGATGATTTTATGAAAGTAGACCTAGCCAATCTTTTGCCAGGCTTGCCAGAAAACCTCAGCGGTATCAATCCAAATCGCTACATCCTCTATCAGGATATTCTATGTCCTTTGCTGGAACGCCATATCCGATCGGAAGAAGACAGGCAGCATTTTGAAGCTGCTGCTCAGTCCTTGCAAGAAGTCAGCCTCAAAGCTGGTGAATATAGCTATCTCTTTGAAACTCAGGCTCAGTTGAATGCGCTCTTGGCCTTGAAGATTGCTGTCACATCTGGTATTCAAAAAGCCTATGGTGTAGGAGACAAAGCTCGCTTGGCAGAACTAGCTGAGAAAGAGTTGCCTTTGCTCTACCAAAAAGTGGAAGACTTTGCCGAGCAGTTCAGCCATCAATGGCAGCAGGAAAACAAGATTTTCGGTCTGGATACGATTGATATCCGCTTTGGAGGTTTGCTCAAGCGGATCAAACGGGCGCAGGAGCGCCTGCAGCAATACACGACTGGTCAGCTTGATTCTGTAGAAGAATTAGAGCAAGAAATCTTGCCTTTCAATGACTTTTATAAGGAGCAAGGTCTAATAGCGACGACAGCCAACCAATGGCACACTATCGCTACAGCGTCAACGATTTACACAACGTAAGCACTTTGCTTGATCAAAGTTTTCATGGCTCTACTCTACTTTTTATCTGTATATTAGATAAATAATTTGTATAGTTTTTTCTATAATTAGGAGTTTAAATGAGAATAGAAAAAGGCATATAATAGAAACATGAAAACGATATCAAAACAATAGAAAGGGAGATTTGAATGAATAAGGTTATCAAAACACTGAAAGAAAACTTTATTTTCTTGCTCATGGTCTTACCAGGAGTTGTTTGGTTTGTTTTGTTCTTCTATATACCAGTTTTAGGAAACGTCGTTGCATTTAAGAATTTTAAACTAAGTGGTGAAGGATTCATCCATAGCCTTATGAGCAGTGAATGGGTGGGCTTCAATAACTTTAAGTTCTTATTTAATTCCAAGGATGCCTATACGATTACACGAAATACCATTCTTTATAATGGCGGTTTCATTATTTTAGGATTGATTTTCTCTGTCGGAATTGCCATTATCTTTAGCGAACTTCGTTCGAAAAAGATGGTAAAGATTTATCAGACAACCATGCTGTTTCCGTATTTCCTTTCTTGGGTTATTATTAGTTTCTTCGTAGATGCTTTCTTGAACCCTGGCAAGGGCTTGCTGAACAATTTGTTGCACAATCCGAATATCAACTTTTATACAGTGGTCTCTTTCTGGCCAGCCTTCATCCTTTTCATTGGTATCTGGAAGGGCTTAGGATACAGCAGTATTTTGTACTATGCAAGTATCATGGGAATTGATCCGACTTACTATGAGGCAGCAACGGTCGATGGCGCTACAAAATGGCAGCGTATCCGTAATATCACCTTGCCATCTTTGGCTTCTCTTATCACAGTACTAACCATTCTAGCAGTTGGAAATATCTTCCGCGCGGACTTCGGTTTGTTCTACACTGTTCCGCATGATTCAGGATCGCTCTATAGTGTAACCAACGTTTTGGATACCTATGTTTATCGTGGATTGACCGGTACAGGTGATATCGGGATGGCGTCAGCTGCGGGTCTCTATCAATCAATTGTTGGCTGTATCCTCGTTATCGTCAGCAACCTGATTGTCCGCAGAATTGATAAAGAATCTGCTCTCTTTTAGAAGGAGGAACTTATGAAATCCCCAAAAATTCAAAAAGAGAAAGTCGATAATGTGGGAATTCACTCCTTTAGTAAAAAAGCCGATTTTTTCTTTAACATCTTGATTGCGATCTTCTCGCTTTCCTGTGTTCTGCCTTTCTTCTTTGTCATCATCATCTCGCTGACAGATGAAAGCAGTTTGGTTCATAATGGTTTTGCCTTTTGGCCATCACAGTTTAGCTGGGCGGGCTATGAATTCTTATTTAGCTTGAAAGATCAGCTCTTGCAGTCACTCTTTGTGACAGTGGTGATTACGGTAGTAGGTACTAGTTTGAATGTCTTTTTCACAACAACTTACGCCTATGCCATTTCACGTCGAAGCTTTAAATTCAAACGCTTCTTTACCTTGTTTGCAATGGCAAGTATGCTCTTCCAAGCAGGGATGATCCCTACTTACATCGTTATGACCAACTTGCTTGGTTTAGGAGATACAGTGTGGGCCTTGATTTTGCCACTACTGCTTAGTCCTTTCAATATCATTTTGATGAGAACCTTCTTCAAGAGAACGATCCCAGAAGCGATTATTGAATCTGCTAAGATTGATGGTGCCAGCGAGACTCGGATTTTCTTCCAAATCTGCTTGCCACTATCTCTTCCAGGTATCGCTACAATCACTCTCTTCACTGCCCTTGCTTATTGGAACGATTGGTTTAACGCCCTGCTCTACATTCGCAGTGACAACTTAGTTCCCCTTCAATATTTGCTGATGAAGATTCAGCAAAATATGGACTACTTGTCTAAGAGTGCGGGAGCGAGTGCTCAGCTTGCAGGCTTAACAGGATCTCTCCCTAAAGAGTCTGGACGTATGGCCATGGTCGTAATTGCAACCTTGCCAATCGCTTGCGTCTATCCATTCTTCCAACGTTACTTCGTTAAGGGATTGACTATCGGAGGCGTCAAAGAATAGCTTGCCCCCTTTAGTCTTAGAGTTTTTACTACTAAAAACTCACATTATTAAATTTGTATATAAAAAATTAAAAGGAGATTTTTCTATGAAAAATTGGAAAAAATATGCTCTAGCTTCTGCTAGCTTCTTGGCTTTTTCAGGCCTCCTAGCAGGCTGCGGTAGTCTTACTGGGGACAACCAAAAATCATCAAAAACTGATGATGGTAAGACAGTTATCAAGATGTACCAAATCGGTGACAAACCAGACAATTTGGACAAATTGCTCGAAAATGCTAACAAGATTATCGGCAAAGAAATCGATGCTAAGTTGGATATTGAATACATCGGTTGGGGTGACTACGAACAAAAAATGAACGTTATCACTTCATCAGGTGAAAACTACGACATCGCTTTCGCTCAAAACTATGTCATCAATGCCCAAAAAGGCGCTTATGCTGACTTGACTGAGCTCTACAAAAAAGAAGGTAAAAAACTTTACGATTCTTTAGACCCAGCTTACATCAAAGGAAACACTGTCAACGGTAAAATCTATGCTGTTCCAGTTAATGCCAATGTAACTTCTTCACAAAACTTTGCCTTCAACGGGCCACTTCTTGAAAAATATGGTATCAGCGATGTTTCAAATATCCACTCTTACCAAGATTTGGAACCAGTTTTGAAAGCTGCTAAAGAAAAAGATCCAAAAGTTGTTCCTTTCGCTATCGGTAAGAACTTTATCCCATCTGATAACTTTGATTATCCTGTAACTAACGGACTTCCTTTCGTTATTGACTTGGAAGGCGATACAACTAAGATTGTAAACCGTTATGAAGTCCCTCGTTTCTTGGATAGCCTCAGAACCATCCATAAGTACTATCAAGCTGGCTACATTCCAAAAGACGTAGCAACTAGTGATACTGCTTATCAATTGTCTGAAGATTCTTGGTTCGTTCGTGAAGAAACAGTAGGACCTGCTGACTATGGTAACAGCTTGCTTTCTCGTGTAGCTAACCGTAAGATCGAAATCAGCCAACTGACTAAGAACTACAAGAAGAACCAAACTACTCAAGTAGCGAACTTCGTTATCTCAAACAACTCTAAGAACAAAGAAAAATCAATGGAATTGTTGACTTTGCTTAACACTAATCCTGAATTGTTGAACGGCCTTGTATATGGTCCAGAAGGCGAAAACTGGGAAAAAGTTGAAGGTAAAGAAAACCGCGTTCGTACTTTGAAAGGCTACAATGGTAATACCCACATGTCTGGCTGGAACACAGGTAACAACTGGATCCTTTACATCAATGAAAACGTAACAGATCAACAAATCGAAGATTCTAAGAAGATTCTTGCAGAAGCACCAGAATCACCAGCTCTTGGATTTAACTTCAATGTAGACCCAGTTAAAGCAGAAGTATCTAGCATCACGAACACAATGAAAGAATACGACACTGCTATCAACACTGGTACAGTTGATCCTGATGTTGAAATTCCTAAGATGATGGACAAACTGAAATCTGAAGGAGCATACGATAAAGTATTGAAAGAAATGCAAAAACAATACGACGAATTCCTTGCTGCTAAGAAATAAGCAAAATCATAAATCCTCCTCGTCATATTTTGAGGAGGATTTTTCTTCTGTTGACTGAGAGGAATTTTTGGAAACGGTTGAAATGTGTTATAATTTTATAATGTGCAGAATACAAAGAACAGAAAGGAAAAACAATGGGAAGACTAGTTGAGTGGATTTTTCAACGAGTTTATATGGCTATGCTTGCATCCGCAATTTTTTGGGTATTGGCTCTGTGTGGAGGTCTTGTTTTTGGACTTGCTCCAGCCGGTTGTGTGCTCATGACTTTGTTTCAGCAATATCGCTATGACTATAAAAAATATCACTGGAAAGAAGCGTGGGATTTGTTTAAAGAAAATTTCCTTGCTACAAATAAAGTATTCTTCACTTTGCTTATAGTGCAAGCTCTTTTGTCGTATGGAATTTATATCCTCATCCAGCTTCCTCACCAGACTATCCTTTATCTGGTGTTGACGATTGCAAATTTGCTCTTTTTGCTTTTGGCACCAGCAGTGTATGCAGTCTATCTGAAATTGCAGGTCTTTTTTGAGTTTTCTTATAAAAATAGCTTGAAATTATCTTTGATTGGCGTCTTTCTCAATATTTCAGCCATGTTGAAACTCTTATTAGGGACAATCCTGCTATTGATTGCCAGCTACTTCATGCCGGCCTTACTCTTCTTTGCTTTTATTGGGCTTTGGCACTTTTTTGTTAGTGATGTTCTAGACCCAATTTACCAAACCATTCAGTCTAAGTTGATAACAGAAAAACCATGAAGAAATTTTGGCTCCATTCGTTACTAAAAGTTTATGCTGTCATTATGGTGGCTATTGTGGGATGTTTGGGTCTCATTTTGTCTTATTCTGATTGGCACAGTCGTTATAAGGAAACTGAGCAGATTGCGCAACAAGCAGTGACTCGATTGGCTGATGAAGTGGATTATTATAACCGCCGAGCGAATCAACTGGCTCAAAGTCTGGTTGAAAATCGAGCAAAATTGGACGGGGTTTATAACTACTTTATCATGAGTCCCTCTGAGTACGCTAGTTGGCGCTTATCAGCAGATGTGCCTACTTATGTTCAAGTATCCCTCCACCAAAATATCAATGATATTTATGTTGAAAATGAATTTGTTACAGGCATTGATATTACTTTAAATGATTACAAAACTGTTTTTGTCTCCACAAGGCAAGCGAGAGGTGGCAAACAGCTTCCTGCTGAGGAATTTAGACCTGCGCGCGATGCCTTTCCCATCGCGATTTATGATAAGGCAGTTGATCAAGTCATCGGAACGATTTACATTCGGATTGATGGGGAAGTCTTCAACAAGGTTGTCGATAATACGCGGGGCGATGTTCCACTCGCTCTCAGCGTTATTTCGCCTTACAAAAAAGAAATTCTGCATTTTGGTGATACAAAAGGAATTGGCCAAAATGATTGGATCAAAAAAGAAACTATCTACAATTACACTGTCCAGACAGCAGTGCCTGCGCATTATGTGATAGAGAAGACGGTTTTCAGCACTGGTTTGATTATTTTTTCTGGTTTGATTTTGGTTGGAGTTTTATATGCTGCGTTGCAGAGAATTTTTCTCAATTACCAAAGGCAGGTTGTTGATATTGTGGATACACTCCATCTCATCACAGATGGTGATAATCAGAAACGTATTGCGACAGAGACCAAGGAGCAGGAGTTGCTTCTGATTGCAACAACGACCAATACCATGTTGGATAGTATGGATAAGAGTATTCGGGATATCTATCGCTTGGAGATCAGTCAAAAAGATGCCAATATGAGAGCCTTGCAGGCGCAAATCAATCCTCATTTTATGTACAATACCTTGGAATTTATCAGGATGTATGCGGTCATGCAGAGGCAGGAAGAATTAGCGGATATTATCTATGAATTTAGCAGTCTTCTGAGAAATAATATCTCAGATGAATCCAGAAGCAGTTTGAAAAATGAATTGGAATTTTGTCGGAAATATAGCTATCTTTGCATGGTTCGGCATCCCAAATCAGTGGCCTATGGCTTCAAAATTGAAGAAGGCTTGGAAGAAATGATGATTCCCAAGTTTAGTATTCAGCCGCTGATTGAAAATTACTTTGCACATGGCATCGACTACCGCAGGCAGGATAATGTTATTAGTGTTAAGGCTCAAAAGATAGACGGCGCTGTAAGGCTGATGATCCAAGACAATGGTCGAGGCATCCCAGCTGACCGTTTGGCCGAAATCCAAGACATTCTGGCCAGCCGAGAGCT
This sequence comes from Streptococcus sp. Marseille-P6264, assembly GCF_902460355.1. Classification (GTDB taxonomy): domain Bacteria; phylum Bacillota; class Bacilli; order Lactobacillales; family Streptococcaceae; genus Streptococcus. The sequence continues at coordinate 114,803 of NZ_CABPTO010000002.1, forward strand.
AATGGATGCCCAGAATCGAGAACAGCAAAGATCCATTGGTATTCGGAATATTCATGAACGCTTCCTGCTCTTTTTTGGCGACCGTTACAGTATCCGACTGAAATCGCAACAGGACCAAGGAGTGACCTATATTATAGAAATTAAGGATGAATAGAAAAAAGATGTACAGAGTATTACTAGTCGATGATGAATACATGATCACAGAAGGCTTGAAGGTGCTGATTCCTTTTGAAAAGTGGAATATGCAGGTTGTGGCTACAGCCAATGATGCAGAAACGGCTCTCGCCTATATTAAGGACAATCCTGTGGATTTGGTCATTACCGACGTCAATATGCCAGGGATGAATGGCTTGCAGATGATTGAGCAGATGAAGAATTCCCTGCCCAATGCAGCTTTTATCATTCTTTCAGGCTATCAAGAATTTGAATATGTCAAAACCGCTCTCAATTTGCAGGTGGCAGATTATCTGGTGAAGCCAGTCGATAAGGTCGAACTGGCAGCAATCCTAGAAAAATTAGAAAGGGAATTTGACCGTTCTTCCAACAATCAACTAGAGCTGATTTTTAAAGAAGAGACAAGCGAAGATGAAATAGCTACTTATCTTAAATCCTTTGATAGTGTTTGGCTGGGAGCAGCTGCTCACGAAAAAGGGCTAGTTTCAGTCCCTTATAGTATTTTAGGACAGACAGGCTATTTGTTTTTATCCTCGCAAAAGGAAGAAGCGCTCTATTTGGAAGAATTCACAGCTCCTTATAAACAAGGCCTGCAGGCTTTCAAGCTTAATCTAGAAAAAACTCTATTTTATGGAACGGTTAGCTTGCAAGAAACCAATCCGCTCTTTAGCTACTATGAGCCTATGTATCGCGTGATTATCCAAGGAAATATCGGCCAGATTTTGGACGAATTGGACCTGCTCAAGGATATCGTGCTGCAAAATACGCCTGAAGTTTCAATTACCAAGCAATTGTTCATTCAGTTTATCATGGATGTTTACCATCTGTTTCAGCATTTGAAACCAGACGATATGACAACCATTATCAAAAAGATTGAAAGCACGAATACCTTTGCAGACTTGCTGGATTATATGAAAGATCAGCTCTCAGATTTGTTCGCCCAGTATCGAATGAATGAGAATGTTGCCAATGTCTTGGAAGTGATTGGTCGCGATTATCAAAAAGACTTGTCCCTAAAAGATATCAGCAAGGAACTCTACATCAATCCAGTTTATTTGGGGCAGCTAATCAAGCGGGAGACCAACTCCACTTTTGCAGAGTTGCTAAATAAGCAGCGCATCAAGGCTGCCCAGCAGCTCTTACTTGCCAAAAATGACAGTATAGAAGACGTTTGTTATGCAGTTGGCTATAGCAATGTTGGTTATTTCTACAAAGTCTTTCGGAAGCTGTGTGGCAAGTCGCCTAAGGCCTATCGGAAGCAAGTCGAGTGATGAAATCGCTGAAGTGAGTGAACCTTTATTTCTTTTCTATATTAATGCTAAAAAAAGTAGAAAAAAAGATATAGAAGAGTCAGTGTGAGGGCCTGCTATTCGTGATATAATCAAGCAGAAAGAACTTACAATATGGTAAAGGAGTTAGGAGAAGCTTATGGTTGAGTTAAATCTGAAAAATATTTATAAAAAGTATCCAAACAGTGAGCACTATTCTGTTGAAGACTTTAATTTGGACATCAAGGACAAGGAGTTTATCGTTTTCGTTGGTCCGTCAGGATGTGGGAAATCTACAACGCTGCGTATGATTGCGGGTCTTGAGGATATCACAGAAGGAACAGCGTCGATTGATGGTAAAGTTGTCAATGACGTGGCACCGAAAGACCGCGATATTGCTATGGTCTTCCAGAACTATGCCCTCTATCCACACATGACAGTCTATGACAACATGGCTTTCGGATTGAAACTGCGTAAGTACAGCAAGGAAGATATTGACAAACGGGTGCAAGAAGCGGCTGAAATCCTTGGTTTGAAAGAATTCTTGGATCGCAAGCCGGCAGACTTGTCAGGTGGTCAACGTCAGCGTGTTGCTATGGGTCGTGCCATCGTGCGTGATGCAAAGGTTTTCCTAATGGACGAGCCATTGTCAAACTTGGATGCTAAATTGCGTGTGTCCATGCGTGCTGAGATTGCCAAGATCCACCGCCGTATCGGAGCGACCACTATCTACGTTACCCACGACCAAACAGAAGCCATGACGCTTGCAGACCGGATTGTTATCATGTCAGCAACCAAGAACCCTGCTGGAACTGGAACGATTGGTCGAGTAGAGCAAATCGGTAGCCCACAAGAAGTTTACAACCACCCAGTTAACAAATTTGTGGCAGGCTTCATTGGAAGCCCAGCGATGAACTTTATCACTGTGACACTTGAGGGAAATCAAATTGTTGCCAATGGCTTGCGTTTGACAGTTCCAGAAGGAACACTGAAGGTGCTGCGTGAGAAGGGTTATGACGGCAAGAAGTTGATCTTTGGTATTCGTCCAGAAGACATCAATACAGAACCTGCCTTCTTAGAGACCTTTCCAGATTCTGTGGTTCATGCGACTATTTCTGTCTCTGAGCTTTTGGGTTCTGAGTCTCACCTTTACTGTCAAGTTGGTGACAGCGAGTTTATTGCACGTGTAGATGCTCGTGACTACTCAGAAACAGGTGCTGGAATTGACCTTGGCTTTGACCTAAACAAGGCGCATTTCTTTGATTTCGAAACAGAGAAAACAGTTTATTAATCAGTGAAAATGATGAAGAGGCTGGGACAAAAGTCCTAGCCTCTCAATTGTCTTTGGATGTTGAGCAAGACGCAGTGGTTGAGTGGGCGCTACTACGCTGATTTCATCAGCTTTTACAGCCCTACTCAACTGTGCGGAGGTGGGACGACAAAATCGAATTCTAACGAATTACCGATTCCTGTTCCCACTCTCTTTTTGAATGAACTTTTAGTCTTCGCAATCACAAATGCCTTTAATCAGTAGAGAAATTTGAATAGACTGTTGCTTTCTTTTTGCAAAAGGTCTTTATATAATGAGGTGTAAAGATAAATCGAGAGGTAAATAAAATATGATTCAATTTCCAAAAGGCTTCGTCTGGGGATCTTCTACATCGGGTCCGCAAACGGAGGGGCGGATTTCAGGAGATGGGAAGGGAGACAATCTTTGGGACTATTGGTTTAGCCAAGAAGCCCATCGTTTCTATAATGAAATTGGACCTGGCAAGGCATCCACTTTTTACGAAAATTGGGAGCAAGATATCGACCTTTTAGTCGAAACAGGTCACACAGCCTTTCGGACGTCTATCCAATGGTCACGGATTTTTCCAGATGGTCGTGGTCCGGTTAATCAGGTTGGTGTTGACTTCTACCGCAAGGTTTTTGAAAGAATCAAGGCCAAGGGCATTCGCTTGATTGTCAATCTTTATCATTTTGATCTGCCCTTTGCCTTGCAGGAAGCGCAAGAAGGCTGGGAAAGTTTAGATACAGTCGATGCTTATGTAGACTATGCTCGTTTCTGCTTTGAAAGCTACGGGGACTTGGTGGATCAGTGGGTGACCTTTAACGAGCCTATTGTACCAGTTGAGTTTGGCTATTTCTACGATGGACATTATCCTAATAAAGTGGACGCTCGGGCTGCGGTTAAGGTGGCTTATCATACCCAGCTAGCTAGTTCTTTAGCAGTGAAAGCCTGTCATGAGGTTGGAGCAGACTACAAAATCGGTATTATCCTAAACCTGACACCTGCTTATCCACGCAGCCAGCATCCGGTGGACTTGAAGGCCGCTCGCATTGCCGAGCTCTTCCAAGCCAAGTCTTTCTTGGATCCATCTGTTTTGGGGCATTATCCAGCAGAGCTAGTTGATCTTTTGCGTGAGCATGATCTTTTACCAGCTACGACTGAGGAGCAGTTGCAAGCGATTCGGGAAAATACGGTCGACTTTTTGGGTGTCAATTACTATCAGCCTCTGCGGGTTGCAGCGCCCAAGTATTTGAAACATCCAGAGTCGCCGCTTCTGCCAGATCATTTCTATGAGCCTTATGTTATGCTTGGCCGCAAGATTAATCCTCACCGTGGCTGGGAAATTTATGAGCAAGGAATCTACGATATTGCACAAAACATCAAGGAAAACTATGGCAATATTGAATGGATGCTGACGGAAAATGGCATGGGAGTCGAGGGTGAAGAGAAATTCCGTGAAAATGGCATGATTCAAGACGATTATCGGATTGACTTTGTTAAAGGCCATCTGCGCCAGCTCCATCGTGCCATCCAGGACGGGGCCAACTGTACAGGTTACCTCATGTGGACCTTTATCGATTGTTGGTCTTGGCTCAATAGCTATAAGAACCGCTACGGCTTGATTGAGCTCAATCTAGAAACCCAAGAACGGACTATCAAAAAATCAGGGCACTGGTTCAAAGAATTAAGCCAGAACAATGGCTTTGAGTAAGTCTGTTCATCCATTCAGCCTATATAAGATAGGGCAGTTTCCCAAGTAATCTTCTAATCGATATTAGGAGATCAGTATAGGGAATTCCGCTCGGATAATAGAATTTAGTCTCAGACTAGGTTCTATTATTTTTTATCTTGTGAGTAGATCTAGCTCCTAAAAGCTATCTTCTAAAATGAAACTGGGAGTATGCCTTTCTCCGCATTTTGAATTAGGAAGGAAGAAGTGGCCAGATACTTCTTGCTGTATCAAATACCTATTCTTAGATTTCTAGCTTGCTCTATGAGTTTCCTTTGTTTTGAAAAAAGCGTGAAAAAATGCTATAATGACTAAGATGTGCAAACTTTGTTTGCAAAACTGTAATTCGACTTGGCTTGCCAAGGACCGTTAGTAATAAAATCAAGGAATCTTTGATACGTGAGATTCTAAAATCGAATAGGAGTAAAAATGAGTAAAAGCACTATTAAGCTGATTACTTTGGGCGGCGTGCGCGAGAATGGGAAAAACCTCTACGTCGCCGAAGTGGATGATTCCATTTTTGTATTGGATGCTGGGCTCAAATACCCAGAAAATGAGCAGCTGGGAGTAGATGTCGTCATTCCCAACATGGATTATTTGTTTGAAAATAAAGACCGAATTGCAGGTGTCTTTCTGACCCACGGTCATGCGGATGCCATTGGTGCACTGCCTTATCTTTTGACAGAAGCTAAGGTACCGGTTTTTGGTTCGGAGTTGACGATTGAGCTAGCCAAGCTCTTTGTCAAAAACAATGACGCCGTGAAGAAATTCAATGACTTTCATGTTATCGATGAAAATACCGAGATTGAATTTGGCGAAACGGTTGTCTCTTTCTTCCGGACGACCCACTCGATTCCAGAGAGTCTGGGAATCGTTGTCAAGACGCGTGAAGGCAATATTGTTTATACGGGAGATTTCAAGTTTGACCAATCTGCCAGCGAATCCTATGCGACAGATTTCGGCCGTTTGGCTGAGATTGGCCGTGAGGGAGTTCTAGCTTTGCTGAGTGATTCAGCCAATGCTGACAGCACTGTGCAAGTGGCTAGTGAGAGCGAGGTTGGCCGTGAGATTACGGACACGATTTCGGATTGGGATGGGCGTGTCATCGTAGCAGCGGTTGCCAGCAACCTGTCTCGGATCCAGCAGGTCTTTGAAGCTGCGGCAGAAACAGGTCGTCGCGTCGTTTTGACAGGCTTTGATATTGAAAACATCGTTCGTACGGCTATCCGCCTCAAGAAATTATCCTTGGCGGATGAACGCCTTTTGATCAAGCCTAAGGAAATGTCTAAGTTTGAGGACCATGAGTTGATTATCTTGGAGACGGGTCGGATGGGTGAGCCTATTAATGGCCTGCGCAAGATGTCCATTGGTCGTCACCGTTATGTAGAAATCAAAGACGGAGACTTGGTTTATATCGTTACAACGCCATCAATTGCCAAGGAAGCAGTTGTGGCGCGTGTGGAAAACATGATTTACCAAGCTGGTGGCGTGGTCAAGCTGATTACCCAAAACTTACGTGTATCTGGCCATGCCAATGCGCGTGACTTGCAACTTATGCTCAACTTACTGCAACCCAAGTACCTCTTCCCGATTCAGGGAGAGTACCGCGGACTAGACGCCCATGCCAAGGCAGCTATGGAAGTCGGGATTTTACCAGAAAACATCTTGATACCTAAGCGTGGTAGCATCATGGCCTACGAAAATGGCGACTTTGTGCCAGCTGGAGCAGTGTCAGCAGGCGATGTCATGATTGATGGAAATGCCATCGGTGATGTGGGCAATATCGTCCTGCGTGACCGCAAGGTCTTGTCTGAAGACGGCATCTTCATCGTGGCCCTTACGGTCAACCGTAAGGAGAAGAAAATCATTTCCAAAGCCAAGGTTCATACTCGGGGATTTGTCTATGTCAAGAAGAGTCGTGACATCCTGCGGGAGAGTACTGACCTGATCAATAAGACAGTGGAAGACTATCTGGCTCAGGAAAGCTTCGACTGGGGCGAGCTCAAGGGAGCGGTTCGTGATAGTTTGGCCAAGTTCCTCTTTGAGCAGACCAAGCGCCGGCCGGCTATTCTTCCGGTTGTCATGGAAGTTCGCTAGAGTCACTCGAGGGAGCAACTTTCCCAGTATTTTGCAGAGAGAAAGTCGAATATCGGCTTTTTCTTATCTTTTGGCGGTCGCAGAACAGGCTTTGCTTTCGGAGTGTGGCTGGCTGTGCTGCCTAGTCAAGAACAGTAGTTTTTATAAGAGGAGAAAAAAGATGGCAGTGATGCAGATCGAATATTATTCAGAAGCCTTGGAGATGGAGTGGGGAGTCAATGTTCTCTATCCAGATGCGTCGCGCGTGGACAAGCCAGATGATAAGGATATTCCTGTTTTGTATCTGCTTCATGGTATGAACGGTAACCACAATAGCTGGCTCAAGCGCTCGAATATTGAGCGCCTGGTTCGCTCGACTAACCTGATTGTTGTCATGCCGAATACCAGCAATGGCTGGTACACCGATACTCAATACGGCTTTAACTATTACGAGGCTATCGCTGAAGAGCTGCCACGAGTGCTCAAGCGCTTTTTCCCCAATATGTCTGACAAGCGAGAGAAGAATTTTATCGCTGGCCTTTCTATGGGCGGCTACGGATCCTTTAAGCTGGCTCTCAAGTCTAACTGTTTTTCATATGCGGCTAGTCTTTCAGGGGCTTTGAGTTTTCTTGATAGTCATCCAGATGATGTTGAAATAGCAACACCAGCCTACTGGCGGGGAGTTTTTGGAGACTATAAAGACTGGATCAGCAGTTCTCATTCGCTGGAGAGCATAGCCAAGCAATCTGATAAAAAGACCAAGCTTTGGGCATGGTGCGGTGAAGAGGATTTTCTCTACGAGGCCAATCAGGTGGTTGTGAAAAATCTGCGAGAATTAGGCATGGATATCACCTACAGCCACAGTCCTGGCAACCATGAATGGTACTACTGGGAAAAGCAGATGGAGCAGGTTTTAGCTTGGCTGCCAATTGACTTTGTCCTCGAAGAAAGACTGTCTTAAAAAATCATGCGATTCAGCGGATTCTGGGTCGAGAATGTGATATAATAATAACGTTTGAATACGAAAGCAGGAGCGAGATATCCCTGCTATTCCCAAATAGGAGATCGAAAATTGACAAAAGATATTCGAGTGCGTTATGCACCAAGTCCAACAGGACTATTACACATCGGAAATGCGCGGACGGCGCTCTTTAACTACCTCTATGCTCGTCATCATGGCGGAACCTTTATCATCCGTATTGAAGATACAGACCGCAAGCGCCATGTCGAAGATGGTGAACGTTCACAGCTTGAAAACCTTCGTTGGTTGGGTATGGACTGGGATGAAAGCCCTGAAACACATGAAAACTACCGCCAATCAGAGCGTTTGGAATTGTATCAAAAATACATTGACCAATTGCTAGCAGAAGGAAAAGCCTACAAATCTTACGTTACAGAAGAAGAATTGGCTGCTGAGCGCGAACGTCAAGAAGCAGCAGGTGAAACACCACGCTACATCAATGAATATCTCGGTATGAGCGAAGAAGAAAAAGCAGCTTATATCGCAGAACGTGAAGCAGCGGGCATCATTCCAACGGTTCGTCTGGCTGTCAATGAAGCTGGTATCTACAAGTGGACGGACATGGTCAAGGGCGACATTGAGTTTGAAGGTGGCAATATCGGTGGCGACTGGGTTATCCAAAAGAAAGACGGCTACCCAACTTACAATTTTGCCGTTGTGATTGATGACCATGACATGAAAATTTCCCACGTTATCCGTGGGGATGACCACATTGCCAATACTCCAAAACAGCTCATGGTTTATGAGGCGCTTGGTTGGGAAGCTCCAGAGTTCGGTCACATGACTTTGATTATCAACTCTGAAACGGGTAAAAAATTGTCTAAGCGCGATACCAACACCCTTCAGTTTATCGAAGACTACCGTAAAAAAGGTTATTTACCAGAAGCAGTCTTTAACTTTATCGCTCTTCTCGGTTGGAATCCTGGTGGCGAGCATGAAATCTTCTCTCGTGAAGAACTCATCAAACTCTTTGATGAAAATCGCCTCAGCAAATCTCCAGCGGCCTTTGACCAGAAAAAGATGGACTGGATGAGCAATGAGTACATCAAGAATGCGGATTTTGAAACAATCTTTGAAATGGCAAAACCATTCTTGGAAGAAGCAGGACGCTTGACTGACAAGGCTGAGAAATTAGTTGAACTCTACAAACCACAAATGAAATCAGTAGATGAGATTGTTCCGCTGACAGATCTTTTCTTCTCAGATTTCCCAGAATTGACAGACGCTGAGCGCGAGGTCATGGCAGGAGAAACCGTTCCTGTTGTTCTAGAAGCCTTCAAAGCGAAACTGGAAGCAATGACGGATGAAGAATTTGTGACAGAAAATATCTTCCCACAAATCAAAGCCGTCCAAAAAGAGACAGGTATCAAGGGCAAGAACCTCTTCATGCCAATCCGTATCGCTGTTTCAGGTGAAATGCACGGACCAGAGTTGCCAGATACCATTTACCTATTAGGCCGCGAAAAATCTATCCAGCATATCGACAATATGCTTAAAAAAATTCAATAAGATGAGAGTGGGACAGAAATCGGTAATTCGTTAGAATTCGATTTCGTCGTCCCACCTCCGCACAGTTGAGTGGGGCTGTAAAAGCTGATGAAATCAGCGTAGTAGAGCCCACTCAACCACTGCGTCTTTCTCGACAATCCAAAGACAATTGAGAGGCTAGGACTTTTGTCCCAGCCTTTTGCTTTCTAAAAAGCTGTATTTATGTTACAATAATGTTACAAGAAAAAGAAAATATTGCGAGGTGCTAAAGATGAAAAAATGGATGATTCTCTTGGCTGGAACTCTGGTGGCATCGTCTGTGTTAGTGGCTTGCGGTCAAAAGAAAGATCAGCCGACTTCGCTTTCTAGCAGTTCCAAAGTTAGCTCGACCTCGACCAGCTCAGCTTCTTCCAAAAAGTCTGAGACGAGCAAAAGTTCGACAGAGCTGTCTACTGAAACAAGTAGTTCGGACACTTCTATATCTAGCAGTCAGGAGCCTTCGGAGCCAGCAACTAAGGAGTCTTCTGCTAAGTCAGAAAGCAAGAGAAATGACGAACCTGCGGCTACCTCTGGTTTAGATATGCAGGCCATTGCTTCTGGGGACTTTTCTAGCATGGCTGGTACTTGGCAGGATGCCAATGGCGTCACTTATACATTTGATGCCAAGGGACTGGTATCGGATGTTGCCAAGTTGGAACTGGTATACGCCGGTCTGGATGAAAATGGAATTTATCGTACTAGCATTCGTTGGCATAATCTTACAGGTGCTGCCTTGTCTATTATTCCAGCAGGGAAAAAGTTGCCAGCAGGAGAGACTGTTAGCGGGCAGGATCCGACTGATAGCAGTCAAGACCGCTTCATTATTGCCCAAGGCATCTCAGAGCACCTAGACGTTTTTTACCGTGTAAAATGAGAGTGGGACAGAAATCGGTAATTCGTTAGAATTCGATTTCGTCGTCCCACCTCCGCACAGTTGAGTAGGGCTATAAAAGCTGATGCAATCAGCGTAATAGAGTCCACTCAACCACTGCGTCTTGCTCGACAATCCAAATACAATTGAGAGGCTAGGACTTTTGTCCCGGACTCTTTTTTGGAGCTGTGGTATTAATCATTTCTGGATTTTTCTGTAATGTGACCGGTACTTGCTTCAAGTTCGATTTTTAGGTGAACTTTTCGAAAAAGAGGGCTCGCATTGCAACCCTAGCCCTTATTGGCTTTTTGGGAAAATATGGTATAATAGAGTTAATTTTAGTGGATGGAGTTGAGTTTTGAGAAAAAACTATCGCGTCAAGAGCGAAAAAGATTTCAAGGCGATTTTTAAAGCTGGGCAGAATTTTGCCAATCGAAAGTTTGTCGTTTATAAATTAGAAAAAGAACAGCGCCATTTTCGAGTGGGGATTTCAGTTAGTAAAAAGCTGGGCAATGCAGTTGTTCGTAATAGTATCAAAAGAAAGATTCGTCATGTCTTGATTCAGCATCGGGCGGACTTGACCAAGGATGACTTTGTTGTTATTGCCCGCAAGGGAGTTGAAACTCTAGACTACCATCAAGTGGAACAAAATTTATTGCATGTCTTAAAAGTTGCAAAAATTTATCAGGAAGGATTTGTTTGTGAAAAAGAAGAGTAAAATAGGATTTCTTTTAGCGGCTTCGCTGCTCATTCTGACGGCTTGTGGCACCAGCGAAGTGACTGCTAATTCAAGTGATTTTTGGGAGAAATTAGTTTATTTCTTTGCGGAGATGATTCAATTCTTGTCCTTTAATGGAAGTACAGGGATCGGGATTATTCTCTTTACCTTGATTATTCGGACAGTCTTGTTGCCAGTCTTCCAATTTCAGACGACCTCATCTAGAAAGATGCAGGAAGTTCAGCCTCATATCAAGAAACTTCAGGAAAAATATCCGGGCAAAGATATGGATAGCAGAGCAGCTTTAGCAGAGGAAACCAGCAAGCTTTATAAAGAAATGGGCGTCAATCCCTATGCTGCATTCCTTCCGCTCTTTATCCAAATGCCAGTGCTTGTGGCACTTTTCCAAGCTCTGACACGAGTTGAATTTCTAAAGACAGGTCACTTCCTCTGGCTCAATCTAGGAACAACAGATCCGACCTTTATCCTACCTATTCTCGCTGCTCTCTTTACTTTCTTTAGCACTTGGCTATCCAATAAAGCCTTGCCAGAGAAAAATAGTGGGACGGTAGTGATGACCTACCTGATGCCGGTATTGATTTTCTTCTTTGCGGTGTATGCAGCCAGCGGGGTTGCTCTTTACTGGACGGTTTCTAACGCCTATCAAGTCGGTCAGACCTTGCTTTTGAGCAATCCTTTTAAGATTATTGCTGAACGTGAAGCAAAGGCAAAGGCGGAGCGCCAATTGGAAATGAAGAAAAAACGTGCCCTTCAAAAAGCACAGAAAAAGAAAAAGTAAAAAGGAGGACTCTTGCAGATGGTTATTTTTACAGGAGCAAGTGTTGAAGAAGCGATTCAAAATGGACTAAAAACGCTGGATATCCCACGAATGAGAGCACATATTACCGTTGTTTCGCGTGAAAAGAAAGGTTTTCTCGGTTTATTTGGCAAAAAGCCTGCGCAGGTAGATGTGGAGCCGATTGCTGAAACGACTGTGGCCAAGGCCAACCAACAGGCGGTAAAAGGAGTTCCTGAGGAAATCAATGCACAAAACGAGCCGGTACAGAGTGTTAGTGAAGCAACAGTCGACTTAGGGCGAGTGGTGACGGCTATCAAGAAGGCCGAGGGCGAAGGTGAAGTTGTTTCAGAAAAAGTCAAGGCTGAAATTCTTAAAAACGATAAAGACGCCAGTACCATTCTGGAAGAAACAGGTGCAATTGATTTCTTAAAGACCAGTCAAGCGATTGATGAAGCACAAACTCTGAAAGACTCAGAGGAAGATAGCTCTTTAGCAGAAGTGGTACCTAATCAGCAAGAGACAGCGGAGTCGTCCTTCTTTGACTTGGGGATCCAGGTTGAGGATGATTGTGATATTGAAGAAGTTGTCGCAAGTGTAACCACATATGTGCAAAAGATTGTGGATGAAATGGATGTTGAAGCGACTCTTTCCAGCAGCCACAATCGCCGAACAATCAATATGCAAATTGATACCAATGAGCCAGGGCGCGTGATTGGTTACCACGGTAAAGTCTTGAAAGCTCTGCAGCTGTTGGCTCAGAATTATCTTTACAATCAATATTCCAAGAGTTTCTACATTTCTATCAATGTAAATGACTATGTGGAGCATCGGGCAGAAGTTTTACAAAGCTATGCGCAAAAATTGGCTCAGCGTGCTCTAGAAGACCGTCGCAGCCAGCATACGGATCCTATGTCCAATAGTGAGCGTAAAATCATCCACCGGATTATCTCAAGAATTGATGGTGTGACTAGCTATTCAGAAGGCGATGAGCCTAACCGCTACGTTGTTGTGGATATTGATTCGGAATAAATCTTAACCAGCTGCTCAGCTGGTTTTTAGATACAGAAAGGAGAAAATTCTATGTCACTTTTTCCAGCTATTGAGTCATTTTTGACTGCTCAAGGAAGTAAATACATTTCACCAGACAAGGCAGGGGATCTGCGAGAGACAATGTTGGATTTGAAAGCTAGAGGTCAGGCTGCTCGGCAGGAGTTTGCGAACTTAGTCCGAGACTTTCAGGCACTCTATCCTAAGCTGAGTCTGGAGCGGACCAGCAATTGGCTGAATCAGGCTCAGATTTTACGCCCACATTTTTGGAACTATCTAAGAGGCTATGGGGACATCACGGAGCCCATGTTCGCTCTGCGCTTGTATGGAACTGCAGAAGATTTTGGAGTGTCGCTGGAGGTAAGCTTTATGGAGCGCAAGAAAGACGAGCACAGTCTCAGCAAGCAAAATCGGGTGCTGAATCTGTCTATTCAGCCGCCAGCTTACTATTTTGCCCAGATAGATGGCGTGAGTCAACGCTTCGAAGCTACGGAGGCAAATAGGCAGCATCTAAGACAGGAGGTGGCTGCTGGGCTAGTCCGCAAGGTTTTGATCAAATATGACGTCAATCTTTCCCAAGCTACAAGCAAGCAGCAAGTTTTATCGGAGCTTGAGCAGGCTATGACTGCCTTGATTCCCTTCTATGAAGCGACACGATTTGAATGATTTCGTTTCCAAAATGAAACAATTCGTCCAATACTATTGACAAACAAGAGAGAATCCGATAGAATAGTAAAGTATGTTTAGTAACTGATCACTTTATAGCCGGCTAAACGAATACAAAATCTATGAGGAGGTATTCATCGTGAAACGTACTTATCAACCAAGTAAACTTCGTCGTGCGCGCAAACACGGATTCCGTAACCGTATGTCAACTAAAAATGGTCGTCGCGTATTGGCAGCTCGTCGTCGTAAAGGACGCAAAGTTTTGGCTGCATAATCCAAACGATTACCATAAAGAAACCAGTGGAGACTCGAGACCGCTGGTTTTTCTATTGTACTTGATAGAATAGGCTTCTATGGTTTAAGGGTGGCTAGTATTGCTATGAAGGAGTCCATGCAGAATAGGAACTTTACATGAAATGGAAGGTAAACGGGCTAGTCTAGGTGGTTTCTAGGTGTATCTTATCTAGTTTGAATAAAAGAAAAGAGAGTGGGACAGAAATCGGTAATTCGTTAGAATTCGATTTCGTCATCCCACCTCCGCACAGTTGAGTAGGGCTGTAAAAGCTGATGAAATCAGCGTAGTAGAGCCCACTCAACCACTGCGTCTGCTCGACAATCCAAAGACAATTGAGAGGCTAGGACTTTTGTCCCAGCCTCTTTTTGATAATTATATTGGCATATAAGTATGCTCTCTATCAAGCAGCTAAGAGCAGGGGATAGAGATAGCAGAGTAGTGTGAAACTAATAAGCGCGTAGAAGATACCGATTCGGATTGCTTGGATGGGCTTGTAGAAGCGAATCAGAGTCAGGATACACCAGACCAATAGAACGAGGATAAACCAGGCTGAAATCAGGCGCAATGGTGTTGGACCATAAAGATAGATGTAGATACCAAAGAGTTTCCAGCCAGCAAGCAAGGCCAGCAAAAAGGCAAAAATAAAGAGGACAGTGCTGGCTAGACGAGTACCTTTCTGGTCCCAGAGAGGCTTTTGAGCCAACAAATAAAAGGCGGCTAGGACAGCGAAATTTAGAAGTGATACACGAACGAGTTGCCAGAAGCCAGCAACAGCAACAGTTGAGGCATTTTGTGGAGAAATAGTTTGGAGGCTAGTGCCAGCACTAAGGAGTTCACTTAATTCTCCTAAACCAACGAGGAAAAAGAGAGCGTAGGTCAGGCAGAGGCTGCCGATGATGATATAGGCTGTAAAAGCAGGGAACATCCGCAGTGGCTGAATGTTATTTTGGAAGCTTTGGTAGGTAACTTTGATATTTTTTTGATTCAATAATCCACCAACAATCAGGCTGTAGAGATAAAGGCCGATAGGTAGGGCCAAAAAGATGCGAAGAGCGATGGCGTCTGTATCAAGATTTGAAAAGATCAAGTCAAAGAAAAGATGCAAGGCATCAGCTGTATCACTAAAGAAAAGAGCGAATCGATCAGAGACTTGGCTAAGTTGTGACCAAACGAAGAAGACAAGCATACCAGCAATAAGAAGGCTACTTGCTATCATCGTACTTTGGACTGCCTTTTTAGAAGAATCGCCGTCTTCAGCAGTCGTATCTGAAATCTTGCCAGTCCGAGCAAAGACTTGAAGACCAGCGAAAAAGTTTCTAAAAGGTAGAATCACAAAGGCCTGAATGCTATCGTACCAAACCATGATTCCCAAGCGACCTTGATTGAGCCAACCCGTCCGTGATAGGATATAAAAAGAAAAGGAGATGTGGAGAGTCAAAGCTTGAAAAATCTCTAATTGCGGGTGAAAGCCCCAGATACTGAGAGCCAGTGCCTGAGTCAGGCTGAGAATCAGGAAAAGATTGGACTCGAGGCCAGCAGAGGCCTCCTTTTCGATTTGAGGCAAGCTTGTCGGCGTTTTTCTTACTAACCACTCGGTCAGGCTAATCAAACCAATCGCAATAGGAAAAAAGTAAATGGTCTTGTTGCCGTCAATGGCAACTGTATAAAAGTAGGCTAAGAAATAGAGAATGAGAGAGCTGATTCTAAAATTCTTCAGTTCCTTTATATTTAAAGCTGTGAAGATGCTTTTTCGTTCTTGGTCTTTTTCAAAAGGAAGGTAGGGTTGTCCCGTCATCTGTCCTTGTGATGGTGTTTCCATGTTTATTCCTCCTCGGTTTCATCTGTGATATATTCAAGAATATCGCCGGGCTGGCAGTCCAATTCCCGACAAAGGGCATTAAGTGTTGAAAAACGTATTGCCTTGGCTCGGTTATTTTTCAAGATGGACAAGTTGGCAGGGGTGAGGTCAATCAATTCTGCTAAGCGTCCAGCACTAATCCGTTTTTGAGCCATGACAAGGTCTAAATTTATCTGAATCATAGTCCCTCCTAAATCGTGTAGTCTACTTCTTCTTGCAGCTCAATTGCCTTGCCAAAAGCATTGCGGATAACCCGAATAATCAAGGTTAAAATGCAGCAAGAAACGGCTACGAGGAGCATGGGCATATAGACTGTCAAGCCCATAAAGAAAGAAATGAGGGCGACCATTCCGACTTCCCAGCCCAGATAGCGCATATACTGTACATTCTGTCTGATAAAGACCTGATTTTTCCCGATACGGCTAAGGAGCCGATAGAGATGCACGATACAGGTCAGAGCCAGGCAGCCCAAGACATAGCCTAGAAGCAACAATATCCAATAGCGACTTTCTCCCTGAAAGAAAGGAGAGGGAAATTCGATGACTAGGCTGACCACCCAAGGTCCGATGGCTATCAGGACAATGGAAGCAATAAATAAAATGCTGAGGCTGATTTTTGTAAGCACAATGCTTATATCTTCAGCTGTTTTTTGTCTTGTCTTTGACATGGATTCCTCCAAATAAATTTCTATTTTTATTTACTATAGCACAAAATATATCGATAATCAATAACAAAATATCGAAAAATAATAAAAAATTATCAAAAAACAGTAAAAGTATTTTTGATAGGCGCTAAAAAAATAACAAATATTCGCTGGAATAGATGGAGAGAAAGTAAAGCTCTTGCCCCTTTATCTGACTTTTTTGGTATAATGAAAGGCAGGAAATACAAGGAAGTAAAGCATGAAAATTTTTGATACACACACGCATTTAAATGTGGAAGAATTTGCTGGGCGAGAGGTAGAGGAGCTCCAGCTAGCTGCAGAACTGGGTGTTAGCAATATGAATGTTGTCGGTTTTGACCGGCCGACCATTGAGCGCGCCTTGGAGTTGACAGATAGTTATGAGCAGATTTACGCTACGATTGGCTGGCATCCGACTGAGGCTGGGACTTATGATGAGGCAGTGGAAGCCTATCTGCTGGGCAAGCTTGCTCATCCAAAAGTGGTGGCTCTGGGCGAGATTGGGCTGGATTACCACTGGATGACAGCGCCCAAGGAAGTGCAAGAGCGAGTATTTCGCCGACAAATCCAGCTGTCGAAAGAGTTAGATCTGCCCTTTGTCGTCCACACGCGAGACGCTTTAGAAGATACCTATGAGATTATCAAGAGTGAGGGTGTAGGCCCTCGTGGCGGTATCATGCACTCTTATTCTGGCTCTTTGGAAATGGCAGAGCGCTTTATCGAGCTAGGGATGATGATTTCCTTTTCTGGAGTCGTCACCTTTAAAAAAGCGACGGATATTCAGGAGGCTGCGCAGAACCTGCCTTTGGACAAAATCCTCGTCGAGACGGATGCGCCTTACTTGGCGCCTGTTCCCAAACGTGGCCGAGAAAACAAAACAGCTTATACCCGCTATGTGGTAGAAAAAATTGCTGAACTTCGTGGGCTGACGGTCGAAGAAGCTGCGCAAGCGACCTATGAAAATGCAAAGAAGGTGTTTGGGCTTGACTGAAAAGATAAATATCCCGCAAGTGGTCGTTGTGGAAGGGCGTGATGACACAGCCAATCTCAAGCGCTATTTTGATGTTGAGACCTATGAAACGAGAGGCTCCGCTATCAGCAATGCGGATATCGAGCGAATTCGTCGCCTGCAGGACTTACATGGTGTTATTGTCTTTACAGACCCTGATTTCAATGGCGAGCGGATTCGTCGTCTGATCATGACGGAAATTCCCACTGTCCAACATGCCTTTCTCAAGCGTAACGAAGCAGCCCCCAAGTCTAAGACCAAAGGGCGCTCATTAGGCATTGAGCATGCGAGTTTTGAAGACTTAAAAACAGCCCTTGCTGGGCTAACCAGCCATTTTGAGTCAAGCAGTGATTTTGATGTAACAAAGAATGACCTCATGCGACTAGGTCTGCTTATGGGAAGCGATAGCCGTCAGCGTCGAGAATATTTGGGTGAGCAGCTTCGTATCGGCTATTCTAACGGCAAGCAACTGCTTAAACGCTTGGAATTGTTTGGAGTGACCTTGGCGGAAGTGGAAGAAGCCATGCTCAAATATTTAGTCTAACGGAGTAAGAAATGAAAAAAGTAATTATTACGGGCGGCAATAGTGGTATTGGCTACCAGGCTGCTAAACAGTTAGCTGAAAAGGGGTGGTCAGTGACCCTATTTTGCCGGCGAAAAGAAGCTGCTGAGCAAGCCTGTGAAAAAATACGTCAACAAACAGGAAATCTGCATGTGAATTATATCTTGGCTGATTTATCTGAGATGAAGAGTGTCAGAAAAGCAGTAGAACAGTATATCCAAAGAGAAGAGACTTTAGATGTTTTAATTAACAATGCGGCTGATTTTGATTTATCGGTCAAAAAGCCGATTCTTACCAAAGATGGATTAGAAAAGCAGTTTGCGACCAATGTTGTTGCCCCTTTCTTGCTGTCTATCCAGTTGAAAGATTTGCTGAAAAAGTCGGATAGTGGTCGGATTATTAATATTTCTTCCCAAGGACTGATGCTCTATCCTTTTATGAAGCTTGATTTTGAAAATTTATCTGGTCAAAAACATTACAGTCCTGCCAAGACCTATTATCAGAATAAACTGGCCTTGTTGATGCTGTCGCTTTATATGCGGAAACAGTGGAAAAGCATCAAAATTCAGACAATCCGTGTAACCAATGTCAAAGTTGATATGCGCCGCTATGATCATCTCAGCGCTTTTATGAAAAATCTGTATAAAGTTAAGTCGAGATTTTCGATAAGTCCTGAAGAAATGGCGAAAGTCTATACAGCTTTATCTACAGAAGATGGCTATGAGGGTTTTTTGTATGACGAGAAATGCAGGGAAGTAAAAGCAAATAGAACTGCTTACGAGGAAGAAGAGCAGAAAAAACTTTGCACTTTGCTTGAGCAAATGACCTGCGTAAAGGACAATGAATAAAGAGTTAGAAAATAAAGTTCATAAGGAGAAATAGCTTTGGCTTGGTTTAATTTTGGGAAGAAAAAAGAAAAAATAGAAACTACAACAGAAGTTGAAAAAGAGACCAGTGAGTCAAGTGCTTGCTTGGGAGTGTTTGACTTCTTTGCGCTTGGGAAATCCGATCAGGTACTGATCTTGGGCCGATTGAAAGGAAACTTAAAGTTAGGCGACCGTCTGCAAGTATGCAATCCTGGTGAAAGTTTTGAGTCTTTTGGCGAGCTGTCTGTTGAAAAATTAAGCAATGGAAAAGAAGATTCCAACTCCTTGACGGACGAGCCCCTTGCCCATATTGTTGTAACTGAATCTGAAACCGCAGGTCGACTTAAAAAAGGGAGTGTTCTCTACAAGTCCAAGATAGATGAGCGCCAGCTTTTATCTAGTTATACAGATGCCCTTTATACATCTTTTGTGGAAATGCAGAATGGAGATATGAGCAATGAAGATTATCTGCGAGCTAGTTTAGAAGATAGTGTAGAAATTTTGCGTTTGTTCTTATGGGATTGTAGAGAGAATCGACAAAATGGAAGCGAAGAAGAATATCAAAAAAATCTGGCTAAAATTGCCCATCTTGAGGAAGTTGTCAGAGACAAGCTACTTGAAGCAGATGAGGTCTATGTGATTTATTCGCAATTAACAGGAGAGCCCTATATGTTTTCAAAGACATATGACAGAGGGGATGATGGCTATCTGTGTACAGATCCTTTGATTCACCTCTCAACTTCTCGTTGGTACCATCATTACAAAGAGACGTTTGACAGTCAGCCAAATACCGAAGTGAGACGGATTGAAAATACAGAGGACAAAGAAGCTATTAAAAACTTTTTGGGGTCAGCCTTTTACCTTAATGGTGCGCTAGGAATTATCATGAATTCAGATGATGTGTGCATTAAGGCTAAAAGCTTGGTAGAAGAACCTGATTTTTCAAATCTACCTGAGGTCCAAGTGCCTATCATGAATCCTGATGTAGTGAGATGGCTACTCTTACTTGGACAGCTAGGTAAGCCAGATACAGAAGACAAACAGCTGGTAGACAGGCTTTATTATGGCTTCCTATCAAAGGCAGTGCCTAAGGCTAAATTCCTCATTCCCGTGCGAAGAGGTGAGAATTTCCCTGAAGCGAGCGATGAAGCAAAGGAAGTAATGTTAGAAAGAGGGGCTAGTCTAGATTTGCCCGTTCGAGAAGGGAAAGATGGCCGACAAGCTATCTCTCTCTTTACAGACTGGAAACGTCTGCGGATGGTTTTTGATGAAGAATGGGACGGAATGATTGAGCCGGCAGGAAATATGATTGCTATGTTTGACTACATTGTCAATGGAACAGAGTATCTAAAAGCGGGATGTTACATAAGCCAAGATTCTTTCAAAGAAATGGAAAAAATAAGTGCTGAGTTAAATGATGCTCCAAAGCAGTAGAAGAGGTGAAGATGAAGATCATAGTTGACAGAGTCTCTGTTAGTGCAGGAGATGATACTGTTCCACATAAGACAGAATATGAAGTGTCTGAAGAAATGACGGTAGGAGCTTTCTTTGATTTTATTGAAGAGGATAGATATCTCCCCCTTGTTCAAGGAAATGATGTTGCATGGGAGCTTCGTAATATCAATGGGGAACAGGGAGCCTACTTTACAAAAACAAAAGAGACGCTTCAAGCAGATGCCTTGTTAAAGACAATGATTGAAGAGGCAAATGGTGATAACAAATTTGAGCTGATTTACCATTCTACACCTGAAAATTATTTAAAAAGAAAAGAGAATAGATGAGAATTGCAGATTATAGTGTTACCCGTGCCATTCTGGAGCGTCACGGTTTCACTTTTAAAAAATCCTTCGGTCAGAATTTCCTGACAGATACTAACATCCTCCAGAAGATTGTGGATACGGCTGAGATTGACAAAAATGTCAATGTTATCGAGATTGGTCCTGGGATTGGGGCTTTGACAGAATTTTTGGCAGAAAGTGCCGCTGAAGTCATGGCCTTTGAGATTGATGATCGGCTGGTGCCGATTTTGGCGGATACCCTGCGCGATTTTGACAATGTGACAGTGGTCAATCAGGATATTCTTAAGGTTGATTTAGCCCAGTACATAGCTGAGTTTAAGAATCCAGATCTACCCATCAAGGTAGTGGCGAATCTGCCCTACTACATCACGACGCCGATTCTTATGCATTTGATCGAAAGCGGAATTCCTTTTAGTGAGTTTGTCGTTATGATGCAAAAAGAAGTAGCAGATCGGATTTCGGCTCAGCCGAATACCAAGGCCTACGGTAGTTTATCAATTGCGGTGCAGTATTACATGACGGCCAAGGTTGCCTTTATCGTACCGCGGACAGTCTTTGTGCCTGCTCCAAATGTGGATTCGGCAATTCTCAAGATGGTGCGCAGAGACGAGCCAGCAGTTGAGGTCCAGGACGAGAAATTCTTTTTCAAGGTCACCAAGGCTAGCTTTGTCCATCGCAGAAAAACTCTTTGGAATAATCTGACCAGTTATTTCGGTAAGTCTGAAGAAGTCAAGGCAAAACTTGAAAATGCTTTAGCGAAAGCCAATCTTGTGGCCAATGTTCGAGGAGAAGCGCTAGACTTGGCAGCTTTTGCCCGCTTAGCAGATGCCTTGAAAGAACAAGGATTATAAGAATTGAAAACCAGCCCTTTTTGAAAAGGGCTGGTTTTTCTGAAAGAAATTTCAAGAAGATTTTATAATTTTCCAAAAGAAAAACTCTTGTCAACTTGGACAAGAGTTCCTGTTAGATGCGGAGGAAGGGATTTGAACCCTCACACCCGTACGGGCACATGCGCCTGAAGCATGCGTGTCTGCCGTTCCACCACCTCCGCTTGCTTTTTATTATAACATATTTTTCGAAAATGCCAATAGTAAAAGCCAAATATATGTTTTTTTGATATAATAATTGTATTAACTTTAAAGGAGCAGTCTTGCAAGGAATAATTATCAAAGCCTTGGCTGGCTTTTATTATGTAGAGTCAGATGGGCAGGTGTATCAGACCAGAGCGCGTGGGAATTTCCGCAAAAAAGGACAAACGCCTTATGTTGGCGATCATGTTGAGTTTTCAGCGGACAAGGATTCTGAAGGCTACATTTTAAAAATCGCCGAGCGTAAAAATAGTTTGGTGCGGCCACCCATTGTCAACATTGATCAGGCAGTTGTCATCATGAGTGCTAAAGAGCCAGACTTCAATGCCAATCTCTTGGATCGTTTTCTGGTGCTTTTGGAGCACAAGGGCATCCACCCCCTCATCTATCTGAGTAAGTTGGATCTGCTGGAGGATGAAGGGAGCTTGGCTACTTATGTTCAGGTCTATCAGCAGATTGGCTATCAGGTGGTCCAGTCTGTCGAGGATTTACTGCCACTTCTGACGGGGAAAATTACTGTTTTCATGGGCCAGACGGGTGTTGGAAAGTCCACCCTGCTCAATAAAATTGCACCAGACTTGCAGTTAGAAACAGGAGAAATCTCTGAAAGTCTGGGGCGGGGTCGCCATACGACACGGGCGGTCAGCTTTTATAATCTTAACGGAGGAAAGATTGCGGACACTCCGGGCTTTTCTTCTCTGGACTATGAAGTGGACAAGGCAGAAGACTTAAATGCTGCCTTTCCAGAAATTGCCGAAATCAGTCGGGACTGCAAGTTCCGCACTTGTACCCATACGCATGAACCGGCTTGTGCTGTCAAACCAGCCGTAGAAGCCGAGCAAATTGCTGTTTTTCGTTTCGAAAACTACCTGCAATTTCTCAGTGAAATCGAGAATCGCCGTGAAACCTATAAAAAGACAGCTAAAAAACTTCCTAAATAAAGAAAGGAAACATCATGAAAACATTTAAAATTGCTCCCTCTGTTCTGAGTGCGGATTATGCTAATTTTGAGACCGAGTTGAAAAAGCTAGAGGCTAGCGGGGCGGAGTATGCCCATTTGGATGTCATGGATGGTCATTTTGTCCCTAATATTAGCTTTGGTGCTGGTGTCGTAGCCAGTATGCGTCCCCACAGCAAGATGGTTTTTGATTGCCATCTCATGGTGTCCAATCCTGAGCATCATATTGAGGAATTCGCTCGGGCGGGCGCAGATATTATCAGCATCCATGTGGAAGCGACACCGCATATTCATGGGGCTCTGCAGAAGATTCGTGCGGCAGGTGTCAAACCTAGCGTTGCTATCAATCCTGGAACACCAGTTGAAGCGATAAAAAATGTTTTGAATCTAGTGGATCAGGTCCTAGTCATGACAGTCAATCCAGGTTTTGGTGGTCAGGCATTTCTCCCCGAAACCATGGGTAAGATTCGTGAACTAGTCGCTCTGCGAGAAGCTAATCATCTAAACTTTGATATTGAGGTTGACGGAGGGATTGATGATAAGACAATTCAGATGGCCCGCGAAGCTGGCGCCAATGTTTTCGTAGCAGGCAGCTATGTCTTCAAGGGTGATGTCAGTCATCAAGTGCAGACTTTGAGGGATGCGTTAGATGCTTAGAATTGCTCTGTTTGCTGGCGGTGATTTGACTGCGGTCAATCGAGATTTTGATGTTTTTGTCGGAGTTGATCGCGGCGCCTTTTATCTCTTAAAGCAGGGCTTGCCTCTGGGCTTAGCGGTTGGCGATTTTGATTCTGTTTCTGATGAAGAATTGCTGCGCATAAAAGCTAGCGCCAAGGAAGTCATTCAGGCTCAGCCTGAAAAGGATGATACGGACTTGGAATTGGCTGTTCTGGCTTGCTTTGAGCGCTATCCAGATGCTTATCTGACGATTTTCGGCGCCTTTGGCGGTCGTCTAGACCATGCTCTGGCCAATGTTTTTTTGCCCAGCAATGATAAAATCGCTCCCTATATGGAGCAGCTGACTTTAGTGGATGCCCAGAATTGTATCCGCTATGTGCCCTCTGGTTGTCATGAAATTAAGCCGGTGGAAGGCATGGACTATCTAGCCTTTCTGCCGACAGAGGATGTGGCTCTGACCATTGAAGGAGCTAAATATCCTTTAAATGCAAGGAATTTTTTCTTTAAAAAAGTCTATGCTTCTAACGAATTTATAGATAGACCTGTATTTTTATCCTTTGACAGGGGTTATACGGTTGTTATTTACAGTAAAGATAGGAGTTGATATGGAATATATCATCATCATCCTGCTGATCATCAATCTGGTCTTTCTCTATTTCTTCTGGCAGAAACAGGGTCAGCAGGAGCAGGCAATCAAAGTCTTGCTAGAAGAGCAGGAGGATCACTTGTCTGACCAGCTGGATTACCGTTTTGAGCAAGAAAGACAGCAGGAGGCTCTTCGGCAAAAAGAGCTGGAAATTATTCTGGGAGATCGGTTAGCAGAAGTTCGAACAGATTTGCACCTTCATTTGACTGATTTGCGAACCGAAATGGCGGAGAGTTTCAGCAAAAATCGAGATAAAACCGATGAGCGGATGCGTCAGATTCAGGAGTCCAATGACCTGCGGCTGGAGCAGATGCGCCAGACCGTTGAGGAAAAATTGGAGAAGACTTTGCAGAGTCGCCTGCAGACCTCCTTTGAGACGGTATCCAAGCAGCTAGAGTCTGTCAATCGTGGTTTGGGAGAGATGCAGACGGTGGCTCGGGATGTGGGCAGCCTCAATAAGGTTCTTTCCAATACCAAAACCCGCGGCATTATGGGCGAGCTCCAGCTGGGACAAATTATCGAAGACATCATGACACCTAGTCAGTATGAGCGGGAATTTGCCACAGTGGCAGGTTCTAGTGAGCGCGTGGAGTATGCCATCAAATTGCCGGGACAAACGGAGCAGGACTATGTCTACCTGCCTATTGACTCCAAGTTTCCTCTGGCGGATTACTACCGCTTGGAAGAGGCTTATGAGTCTGGCAATAAGGAAGAAATTGAACTTTACCGTAAGTCGCTGTTGGCTAGCGTCAAGCGCTTTGCCAAGGATATCAACAGTAAATATCTAGCTCCGCCAGCTACGACTAATTTTGGGATTATGTTTTTGCCAACGGAAGGTCTCTATTCCGAAGTGGTTCGCAATCCAGAGTTTTTCGACGGTCTGCGGCGAGATGAGCAGATTGTCGTGGCGGGTCCATCTACCTTGTCAGCCCTGCTTAATTCTCTCTCAGTTGGTTTTAAAACCCTGAACATCCAGCGTAGCGCAGATGACATCAGCAAGGTTCTGGGCAGTGTCAAGCTGGAATTCAATAAATTTGGCGGCATTCTAGCCAAGGCTCAGAAGCATCTGAAGAACGCTTCTGGCAGCATCGATGAGTTACTGACTCGCCGAACCAATGCCATTGAAAGAACGTTGCGGCATATTGAATTGTCTGACCAAGACCTTCAGTTACACTTGCTAGATATTCCAGACGAAAGGGAAGACTATGAAAATTAATCAAATGAAAAAGGATGAATTGTTTGAAGGATTTTATCTGATTAAGTCAGCGGAAGTCCGACAGACCAGAGCTGGGAAAAATTACCTCGCCTTCACTTTCCAAGATGACACTGGAGTGATTGAGGGGAAATTGTGGGATGCCCAGCCCCATAATGTGGCAGAATTTACAGCGGGGAAAGTCGTCCATATGCAAGGCCGTCGCGAAGTCTACAATAACACCCCGCAGGTTAATCAGTTGACTTTGCGCCTGCCAAAAGCTGGTGAGCCCAACAATCCTGCGGATTTCAAAGAAAAACCACCGGTTGATCAAAAAGAACTGCGGGAATACTTGGCGCAAATGATTTTCAAAATTGAAAATCAAGTCTGGCAGCGCGTGGTCCGTTCACTTTACAGCAAATACGATAAGGAATTTTATTCCTATCCAGCTGCGAAAACCAATCACCATGCTTTTGAGTCAGGTCTAGCCTTTCACACAGCGACCATGGTCAAACTAGCGGATGCGATTGGCGACATCTATCCTCAGCTCAATAAAAGCCTACTTTTTGCAGGGATTATGCTGCACGACTTGGCCAAAGTCATTGAGTTGAGTGGCCCAGAAAATACGGAATACACTGTCCGAGGCAATTTGATTGGGCATATTGCACTGATCGATGAGGAACTGACTAAAACCTTGGCGGAGCTGAAAATCGATGATACTAAAGAAGATGTCATCGTTTTGCGCCACGTTCTTCTCAGTCACCACGGTCTCCTCGAATACGGCAGTCCCGTTCGTCCAAAGATTATGGAGGCCGAAATCCTGCAC
This sequence comes from Streptococcus sp. Marseille-P6264, assembly GCF_902460355.1. Taxonomy (GTDB): domain Bacteria; phylum Bacillota; class Bacilli; order Lactobacillales; family Streptococcaceae; genus Streptococcus. The sequence continues at coordinate 140,449 of NZ_CABPTO010000002.1, forward strand.
ATGATTGACAATCTGGATGCAGAAATGATGATGATGACCACGGCTTTGTCTCTCGTTGCTCCAGGAGAAATGACCAATAAAATATTCGCTCTGGAAAATCGTTCCTTCTATAAACCAAAAATTGATAAGTAAAATACGAAAAATGGGCATTATATTTAGCATAATGTTCGTTTTTTTGATATAGTATGATATAATGAAAAAAATAAAATAAATATTCATAGAAATCACTCCAAACTTTGGAATCGGAAGAGCTGATTTGTGCTCTGTGTGAGAAAATTCTAGCTCATAGATTAGTTTGTGGCTGATTTTGATGGAGTCGAATTGGTGAAAAAATGAAATTAAGAAGAAGTGAGCGCATGGTGGTTATTTCCAATTACTTGATTAACCATCCTTACCAATTAACAAGTTTAAATACATTTGCAGAAAAATATGAATCTGCCAAGTCTTCCATTTCAGAAGACATCGTGATTATCAAACGTGCCTTTGAAGAAATCGAAATTGGTACGATTGAGACAATTACCGGTGCTGGGGGAGGTGTCGTCTTTACTCCTTCCATTTCAGAAAAGGAGGCCAAGGCTATCGTTCAAGACCTCCGCGATCAGCTGTCTGAGAGTAATCGAATCCTCCCTGGCGGCTATATCTACTTATCAGACTTGCTTAGTACGCCATCTATCCTCAATAATATCGGTCGCATCATTGCCAAAGCTTTCAAAGACCAAAAGATTGATGCGGTCATGACAGTGGCGACAAAGGGGGTTCCCTTGGCCAATGCTGTCGCTAATGTTTTGAATGTTCCCTTTGTCATTGTCCGCCGCGATTTGAAAATCACCGAGGGCTCTACGGTCAGTGTTAACTATGTCTCGGGCTCTAGCGGAGATCGGATTGAGAAAATGTTCCTCTCAAAACGTAGCCTAAAGGCTGGAAGTCGGGTGCTGATTGTCGATGACTTTCTCAAGGGAGGCGGAACGGTTAATGGGATGATTAGTCTTCTGTCCGAGTTTGATTCGAAGTTAGCAGGAGTAGCTGTCTTTGCGGACAATGCGCAAGCCAATCGCGATCATCTAGAATACAAATCACTGTTAAAGGTGACCAATATCGATGTTAAATCAAATACGATTGATGTTGAGATTGGGAATATATTTGATTAACTTTAGGAAAGAATTATGAGAAATATTTTTGATAAATTAGAAGGAATTTCTATTTTTGTTCGTTCTGGAATTATATTGATCTTAGCGGCTATCTTGATTTCTGGTCTTTTATTCTTAAAACCAGCCCAGAAGAATACGGGCTCTACTAAAAACGTTAGTTACAGTAGACGTTCAAGCTCTAGCGACGCTAGCTCTACGAATCAAGCATCATCAGAAGATAATACGATTCAGGATGCTGAAGCTGCTGTTAAAAAATTAGAAGAAGAGCGTACCGATGAAAGTTTAGCTCAAGCACAAGCGGCGGTTGATAAGGTAAAAGATGAGGAATCCAAAGCTAAGTTCCAAGGCCGAATTCAAGCCGTAAAAGATGCAATGAAAACACCTGAGGGCTCCTCTGAACCTGATTCAGACCAGCAGCCTGTTCCAACGCCCTCACCAGCTTATGTAGCTCCCGCAGTTTCAAGTGAGACACCGTCTCAACCACAGGAAAATCACAATCCAGCTCCTGCTACAAATTCGGAGCATACTCCCAGCTCGTCTTCAACTCCCGCAGGAGCTTAAGCGACACAGTGATTACGAGTAGAAGAATCATGCTAAAAATAATAAGAACTCTCAATCGTGCAATATGAAGCATGTTCTGAGAGTTTTTTAGTTTGTTAATAGTAAAATATTTTTATTTTAAACGCTTATTAAAGATTATCAGAATAAGTAAAAAATTAAGAAAACCTATTGACGAGGATAGGCTTCTGTGTTACAATGATAAACGGTACTTTTTACTTTTGGTCTCTCAAAAGTGTACAGAGACGTGCTGACAAATGTTGCAAAAGTACACACAGATGGTAGCTGTCACCAAGTGTATCATCACCAAAATTAAAAAAATACAGGAGAATGTAGATGCCTACAATTAACCAATTGGTTCGCAAACCGCGTAAATCAAAAGTAGAAAAATCTAAATCACCAGCTTTGAACGTTGGTTACAACAGCCACAAAAAAGTTCAAACAAACGTATCTTCACCACAAAAACGTGGTGTTGCAACTCGTGTCGGAACGATGACACCTAAGAAGCCTAACTCAGCCCTTCGTAAATTTGCCCGTGTACGTTTGAGCAACTTGATCGAAGTTACAGCTTACATCCCAGGTATCGGACACAACTTGCAAGAGCACAGCGTGGTGCTTCTTCGTGGTGGACGTGTAAAAGACCTTCCAGGGGTACGTTACCATATCGTTCGTGGTGCACTTGATACAGCAGGTGTTACTGACCGTAAGCAAGGCCGTTCTAAATACGGTACTAAGCGTCCAAAAGCATAAAGAAAGGGGATAAAGATAAATGAGTCGTAAAAACCGTGCGCCTAAGCGCGAAGTATTGCCAGATCCGCTTTACAATTCACAATTAGTTACTCGTCTTATCAACCGCGTTATGCTTGATGGTAAGCGTGGTACAGCAGCTTCTATCGTTTACGGAGCTTTTGAGCAAATCAAAGAAGCTACTGGAAATGATGCACTTGAAGTATTTGAAACAGCGATGGAAAACATCATGCCTGTTCTTGAAGTACGTGCACGCCGTGTTGGTGGTTCAAACTACCAAGTACCGGTTGAAGTTCGTCCAGAGCGTCGTACTACACTTGGGCTTCGTTGGTTGGTAACAATTTCACGTGGTCGTGGTGAACACACTATGCAAGATCGTCTTGCAAAAGAAATCATGGATGCGGCTAACAACACTGGTGCAGCAGTTAAGAAACGCGAAGATACTCACCGTATGGCTGAAGCTAACCGTGCCTTCGCACACTTCCGTTGGTAAGAATAAGATACTACGAGCTTTTAGCCCGAGTATCATTCAATTTACCATTATGTAAGTTGAAACTAACAAAAACAAGATAAACATTGAGAACGGGTGGGTCTTGCCTATCCGTTTTTGCTAAATAATGTTATAATAGATTGTAAAATAAAAAAATAGGAGAAACTAACCTCATGGCACGCGAATTTTCACTTGAAAAAACTCGTAATATCGGTATCATGGCTCACGTCGATGCTGGTAAAACAACAACTACTGAGCGTATTCTTTACTACACTGGTAAAATCCACAAAATCGGTGAAACTCACGAAGGTGCATCACAAATGGACTGGATGGAGCAAGAGCAAGAACGTGGTATCACTATCACATCTGCTGCAACAACAGCTCAATGGAAAGACACTCGTGTAAACATCATCGACACACCAGGACACGTGGACTTCACGATCGAAGTACAACGTTCTCTTCGTGTTTTGGACGGTGCTGTAACCGTTCTTGACTCACAATCAGGTGTTGAGCCTCAAACAGAAACGGTTTGGCGTCAAGCAACTGAGTACGGAGTTCCACGTATCGTATTTGCCAACAAAATGGATAAAATCGGTGCTGACTTCCTTTACTCAGTAAGCACACTTCACGACCGTCTTCAAGCAAACGCACACCCAATCCAATTGCCAATCGGTGCTGAAGATGACTTCCGTGGTATCATTGACTTGATCAAGATGAAAGCTGAAATCTATACTAACGACCTTGGTACAGACATTCTTGAAGAAGATATTCCAGCTGAATACCTTGACCAAGCTCAAGAATACCGTGAAAAATTAGTTGAAGCAGTCGCTGAAACTGATGAAGACTTGATGATGAAATACCTTGAAGGTGAAGAAATCACAAATGAAGAATTGAAAGCTGGTATCCGTAAAGCGACTATCAACGTTGAATTCTTCCCAGTATTGTGTGGTTCTGCCTTCAAGAACAAAGGGGTTCAATTGATGTTGGATGCTGTCCTTGATTACCTTCCAAGCCCACTTGACATCCCTGCAATCAAGGGTGTAAACCCAGATACAGACGAAGAAGAAGAACGTCCAGCATCTGACGAAGAGCCATTTGCAGCGCTTGCCTTCAAGATCATGACGGACCCATTCGTAGGTCGTTTGACATTCTTCCGCGTGTACTCAGGTGTTCTTCAATCAGGTTCATACGTATTGAACACTTCTAAAGGTAAACGTGAACGTATCGGACGTATCCTTCAAATGCACGCCAACACTCGTAAAGAAATTGACACTGTTTACTCAGGTGATATCGCTGCTGCCGTTGGTTTGAAAGATACGACAACTGGTGACTCATTGACCGATGAAAAAGCAAAAATCATCCTCGAGTCAATCAACGTTCCAGAACCAGTTATCCAATTGATGGTTGAGCCAAAATCTAAAGCTGACCAAGACAAGATGGGTATCGCCCTTCAAAAATTGGCTGAAGAAGATCCAACATTCCGCGTTGAAACAAACGTTGAAACTGGTGAAACGGTTATCTCTGGTATGGGTGAGCTTCACTTGGATGTCCTTGTTGACCGTATGCGTCGTGAGTTTAAGGTTGAAGCAAACGTAGGTGCTCCTCAAGTATCTTACCGTGAAACATTCCGCGCTTCTACTCAAGCTCGTGGATTCTTCAAACGCCAATCTGGTGGTAAAGGTCAATTCGGTGATGTATGGATTGAATTTACTCCAAACGAAGAAGGAAAAGGCTTTGAGTTTGAAAATGCTATCGTCGGTGGTGTGGTTCCTCGTGAATTCATCCCAGCGGTTGAAAAAGGTTTGATTGAGTCAATGGCGAATGGTGTCCTTGCTGGCTACCCAATCGTTGATGTGAAAGCTAAACTTTACGATGGTTCATACCACGATGTCGACTCATCTGAAACAGCCTTCAAGGTTGCGGCTTCACTTGCTTTGAAAGAAGCTGCTAAGACTGCACAACCAGCTATCCTTGAGCCAATGATGTTGGTAACAATCACTGTTCCTGAAGAAAACCTTGGTGATGTTATGGGTCACGTAACAGCTCGTCGTGGACGTGTTGACGGTATGGAAGCACATGGTAACAGCCAAATCGTTCGTGCTTATGTTCCACTTGCTGAAATGTTTGGTTATGCGACTGTTCTTCGTTCTGCAACACAAGGACGTGGTACCTTCATGATGGTATTTGACCACTACGAAGATGTACCTAAGTCAGTACAAGAAGAAATCATTAAGAAACACCGTGGTGAATAATTTACTACATGACGCTCGCTTCTAGCGGGCGTTTTTTCTTTATGGATCAACATATGAAATTTATGAAAAATATCGAAAATACATGAAAGAAAATTTGTTACTTGTTAATAATAATGAAATCAGTTGCAATTTTGCTCAATAAGGTATATAATAGATATGTTGAAAGGTGATTTGTAGTGATTCAAGTTACTCTTTTCACAATAAAATTTTCATGATTTTCATAAGGAGGAAATCACTAATGGTAGTTAAAGTTGGTATTAACGGTTTCGGACGTATCGGTCGTCTTGCTTTCCGCCGTATCCAAAACGTAGAAGGTGTTGAAGTTACTCGCATCAACGACCTTACAGATCCAGTGATGCTTGCACACTTGTTGAAATACGACACAACTCAAGGTCGTTTCGATGGTACTGTTGAAGTTAAAGAAGGTGGATTTGAAGTTAACGGTAAATTCGTTAAAGTTTCTGCTGAACGTGATCCAGAACAAATCGACTGGGCTAACGACGGTGTAGAAATCGTTCTTGAAGCAACTGGTTTCTTTGCTACTAAAGCAGCTGCTGAAAAACACTTGCACGCTGGTGGTGCTAAGAAAGTTGTTATCACTGCTCCTGGTGGATCAGATGTTAAAACAGTTGTATTTAACACTAACCATGACATTCTTGATGGTACTGAAACAGTTATCTCAGGTGCTTCATGTACTACAAACTGTTTGGCTCCAATGGCTAAAGCTCTTCATGACAACTTCGGTATCGTTGAAGGTTTGATGACTACTATCCACGGTTACACTGGTGACCAAATGGTTCTTGATGGACCACACCGTAAAGGTGACCTTCGCCGTGCTCGTGCTGCTGCAGCTAACATCGTTCCTAACTCAACTGGTGCTGCTAAAGCAATCGGTTTGGTTATCCCTGAATTGAACGGTAAATTGGACGGAGCTGCTCAACGTGTTCCTGTTCCAACAGGTTCTGTAACTGAATTGGTAGCGGTTCTTGATAAGAACGTTACTGTTGATGAAGTAAACGCAGCTATGAAAGCAGCTTCTAACGAATCATATGGTTACACTGAAGATCCAATCGTATCTTCTGATATCGTAGGTATGTCATTCGGTTCATTGTTTGACGCAACTCAAACTAAAGTTCTTGACGTTGACGGTAAACAATTGGTTAAAGTTGTTTCATGGTATGACAACGAAATGTCTTACACTTCACAACTTGTTCGTACTCTTGAATACTTTGCAAAAATCGCTAAATAATTCAATTGCATGAAAAAGAGATCTATCGGATCTCTTTTTTTGTTTTGCGGAACAGCGTGAAGGAATGGCTATTGGAAATCACCTTGCTCATGCAACATCATTAGCATTTATCAGAAAAATGAGAATCGTGTAGTCTTTCATCTATCTTTGATTGGAGAAAAGGAAAAGCCATTAATTTTTGCTATCACTTTTGTAGATTTTGTGATATAATTAACACGTATAAAAAAAGAAGGAGTCATATCTAATGGCAAAATTGACTGTTAAAGACGTTGAATTGAAAGGGAAAAAAGTTCTCGTTCGTGTTGACTTCAACGTTCCTGTAAAAGATGGCGTGATTACCAACGACAACCGTATCACTGCAGCTCTTCCTACTATCAAGTACATCCTTGAACAAGGTGGACGTGCTATCCTCTTCTCTCACCTTGGCCGTGTAAAAGAAGAAGCAGACAAAGCTGGTAAATCACTTGCTCCTGTAGCTGCTGACTTGGCAGCTAAATTGGGACAAGAAGTTAAATTTATCCCAGGTGTTACACGTGGTGCTGAATTGGAAGCCGCTGTTAACGCTCTTGAAGATGGACAAGTTCTCTTGGTTGAAAACACTCGTTTTGAAGATGTTGACGGCAAGAAAGAATCTAAAAACGATCCTGAACTTGGTAAATACTGGGCATCTCTTGGAGATGGTATCTTCGTAAACGATGCATTCGGTACAGCTCACCGTGCGCACGCATCTAACGTTGGTATCTCAGCAAATGTTGAAAAAGCTGTTGCTGGTTTCCTTCTTGAAAACGAAATTGCTTACATCCAAGAAGCAGTCGAAGCTCCAGAACGCCCATTCGTGGCCATTCTTGGTGGTTCAAAAGTTTCAGACAAGATCGGTGTTATCGAAAACTTGCTTGAAAAAGCTGATAAAGTCCTTATCGGTGGTGGTATGACTTACACATTCTACAAAGCGCAAGGGATCGAAATCGGTAACTCACTTGTAGAAGAAGACAAATTGGATGTTGCTAAAGCTCTTCTTGAAAAAGCAAACGGCAAATTGATCTTACCAGTTGACTCAAAAGAAGCAAACGCATTTGCTGACTACACTGAAGTGAAAGATACTGAAGGTGAAGCAGTAGATCCAGGTTTCCTTGGTCTTGATATCGGTCCAAAATCAATCGCTAAATTCGACGAAGCCTTAACTGGTGCCAAAACAGTTGTATGGAACGGACCAATGGGTGTATTTGAAAACCCTGACTTCCAAGCTGGTACAATCGGTGTCATGGACGCTATCGTGAAACAACCAGGTGTGAAATCAATCATCGGTGGTGGTGACTCAGCTGCCGCAGCCATCAACCTTGGTCGTGCAGACAAGTTCTCATGGATTAGTACGGGCGGAGGCGCTTCTATGGAGCTTCTTGAAGGTAAAGTTCTTCCAGGGCTTGCAGCTTTGACTGAAAAATAATCTTTGAAACGGAAAGAGTTGGGAAACCAACTCTTTTTCTGTTGTCCTCGTAGGCGTCTGAGGAAATGGGCTTTTGACTTCTATTTTCCTAGCGAGTAATCAATAATGGGAAATGTAGTTAGAAATACAGTAGGAGCTGGCTATGCATCCCTGTAGGATACAAACAATAAACTGGATGGACAGAGCCTTTTTGTTAGAAAATATGTTAGAATAGAGATAGTTTACTTTTAAAAAGGAAAAGGCATGAGCTATTTTAGTAAGTACAAATTTGATAAATCAAAGTTTCGCTTAGGCATGAGGACGATGAAAACAGGGATAGCAGTCTTTATTGTCCTACTTATTTTTGGCATGTTTGGCTGGAAGGGGCTCCAAATTGGGGCTCTGACAGCGGTGTTTAGCCTGCGAGAAGATTTTGATAAAAGTGTTCATTTCGGGACTTCTCGTATTTTAGGAAATAGTGTCGGGGGCTTTTATGCCTTGATATTCTATTTGTTGGGAAATTTATTGAATGGCCAGTTTTGGGTGACTTTAGTATTTGTGCCAATCTGTACGATGCTGACGATCATGACCAATGTTGCTATGAACAATAAGGCTGGAGTGATTGGTGGTGTGTCAGCCATGCTGATTATCACTCTTTCCATTAGTCCGGAAGATACTATTTTATACGTTTTTGCTAGGGTCTTTGAAACCTTTATGGGAGTCTTTGTCGCAATAGTTGTAAATTCGGATGTAGATAGAATTAAGAATTTCTTTAAATCTATAAATTAAAATGTGTAAGAAAATCTCACATTGATTGTTGACATACAAAAAAAATTAGTTATAATAGTGCATAGAGAGGAAAAAAATGAAGGAAAAAGAGTTTCGCCGAAATATGGCAGTCTTTCCCATAGGTAGCGTTATGAAGTTAACGGACTTATCTGCCCGTCAGATTCGATATTATGAGGAGCAAAATCTGATTACCCCCGTTCGGAATGAGGGCAATCGTCGGATGTATTCCTTGAATGATATGGATCGACTTTTGGAAATTAAGGATTATATTTCTGAAGGCTATAATATCGCTGCTATCAAAAAGAAATATGCTGAGCGTGAAGCTAAATCCCACAAAACGATTAGTGAAAAGGAAGTCCGTCGAGCTCTCCACAATGATATTTTACAGCAAGGTCGTTTTGGCTCTTCTCTGCCAACTTTTGGTCACATGCGTCGACCATAAACTATTTTTAAAAATATAAGGAGTTACCCATGTCCATTACAGCAGCTGATATTCGTCGCGAAGTAAAAGAAAAAAACGTCACTTTCATCCGTCTGATGTTCTCTGATATTTTGGGAACCATGAAAAACGTTGAAATTCCAGCAACGGATGAGCAGCTTGAAAAGGTCTTATCAAATAAGGCTATGTTTGACGGTTCGTCTATCGAGGGATTTGTTCGGATCAATGAATCTGACATGTATCTTTATCCTGATTTGGATACTTGGACAGTTTTTCCTTGGGGAGATGAAAATGGCAGTGTAGCAGGCTTGATCTGTGATGTTTATACGACAGAACATGTTCCCTTTGCAGGAGATCCTCGTAGCAACCTTAAGCGAGCTCTCAAACATATGGAAGCACTGGGCTTCAAGTCTTTCAATCTTGGTCCTGAGCCAGAATTTTTCCTTTTCAAATTGGATGAAAATGGCGATCCAACACTGGAAGTGAATGACAAGGGTGGATACTTTGACTTGGCGCCGACAGACTTGGCGGATAATACCCGTCGAGAAATTGTCAATGTTTTGACTAAGATGGGCTTTGAAGTGGAAGCTAGTCACCACGAGGTAGCAGTCGGCCAGCACGAGATTGACTTTAAGTATGATGAAGTGCTTCGCGCTTGTGATAAGATTCAGATTTTTAAATTGGTGGTGAAAACCATTGCTCGTAAGCACGGTCTCTATGCGACTTTCATGGCTAAGCCAAAGTTTGGTATTGCTGGTTCTGGTATGCACTGCAATATGTCCCTCTTTGACCAAGATGGAAATAATGCGTTTTATGATCCAGAGGATCCAAAAGGAATGCAGTTGTCTGAGACAGCCTACTATTTCTTGGGCGGTTTGATTAAGCACGCCTATAACTATACGGCTATCATGAATCCAACTGTCAACTCTTATAAACGTTTGGTGCCTGGCTTTGAAGCGCCAGTTTACATCGCTTGGGCTGGTCAAAATCGCTCGCCTTTGGTGCGAGTACCAGCATCGCGCGGCATGGGAACTCGCTTGGAATTGCGTTCAGTAGACCCTATGGCCAATCCTTATATCGCTATGGCAGTGCTCCTAGAAGTGGGACTGCATGGAGTGGAAAATAAAATCGAAGCGCCAGCTCCAATCGAGGAAAATATCTATGTGATGACAGCTGAGGAACGCAAGGAAGCCGGTATTACAGACCTGCCATCTACTCTCCATAATGCCCTTAAGGCTTTAACTGAAGATGAGGTCGTCAAGGCAGCTTTGGGTAACCATATCTACACTAGCTTTGTTGAAGCCAAGCGGATTGAATGGGCTAGCTATGCGACCTTTGTTTCCCAATGGGAAGTTGATAATTATTTGGACTTATATTAGAGAAATCTAGAACAGGGCTTGAAAAAGTCCTGTTTTTGTATGGGAACAGGATATTTTCAGCTTTTAAATGTTGTTTTTCCAATCTTTTTCATGTTTTCACGTCCGTAATGTACGGAAATACTTGTAAAATGTATTTAAAAGTGATAAAATTAAAGCATAAAAGCACGAAAGGCGAATAATAAAATGTCAAACAAGTTGTTATATTCGGGAAAAGCAAAGGATATTTTTGCGACAGAAGATGAGCAGGTGATTTTGTCCCGCTACAAGGATCAGGCGACTGCTTTTAACGGTGTCAAGAAGGAGCAGATTGCAGGTAAGGGAGTTTTGAATAATCAGATTTCAGCCTTTATCTTTGAAAAGTTGAACGCTGCCGGTGTAGCAACGCATTTTATCGAGAAAATCTCAGATACAGATCAGCTCAATAAAAAAGTTGATATCATTCCTTTGGAAGTCGTGCTCCGCAACTACACAGCTGGTTCCTTTTCAAAACGTTTTGGCGTAGAAGAAGGTATCGCATTTGAGACTCCAATTGTAGAATTTTACTATAAAAATGATGATTTGGATGATCCCTTTATCAATGACGAGCATGTGAAATTCCTTAAAATTGCGGATGACCAGCAGATTGCCTACTTGAAGGAAGAAACGCGTCGTATCAATGAGCTTTTGAAAGCTTGGTTTGCTGAAATTGGCCTCAAATTGATTGATTTTAAGCTAGAGTTCGGTTTTGACAAGGATGGCAAGATCATCTTGGCAGACGAATTTTCACCAGATAACTGCCGTTTGTGGGATGCGGATGGAAACCACATGGATAAGGATGTTTTCCGTAGAGGTCTAGGTGAACTAACAGACGTTTACGAAGTTGTCTGGGAGAAGTTGCAAGGTTTAAAATAACACCTTCAAGGTCATTTGGGAATATTGCAAGAGCTGAAATAAAGGAATAAGAATTGATGGATAAACGTATTTTTGTTGAAAAAAAGGCTGATTTTCAGGTCAAGTCAGAGAGTTTGGTAAGAGAACTCCAGCACAACTTGGGACTGTCAACTTTGAAAAGTATTCGCATTGTGCAAGTTTATGATGTCTTTGATTTGGCAGAGGATTTGTTTGCGCCCGCAGAGAAACACATCTTCTCTGAGCAGGTGACAGACCATGTCTTGGAAGAATCGGCTGTGCAAGCGGATCTTGCCAACTATGCTTTCTTTGCCATTGAAAGCCTGCCAGGGCAGTTTGACCAACGCGCGGCTTCCTCTCAAGAAGCCTTGCTTCTGCTTGGAAGCTCTAGTGATGTGACAGTCAATACAGCCCAACTTTACTTGGTCAATAAAGATATTGATGCGACGGAGTTGGAAGCGGTCAAGAACTACTTGCTCAATCCAGTTGATTCTCGTTTCAAGGACATTACGACAGGGATTGCCAAGCAGGAATTTTCAGAGTCAGACAAGACCATTCCAAAATTGACCTTCTTTGAAAGCTATACGGCAGAAGACTTTGCCCGCTACAAGGCAGAGCAAGGGATGGCCATGGAAGTGGACGATTTGCTCTTTATCCAAGACTATTTCAAGTCAATCGGGCGCGTGCCAACTGAGACAGAGCTCAAGGTTTTGGACACTTATTGGTCTGACCACTGTCGTCACACGACTTTTGAGACAGAGTTGAAACAGATTGATTTCTCAGCTTCTAAATTCCAAAAACAATTGCAGGCGACTTATGATAAGTATATTGCCATGCGTGAGGAGTTGGGGCGTTCGGAAAAGCCACAAACCTTGATGGATATGGCGACTATTTTTGGTCGTTATGAGCGTGCTAATGGTCGTTTGGACGACATGGAAGTGTCTGACGAGATTAATGCTTGTTCAGTTGAAATCGAAGTGGACGTTGATGGTGTGAAAGAGCCATGGCTTCTCATGTTCAAAAATGAAACCCACAACCACCCAACGGAAATTGAGCCATTTGGTGGGGCGGCTACTTGTATCGGTGGCGCCATTCGTGACCCGTTGTCAGGGCGTTCATACGTTTACCAAGCTATGCGTATCTCTGGTGCGGGTGATATTACAGCTCCGATTTCAGAAACGCGTGCTGGGAAATTGCCACAACAAGTCATTTCTAAAACAGCAGCTCATGGTTATTCTTCGTATGGTAACCAAATTGGTCTTGCGACGACCTACGTTCGTGAGTATTTCCATCCAGGATTTGTAGCCAAACGCATGGAGCTTGGTGCTGTTGTCGGTGCTGCTCCCAAGGGCAATGTAGTCCGTGAAAAACCGGAAGCCGGTGATGTGATTATCCTTCTTGGAGGCAAGACCGGCCGTGATGGTGTCGGTGGTGCGACAGGGTCTTCTAAGGTTCAAACAGTTGAGTCTGTAGAGACTGCTGGTGCTGAGGTTCAAAAAGGGAATGCCATCGAAGAACGCAAGATTCAACGTCTTTTCCGTAATGGAGATGTCACTCGTCTTATCAAGAAATCCAACGACTTCGGTGCTGGTGGTGTCTGTGTAGCTATCGGTGAATTGGCAGACGGTCTTGAAATTGACCTCAACAAGGTTCCTCTTAAATATCAAGGCTTGAATGGTACCGAAATTGCCATCTCTGAATCACAAGAACGTATGGCAGTCGTGGTTCGTCCTGAGGATGTAGATACCTTCGTTGCTGAATGTAACAAAGAAAATATTGACGCGGTTGTGGTTGCTACAGTGACTGAAAAACCAAATCTAGTCATGCATTGGAATGGTGAGACAATCGTGGACTTGGAGCGTCGTTTCCTTGATACCAATGGTGTGCGTGTCGTTGTTGATGCCAAGGTGGTGGACAAGGATGTCAAGCTCCCAGAAGAGCGCAAGACGAGTGTTGAAACACTGGAAACAGATACCCTTGCGGTTCTATCTGACCTCAACCATGCGAGTCAAAAAGGCTTGCAGACTATCTTTGACTGTTCCGTTGGTCGTTCTACGGTTAATCACCCACTTGGTGGTCGCTACCAACTCACACCAACTGAGGCATCTGTGCAGAAATTACCAGTTCAACACGGTGTGACTCATACTGCGTCCGTCATGGCTCAAGGATTCAATCCATATGTAGCTGAATGGTCTCCATACCACGGAGCTGCCTATGCAGTTATCGAAGCGACTGCTCGTCTAGTGGCGGCAGGCGCCAACTGGTCTAAGGCTCGTTTCTCTTACCAAGAGTACTTCGAGCGGATGGACAAGCAAGCAGAGCGTTTTGGTCAGCCAGTAGCAGCTCTTCTAGGCTCTATCGAAGCACAAATCCAACTTGGTTTGCCATCTATCGGTGGTAAGGACTCTATGTCTGGTACCTTTGAAGAATTGACAGTACCGCCAACCTTGGTTGCCTTTGGGGTGACAACAGCGGATAGCCGTCAGGTTCTTTCTCCTGAGTTCAAAACTGCTGGTGAAAACATCTACTACATTCCAGGTCAAGCCTTGGCACAAGAGATTGACTTTGATCTTATCAAGTCTAACTTCGTTCAGTTTGAAGCCCTTCAAAAGGCTCACAATGTGACATCTGCATCAGCTGTCAAGTATGGTGGTGTGGTTGAAAGTTTGGCACTTGCTACTTTTGGAAACCATATCGGTGCAGAGGTGACCTTGCCTGAACTTGAAAGTTCTTTGACAGCTCAGCTAGGCGGATTTGTCTTCACATCTCCTGAAGAAATTGCTGGTGTTGAGAAGATTGGTCAAACGAGTGCAGACTTTGCTCTCCTTGTCAACGGCGTGAAGCTAGATGGAGACAAACTAGACAGTGCCTTCCAAGATAAATTAGAAGCTGTTTACCCAACAGAATTTGCCCAAGCGAAAGAACTGGCAGAAGTTCCAGCTGTCGCTTCTAACGCAGTCATCAAAGCCAAAGAAACTATTGAAAAACCTGTGGTTTACATCCCAGTCTTCCCAGGTACCAACTCAGAATATGACTCAGCTAAGGCCTTCGAAAAAGAAGGTGCAGAGGTCAACTTGGTGCCATTTGTGACCTTGAATGAAGAAGCTATTGTCAAGTCAGTTGAAACCATGGTTGACAACATCGGCAAGGCTAATATCCTCTTCTTTGCCGGTGGATTCTCAGCTGCGGACGAGCCAGATGGTTCAGCTAAGTTTATCGTCAATATCCTTCTCAATGAAAAAGTGCGTGCGGCCATTGATAGCTTTATCGCTCGTGGTGGCTTGATTATCGGTATCTGTAATGGATTCCAAGCTCTCGTAAAATCAGGCCTTCTTCCATACGGAAACTTTGAAGATGCAAGCAGTACTAGTCCAACCCTCTTCTACAATGATGCCAACCAACACGTGGCCAAGATGGTGGAAACTCGCATTGCCAATACCAACTCGCCATGGTTGGCTGGGGTGCAAGTGGACGATATCCACGCTATTCCTGTTTCGCACGGGGAAGGGAAGTTTGTCGTGACGGCGGAGGAATTTGCGGAGCTCCGTGACAATGGACAAATTTTCAGCCAATACGTGGACTTCGAAGGCAAACCAAGCATGGATTCTAAATATAATCCAAATGGTTCTGTAAATGCCATCGAAGGAATCATCAGTAAGAACGGCCAGATTATCGGTAAAATGGGGCACTCAGAACGTTATGAAGACGGTCTTTTCCAAAATATCCCAGGAAATAAAGACCAGCACCTATTTGCGTCAGCTGTGCGTTATTTCACAGGGAAATAAAAGGTATAAAAAATGACATACGAAGTAAAATCTCTTAATGAAGAATGTGGTGTTTTCGGTATTTGGGGACATCCAGATGCTGCTAAAATGACCTATTTTGGGCTCCACAGTCTTCAGCACCGTGGTCAGGAGGGGGCAGGGATCCTCTCCAATGACCAAGGGACATTAAAGCGTCATCGCGATATGGGGCTTTTATCAGAAGTGTTCAGAAATCCTGCTAATTTGGATAAATTGACAGGGCCTGGAGCGATTGGACACGTGCGTTATGCGACTGCTGGCGAAGCTTCTGTTGATAACATCCAACCCTTCCTCTTTCGCTTTCATGATATGCAGTTTGGTTTGGCTCATAATGGGAATCTGACCAATGCAGAATCTCTCAAGCAAGAATTGGAACAAAGAGGAGCGATTTTCAGCGCGACTTCGGACTCGGAAATCTTGGCTCATCTCATTCGCCGTAGCCACAATCCAAACTTGATGGGCAAAATCAAGGAAGCGCTTAGTCTTGTCAAAGGTGGTTTCGCTTATCTCTTGCTGTTTGAAGATAAGTTGATTGCAGCCCTTGATCCAAATGGCTTCCGACCTCTATCAATCGGGAAAATGGCCAACGGAGCAGTTGTCGTTTCCTCTGAAACTTGTGCCTTTGAAGTAATCGGTGCCGAGTGGATTCGTGATGTAAAACCAGGGGAAATTGTGATTGTGGATGACAATGGCATCCAGTACGATAGTTATACGAATGATACCCAGTTGGCGATTTGTTCTATGGAGTATATCTATTTTGCTCGCCCTGACTCTAACATCCATGGGGTCAATGTCCATACAGCTCGCAAACGTATGGGGGCTCAATTGGCGCGTGAATTTAAGCATGGGGCGGATATCGTGGTCGGTGTGCCTAATTCTTCACTCAGTGCAGCCATGGGCTTTGCGGAGGAGTCTGGTTTGCCAAATGAAATGGGGCTGATCAAAAACCAATATACCCAACGTACATTTATCCAACCAACTCAAGAATTGAGAGAGCAAGGGGTGCGGATGAAACTGTCTGCTGTTTCGGGTGTTGTCAAAGGTAAACGTGTGGTCATGATTGATGATTCCATTGTTCGTGGAACAACCTCTCGTCGTATCGTTCAGCTCTTGAAAGAAGCAGGTGCGTCCGAGGTTCACGTTGCCATTGGAAGTCCAGCACTAGCTTATCCATGCTTCTACGGTATTGATATCCAGACGCGTCAGGAGCTGATTGCGGCTAATCATACAGTTGAAGAAACTCGCCAAATCATTGGTGCGGATAGCCTGACCTATCTTTCAATTGATGGCTTGATTAATTCTATCGGGATTGAAACAGATGCGCCGAACGGTGGCCTCTGTGTCGCTTACTTTGATGGCGACTACCCAACTCCTCTCTACGACTATGAAGAAGACTATCGTAGAAGTTTGGATGAAAAAACCAGTTTTTACAAATAGGCGGATGAAGACCCTCCATTAAAGGAAAGGAAGAGGAGACAAAAATGACAAATAAGAATGCTTATGCCCAATCGGGTGTGGATGTTGAAGCGGGTTATGAAGTTGTTGAGCGGATCAAAAAGCACGTGGCTCGTACGGAACGCGCAGGTGTTATGGGAGCCCTTGGTGGTTTCGGTGGCATGTTTGACCTTTCAAAAACTGGTGTCAAAGAGCCCGTCTTGATTTCAGGAACTGACGGTGTCGGGACCAAGCTCATGCTGGCTATCAAGTACGACAAGCACGATACCATCGGGCAGGACTGTGTGGCCATGTGTGTTAATGACATCATCGCTGCAGGTGCGGAGCCTCTTTACTTCCTTGACTACGTCGCGACTGGCAAGAATGAACCAGCTAAACTAGAACAAGTCGTTGCTGGTGTGGCAGAAGGTTGTTTGCAGGCAGGCGCTGCCCTCATCGGTGGGGAAACGGCTGAAATGCCTGGTATGTATGGCGAAGATGACTACGATCTGGCTGGTTTTGCAGTCGGTGTGGCTGAAAAATCTCAAATCATTGACGGTTCAAAAGTAGCTGAAGGAGATGTTCTTCTCGGACTTGCTTCGAGTGGCATTCACTCCAATGGTTACTCACTCGTGCGTCGTGTCTTTGCTGACTACACAGGTGAGGAAGTCTTGCCAGAATTGGAAGGCAAGAAACTTAAGGAAGTTCTGCTTGAGCCGACCCGTATCTATGTCAAGGCTGTCTTGCCACTCATCAAGGAAGGGTTGGTTAACGGCATTGCCCACATCACAGGTGGGGGCTTTATCGAAAATGTCCCTCGTATGTTTGCAGCTGAGCTGGCTGCAGAGATTGAGGAAAGTAAGGTTCCAGTCTTACCAATCTTCAAAGCCCTTGAAAAATATGGTGAAATCAAGCATGAAGAAATGTTTGAAATCTTCAACATGGGTGTGGGACTCATGCTGGCAGTTAGCCCTGAAAACGTAGATCGTATCAAAGAATTGCTGGATGAACCAGTCTATGAAATTGGTCGCATCGTCAAGAAAGAAAACGAAAGTGTCATCATCAAATGAAAAAAATAGCGGTTTTTGCTTCTGGTAATGGCTCAAATTTTCAGGTGATTGCTGAAGAGTTTCCGGTGGAGTTTGTCTTTTCAGACCATCGTGACGCCTATGTGCTCGAGCGTGCAGACAATCTCGGTGTTCTGTCCTATGCTTTTGAACTCAAGGAATTTGAGAACAAGGCGGACTACGAAGCAGCCCTTGTTGAACTCTTGGAAGAACACCAGATTGACTTGGTTTGCCTAGCAGGCTACATGAAAATCGTTGGGCCAACTTTATTGTCAGCTTATGAGGGCCGAATTATCAACATTCATCCAGCTTACTTGCCAGAATTTCCAGGTGCTCATGGCATTGAGGATGCTTGGAATGCAGGCGTTACTGAGAGCGGCGTTACCATTCACTGGGTGGACTCCGGTGTGGATACAGGGAAGGTTATTAAACAAGTCCGTGTGCCACGGCTAGCTGATGATACCATAGAAAGCTTTGAAGCTCGCATTCATGAAGCGGAGTACAAGTTGTATCCAGAGGTATTGGATAGTTTGGGAGTTGCACGAAAATAAGAAGGAAATCATAGATGATTTTGTGGCAAGGAATAAAAGTCATCTGCTAAGGAGAAATTTATGGGGTTGTTTGATTTTTTTAAGAAGAAATCTTCTGATGAAGAGAAGTCAACTAAAGATGAAGACAAGATTGTTATTAAAGTTGAAAATACAGATGATAGCGCTCCAGGATGGGAAGCGATTGATGCAGAATTTAATCGTTTATACCCTGATCAGCCCAATCCACTTCATTATGGGACAGTTATCAAGTATATGCTAGGCGGCCCAGATCCACTTGATGGCATCAGTGTTTACGATGCAGGAGATTTTTGGCATTTTGTTGGCTATGGCTTGTCAGAATTATATACAAAGGAAAGCTCAGATCCAGAATACAGTGGTTATGGGATTGAATTAACGTTTAAGTTAAAGAAATCAAATAATGACGAAGAAGAAATTAAAAATGGCTGTGGTTTGCTACAGTATGTGGCAAGATATATTTTTAAAACTGGTAAAGTGGTTTTGCCAGAAGAATACATATATACCAAGCAAACGGTAGGAATTGATGCCCAACAGAAATCTAATTTGACAGGCTTCTTGACTGCCGCTGATGATTTAGCTAAACCTCTAGATACTCCACATGGAAAAGTGGAATTTGTAACCTTAATTGGTGCGACAGATGCAGAACTGCGAAGTGTGTACGAAAGTGAAACTAGTAAGCTTGAGGTCAGAAAACTGTTAAAAGAACTTGGGAATCAGCTTACAGACTATAATCGCCAGTCTTTGGTTTAAATGATATGAAAGCACCTCTTGATACAATGAAAGGAAATAACATGACGAAACGCGCCTTAATCAGTGTCTCAGATAAAGCGGGCATTGTTGAATTTGCCCAAAAACTCAAAAAACTTGGTTGGGACATCATCTCAACAGGTGGTACCAAAGTTGCCCTTGACCATGCCGGGGTGGAGACCATTGCCATCGATGATGTGACTGGTTTCCCAGAAATGATGGATGGTCGTGTCAAGACCCTTCATCCAAATATCCACGGTGGGCTCCTCGCTCGTCGTGACTTGGATAGCCACTTGGAAGCGGCTAAGGACAATCAAATCGAGCTCATTGACCTTGTAGTGGTCAATCTTTATCCTTTCAAGGAAACCATTCTCAAACCAGATGTGACTTACGCTGATGCGGTGGAAAATATTGACATCGGTGGACCATCTATGCTTCGCTCAGCAGCGAAGAATCATGCCAGCGTAACAGTTGTGGTAGATCCTGCAGACTATGCAGTGGTTTTGGACGAATTGGCAGCCAATGGTGAAACAAGTTACGAAACTCGCCAACGTTTAGCAGCCAAGGTTTTCCGTCACACTGCGGCTTATGATGCCTTGATTGCAGAATACTTCACAGCTCAAGTGGGTGAAACAAAACCTGAAAAGCTCACTTTGACTTATGATCTCAAGCAATCAATGCGTTATGGGGAAAATCCTCAGCAGGATGCGGACTTTTACCAAAAAGCCTTACCGACTGACTATTCGATTGCATCAGCGAAACAGCTCAACGGTAAAGAATTGTCCTTTAACAATATCCGTGATGCGGATGCAGCCATTCGTATTATTCGTGACTTCAAAGATCGTCCAACCGTTGTGGCTCTCAAACACATGAACCCATGTGGTATTGGTCAGGCTGATGACATCGAAATTGCTTGGGACTACGCTTATGAGTCTGACCCAGTTTCTATCTTTGGTGGGATTGTCGTCCTCAACCGTGAGGTGGATGCTGCGACGGCTGAGAAGATGCACGGTGTTTTCCTTGAAATCATCATAGCACCGAGCTATACGGATGAAGCACTAGCTATTTTGACTAATAAAAAGAAAAACTTGCGTATCCTTGCCTTGCCATTTGATGCTCAAGACGCTAGTGAAGTGGAAGCAGAATACATCGGTGTAGTAGGTGGACTTCTTGTGCAAAACCAAGACGTGGTCAAAGAAAGTCCAGCTGACTGGCAAGTGGTGACCAAACGTCAGCCAACTGAGACAGAAGCAACCGCCCTTGATTTCGCTTGGAAGGCTATCAAGTATGTCAAATCAAACGGTATCATCGTGACCAACGACCACATGACACTTGGTGTTGGCCCGGGTCAAACTAACCGTGTGGCCTCTGTTCGTATCGCCATTGACCAGGCCAAAGACCGCCTTGACGGTGCTGTTCTTGCTTCCGATGCCTTCTTCCCATTTGCGGATAATGTGGAAGAAATCGCCAAAGCAGGAATCAAAGCCATCATCCAGCCAGGTGGCTCCGTTCGTGACCAAGAGTCCATCGAAGCAGCGGACAAATATGGCTTGACCATGGTCTTCACAGGAGTGAGACATTTTAGACATTAAGAAGATTTATATTGGAGAAAATGCTGAGACCTTTTCTCCAATTTTTTTGCGCAAAAAAACTCCCAAAAGGATGAATGAACCATATTTTTGGGAGTTGATTTTTATAAGGACTTAACAGAATTAGAAAGAAAGTCCACTTTGGAAAGCGCTGAGTTTTTGTTTAGCTACTTCGTTAATTTGATCGATAGCAGCATTGATAGCTTGGCTAGTCAAATCAGATAGAGTTTCCATATCTTCTGGGTCTACGATAGCAGGCTGAAAGTCAATTTTGACAACCTTTTTATCACCAGTAAGAGTTGCTACAACTAAATCTTGGCTAGATTTTCCAACAAATTCAGTTGCGGCTAATTCTGCTTGAGCAATGTCCATCTCTTTTTTAAGTTTTTGGGCTTGCTTCATCATGTTTTGCATATTCATCATAAGATTTTCTTTCCTTTCTCTCGCAAGGGCTGAGTCCCTTAGTAATCTTCACTCTTCAATTATATCATTTTTTAGGAAAGTGGCAAGAAGAACATTTTTAGACGGTTTGACAAAGATTTAGTATTTATGGTAGTATAGTCATGAAACTATATACCGAGGAGAATATAACTTGAAAAACAAGAAGATAAAAGGCTTGCTGTTGGTAGTGCTCTCATCCCTCTTCATCCTAATCGGCTGTAGTGGCAGCCCTAAAATTCAGGGGAAATGGAATGTTCAGGATGTTAGCGGTGAACAAACGATCATTGAAATAAAAGACAAGACCATCATTGTCAACGAAGAAGAGTATAAGTATACTCAAAATGCTGTTGGTTTTAAAAATGGGGTGAGTTATTATGGCCTGACTCGGAAAGATAATGGCAAAAAATTTTCTATCGTCTTTCCTGAGAAAGATAAAAATATTGCTATTATGCTAATTCCTGATTCAGACGATGACTATCTCACAGGTAGTATGCTCTTTGCCATGAACCGCAAGGAAAAGCCAGATTATAAAAAATATGCAGAAAAATATTTCAATGTACAGTAGAAGAAAAAGGCGCTGAATTTCAGCGTCTTTTAGGTTTTATGAAAGTGATGCCATGGTCGGCAAGTCTAGACTAGATTGCCCTAAATCTACCGTCAACTGATAATCGGTCTTATCACGGACGGTGTGTTCGAAGTCAGTGGTGTAGAGGACGAGGCGCAGTTGGTCGCCTTTTTTCATCTTGTAGATAGTTGGCTGTAGATCAAAGCTACACTCCATCCATTGGTCAGGGGCAACTTCTTCGACCGTCAGCAAGTCTGTCCGATTTTGCAGGTTGAGAAAGCCTTTGGTGATGACACGGTGTGGCGTTTCAGCAAAAGGCAACTCAACTAGATTGTCCAGCATATAGTAGCGGCCATTGTCCATAACTCGAGGCTCAAGCGGTGTCGGAATTGGAGTGAGGCGTTTGGCTGGTCCAAAGTCCAGTAGCTGGGCGGAAATCAGCCCCTTGTCCGTGCTGGATTTGAGGCGCAGTTTGAGCTGGGTGACTCCGTTGAGGAAGAGGTCATCTTCTAAAGTCCAATCCAGAGTAATCTGGTTGACCTTGCCGTCAAAGAGTTCGTTTTTAAAGCTTTGGTAGTTTTTGGCAAAACGATTGTAGTCTTCTTCTGAATACTGATTTTGAATCTTTTGAGTGCCTTTACCTAGTTGGAAATGAGCGTAGTTCTTCTGACCACCAAAGTTCTCCAGAGTCAGCCAGTTTTGGGCTTGGCTGTTGTCCTGCCAGATGACTGGCGGTAGTTCAAAGTCTGAAGCATAGCCCAGTAGTTTCTTGCTGAGAAGGGCATTCATGGCTTCGCGGAAGTCGATGGACTGCCAGTTGTTCATGTAAACATGGGCTCCATTGTGGAGGAAGAGGTGTTTTTTGATGTGAGCTGGCAGAGCTCGGAACATATTATAAACATGGAGGGGCTTGACATTCCAGTCCTGAGAGCCGTGGGTGAAGACGACTTCAGCCTTGACCTTATCTGCGTGGAGCAGGTAGTTGCGGTCATGCCAAAATTGATTGTAATCTCCGGTTTGCCGGTCTAAGTCCTTGCGCTGTTGCTCTAGACTTTGCTGATAAGCATCATTATGGCGCAGGTAGTCACCAGCCCTCAGGTTGCGGGAGTAGGTCAGTTCGGTCAAGGATTCAAAGTCCTCTCCTGGGTAGCCACCGGGGCTGGTGACGAGACCGTTTTCGCGGTAGTAGTTGTACCAAGAAGAAATCCCAGCTTCTGCGATAATGACTTCCAACCCATCTACACCAGTTGTCGCTAATCCATTGGACATGGTGCCCAAATAGGAGATGCCGGTCGTAGCCACTTTTCCGTTAGACCAAGTAGCCTTGATTTCCCGCTGGCGCGTGTGATCGGTGAAGGCTCGACAGCGGCCATTGAGCCAGTCAATAACGTTCTTATAGGCTTCGATCTGATGATAGTCTCCGCTGGTCATCAAACCTTCAGAGTCCTTGGTTCCTACGCCAGACACGTAGAGATTGGCAAAGCCGCGGGGTAGCAAGTAGTCATTGAGCGTGTAGGTGCCGATATGACCCAGTTTTTCCTCGGCTTCAGAGACTTCTTGAGCTGGAGCTGGCGCATCCAGCTGGAGCAATTTGAGCTCAGGGTCTTGGACTGTGATTTGATGGGGCTCTTTTTTTGCTAGATCCACATTCATATTATGGAGAGCCTTGTCGCTGGCCGGGTCGTTGGTTCCCTGATGATAAGGAGAAGCGGTCATGACGGCAGGGATTTGCCCTTGATAACGAGGACGGATAATGCTGACCTTGACTAGATCTGGCCGGCCGTCTCCATCAGTATCAACTCGGCTTTCCACATAAACCACCTCGCGGATGGCATCGTGGCTGGAAAAGGTCGCCAGACTCTTGCCGTTGAAGTAGTGGTAGGTATTGTCCTCGGGAATCAACCCCTCGCTGACTAGCTTATCAACCAGCAAATTACCGTTTTTTGTCCGAGTATTGAGCAACTGGTAGAGGTTTTCTAGCAGATTGCCGTAGACAATAGGGAAGTCGCTTTCTGTTCGGAATTTCTCAAGATCGGTGAAATCAACAAAAGGGACAAAGTCCAAGAGCTGAAAGGCTGTCATATAAAAGACCTCAGCTGTTAGTTCGCGGTCTGACTCGAAGAAGGTCAACAAGTCTGTTTCGCTATCAGCGGCCCAAGCTCGAAGTAAGTAGTCGGTATCCTGATAGAGAAAGAAACAGCGTCGTAGAAAGCTTTGGAGATTATCTTTGTCAGAAAGGTGTGGCTCATAAATAAAACCCAGACCGGCTAATTCTTGGCGCATGATGTCTGGATTTGTCTTGCGATAACTATACTGATTAAAGCGCATATTTTTCCCTCTTTTTCTTATTTTTGTTTAAAATGACCTTTACATTATCCATTATACTTGATAAAATATAGATTGTCTAAAAAATTTTAAAGGAGAAATTAGATGGATTTCAGTTGGGCTATTAAATATGCCACGGAATTTTTCGGAACAGCAATCCTTATCATTTTGGGGAATGGTGCTGTTGCCAATGTTGAATTAAAAGGAACTAAAGGTCATCAAAGTGGCTGGTTAGTCATTGCCGTTGGTTACGGTATGGGGGTTATGATTCCAGCTCTGATGTTTGGAAATACCTCAGGTAACCACATCAACCCTGCCTTCACTTTAGGGCTTGCGATTAGCGGTTACTTCCCATGGGCTCAGGTAGCTCCTTATATTATTGCTCAAGTTTTGGGTGCGATCTTCGGACAGGCTTTGGTCGTAGCAACACACCGTCCTTACTACTTGCAAACAGAAAAAGCTAATAATATTTTAGGTACTTTCTCAACCATTTCAAGTCTAGATCACGGAACAGCTGAGTCTCGTAAAGCAGCAACAATCAATGGCTTTATCAATGAGTTTGTTGGTTCCTTTGTTCTTTTCTTTGCAGCGATGGGCATGACTAAACTTCACTTCGGTGCGGAATTGAAGGTCCTTATCGAGAAGAATGTGCAGCAACAAGCTCTTCAAGCAGCTCAAGCTGGTCAAAAAGTAGCGGAATCTGATGTTCAAAGTTTGATTCATAATACATTTGCACAAGCAACAAATGGTTCATCTGCGGTTGCTCACTTGGCACTTGGTTTCCTTGTTATGGCCTTGGTAACTTCACTTGGTGGACCTACTGGACCAGGTCTTAACCCAGCCCGTGACCTTGGACCTCGTATCTTGCACTCTATCTTGCCAAAATCAATCCTTGGTGAACACAAGGGTGATTCAAAATGGTGGTATGCTTGGGTACCAGTTGTGGCACCAATTCTTGCAGGTATCACAGCAGTAGCTTTGTTTAAAGCGATTTACGGATAATATTTATCAAAAGACCGAGAGAAATCTCGGTCTTTTTTGTTAGCTTTTGACTAATGGAAAAATGCGATTTGGTTTATATTTTTGGTCTGTTAGATTAGGATAGTGGAAATGTTCTGAAAATTGTTGGTTTGCGCATAATTTCTTGTCAAAAAAATGAAAATTTATTACAATAAAATAGTTTGGAGGAAGTTATGAGTGTGAATCATGTTGCAAGAGTTGTTCCAGTAATAAAAGTAAATAATCGGAACCTAAATCAAGATTTCTATAGTAAAACGCTAGGGATGAAATCCCTATTGGAAGAAGGAGCCCAGTTGTCTTTGGGCGATCAAACCAGAACAGAAAGATTGATCTTAGAAGAATCTCCAAGCATGCGCTCTCGCCGAGTGAAAGGGGCAAAGAAATTGGCTCGCTTAGTGATCAAGGTGGCACAAGCGTCAGAAATTGAGGCTTTGCTGGCTCGAGGAATCCAAGTTGACAATTTGTACCGTGGGGAGAAAGGATATGCTTTTGAAGCGACTTCCCCAGAAGGTGATCGCATCTTGCTCTATGCGGAAGAGAAGGCGACTTGTCTGCAACCAGTCCAAGAAACTCCTGCATTTGAAGTGCAGGACGATTTTATCGGCTTGAGTCAATTTGAAGTGGAAAAGATCGAGCTTCGTGCTCCAGATTTGCAGGCTGTCAAGGATTTCTATCAGCCAGTAAGCAATGTCTTGGATTTCCTAGATGTGCAGGAAGCCCAAGGAGAAGATTTGACAGCTGATAATACGAAAACTTGGGATTTGGCTATGCTCAAATGTTTGGTGGCGAATTTTGATGTGGAACAACTGTCATCGATTTTTGCGACGCAGGAGTTTTTTGTCCCAAAATCTAAAAAATTCTTGGTCAGCCAAGATCAAAGTAATATTGAATTATGGTTTGAGCAACTATGACCCAGCGGATTTTAGAAAAGATAGATCAGCAGCTTGCTGTGGGGCTTTATCCTGGGGCTAGTTTGTCTCTTTATCGAGATGGGCACTGGCAGAGTTTCTATCTGGGCTTGGCAGACCCAGCCAATCAGTCAGAGACGCGATCTGGTCTGGTTTATGATCTGGCCAGCGTCAGTAAGGTGGTTGGCGTAGGAACCTTGGTGGCATTTTTGTTTCAGACTGGTGACTTGGATGTTGATGCGCCTTTGCGACTATATTATCCTGCCTTTCATGATGATCGGGTGACTCTGCGCCAGCTGTTAACCCATACCTCTGGGCTCGATCCCTTTATTCCTAATCGGGATAGGCTCAATGCTCAAGAATTAAAGGCAGCACTCAATAGCTTGACAGTGCTGGATGACAAAACCTTCCATTATACAGATGTTAATTTTCTCCTGCTGGGCTTTATGTTGGAGGAGCTGTACGGGGAAGCTTTGGACCGTTTATTTGAAGACAAGATTTTTAAGCCGTGGGCGATGAAGAACACTAGCTTTGGGCCAGTGGCTTCTGCGGTGCCGACTGTTCGTGGCGTGAAAGCGGGAGTGGTTCATGATCCCAAAGCGCGTGTCTTAGGCCAGCATGCTGGAAGTGCCGGGCTTTTTTCAAGACTTGAGGATTTGCAGATCTTTTTAGAGCATTATTTGCAGGATGAATTTGCAGAGAAATTGAGCCAAAACTTTGCTCTAGAGCCGGGCAAGACGCGTAGTCTAGCTTGGAATTTGGAGGGAGAATGGCTGGATCATACTGGCTATACGGGAACTTTTATCATGTATAATCGAGCAGACCAGAAAGCTGCAATCTTTCTGTCTAATCGCACCTATGAAAAGGATGAACGAGCCCAGTGGATTTTAGACCGCAATGAACTGATGGATCTAATCAGAAGAGAGTGGTAGCCTCCCCACTCCATATTTGCAATGGAAGTCAAAAGCCCGTCACTGATGATGAAATAGGATAGAACTCCGGCACTTGCTTGGAGTTTTTGACTGCTTAACGTGACTTTGTCAGTCAAGATAGGAAAAGATCGCTTTTTTTCCAAAAGTATATTAAAATATAGAAGATAGAAGGAAGAAATAGAGAGAAAGTATGACAAAAGAGAAGGGTGTCGGCAAGGCACATAGCAAGATTATTCTGATGGGAGAGCATTCGGTGGTTTATGGCTATCCAGCCTTGGCTTTGCCTCTCAATAATATCGAAGTGACTTGTCAGGTATTTCCTTCTGAGAAGCCTTGGACTCTCTATGAGGAAGATACCTTGTCCATGGCTGTTTTTGCCTGCCTGGAGCACTTGGGGAAGCAAGGTGCTCAGATTCGTTGCCAGGTGAATTCCATGGTGCCAGAAAAGCGAGGCATGGGTTCGTCTGCAGCTGTCAGCATTGCAGCTATTCGTGCGGTTTTTGACTACTTCGAGGAAGCCTTGGATCATGAAACTCTGGAAATTTTGGCTAATCGAGCAGAGATGATTGCCCATATGAATCCAAGCGGTCTGGATGCCAAGACCTGTCTTAGTGATGTAGCTATCAAGTTTATCCGTAATGTCGGATTTTCAGAAATTGAGTTAGATTTGGGCGCTTATCTGCTGATTGCGGATACGGGCATTCACGGACACACGCGGGAAGCCATCAAAAAGGTGGAAATCTTGGGTCAGGAGGCTCTGCCCCTCTTACAGGAGTTGGGAAATCTGACGAAAATTGTTGAAAAGGCAATCCATCTCAAAGATTTGCTGACCATGGGTCAGGCTATGACTAAGGCTCACGGCAAACTAGCTCAGTTGGGAGTTTCTTGCCAGCTATCTGATGATTTGGTTGAGCTGGCGCTTGAAAATGGGGCTCTTGGAGCCAAAATGAGCGGCGGTGGCCTAGGCGGCTGCGTGATTGTGCTAATCAAAGAAAATAAAGAGGCGGAAGACTTAGCCCGTCTTTTGAGAGAGAAAGGAGCCAGCAATATATGGATAGAAAGCCTGTAAGTGTCAAGTCTTACGCCAATATTGCTATTGTCAAGTATTGGGGAAAGGCAGATGCTGAGCGGATGATTCCTTCCACTAGCAGTATTTCCTTGACTTTAGAGAATATGTATACCCAAACCCAGTTAAGTCCACTTTCGGCTGAGGCTGCTGGCGATGAATTTTATATCGATGGGCAACTGCAAAGCCCAGAAGAGCATGCTAAGGTCAGTCGGATTATTGATCGTTTTCGGACGGAGCCAAGTGACTGGGTGCGGATTGACACCAGTAACAATATGCCGACAGCAGCAGGTTTATCCTCTAGTTCCAGCGGCTTATCTGCTCTGGTCAAGGCTTGTGATGCTTATTTTGAAACTCATTACAATACTGAGGAGTTGGCCCAGTTGGCTAAGTTTGCTTCAGGTTCGTCGGCTCGCTCCTTTTTTGGTCCTTTGGCAGCATGGGACAAGGATAGCGGAGCAATTTACCCTGTGCAAACCGACCTTAAGCTGGCCATGATTATGTTGGTGCTTAATGATGAGAAAAAGCCGATTTCTAGTCGACTTGGCATGCAGCTCTGTGCCGAAACGTCCAAAAATTTTCAGGCTTGGATTGACCAGTCAGCTCAGGACTATCAGAATATGCTAGTCTACCTAAAGGATAATGATTTTGAGAAAGTTGGGCTGTTGACCGAGGAGAATGCCCTGCGGATGCATGCAACGACCGAGACAGCTACGCCTCCATTTACTTATCTGACGGAGGAAAGCTATGCTGCGATGGATTTTGTTCGCCAGCTCCGAGACCAGGGGCATCCTTGCTATTTCACCATGGACGCTGGTCCTAATGTCAAGGTTCTCTGTCTTGAAGAGGACTTGGAAGACTTGGTGCCCCTCTTTGCGGATCAGTACCGTCTGATTGTCTCCAAAACGAAGGAATTGCCTGATGGAAACTAAGATACAAGTCCAGACCTGCGGGAAGCTTTATCTAGCCGGGGAATATGCTGTCCTGAGCCCTGGGTATGCGGCTTTGATTAAGAATATTCCCATCTATATGCGGGCAGAGATTGAGGCGGCGGACATCTATGAGCTGGATTCGGATCTCTTTAGCCATAAAGCCAGTCTAGCACCAGATGCGGATTATGGCTTGATTCAAGAGACCATTCAGTTGATGAACGACTATCTCAGCTTGCTGCAACGCCCATTACACCCATTTGCTTTGACTATCAGGGGAAAAATGGAGAAAGACGGGCGCAAGTTTGGGTTGGGCTCTAGTGGCAGCGTGGTTGTCTTGACGATCAAAGCTATGGCTGCCTTTTATCAGCTGAAACTAAGCTCTGACCTCCTCTTTAGACTAGCTGCAGTAGTACTTCTCAAGCGGGGGGATAATGGCTCCATGGGAGATCTGGCCTGCATTGCTTATGAGCAACTGGTTTATTATCGTTCTTTTGACCGGATGGCAATCCGCCAGCGATTGGCTGACACAAGTCTATTAGAGATTTTGGAGCAAGATTGGGGCTATGAAATCAAGCCCATCCAGCCTGCATTAGCCTGTGATTTTCTGGTTGCTTGGACGGGAGAACCAGCTATTTCGAGTGACCTTGTCAAGCAGGTTAAGTCGAGTTTAAACGAAGACTTCCTGAATCAGACCCAGCTTCAGGTGGATTGTCTGAAAGAAGCTCTTGAGTCTGCTGATAAGACAGCTGTAAAAGATAGCATATCGACTGCCAGCCAGCTTTTAGATAGCCTCAGTCCGCTGATTTACACGGAGCAATTACAGGCCTTAAGAGAGGCGAGTCAGGGCTTGGATTGTGTCGCTAAAAGCAGTGGGGCAGGCGGTGGAGACTGTGGTTTCGCCCTGTCTTTTGCTACCGAGGATAGTCAAATATTGATCCAACGCTGGCAAGAAGCTGGTCTGGAATTACTCTACCAAGAAAGGATGGGTGCTTATGA
The DNA here is from genome assembly GCF_902460355.1 of Streptococcus sp. Marseille-P6264. Taxonomy (GTDB): domain Bacteria; phylum Bacillota; class Bacilli; order Lactobacillales; family Streptococcaceae; genus Streptococcus. Next base: position 170,205 of record NZ_CABPTO010000002.1, read on the forward strand.
GCCAAAGTCGTAAAGATGATCATATCAACTACGCCCTAGAACAGCCCCTTGGCTACAATAGCTTTGATGATATAGAATTGATTCATCGATCTTTGCCAGCCTATGATTTGGCCGAGATTGATCTATCCACTCATTTCGCTGGTCGTGATTGGGATTTTCCCTTTTATATCAATGCTATGACAGGTGGAAGTCCAAAAGGGCGAGAAATCAATGAAAAACTGGCTAAAGTGGCAGAGGCCTGTGGCATCCTCTTTGTGACAGGTTCTTACAGTGCTGCTCTGAAAAATCCAGATGATGATTCTTATGCTGTGGCAAAGGATAAGCCTAGCCTACTCTTGGCCAGCAATATTGGTCTTGATAAACCAGTAGCGGCAGGCTTGCAGGCGGTGTCGGATTTGAAACCTTTGTTTCTTCAGCTACACGTCAATGTCATGCAAGAATTGCTAATGCCTGAGGGAGAGCGGACTTTCAGAACTTGGAAGCAGCATCTGGAAGCCTATGGAAAAGATTTTCCAGTCCCCCTTGTTCTCAAGGAAGTAGGCTTTGGCATGGATCGGAAGACAATTGAGGAGGCTCAGGCACTAGGTATCTCTACCTTTGATATTTCTGGTCGTGGTGGTACTAGCTTTGCCTATATTGAAAATCGGCGGAGCCGTCAGCGAGACTATCTCAACGGTTGGGGGCAGACCACAGCCCAAGCCTTGCTGGCAGCGCAGGACTGGGTGGACAAGGTGGAGCTGCTGGCTAGCGGTGGTATTCGCCATCCTCTAGACATGGTTAAAGCCTTGGTTCTGGGGGTAAAGGCAGTTGGCCTTTCTCGAACCATGTTAGCCTTGGTAGAAAAATACTCAGTCGAAGAGGTCATTGCTATCGTGAACGGCTGGAAAGAAGAGTTAGGTCTATTGATGTGCGCCTTGTCCTGCCGCAACCTTGAAGAATTAAGATCCGTTCCCTATCTGCTCTATGGTCGCTTAAAAGAAGGAGCTGAACAGGTACAATAATCACTGGATGCTATGCTTTGTATAGCTGATAAAATGCTTTGGAAGATCATTCAAAGAAAAGCGAAAATTATTCTTGCTATTTGCAAGGAAATCTAGTATAATTATTATTTGTGAGTGAACCTCACTTACCCCTTGCAGCGACTTGGGGTCATTAGACCAAAAGGAGGAACATATCAATGGCTAAATACGAAATTCTTTATATTATTCGTCCAAACATTGAAGAAGAAGCTAAAAACGCTTTGGTAGCACGCTTTGACTCTATCTTGACTGACAACGGTGCAACTGTTGTTGAATCAAAAGACTGGGAAAAACGTCGTCTTGCATACGAAATCCAAGATTTTCGTGAAGGACTTTACCACATCGTTAACGTTGAAGCAAACGACGATACAGCTCTTAAAGAGTTTGACCGTCTTTCAAAAATCAACGCTGACATTCTTCGTCACATGATCGTCAAACTTGACGCTTAAGAAGGTAAATTATGATTAATAACGTTGTACTTGTGGGACGTATGACCCGTGATGCTGAACTTCGCTATACACCGCAAAACCAAGCGGTCGCAACCTTTACTCTGGCTGTTAATCGCAACTTTAAAAATCAAAGTGGTGAGCGTGAAGCGGACTTTATCAATGTTGTTATCTGGCGTCAGCAGGCAGAAAACCTTGCTAATTGGGCAAAAAAGGGCGCTCTAATCGGAATTACTGGTCGCATTCAGACTCGTAACTACGACAATCAGCAAGGCCAGCGTGTCTATGTCACAGAAGTCGTTGCAGACAACTTCCAGCTTCTGGAAAGTCGTGCAAGCCGTGAAGGGCAGCCTTCAGCTGGCTTTGGTGGCGGTGGCTTCGGTGGAAATTCTACACCAAGCTATGGTAATGTTGACTCATTCAACCAAGTACCGAATTTTTCTCGTGATGAAAGCCCATTTGGCAATTCAAATCCAATGGACATTTCAGACGATGATTTACCATTCTAATAATGGACAAAACTAGAACTATAATATAAAGGAGAATAACATGGCTCAACAACGTCGTGGCGGATTCAAACGCCGTAAAAAAGTTGATTACATCGCAGCAAACAAGATTGAATATGTTGATTACAAAGATACTGAGCTTCTTAGCCGTTTCGTTTCAGAACGTGGGAAAATCCTTCCTCGTCGTGTAACAGGAACTTCAGCTAAAAACCAACGTAAAGTAACAACAGCTATCAAACGCGCTCGCGTAATGGCTTTGATGCCTTTCGTAAACGAAGACTAATGAGAGTCCCTGCTTCTAGCAGGGATTTTTGCTGTGATGATAGAAAGGGACAGTGCTATAATAGAAGAAACTATCAAGATATGGGAGGCTTGCCATGACAGAAGCACTAGCCATTAGGAAGATGTTTTTTGAGGACATTGAAGGCTTATCGAATGCTTTTATCCAGCAAGGCTGGCCTGGACGGAGAGAGATTTTAAAAAACTACTTTCTGGAGCAAGAGGCGGGTGAGCGCCAAGTTTTGGTGGCTGTTGTTGGGGAATCTTTGGCTGGTTACATTACGGTTATTCCATTGGCAAAGCATGGACCCTTTGCTAGTCTTTATCCTGAGTTAACTGATTTTAATGTTTTTGAAAGTTTCCAAAAGCGAGGAATTGGCACGGCTTTATTGAACAAAGCTGAGCAAGTAGCGCGGCATTATTCAGATGTGGTCAGCTTGGGTGTTGGGCTGCATAAAGGCTATGGTCCAGCACAACGACTGTATGTGGGTCGTGGTTATATGCCAGATGGGTCAGGAGTTTGGTTTCAAAATCAGCCACTCACGCCCTATGCTTCGTGCGAGAATAACGATGAGTTGGTCTTATACTTTTCAAAAAGTGCAAAATGAGAGTGGGATAGTTGAGTAGGACTGTAAAACCTGATGAAATCAGCGTAGTAGAGCCCACTCAATCACTGCGTCTTGCTCGACAATCCAAAGATAATAGAGAGGCTGGGACAAAAGTACTAGCCTCTCTATGCTGCTTAATATTTTGCTGGTCCCATAGTCGCACTCTTGATATTGAAGCGTTTCTTGAGGTAGAAACGAAGTGCTAGGGTGATCCCTCCGATGATGGCAACAATGATATTTGATAAATGTGGGTTGAGAGAGTCAGGCAGTAGGCTAGAACCAACAATTGAAAGGGTCCAAAGAGCAATGGCTACTAGCATGATAAGGATAGATTTGAGTAGATGTGGTCGTTGGCTACGGTCAGTGTCTGGTCCGTAAAAACGGTAAACGAAATGATAGAGGGCGTAGAAAGCAAGACCACCGACAATACTACCAAAGACAAGTGTCGTCATGCCGTAAACAGAGGGTTTAGAAGATGCTAAGTTGACGATGGAGGTCAGAACGGTGAAGAAACCGAAAATGAAGAGGACGGAATCCAGCATCATCCATTTTGGATCATCATTCTGCTTGGGATGCTCGGCATCATAGCGCTCTTTAGCAGTGAGAGAAGAAGCCCAGTAAGTTGGTGCCCCATAGAGAGCACGGGCAGGGATACCCTTGGCTTGATTTTCTAAAATATTTGGAATGATTTCCTCTAAGATTGCTTTCACTTCTTCATCGGATTTGCCATCTTTGAGGAGTTGATGAGTAGCAATGTGGAGGAATTCCTTATTTTTCTTAGTTAGTTTGTCTGATACTACTTGTGACATGTGAGTCCTTTCTGGTGGTTAGAATAATTTTTTATGGAAGAGGTAGAGGGTTAGAGAGCCGCTCAGAGCAAAGGCGATAAACATGATAATCCAGAAGGCATGGGGCTCGCCATTTAGAGGCAGTTCATTATCTTTGAAGTTCATCCCATAGGCTGAGAAGAGCATGGTCGGGATGGACATAACAACGGTTACCAGAGCCAGTGTCTTCATGACATTGTTCTGGTTGTTGGAAATAATGGACGCAAAAGTATCTGTCATGCTGTGGAGGATGTTTCCATAAATATCAGCCATCTCAATGGCCTGCTGGGTCTCAATCAGGGTGTCTTCTAGCAAGTCCTCATCTTCCAGATATTTTTTGATATTGCTAGTAGAGCTGGTTAGTTTTTTAATCACGCGCTCATTTGTCTTGAGGGAGGCTTTGAAATAGACGATGGTCTTTTCCAGCTCCATGAGCTCAATCAGTTCTTCGTTTCGAGTTGACTGGTGCAGCTGGCTTTCAATCTGCTCACTCTTGCGGTCAATAGAACGCAGGGCTGTCAGATATAGCTCGGCATTTCGGTAAAGAATCTGAAAGATAAAACGTGACCGCATGAAGGTATAAAAGTTACGCAAGCGACGGTGGATAAAGATATCCAGCAGGGGCAGCTTTTCCAAGCAAGTCGTGATGATGGCATCTTCCGTGATGATAATACCAAGAGGGATGGTGACATAGTAAGTCTGGTTATTCCGTTCCTCTGTGATGGGCACATCCACGATAATCAAGGTGTAGTCATCTTCGATGGTGACCCGAGACATTTCCTCGGCATCGAGTGGTGCTCGTAAGTCAGCAATATCAATGCCAAAAGCATTTGCGATTTCTAAAGATTCATTCTGGGAAGGATTGACCATATTGATCCAAGTTCCCGATTCAAGTGTATCAATCTCCTTGAACTCGGTTGTTGTTGATAAAAATACTTGTTTCATATCTCCTCCTAGAATCGTTTATAAGCACCGTCTTATTATACTACAAATTCTAGTCTTTTGGGCAAAAGTTTGCAGAAAAATTTGCTATAATAGAAGAAGTTTAAAGGTAAAGTGTGGACTAGATGCAAGATAAAATTGTAATTCATGGAGCGCGAGCTCATAATTTAAAAAATATTGATGTAGAAATCCCCCGAGATAAGCTAGTCGTAGTGACTGGTCTGTCTGGTTCGGGTAAGTCCAGCCTAGCTTTTGATACCCTCTATGCTGAAGGACAACGCCGCTATGTAGAGAGTCTGTCGGCCTATGCTCGGCAGTTTTTGGGCAATATGGAAAAACCGGATGTTGATTCGATAGATGGTCTTAGCCCGGCTATTTCCATCGACCAGAAGACGACCAGCAAAAATCCCCGCTCAACTGTGGGAACAGCTACCGAAATCAATGACTACCTACGGCTGCTCTATGCCCGTGTTGGAACGCCCTACTGTGTCAATGGACATGGAGCTATTAAGGCTTCGTCTGTTGAGCAGATTGTCGACAAGGTCCTAGAATTGCCAGAGCGTCAGCGGCTGCAGATTTTAGCGCCGGTCATTCGCAAGAAAAAGGGCCAGCATAAGACCGTTTTTGATAAGATTCAGAAAGACGGTTATGTCCGAGTGCGAGTGGATGGTGATGTCTACGATGTAACAGAAGTGCCAGAGCTTTCTAAGAGCAAGCAGCATGATATTGAAGTTGTGGTGGACAGAATTGTCATCAAGGAAGGAGTGCGCAGTCGCCTCTTTGACTCGGTCGAAGCAGCTCTGAGGATTGCTGAGGGGTATGTGGTGATTGACACCATGGATGGTCAAGAGTTGCTCTTTTCTGAGCACTATGCCTGCCCAGTCTGTGGCTTTACGGTGCCAGAGCTAGAGCCGCGCCTCTTTTCTTTCAATGCGCCTTTTGGCTCCTGTCCGGACTGTGATGGTCTGGGGGTTAAGCTGGAGGTGGATCTAGATGTGGTGGTGCCAGAAGCTGGCAAGACCTTACGCGAAGGAGCGCTAGCACCTTGGAATCCCATCTCCTCCAACTATTATCCGCAGATGCTGGAGCAGGCCATGGCAGCCTTTGGCATTGATATGGACAAGCCTTTTGAGGAGCTGACGGAGGAAGAGAAGCAATTGATTTTCTTTGGCTCAGATGGGCGGGAGTTCCATTTCCATTATGAAAATGAATTTGGTGGCGTGCGCGATATTGACATTCCTTTTGAGGGGGTTGTCACCAATATCAACCGTCGCTACCATGAAACCAATAGTGATTTTACTCGGACGCAGATGCGGGCTTATATGAATGAGCTGACTTGTGCGGCTTGCCATGGTTATCGACTCAGCCCTCAGGCCTTGTCTGTCAAGGTTGGCGGCGAAGACGGCTTGCACATCGGTGAGGTTTCAGACTTGTCTATTGCAGATCACTTGCAACAGTTGGAGAAGTTAAGTCTGACTGACAATGAAGCTACTATTGCGCGGCCTATTCTCAAAGAGATTCATGATCGCCTGACCTTCCTTAATAATGTTGGTCTCAATTACCTGACCCTGTCTCGCTCGGCTGGGACTCTATCAGGAGGAGAAAGCCAGCGGATTCGCTTGGCGACTCAGATTGGTTCTAACTTGAGTGGTGTCCTCTATATCCTGGACGAGCCCTCTATTGGCTTGCATCAGCGTGACAATGACCGCCTAATTGCCAGCCTCAAGAAGATGCGCGACCTGGGCAATACCCTCATCGTAGTTGAGCACGATGAGGACACCATGCGGGAGGCTGACTGGCTGATTGATGTGGGACCAGGAGCCGGTGTTTTCGGTGGAGAAATCGTCGCAGCCGGTACTCCTGCACAAGTGGCTAAAAATAAGAAGTCTATTACTGGGCAATACCTGTCAGGTAAACGTGAAATCCCAGTACCGCTGGACCGCCGTGTCGGCACTGGCCGCTTTATCGAAGTGACTGGGGCTCAGGAAAATAATCTGCAGAATATCTCAGCTAAATTCCCCTTGGGCAAATTCATCGCTGTGACTGGAGTTTCTGGATCTGGTAAGTCAACGCTGGTCAATTCTATCCTTAAAAAGGCCATTGCTCAAAAACTCAATCGCAATTCTGCCAAGCCAGGTAAGTTCAAGAAAATCCGCGGCATTGAGCATGTGGATCGACTGATTGATATTGACCAAAGTCCGATTGGGCGGACACCGCGCTCTAATCCGGCCACTTATACTGGAGTCTTTGACGATATTCGTGATCTTTTTGCCAAGACCAATGAAGCCAAGATTCGCGGCTACAAGAAAGGACGTTTCAGTTTTAATGTCAAGGGTGGCCGCTGTGAGGCCTGCTCGGGTGATGGAATTATCAAGATTGAGATGCACTTCCTGCCTGACGTCTATGTGGCCTGTGAGGTCTGCCACGGCACCCGCTATAATAGTGAAACTCTGGAAGTCCACTACAAGGAGAAGAATATCGCTCAGGTTCTGGACATGACGGTCAATGATGCGGTAGAATTCTTCCAGCACATTCCCAAGATTGCTCGCAAACTCCAGACAATCAAGGATGTGGGACTAGGATATGTGACTCTAGGGCAGCCAGCCACAACCTTGTCGGGTGGTGAAGCCCAGCGGATGAAGCTGGCCAGCGAGCTTCACAAGCGCTCGACTGGTAAGTCCTTCTATATCTTGGATGAGCCGACCACGGGTCTGCATTCTGAGGATATTGCCAAGCTTCTTCATGTGCTATCACGCTTTGTGGATGATGGCAATACGGTCCTCGTCATTGAGCACAATCTGGACGTTATCAAAACGGCAGACCATATCATCGACCTAGGACCGGAAGGTGGTGTCGGTGGTGGAACGATCATTGCGACAGGTACACCAGAGGAAGTCGCAGCCAATCCAGCCAGCTATACTGGTCAGTATTTGAAAGGCAAGCTGAAATAAGATTTTTATCGTTCTAAAACACAAATCCCTCACTAGGCTAACCTAATGAGGGATTTTAACTTGCATTTATGGGTGAAGCAGGGCATTAGAACTGCTTACCTGGTGGGTTTAGAATGTTTTTTCTTTGTCACGAACGACCAGTAAGTCCACTTTAGCGTGGCGGAGGATATATTCAGATGATGAGCCGACTAGGAGGCGTTCAAAGGCATTGAGACCAGTAGCTCCGACCATAATCAAATCAACCTTGTGTTCGTCAGGAATGTCAGTTGACAGGAGGGTTTTGGGATTGCCCAATTCAATGACGACATCAACGTATTTGACCCCTGCTTTTTGCGCCTTTTCCTTGTACTCTGTCATCAACTTTTGTGCTTCTTCTTGGAGGTCTTCGTAGACCTCGGCGTCAAAGGTTGAGACGCTTTGGAGAGCTCGTGTATCAATCACATGAGCAATTGTCAAACGAGAAGCATTTCTCAGCGCTACATTAACACCTTTTTCAAAAGCGAGTTCTGCTTCGCGAGAGCCGTCAACAGCGACCATGATATTTTCATATTTTTGTTGAGTCATAAAGCTACCTCCATCTTTTGTCGAATCTTAGATTCGAGTTTCTTATATCTTCACTTATATTGTAAACCTTTTCAGAAAAAAAGTAAAGCTGCAAATGAAATTCAGAAATCAAGTGAAATTATTTTGATGAATTAGTGTATTTTCCTAAATTATAAGCCCTATTTTAGTTGAAAGGAGCTTTCCCAAATTCTTCCTGATTGTCAATCTTTTTTTCTGATGGTATAATAAAATCATTCAGATGAATTGAGGAAAATAGGATGAAAGAATTTAATAAGTCCAGCAAACTGGAGCATGTAGCCTATGATATTCGTGGACCGGTTTTGGATGAAGCGATGCGGATGCGGGCTAATGGAGAGAAAATTCTCCGCCTGAACACAGGAAATCCAGCTGAATTTGGCTTTACTGCTCCAGACGAGGTCATTCATGATTTGATTATGAATGCGCGTGATAGTGAGGGCTACTCTGATTCTAAGGGGATTTTCTCAGCCCGTAAGGCCATTATGCAGTATTGCCAGCTCAGAAATTTCCCTAATGTTGATATCGATGATATTTACCTTGGAAATGGAGTCAGCGAGCTGATTGTTATGTCTATGCAGGGACTCTTGGATGATGGAGATGAGGTCCTAGTACCAATGCCGGACTACCCGCTCTGGACGGCTGCAGTTAGTCTTGCTGGTGGGAATGCTGTTCATTATGTCTGTGATGAGCAGGCGGAATGGTATCCAGATATTGATGACATCAAGTCAAAAATCACTTCTAATACTAAGGCTATCATTATCATCAATCCTAACAATCCAACGGGAGCACTTTATCCTAAGGAACTTTTGCTAGAAATTGTGGAAATTGCTCGCCAGAACAATCTTATTATCTTTGCGGATGAAATTTATGACCGTATGGTGATGGATGGGCATGTGCATACGCCTGTGGCAAGCCTAGCTCCAGATGTCTTTTGTGTCAGCATGAATGGTCTGTCTAAGTCCCACCGTATCGCTGGCTTCCGAGTTGGCTGGATGGTCTTGTCTGGACCTAAGACACATGTCAAGGGCTATATCGAAGGCCTTAATATGCTTTCCAATATGCGCTTGTGCTCCAACGTCTTGGCCCAGCAGGTTGTGCAAACATCGCTTGGAGGTCACCAGTCGGTGGATGAATTGCTTTTGCCAGGCGGTCGTATCTATGAACAAAGAAACTTCATTTACAATGCCATTCAAGATATTCCAGGTTTGTCTGCAGTCAAACCTAAGGCGGGTCTTTACATCTTCCCGAAGATTGATCGAGAAATGTACCGTATCGATGATGATGAGCAGTTTGTCTTGGATTTCCTCAAGCAGGAAAAAGTCCTCCTTGTCCATGGACGAGGCTTTAACTGGAAGGATCCAGATCATTTCCGAATCGTTTATCTGCCTCGGGTAGATGAGTTAGCTCAGATCCAAGAAAAAATGACGCGCTTCCTGCGCCAATACCGCAGATAAGCATAAAATACAAGTCATAAACCGTTTAAAACAAATTCGTCTTAGAATTGTTTTAAATGGTTTTTTTGATGAAGTGATTTTTTTCGCTATCATTAAATTCTGAATCTTTCAGAATTGTAGCGAATTTTTTTTCAATACACAATTTTCAGATAATTATTGAAAATTTGGGTCGATTATGATACAATCAAGGAGACTAAATACGAGGTAAATGTATGGCAAAACTATTAGAAAAAACAAGGAAGATTACTTCTATCTTGAAACGTTCAGAGGAGCAACTTCAGGAGGAACTTCCTTACAATGCGATCACTCGCCAGCTTGCTGATATTATTCATTGCAATGCCTGCATCATCAACAGCAAGGGCCGTCTTTTGGGCTATTTCATGCGCTACAAGACAAATAATGATCGTGTAGAAGCCTTTTTCCAAGACAAGACATTCCCCAAAGAATATGTCCAAGAAGCAAACATGGTGTATGAGACAGAGGCCAATCTGCCTGTAACTCACGATTTGACCATTTTCCCAGTGGAAACCAAGGATGAATTTCCAGATGGTTTGACTACTATCGCGCCGATTCATGTTTCAGGGATTCGCTTAGGCTCATTGATTATCTGGCGTAATGACAAGGAATTTTTGGATGACGATTTGATTCTGGTTGAGATTGCCAGCACAGTGGTCGGTATCCAGCTGCTTAACTTCCAGCGGGAAGAGGACGAGAAGAACATCCGTCGCCGGACAGCTGTGACCATGGCGGTTAATACCCTGTCTTACTCAGAGCTAAGAGCCGTTTCAGCTATTCTGGGCGAGCTCAATGGCAATGAAGGACAACTGACGGCTTCTGTCATTGCTGACCGCATCGGGATTACCCGTTCAGTGATTGTCAATGCCTTGCGCAAGCTGGAAAGTGCGGGGATTATTGAAAGCCGCTCGCTGGGGATGAAGGGAACTTATCTGAAAGTACTGATTCCAGATGTTTTTGAGGAAATTAAAAAGAGGGACTATTAATGGCTAAAGCACTGATTTCCATTGATTATACAGTTGATTTTGTTGCAGATGAGGGCAAGTTGACCGCAGGAGCGCCGGCTCAGGCGATTTCTGAAGCCATTGCCCAAGTGACCGAGGCAGCTTTTGATCGAGGCGACTATATCTTCTTTGCTATTGATGCTCATGATGAGAATGATGCCTTTCATCCTGAAAGCAAGCTGTTTCCGCCTCATAATATCAAAGGGACTAGCGGTCGCAATCTTTATGGTCCTTTGGCTGATTTTTATGACAAGCATCAAGCAGACTCTCGGGTCTTTTGGATGGATAAACGCCATTATTCTGCTTTTTCTGGCACGGATTTAGATATTCGGTTGCGGGAAAGAAAGGTAGATACGGTCATTTTGACTGGAGTCTTGACGGATATTTGCGTCCTGCATACGGCGATCGATGCCTATAATCTTGGTTACCAGATTCAGGTGGTAGAGCCAGCTGTGGCTTCTTTGTCAGAGGAAAATCACAAATTTGCCTTAAATCACTTGCAAAATGTCCTGGGTTCGACTATAATAAATACAATTTAAGAGTAAAAGAGAAGCAGAGTAGGCTTGCTGACTTGCACAGAGAGTGCTGATAGCTGAGAGCAGCACCAAGAAAGCAAAACCGAAGAACATGTTTCGTAATCTTTTGTGTGATCAAGCATAAACGTCGCTCACGTTACGAGCTCAGAGGCTGCCTTTTAGGGCAGCGAATAACAGTGGTACCACGGCTTTCGTCTGTTTTAGAGACGAAAGCTTTTTATTTTGCAAAAGGAAAAGTAGAGATGCTGTAAGAGAGTTGCTAATATGCTCAAGGACAGGGCAGCTTGCAAATGGATTTGAGAGGGAAAGAACATGAAAGAAATTTTTATCGGAAATTATGGTTTAGAGCAGGTAGGACAGACCATGACCGCAACTGGCTGGGTGGCCAATATCCGCAATCACGGTAAGCTAGCCTTTATTGAATTGCGGGACCGTGAGGGTTTGCTGCAGGTCTTCGTTGGCGGTGAGATTGAAGATTTTGCTAAGCTGGAAGAAATTGGCAAGGAAGATGTCATCGCAGTGACAGGGCAAGTCGTTCAGCGAGAAGAGCGCTTTGTCAACAAGGCCATTAAGTCTGGTCAGGTTGAGCTAAGGGCTGAGAAGATTGAAGTCATTGCCAGCAGCAAGGCCCTGCCTTTTGAGCTGGACCAGCATGCTCATACAGGGGAAGACCTGCGTCAGAAATACCGCTACCTGGACTTGCGCCGTGAGAAGATGACACATAACCTCAAACTGCGCCATCAGGTCACCTCAACCATTCGAGAATATTTGAACGGATTGGACTTCTTGGAAGTCGAGACGCCTTATCTGACCAAGTCAACTCCTGAAGGAGCTAGAGACTTCTTAGTTCCTAGTCGGGTCTTTAAAAATCAATTCTACGCGCTGCCACAGAGCCCACAGATGCTCAAGCAGTTGCTGATGGGAGCTGGACTCGAGCGCTATTATCAGATTGTTCGTTGCTTCCGTGACGAAGACTTGCGGGGCGACCGTCAGCCAGAGTTTACCCAGGTGGACTTAGAGCTGAGTTTTGCCAGCGAGGAAGAAATACGAGCTCTGGTTGAAGCCATGCTCAAGGCTATTGTCAAGAAAACTCATGGTTTAGAGCTGACGGAAGCTTTTCCAACTATCAGCTATGAAGAGGCTATGAGCCGCTTCGGCTCTGACAAGCCAGATACGCGCTTTGGTTTGGAACTAAAGAATTTGACGGATTTGTGCCAAGAAAATGGCTCTCTTCTTATCAAGAAAGCCTTGGATAGCCAAGAGGAAGTGATGGGAATCTGTGTGCCAGATGAGGCTAGTGCTTTTAGCAAGAAACAGCTCAGTCATTTTTATCAAGAAATGAAGGACTTTGGCTGCAGTCATTTTGCCAGTCTCAAGGTTGAAAATGGCCAGTTGATTGGGGATTTGGCTAGTACCTTTGAAGCTGAAAGTCAGGCTTTGCAGGCACGTTTTGAGGCCAAGGATGGAGACCTCATCCTGCTAGTCATGGCCAAGAAGCGTCGGGCTCAGGAAGCTTTGGGACATCTGCGTTTAGAAGTTGCAAAAGCTTTAGATTTGATCGATCCGAGTCTGCTTCATTTCCTCTGGGTTGTGGATTGGCCATTGCTGGAGTGGAATGAAGACCAAAACCGCTATCAAGCCATGCACCATCCTTTCACACAGGGCATTTTTGAAGAAGGTCAGGCGCCAGATCAATTCCGCAGCCACGCTTACGACATCGTCTTGAACGGCTATGAGATTGGCGGAGGTAGTCTGCGGATTCATGATCTTAAAGCTCAGGAAGCGATGTTTGAGCTGTTGGGCATGAGCCGAGAAGACTATGAGCGGGACTTTGGTTTCTTCCTAGAAGCCTTAGAATATGGTTTCCCACCGCACGGTGGCTTGGCTCTGGGCTTAGATCGCTTGGTTATGATCTTAGCTGGGGAAGAAAATATCCGCCAAGTCATCGCCTTTCCGAAAAATGGTACTGGCTTTGACCCTATGCTGGAAAGTCCAAGTTTGGTTGACCAAAGACAGCTCAAAGAACTGCATTTGGAATTGAAGAATTAGCCTGAAATATGGTAAAATGAAATGATGCGAATTCCTGAAGAAATCAGGAAGAAGCCAAAGAAAGAGGTCGCAGCTACGAGAGCTTGGCGTCCCTATCTTAGCAAAACAATGCGAGCTCAACCTCGAAAACAAAGATTTTTCTTAGATTTATCGTTTTCGGTCGGTATTCAGGCTCGCCTATCTTATGAAAGGAATCAGAGATGAAGATTACTCAAGAAGAAGTAAGTCACGTTGCAAAACTGTCAAAACTGGCTTTCTCACCAGAAGAGACAGCTGAGTTTGCGACAACCTTGTCTAAAATTGTCGACATGGTCGAATTGCTCAATGAAGTAGATACGGAGGGTGTGCCTTTCACTTCCAATGTGGCAGCTAACATCAACTATATGCGAGAAGATGTGGCTCAGCCAGGCTGGAACCGGGAAGAGCTTTTCCAAAATGTACCTGAAAAAGAGCGGGGCTACATCAAAGTGCCTGCCATCCTAGATGACGGAGGAGATGCCTAATGACTTTTAATCACAAGACCATTGAAGAGCTGCATGATTTGCTGGTCAAGAAAGAAATTTCTGCAGTAGAGTTAACTCAGGCGACTTTGGCAGACATCAAAGAACGTGAAGCTGCCGTGGACAGTTTCATCACTATCAGTGAAGAGGAAGCATTGGCTCAGGCAGCGGCTCTGGATGCCAAGGGCATTGATGCTGATAATCTTATGAGTGGAATTCCGCTGGCTGTTAAGGACAATATCTCAACCAAGGGAATTTTGACAACAGCTGCATCTAAAATGCTCTACAACTACAAGCCAATTTTCAATGCGACCAGCGTAGAGAAGCTTTACGGTAAGGATATGATTATCGTTGGGAAGACCAACATGGACGAGTTTGCCATGGGTGGATCCAGCGAAAACTCTTATTTTAAGACGACTAAGAATGCTTGGGACAGCAGCAAGGTTCCTGGTGGATCATCTGGTGGATCAGCGACAGCGGTTGCCTCTGGTCAGGTTCGTCTGTCACTGGGTTCAGATACGGGTGGTTCTATTCGCCAGCCGGCTTCCTTTAACGGTGTAGTCGGCCTCAAGCCAACCTACGGGAGAGTTTCCCGTTTTGGTCTCATTGCTTTTGGTTCTTCCTTAGACCAGATTGGGCCTTTCTCTCAGACAGTTAAGGAAAATGCTCAGCTTCTAAATGTTATTGCTGGTAATGATCCTAAGGACTCTACATCATCACAAGAGGCAGTGCCAGACTTTACTAGCAAGATTGGCCAAGACATCAAGGGGATGAAGATTGCCCTACCTAAGGAATACATGGGTGAGGGAATTGACAGCAAGGTCAAGGAAACGATTTTGGCAGCAGCCAAGCACTTGGAAAGCCTAGGTGCGATTGTTGAAGAAGTCAGCCTGCCCCACAGCAAGTATGGTGTAGCTGTTTATTATATCATTGCTTCCTCTGAAGCTAGCTCCAACCTGCAGCGTTTTGATGGTATTCGCTATGGCTACCGCGCAGAAGGCATTGAAAATCTAGAAGATGTCTATGTCAAATCTCGCAGCGAAGGCTTTGGTGAAGAAGTGAAACGCCGCATCATGCTGGGGACTTTCAGTCTGTCATCTGGTTACTACGATGCCTACTTTAAGAAAGCTGGTCAGGTTCGGACCTTGATTATGCAGGATTTTGCTAATGTTTTTGAAAAATATGATTTGATTTTAGGTCCAACTGCACCAACTGTAGCGTATGACTTGGGCAGTCAAAACCAAGATCCGGTGGCTATGTATCTGGCTGACCTTTTGACCATTCCAGTTAATCTGGCTGGTCTGCCTGGCATTTCAATCCCAGCTGGCTTTGCAGATGGTCTTCCTGTTGGCCTGCAGCTGATCGGTAACCACTTTGATGAAGCGACCATCTATCAGGCAGCCGCAGCATTTGAAGCGACGACTGACTACCACAAACAGCAGCCAGTTATCTTTGGAGGTGAAAAATAATGAACTTTGAAACAGTTATCGGACTGGAAGTCCATGTTGAATTGAAGACCAATTCAAAAATTTTCTCACCGGCTCCAGCTCACTTCGGTGAAGATCCAAATGCCAACACCAATATCATTGATTGGTCCTTCCCAGGTGTTCTGCCTGTTATGAATAAGGGGGTCATTGATTATGGTATCAAGGCTGCTCTAGCTTTGAACATGGATATTCACCAGAAGATGCACTTTGATCGCAAGAATTACTTCTATCCGGACAATCCAAAAGCTTATCAAATTTCTCAGTTTGATGAGCCGATTGGCTACAATGGCTGGATTGAGATTGAGCTAGAAGATGGCACGACCAAGAAAATCCGTATCGAGCGGGCCCACTTGGAAGAAGATGCCGGAAAGAATACCCATGGCAGCGATGGCTACTCTTATGTGGACCTCAACCGCCAAGGGGTACCGCTGATTGAGATTGTATCGGAAGCAGATATGCGCAGTCCAGAAGAAGCTTATGCCTATCTGACTGCCCTCAAGGAAATCATCCAGTACACGGGCATTTCTGATGTCAAGATGGAAGAGGGTTCCATGCGGGTCGACGCCAATATTTCCATCCGTCCTTACGGCCAGAAAGAGTTTGGTACCAAGACTGAGCTGAAAAACCTTAACTCTTTCAACTTTGTCCGTAAGGGTCTGGCATTTGAGGAAAAACGCCAAGCAGAAATCCTACGTAGTGGCGGTCAAATCCGTCAGGAAACCCGTCGTTATGATGAAGCGACTGGCGAAACTCTGCTCATGCGGGTGAAGGAAGGTTCGGCTGACTATCGTTACTTCCCAGAGCCTGATCTGCCTATCTTTGAGATCGAAGATGCTTGGATTGAGCAAGTGCGCAGTAGCCTGCCAGCCTTTCCAAAAGAGCGCCGTGCCAAGTATGTGGGCGACTACGGTCTGTCTGACTACGATGCCAAGCAGCTGACAGCTACGAAGGCTGTGTCAGATTTCTTTGAAGCAGCTGTTGCGGCAGGTGGCGATGCTAAATCTGTCTCTAACTGGCTCCAAGGAGAAGTAGCTCAATACCTCAATGCCGAAAGCAAGACCATCTCTGAGATTGAGTTGACACCTGAGAACCTGACTGAGATGATTGCCCTGATTGCAGATGGCACGATTTCTTCTAAGATTGCTAAGAAGGTCTTTGTCCATCTGGCCAAAAATGGCGGTTCTGCAAAGGAATATGTACAAAAAACAGGCCTGATTCAAATCTCAGACCCTGCTCAACTTCTTCCTATTATCCAGCAAGTCTTTGCGGATAATGAAAAAGCCATCAATGACTATAAGGGCGGCAACAAGAATGCGGCCAAGTCCTTGATCGGTCAATTGATGAAGGCTACCAAGGGTCAAGCCAACCCACAAGTAGCACAAAAATTGCTCAATGAAGAGTTGGAAAAACTTTAGAAATAAGTGGAAAACCAGTCGTGAGGCTGGTTTTTACCTTTTATTTGAATGGAACTTATGGTAAAATAGGTAAAAAATAAAGGAGTCCTTATGTCAGAAATTAAAGTAAAACGTGGAACAGGTTTTGTAGGGATTATTGGGAATTTTCCAATTTTAATCAATGGTCAAAAGGTTGGTACAATCCAGAATGGTGACGAGGCTGTCTTTCCTATTGAGGGAGAAGAAGCTGTTGTTCGTGTAGGAGCTGCTCCTATGAGAACCAAGCCAGTGACAGTTAAAGCAGGGCAAACCTTGTTGGTTGAAACGAATTTTACGAATTTTTCTAGTTGTCTAGGACTTTTGTTGCTCGGCCTGTTCTTTGGTGGCCTAGTGCGTGCAATTTTATTGCTTCTTGCTATGGCTTTAATGTTTCTTCTGCCTTTTTACTCAGCTAGGATTGAAGAATAAACTTAGAAGTTTTGGTTGATAGGCTGGATTGAAATAAGGGAGTTTTTGATGTCAAAATTTACAATTACGCGTTCTACGGGTATGGTTGGAATAGCTCAAAATATTGCAGTATATCTAAATGGCGAACTTGTGGATAAACTTACGAATGATGAAAGTAAAACGCTGACTTTTGAGGGAGACAGTGTTAAACTACAGGTTGGACAAAGTTTTATGAAATCGCATAAGATTCAGGTAAAAGATGGCAGAAGGTACTTGTCACAGCTTCTGGAATGCGAGCTATGCTAGGAGTTGTTGGCTTGATCTTAGGCTTGCCTTATTTACTTCTTGAGATAGAAGCTTAGCCGTCTTTGAGCTGTGTCGAATCATAAAGAGGCTGGGACAAAAGTCCTAGCCTCTCAATTGTCTTTGGATTGTCGAGCAAGACGCAGTGGTTGAGTGGGCTCTACTACGCTGATTTCATCAGCTTTTACAGCCCTACTCAACTGTGCGGAGGTGGGACGACGAAATCGAATTCTAATGAATTACCGATTTCTGTCCCACACTCTTCTTTATGGTTTATGTTATAATGATCGAAGCTAAAAGAAAGAGGTTGGGGATGTCAAAAGTTTTAAGGGGGACCCTTTATACCTTGGCTGCGGGGATTGCTTGGGGCTTATCGGGAACAAGTGGTCAATATCTGATGGAGCATGGTTTTTCGGCACTGAGCTTGACCAATGTGCGCTTGTTGCTAGCGGGTTTGGTCCTGATGATGTTGGCTTATGCGACAAATAAAGACTCTTTTAAAGAGATTTGGAAAGATAAGAGCTCTCTGCTACACATTTTAATTTTTGCAGTTCTAGGCTTATTCATCAATCAATATGCATATTTAGCGGCCATCCATGAGACAAATGCAGGTACGGCAACGGTTTTACAGTATCTCTGTCCTGTTGGTGTTTTGGCATACACTTGTATCAAAGACAGAGTAGCACCGACTGTGGTTCAAATTTGTTCAATGATTCTAGCCATAGGTGGGACCTTTCTGATTGCGACCCACGGTCAGGTCAATCAGCTCTCGATGACGCCAAAAGGCTTATGTTTAGGGATTTTCTCAGCCTTTACATACGCGCTATATATTCTTTTGCCGATTGAGCTCATTAAAAAGTGGGGAAGCATGCTGGTTATCGGGCTTGGCATGACCATTGCAGGTATCTTGCTCCTTCCTTTCAGCGGTATTTTCCAGCATCAGTGGCTATTCCGTTTGGATATCCTTCTAGCCCTGGTCGGCATCATTGTCATCGGAACAATCTTTGCTTACACCGTCTTTTTGAAGGGAACAAGCTTGGTTGGCCCTGTCAAATCTAGCCTCCTAGCCTCGATTGAGCCAATTTCAGCGGTCTTTTTTGCCTTTGTCATTATGAATGAACGCTTTTATCTGCTTGATTTTGTAGGTATGGGCATGATTTTGCTAGCTGTCCTGTTGATATCTGTCAAGGACTTGATCTTGGAAAAGAAAAAAGGTTTATTATAAGCAAGAAAGAATAAGGAAAGACCTGGCTCCATATAGAGCTAGGTCTTTGTTGTTTACTTATTCGGTTTATTCATCGCTTTCTGAGCTGCCAAAGAATGCTTTATACAAAGCACGGATGGCTTCTTTTTCTTGGTTCTTATTGACAACAAACATGATAGAAACTTCACTGGAACCTTGTGACATCATTTGGATATTGATTTTGTTGTCAGAAAGAGCTCTAGTCGCAGTAGCAGTCACCCCGATATGACTTTTCATTTTTTCGCCGACAATCATGATGATAGAGAGGTCATGCTCAATCTCAGCGTAGTCTACTTCTGCCTTTTGTACAAGCTGGCGTAGAATCTCTTCTTCTTTAATTGGAGTTAATTCACGTTCACGAAGAATGATGGAAAGATCATCAATTCCTGTTGGCATATGCTCCCAACCGATATTTAGATCTTCCAAAATCTGAAGCGCCTTTCGGCCAAATCCAACTTCTCGGTTCATGAGATACTTGGACATGTTAATGCTTACGAAGCCAGAGTCACCAGCGATTCCTACAACAGGAGGATGATCTTCGCTATGTTTATGGACAATGCGCGTACCAGGGTGTTCTGGATTATTGGTATTTTTGATAACGAGTGGAATTTTTCCGCGATAGGCTGGAAGCAGGGCTTCATCGTGAAGAACCGTAAAGCCTGCATAGGCTAATTCCCGCATTTCGCGATAAGTAAGCTCAGCAATGGAGCGTGGCTTGTGAATAATCCCAGGGTGAGCAGCAAAGATGCCGTCCACATCAGTGAAGTTTTCATAGACGTCAGCTTTGACACCAGCTGCAATAATTGATCCTGTAATATCTGAGCCACCACGAGAAAAAGTACAGATTTGTCCATCTTGAGTGACACCGAAGAAGCCAGGGATGACAAGGACTTCATCGGAATGGATTAGTTCTTCTAATTTATCATAGCTTGAAGGAAGGATTCGAGCATTTCCTGGTTCGCTTGAAACCACTAGTCCAGCTTCTCTAGGATGGACGTAGCGAGCCGGAATGCTATTGTGGTTAAAGTAAGCTGCTATGAGCTTAGCATTGTTGTTTTCACCAGCTGCTAGGAAAGTATCGTAAAGAAATTCATTATTTTCAATTGGCAGAGTAGCTAGGGAGATGATGCTCTTAGAGATTTTTTCAATAATTGCAGATTTCAGGCCTAGCTCAGAGACCATATCGGAGTAGCGTTTAATAATCCAATTTTGCTCCTTGGAGACATCATTTCCTGCAATGTACTGGCGATAATACTTAATCAAAGCATCAGTGACCTTTGTATCCTGGTCATCTCTTTTTCCTGGTGCAGAAACGACAACGAAGCGACGCTCGGCATCAGATTTTACAATATGTAAGACTTTTTCTAATTGTGAAGCAGAAGCGAGTGAACTTCCGCCAAATTTTACAACTTTCATAGAAACTCCTAAACACGATTTAGGAAAAATTATAACAAAATTCTGAAAATTTTGCAAATCTATCAGAAGCACTGCTTTATGTAAATTTGTTGCAAAAATAAGTAAAAAGCGAATATGAAATCAAATTTTCTAGTTTTTGTTTTCTTTCTTACATCTTTTATGCTAGAATAAATATAATTTGATTATCAAATTATTTAATTATAAAAGAAAACGACTGTAAGTACCCAGTCTGGAATGGAGTTAGAATGACTTTTAATGGTATTCTTTATAAGGTAGTTGATGAAGTGGCAACTATTACCTTCAATCGTCCTGAAGTTTCAAATGGTTTCAATATTCCCATGTGTGAGGAGATTTTAGAAGCGATTGAGCTGGCCGCAAATGATGAGGCAGTGAAGTTTTTAGTGATCAATGCCAATGGGAAGGTCTTTTCTGTCGGTGGCGACCTAGCTGAGATGCAAAGAGCTGTCAGTGCTGACGATATTCAATCCTTGGTAAAAATTGCAGAGCTGGTCAATGACATTTCTTTTGCCATGAAACGGCTACCCAAGCCAGTTATTATGAGTGTGGATGGCCCTGTTGCTGGTGCAGCTGCCAATATGGTCGTGGCTGCAGATTTCTGCATTGCGACGGAAAAATCTCGATTCATTCAAGCTTTTGTGGGAGTGGGGCTAGCGCCAGATGCTGGTGGATTGTATTTACTAACTCGGGCAATTGGTGTGACTCGGGCAACCCATTTGGTTATGACTGGAGAGGCCCTGACTGCAGAGAAGGCTCTGGATTATGGTTTGCTCTATAAGGTTTGTGAAGCAGAAAAACTGGAAAAAACAACGGAACAGTTGCTGAAAAAGCTAAAACGTGGCTCGCTGAATTCTTACAGAGCCATGAAAGAAATGGTCTGGAAGAGTCTCTTCAGCGGTTGGAAAGAGTATGCAGAGCTGGAGTTGGCTTTGCAGAAATCCCTGGCTTTCACTGAGGACTTCAAAGAAGGTGTCCAAGCTTATACTGAGAAGCGGCGTCCACAATTTACAGGTAAGTAAGGATTTTGCAGGATAAGAAAATTGTTTGAAAATCAAATAAATTTTCAAAAAGACTTGCAAAATATTTTGAGATCTGATAAAATTTGATTGTCAAAGTATTTATGAAGGAGGTGTTGGTTTGAATTATCAATTAGTCAATGATTATTTAACATCCATTTTTAATAATGTTTTGGTTATTGAAGAGTCCAGCCTCCGAGGCAGTCAATTTAAAGACGTCTCCATTAAAGAAATGCACACTATTGATGTTATTGGTAGCATGCCTAATGCGACTCCAAGCGATATTTCAAAGGAATTGTTAGTCACTTTGGGGACTGTCACAACTAGCTTGAATAATTTGGAGCGTAAAGGGTATATCGAGCGCCGTCGTTCATCCATTGACCGTCGCGTGGTTCATCTGAGCTTGACTAAGAAAGGGAGGCTCTTGTATCGCCTTCATAAACGATTCCACAATCGCATGGTCATGCAAGTAGTGGAAGGAATGTCCTCAGAAGAAAAAAATGCAATGCAAAAAGGTTTGCAGAACTTGTATAATTTTTTAGAGGAGTTGAAATAATGAACTATGCAAGAATTACTCAAGTAGCTCATTATGCTCCAGAGCAGATTGTCACAAATGATGATCTGGCTAAGATGATGGATACAAGTGATGAATGGATCTCAAGTCGAACAGGTATCAAACAACGACATTTATCTCGGACTGAGTCAACAAGTGATTTAGCTACAAAGGTTGCTGAGCAATTGCTAGAAAAGGCTCAGCTGTCTGCTGATCAGCTTGATTTTATCATTGTTGCGACGATCACTCCGGATTCTATGATGCCGTCAACTGCAGCTAGAGTGCAGGCTAATATTGGAGCTGCCAAGGCTTTTGCTTTTGACTTGACGGCAGCTTGCAGTGGCTTTATTTTTGCCTTATCAACTGGAGAAAAGTTCATTTCCTCTGGTCGCTATCAAAGAGGTTTGGTCATCGGTAGCGAAACGCTTTCGAAGGTCGTTGATTGGTCGGATCGTGCGACATCAGTCTTATTTGGTGATGGGGCTGGGGGAGTCTTGCTTGAAGCGGCAGAAAAGCAGCATTTTTGGGCTGAAAGTCAGTTTACTGATGGTTTGAGAGGTCAGAGCTTGACTTGTGGTGGACTTGGTTTGTCCTCTCCCTTTTCGGAAAAGCAAGCTGATGACCGCTATTTGAAAATGGAAGGTCGCGCAATCTTTGACTTTGCTATTCGCGATGTAGCTAATTCTATCAAAAACACCATTGAAGAGAGTCCGTTTTCAGTGGAGGAGCTTGACTGTCTGCTCTTGCATCAGGCCAATATCCGAATTTTAGAAAAAATGGCTAAGAAGCTCGGAGTTTCTAGGGAAAAACTGCCTGCCAATATGATGGAGTATGGCAATACTAGTGCAGCCAGTATCCCGATTTTATTATCTGAGTGTGTTCAACAGGACTTGATTAAGTTGAACGGAGACCAGACAGTTTTGTTGTCAGGTTTCGGTGGAGGTTTGACATGGGGCACGCTTATTGTTACAATTTAGTTAATCATGTGGAAACACATAGATAAAAATATATATTTTTAAAGGAGTCTATCCATGGCAGTATTTGAAAAAGTACAAGAAATTATCGTTGAAGAACTTGGTAAAGAGCCATCAGAAGTTACACTTGAGTCAACTTTCGATGATCTTGAAGCAGATTCATTGGATTTGTTCCAAGTAATCTCAGAAATCGAAGATGCATTTGACATCCAAATCGAAACTGAAGAAGGCTTGAAAACAGTTGGTGACTTGGTTGCTTACGTAGAAGAAAAAACAAAATAATAAAGATTTGAGAGTATCGCAAGATATTCTCTCTTGTTTAGGTAATAGTTTGACTGTCAAAGTAAAAAGTCTGCTATCTAGCAGCTTTAGCTCAAGCTATTACTTAAGCAATGATTAGAGGAAGGTATTATGCAAACACGAATTACAGAATTATTAGATATTAAATACCCTATTTTCCAAGGTGGTATGGCCTGGGTCGCAGATGGTGACTTGGCTGGTGCGGTTTCAAAGGCTGGTGGTCTTGGGATCATTGGTGGTGGAAATGCGCCTAAGGAAGTGGTGAAAGCCAATATTGACAAGATTAAGTCTTTGACGGATCGTCCTTTCGGTGTCAATATCATGCTTTTGTCGCCTTTTGTAGATGACATCGTGGACCTCGTCATTGAAGAGGGGGTAAAAGTGGTAACGACTGGTGCCGGCAATCCAAGTAAGTACATGGCTCGTTTCCACGAAGCAGGTATTACTGTGATTCCTGTTGTACCAAGTGTGGCTCTGGCTAAACGGATGGAAAAAATCGGAGCGGATGCCGTCATTGCTGAAGGGATGGAAGCCGGTGGTCACATCGGTAAGTTAACGACCATGACCTTGGTTCGTCAGGTTGTAGAAGCAGTCAGCATTCCAGTTATTGCAGCTGGTGGTATTGCGGATGGCTCTGGTGCTGCAGCTGGCTTCATGTTGGGGGCAGAGGCTGTTCAGGTCGGAACACGCTTCGTCGTGGCTAAGGAATCCAATGCCCACCAAAATTATAAAGATATGATCTTGAAGGCTCGTGATATTGATACGACAATCTCTGCTCAGCATTTCGGCCATGCGGTTCGTGCTATCAAGAATAAGCTGACGCGTGACTTCGAAAAGGCAGAAAAAGAGGCCTTCAAGCAAGAAACTCCAGACTTGACTGTTTTTGAAAATCTAGGTGCTGGTGCCTTGGCCAATGCAGTTGTCCGTGGCGATGTGGAAAATGGTTCCGTCATGTCTGGTCAGATTGCCGGCTTGGTCAGCAAGGAAGAAACGGTCGAAGAAATCCTTAAGGATCTTTACTATGGCGCTGCTGAAAAGATTCAGCAAGAAGCAAAACGTTGGGCAGGAGTTACTAGAAATGACTAAAACAGCCTTTCTCTTTGCCGGTCAGGGAGCCCAATATCTGGGAATGGCTCGTGACCTCTATGAGCGGTATGATGTGGTCAAGGCGACTTTTGAGGAAGCGAGTCAAGTTCTGGGCTATGATGTTCGGGCATTGATTGACCAAGATGAAGAAAAACTCAACCAAACTCGCTATACTCAACCAGCAATTTTGACAATTTCTCTTGCTATTTATCGCCTGCTGGGAGAAAAAGGAATCCGTCCTGATATGGTGGCTGGCCTCTCTCTAGGTGAATACTCTGCCTTGGTAGCTGCTGGCGCGCTGGACTTCAAAACAGCGGTAGCTCTAGTTGCAAAACGTGGAGCTTTCATGGAGGAAGCAGCTCCTGCTGGTTCTGGAAAGATGGTTGCGGTCCTGAATGCGGATGTGGCTCTTATTGAAGAAGTCTGCCAGACAGCTAGCCAGCTGGGCGTGGTCTCTCCAGCTAATTACAACACTCCAGGTCAAATCGTCATCGGGGGAGATGTGGCAGCGGTGGATAAGGCGGTGGAATTGCTCAAGGAAGCAGGTGTGAAACGCTTGATTCCGCTGAATGTTTCTGGTCCTTTCCATACAGCGCTCTTGAAACCAGCCAGTGAAAAATTAGCTCGGGTTTTGGCTGAAACGGAATTTGCTGAATTTCAGCTTCCACTAGTGGGAAATACAGAAGCGGATATTATGGAAGCTGGCAGAATTAAGGAATTGCTGACCCGTCAGGTCATGGAACCAGTTCGTTTCTATGACAGTATCGCTAAAATGCAGGAAGCTGGTGTGACAGAATTTATCGAGATTGGCCCAGGGAAAGTCCTGTCTGGCTTTATGAAGAAAATTGATAAATCGGCAATTGTTCATTCTGTTGAAAGTGTAGAGACTTTGACAGCCCTACTGGAAAAATAATGGGGAATATCAATGGAATTAAAGAATAAAAATGTTTTTATTACTGGCTCTAGCCGTGGGATTGGTTTGGCCATTGCACATAAGTTTGCAAGTGCAGGTGCCAATATTGTCTTGAACGGGCGCGGACAAATTTCGGACGAAGTTTTAGCTGAGTTTGCTGGCTATCCAATAAAGGTCGTGGCTATTTCAGGCGATGTGTCTGATGGCGCTGATGCTAAGCGAATGGTTGAGGAGGCGATTGCGGCTTTGGGTTCTGTAGATATCTTGGTCAACAATGCTGGAATTACCCGCGATAAGATTATGCTCAAGATGACAGAGGAAGACTTCGAGCAAGTGCTGAAGGTCAATCTGACTGGAGCCTTCAATATGACGCAAGCTGTCTTGAAACCAATGACCAAGGCTCGTCAGGGAGCAATTATCAACCTATCAAGTGTTGTCGGTTTGACTGGTAATGTCGGTCAGGCCAACTATGCAGCCTCTAAAGCTGGCTTGATTGGATTTTCTAAGTCGGTTGCTCGTGAGGTAGCTGGGCGTAATATCCGTGTCAATGTGATTGCCCCAGGCTTTATCGAATCGGATATGACAGACGGGCTTTCTGAAAAAATCAAAGAAGCTTCTCTGGCTCAAATCCCAATGAAGCGGTTCGGAAATACCGAAGAAGTGGCGGATGTTGCCCTATTCTTAGCAGGTCAGGAATACCTTACTGGTCAGGTCATCGCGATTGATGGCGGACTGACAATGCAGTAATTGCTGAATTTGGATTTGACAGTTTACCAATTATCATAAAGGAGTTCACTATGAAACTAAATCGAGTTGTTGTGACAGGTTATGGCTTAACCTCTCCCATCGGAAATACACCAGAAGAATTTTGGAATAGTTTAAAAGAAGGTAAGATTGGGATTGGTCCCATCACCAAGTTTGATCATAGCGATTTTGCTGTTCATAATGCGGCTGAAGTCCAAGACTTTCCTTTTGATAAATACTTTATCAAGAAAGATACCAATCGTTTTGACAACTATTCTTTATATGCCTTGTATGCAGCTCAAGAAGCGGTAACAAATGCCAATCTTGATGTAGAAGCAATCGACAAAGATCGCTTTGGTGTCATCGTGGCTTCTGGTATTGGGGGAATTAAAGAAATCGAAGATCAGGTTATCCGTCTTCATGAAAAAGGTCCAAAACGTGTGAAGCCAATGACTCTTCCAAAAGCTTTGCCAAATATGGCTTCAGGAAATGTTGCTATGCGCTTCGGAGCAAACGGGATTTGTAAATCAATCAATACAGCTTGTGCCTCATCAAATGATGCGATTGGAGATGCTTTCCGCTCTATCAAGTTTGGCTTCCAAGATGTCATGTTAGTTGGTGGATCAGAAGCTTCTATCACTCCATTTGCCATTGCTGGTTTCCAAGCTTTGACTGCCCTATCAACTACAGAAGATCCAACTCGTGCTTCTATTCCATTTGATAAAGACCGTAACGGCTTTGTCATGGGAGAAGGTTCTGGTATGTTGGTGCTTGAAAGTCTGGAACACGCTGAAAAACGTGGAGCGACTATCTTGGCTGAAGTAGTTGGCTACGGTAATACCTGTGATGCTTACCACATGACTTCTCCACATCCAGAAGGTCAAGGTGCCATCAAGGCAATTAAATTGGCTTTGGAAGAGGCAGAGATTTCCCCAGAGCAAGTAGCTTATGTCAATGCCCACGGTACTTCAACTCCTGCTAATGAAAAAGGAGAAAGTGGAGCTATCGTAGCTGTTCTTGGTAAAGAAGTACCTGTATCTTCAACCAAGTCATTCACAGGACACTTGCTTGGAGCTGCAGGAGCGGTAGAAGCAATCGCTACAATAGAGGCAATTCGCCATAACTTTGTACCAAAAACAGCTGGAACAAGTGAATTGTCAGACTATATTGAAGCGAACGTCGTTTATGGACAAGGCTTGGAGCAAGAAATTCCTTATGCGATTTCCAATACATTTGGTTTTGGCGGCCACAATGCTGTTCTGGCATTCAAGCGTTGGGAGGGCTAGATGAATATCAATGAAATTAAAGACTTGATGGCTCAGTTTGACCAATCAAGCCTGCGTGAATTTTCTTACAAAAATCAAAGTGATGAATTGACTTTCAGCAAGAATGAAAGTTCTGCCGCAGTCGCAACAACTCCAGCAGCCAGTGCAGCCCCTGTTGTAGCTCCAGTGCAGCCAGCAAGTGCACCTGTATCTGAGACAGTTTCCCAAGCAGCTCCAACTGCAGCACCTGAGGTGGCTCCAGAGGCCCCAGCACCAGCTGCTGAGGGTGATGTCGTGGAAAGTCCCTTGGTTGGCGTGGCTTACTTGGCCGCAGGTCCAGATAAACCAGCTTTTGTCAGTGTAGGAGACCAAGTTAAAAAAGGTCAAACCCTGATGATTATTGAAGCCATGAAGGTCATGAATGAAGTGCCAGCACCGAAAGATGGTCTGATTACAGAAATTCTGGTTCAGAATGAAGAAATGGTTGAGTTTGGGAAAGGGCTGGTACGCATCAAATGATTGATTTCAATGCAATAAAAGAGGCGCTTCCGCACCGCTATCCTATGTTGTTGGTGGACCGTGTATTGGAAGTCAGCGAAGATGAGATTGTCGCTTTGAAAAATGTGACAATCAACGAGCCATTCTTTAACGGACATTTCCCTCAGTATCCAGTTATGCCAGGTGTCTTAATCATGGAAGCACTGGCTCAAACGGCTGGTGTGCTGGAATTGTCTAAAGAAGAAAACAAGGGCAAGCTGGTCTTCTATGCTGGCATGGACAAGGTTAAGTTCAAGAAGCAAGTTGTACCAGGCGATCAGCTGATTATGACGGCCAAGTTTGTCAAGCGTCGCGGAACCATTGCAGTGGTAGAGGCCAAGGCCGAAGTTGACGGTAAACTTGCAGCCAGCGGAACCTTGACCTTTGCGATTGGTCAATAAGAAAGAGGAGATTTCACCATGTTTCGTAAAATTTTAATTGCTAACCGTGGGGAAATTGCGGTCAGAATTATTCGTGCAGCTCGCGAGCTAGGAATTGATACTGTCGCTGTTTATTCAACGGCTGACAAGGAAGCACTCCACACCCTACTGGCTGATGAGGCGGTTTGTATCGGACCAGCCAAGTCTACGGATTCTTATCTGAATATGAATGCTGTCCTATCTGCTGCTGTTCTGACAGGTGCAGAAGCCATTCACCCTGGTTTTGGTTTTTTGAGTGAAAACTCTAAATTTGCGACCATGTGCGAAGAAGTCGGCATT
Organism: Streptococcus sp. Marseille-P6264; assembly: GCF_902460355.1. Lineage (GTDB taxonomy): Bacteria > Bacillota > Bacilli > Lactobacillales > Streptococcaceae > Streptococcus. The sequence goes on from NZ_CABPTO010000002.1 coordinate 198,338, forward strand.
AAGTTTATTGGACCTTCAGGTGCTGTTATGGACTTGATGGGGGACAAGATTAATGCTCGGGCTCAGATGATTAAGGCCAAAGTACCAGTTATCCCAGGTTCTGATGGAGAAGTCCATACCTCTGAAGAAGCCTTGGAAGTAGCCGAAAAAATTGGCTATCCAGTCATGCTCAAAGCTTCTGCTGGTGGCGGCGGTAAGGGCATTCGTAAGGTTGAAAAGCCTGAGGATTTAGTAGCGGCCTTTGAGTCTGCTTCTAGTGAAGCCAAAGCGGCTTTTGGTAATGGTGCTATGTATATGGAGCGGGTTATCTATCCAGCGCGCCATATTGAAGTCCAGATTTTAGCAGATCAGCAGGGGCATGTCGTCCACTTGGGCGAGCGGGATTGCTCTTTGCAGCGGAATAATCAGAAGGTACTGGAAGAAAGTCCATCTGTGGCAATTGGGAAAACCCTACGCCAGCAGATTGGGGAAGCGGCTGTTCGAGCAGCTGAGTCTGTCGGCTATGAAAATGCTGGGACGATTGAGTTTCTGCTGGATGAAGCCAAGGGTGAATTCTACTTTATGGAGATGAATACTCGGGTGCAGGTTGAGCACCCAGTGACTGAGTTTGTTACCGGTGTGGATATTGTTAAAGAGCAGATTAAGATTGCGGATGGTCAAGAGCTGTCCTTTAGTCAAGAAGATGTTGAAATTCGCGGTCATGCGATTGAATGTCGGATCAATGCTGAAAATCCAGCCTTTAACTTTGCACCGAGCCCAGGCAAGATTTCCAATCTTTATCTGCCAAGTGGTGGAGTGGGATTGCGCGTGGATTCAGCAGTCTATCCTGGCTACACCATTCCTCCTTACTATGACAGTATGATTGCCAAAATCATCGTTCACGGGGAAAATCGCTTTGATGCCCTGATGAAGATGCAACGGGCCCTCTATGAGCTAGAAATCGACGGTGTTGTGACCAATAGCAGTTTCCAGCTGGATTTGATTTCAGATCCTAATGTGATTGCTGGTGATTATGATACAGCTTTTCTCATGGAGAAGTTCCTTCCGGCTTATCAAGAGAAAAAATAGATGACAAGGAGTGATTTTGTTTGAAAGAAGCAGAATCACTCTAAAATTTAATGAAGGAGTAAGCAATGCCTTTGTTTTCAAAAAAGGATAAATATATTCGAATCAATCCTAATCGTTCCTCTCGTGCCTTGCCTCAGCCAAAACCAGAAGTTCCAGATGAGCTTTTTTCCAAGTGTCCAGGTTGTAAGCATATCATTTATCAAAAGGATTTGGGGGCAGAGCGTGTCTGTCCAAGCTGTGGCTACACTTTTCGGATTTCAGCTTTTGAGCGCCTGAGTTTGACGGTGGATGAAGGAAGCTTTGAGGAATTGTTCACAGGTATTGAGACGACAGATCCCTTACATTTTCCAAATTATCAAGAAAAACTGGCAAAGATGCGGGAAAAGACTGGTCTAGATGAAGCCGTTTTGACAGGAACCGCTCTGATAAAAGGTCACAAATCTGCCCTTGGGATCATGGATTCTAACTTTATCATGGCTTCCATGGGAACGGTTGTTGGTGAGAAGATTACCCGCCTCTTTGAGTATGCGACAGAGCATCAGTTGCCAGTCGTCCTCTTTACAGCTTCTGGCGGTGCCCGCATGCAGGAAGGTATCATGAGCTTGATGCAAATGGCTAAAACTTCTGCTGCTGTGCAACGTCATTCAAAGGCTGGTCTTTTTTACCTGACCGTTTTGACAGATCCGACTACAGGCGGTGTAACAGCTTCCTTCGCTATGGAAGGGGATATTATCTTGGCAGAAGCGCAGGCTCTGATAGGCTTTGCTGGTCGCCGGGTTATTGAGTCGACTGTACGGGAAAAATTGCCAGATGATTTTCAAAAGGCAGAGTTTTTGCTGGAGCATGGCTTTGTTGATGCGATTGTCAAACGTGGTGAATTGCGGGATCGGATTGCTACTCTCTTGAGCTTTCATGGAGGTGACCAATGACAAAAATCAGTCAGATTATCAAAGCAGCGCGTGATCAGTCCCGTTTGACGGCTCTGGATTTTGCCCAAGGCATTTTTGATGATTTTGTGGAATTGCACGGAGATCGTGGTTTTCGTGATGATGGTGCTGTCATTGGCGGTATCGGAACATTAAATGGTCAGCCGATCACAGTGGTCGGTATTCAAAAAGGTCGCAATTTGCAAGACAATCTGCGACGAAACTTTGGACAACCTCATCCTGAAGGCTATCGTAAGGCCTTGCGTCTCATGAAACAGGCTGAGAAATTTGGCCGTCCAGTCGTGACCTTTATCAATACGGCTGGTGCCTATCCTGGCGTCGGTGCTGAAGAGCGCGGACAGGGTGAGGCAATTGCCTGTAATCTCATGGAAATGAGCGATCTGCAAGTGCCCATTATTGCCATTATCATCGGCGAGGGTGGCTCTGGTGGGGCGCTAGCCTTGGCAGTTGCTGACAAGGTCTGGATGCTGGAAAACTCTATGTATGCCATTCTCAGTCCTGAAGGCTTTGCTTCGATTTTATGGAAGGATGGCAGCCGAGCAATGGAGGCGGCTGAGATGATGAAAATCACCTCGCATGAGCTTTTGCAGATGGGTGTCGTTGAGAAGGTCATCCCCGAACGCGGCTTTAATAAAAATGAGCTCCTAGCTGCAGTCAAGCAAGAGATCAGTACTGAACTAGCGGAACTTTCTAAACTTTCCCTTGACCAACTCTTAGAAGAGCGTTATCAACGTTTTAGAAAATATTAGCCAGAAGCCTTAGGGCTTCTTTTTCATGCTTGAGAGAGGTATGGAGGCAGTTAAGGCAGGTAATATATTTAGGTTTGACATGTAGCAATATATTCTCTTTATAGAGGCCATATAAAATATATATTATACAAGCTGCCAGACCTATGTTAAGATAGTTGCTAATCAAAAGAAATGAGGTTTCATATGTCAAAATTTACTATCCATACGATTGAGTCTGCACCAGCTGAGGTGAAAGAGGTTTTAGAAACGGTTCAAAAAGATAACGGTGGCTACATTCCCAATCTTATCGGTCTTTTGGCCAATGCGCCAACGGCTTTGGAAACTTATCGGACGGTTGGAGCTATCAATCGCCGTAACAGTCTGACACCGACTGAGCGTGAAGTAGTGCAGATAACGGCCGCGGTCACTAATGGCTGTGCTTTCTGTGTAGCGGGTCATACAGCCTTTTCAATCAAGCAGATTCAAATGAATGATGATCTTTTGGAGGCTCTGCGCAATCGTACTCCGATTGATACAGATCCGAAGCTAGATACGCTTGCTAAATTTACCATTGCCGTCATTAATACCAAGGGACGAGTCGGAGACGAGGCTTTGGCAGACTTCCTAGAAGCGGGCTATACGCATGAGAATGCTCTGGATGTGGTTCTGGGTGTCAGCCTTGCGACCCTCTGCAATTATGCCAATAATATGGCCAACACACCAATTAATCCGGAATTGCAGCCTTATGCTTAGCCTTTGAGGAGATGAGAGTGGGACAGAAATCGGTAATTCGTTAGAATTCGATTTCGTCGTCCCACCTCCGCACAGTTGAGTAGGGCTGTAAAAGCTGATGAAATCAGCGTAATAGAGCCCACTCAACCACTGCGTCTTGCTCGACAATCCAAAGACAATTGAGAGGCTAGGACTTTTGTCCCAGACTCTTATCATTAGCTATAGCCAAGTAAAAACTAGTCCCGAGCTGGGGAGACTTTCCCTGGCTCAACTTCTGAAAGAGCTTTACTAATACTTTAGAAAATATAAAAAATTGAAGCCGAAAGGCTTCTTTTTATACTTGTTTTTTAATGTTTTGTGTGATATTATATTTTAAGAAACAAATGTTGCGCAACAATTGTATCTAAAAGGAGTTCTGATGCCACCTAAAAATAAATTTACTCGTGATGAAATTATCCAAGCAGCTCTAGGGATTGTCAGAGAAGACGGTTTGGCTGGTTTGACGGCTCGTTCTCTGGCGGAACGATTACATTCTAGCCCCAAGGTCATTTTCGGTCAGTTTGAAAATATGGAGGATCTAAGTCATTCGGTTGTTCGGGCGGCTGAATTCGTTCTGGTCCAATATATCCGTTCGGCTTTGGAGCGAGCCAAGCCTTTCAGAGCAGTTGGTATGGCCTATATTCTTTTTGCCAGTCAGGAACCTCAGCTTTTTAAAATTCTCTATCTAAATCCTCACAAGCACCCCATTGAGTCTTTCAAGGACTTTTTACCTCAGAAAGACCATAGTTATCAGCAGATATTAGAGTCGATTGTGGAGGATTATCCCATGTCCATAGAGAGTGCAGAGTTTGTTTATCAGCATTTATTTATCTATTCTCATGGTTTGGCTAGCATGATAGCAGCGGGTATTTATTCTTTTAGTCAGGAGGAAGTGACAGAACGCTTAACGCAAGTATTTACTGCCCTCCTAAAGGAAATGAAAGGAAAGCAAGAATGATTAGATTAAAGGAAATTCGCAAGTCCCACAATGGAAGAGAAGTTTTAAAAGGGATCGACTTAGAGATTGTTGACCAAGATTACTTGGTCATTTTGGGAGCTTCTGGATCTGGAAAGTCAACCTTGCTCAACGTTTTATCAGGCCTAGAAAAACCAGACAGTGGTCATGTATACTACGGTGAGGAAGATCTATCCCAGCTGACAGAAGCTCAATTGACGGCTTTTCGTCGAGCGAAGATTGCCTTTATTTTTCAGCAGTATTTCTTACTTCCAAATCTCACAGTGGAGCAAAATGTCAAAATGGGCGCCAACCTAGCAGGCAATCAAGATTATGTCCGTATTTTGGAGGCTTTAGGTTTAGGTGATCAACTTCAGCATTATCCAAGTCAGCTGTCAGGTGGTGAGCAGCAGCGGGTGGCTATTGCACGAGCCCTAGCTAAAAGACCGCGTGTCCTCTTTTTGGACGAGCCGACTGGAGCCTTGGACGAAGCAACAGGTCGTCAGATTCTAGCCTATATTTCAAGTCTTCAAGAGGAGCTAGGTTTTACGCTGGTCATGGTGACCCACAATGCAAATATTGCTCAGATGGCTAAGACTGTGGTTCATATCAATAGCGGTCAGATTCAAAGCTTAGAGACAAATAGCCAGCCTAAGACGGCCTATGAGATTGGATGGTAAGCTATGTTTTCAATAAAAGATTTGTATAGATTAGTCGTTGTATCAATTATTAGCTTTTGTGCGGTCTTTGTGACCAATCTCTTCTTAAATTTTTATCTGGATATCCGTTTATTAGATCAAACAAATTGGTTGCCTGAGATTCGAGCTGCTTACGATGCTCAAGTTGCGATTTCTTGGTTGATTGCATCCATTAGCGGAGCTGTTTTATCCCTAACATCGATACTCCTCCTCTTCTTTTACATTCGGCAATTTATTGACCAGCATAAGCCAGAATTAGGAATTCTGAAGGCTCTGGGCTATAAAAACTGGGAAGTTGCTCGAAAGTTTTGGCTTTTTAGTCTTCCAATTGGTTTGGGAACAGGCACTGGCTACTTCTCTTCGTTTGTCATGATGCCACATTTTTATCAGTTGCGTAATCAAAGCGGAGTTTTGCCTGAAATTACCATCCGGCAACATTGGCCCCTCTTCTTGTTTCTCGTTGTCTTGCCGACTCTTGCCTTTGCTGCTTTAGCTGTTCTCTACGCTAGTTATTGTCTACGTTTGCCTGCTCTAGACTTGCTCAAGCGGGTCAGCCCTAGTCGAAGGTCACCAAAAAGAAAAACAGTAAAGCAAATAAGGAAAGACCGCCCCTTTTTAACAGACCTTTCTGCCAGTCTGCTCTGGTCTAGAAAGTTATTAATTTTCTTTGTCATTTTCGGTTCGATGTGCTTTTCAGCTATGATTCAACTATCATTTGGTATGAAAGAATTGACAGATGAGACCATTCAGATCATGATGATGTCAATCGGTACTGTCCTGTCAGTGGCAATCCTCTATCTGTCGCTGGGAGTACTCCTGCAGGAAAATCAAGAAACCCTAGCTATTATGAAGGTTTTTGGTTATAGTAGAAATGAGTGCCATAAGAGTTTGTTTGCTCCCTACCGCTTTCTTGCTTTTTTGGGCTTCGTTTTAGGAACAGGCTATCAATACGGGATTATGCAGCTTTTACTCAGATTGATGGAAAAATCCATAGCTCAGAAAGTTGACTATGATTTTGATTTTGGAGTCTGCCTGATGACTTTGCTAGTCTTTGTCTTAGTCTATGAAAGTTTAATCTATTTATCCAACAGGAGGCTAGATCAACTGACTATTAAGCAGGTCATGTTGGGAGAATAAAAGAGGCTGGGACAAAAGTCCTAGCCTCTCAATTGTCTTTGGAATGTCGAGCAAGACGCAGTGGTTGAGTGGGCTCTACTACGCTGATTTCATCAGCTTTTACAGCCCTACTCAACTGTGCGGAGGTGGGACGACGAAATCGAATTCTAACGAATGACCGATTTCTGTCCCACTCTCTTTTTACTGATGATATGCTGGATGCCTGTTTGGAGGTGCTTGAGGATGTGTGTGATTTCTTTTGGAAAAACTTTGTAGTTTTCCAAGTCTGTCAGGGGAATCCAATAGACTTGTTCTTGCTTATCTTGGTAATCAAATTGCTTGCCGCGTGGTTTCATTAGGTAATAGAAGCAAATCTCATGACAGTCTAGTCCTTTGAGGACACCGGTTGAGTTTGAAAATAAATTTTCATGAACAAAAGCTAGCTTTTCAATCTCATACCTTTGTCCAGTTTCTTCGAAAACTTCTCGCTGGACAGCTTCTTCGGAGGTCTCTCCAAATCTGACCGCCCCTCCCACTGAATAGAAATAGTCCTCGCTAGGAGAAGATATGACACAGAGGGCTTCCTCCTCAATGATGAGTGCAGCAGCCCGATAGCGAAAGCGCTCCTGTCCTTGCCTATAAGAAATATCCTTTGCCATAGTATCCTCCTTGCGTTTTTTAGTTTACTTGATTTAGAACTTCCTGTCAATACTTTCTGTACCCAGACAGTCCTATTCTTTCTCTCTTGCGACAGGCTTTTTTTCCTGTTAAAATAAGGACATGACTCGTTATAAAGCCCTTATTTCCTACGACGGACATGACTTTGCTGGCTTTCAGCGCCAGCCTCATGCTCGGAGCGTTCAGGAAGAAATTGAAAAAACCTTAACTCGTATTAACAAAGGCCAGCCCATTGTCATCCACGGAGCTGGTCGGACCGACAGCGGCGTTCATGCGCTTGGGCAGGTCATTCACTTTGACCTCCCTTCCGCTAGGGATGAAGAAAAGCTGCGGTTTGCCTTGGATACCCAGACGCCAGAAGATATAGATGTCATTTCTGTGGAGGAAGTGACGGAGGATTTTCATGCCCGTTACAAGCCGCACAGCAAGACCTATGAGTTTCTGGTGGATATTGGTCGGCCAAAAAATCCAATGATGCGCCACTATGCGACCCACTATCCCTATCCTTTGGAGATTCCTCTGATGGAGCAGGCCATTAAAGCTTTGGAGGGAACGCATGATTTTACGGGCTTTACAGCCTCGGGTACCAGTGTGGAAAATAAGGTTCGCACGATTACAACGGCCAGTCTGACTTTTGATGCGCAACGCAATTTTCTAGTCTTTACTTTTTCGGGCAATGGCTTTCTCTATAAGCAAATCCGCAACATGGTGGGAACCTTGCTTAAGATTGGAAATAAGCGGATGCCAGTCAACCAAATCGAACGGATTTTAGAAGAAAAAGATCGGCAACTAGCTGGGCCAACCGCAGCACCCAACGGTCTTTATCTAAAGGAGATTATTTATGAAGAATAAGCTGATTTTAGCCCTTTCTGGCAATGATATTTTTAGTGGTGGTGGTCTTCATGCGGATCTGGCTACTTATACGGTCTATGGCCTGCATGGTTTTGTAGCGGTGACTTGCTTGACCGCTATGACGGACAAGGGCTTTGAAGTTCTTCCGACCGACGAGCAGGTCTTTGCGCAGCAACTCTCCTCGCTCAAAGATGTGCCGTTTTCGGCCATCAAGTTGGGCTTGTTACCGACGGTTGCCATTGCAGATCAGGCCCTGGCCTTCATCAAAAAGCAAGCGGGCATACCAGTCGTGCTAGACCCTGTCCTAGTCTGCAAGGAAACCCATGATGTGGAAGTTTCGGCTCTCCGAGATGAATTGATCAAATTTTTCCCTTATACGACCATTATCACGCCCAATCTACCAGAAGCAGAGATCCTGACCCAGTCGGAGATCAAGAGTCTGGATGACCTCAAGGCTGCGGCTGTGACCCTCCATGAACTAGGAGCTCAAAATGTCGTAATCAAGGGAGGAAATCGTTTCAGTCAAGATCGGGCCCTTGATTTATTTTACGATGGCAAAGACTTTGAGTTGTTAGAAAGCCCTGTTTTAGCAAATAATAATACAGGAGCCGGCTGTACCTTTGCTTCTAGCATAGCTAGTCAGCTTTTAGCAGGCCAATCACCTCTTGAAGCCGTCAACTATTCAAAAGATTTTGTTTACCGCGCTATCCAGCGCTCAGATCAGTATGGAGTTATTCAATATGAAAAATAATCAGACAAGAAAAATCGCTTTGCTGGCTGTCATTACAGCCCTATCTATTGTTTTGGGGAATTTTTTCAAAATCCCGACGCCAACTGGCTTTCTGACCTTGCTAGATGCAGGGATTTACTTTACCGCATTTTATTTTGGTCGTAAGGAAGGAGCCTTGGTTGGGGGCTTGTCCGGTCTCTTGATTGACTTGGTGGCCGGCTATCCTCAGTGGATGGTCTTCAGTCTCATCTGCCATGGCCTTCAAGGCTACTTTGCCGGCTTCACTGGCAAGCAGCGTTATATCGGTCTACTCTTGGCTGGACTTGCCATGGTCGGCGGTTATGCTCTCTTTGGTAGCATTTTGAGTGGACCTGGTGCAGCTATCGCAGCGATTTGGGGCAATGTCATGCAAAATATTTTTGGCTTGGTGGTCGGCTATGCCCTTTATAGAGCCTTTCCCCTTGTCTTGAAAAGAGCCCTTCAGCCAGAGTAAGTGAGGTAAGAGATGGATTTAGAGAAGCTTGAAAAGGAGACCAGCCAGATCGCTACAGATGTCTTGGACAAGGCGGGTTTGGTTAAGGGAAATATTTTTGTCCTAGGTCTATCTTCTAGTGAAGTCATGGGGGGACACATTGGCCAGCATTCCAGCAGGGAAGTCGGTCAGGTCATTGTCAAGACCTTGTTAGATATTCTGCAAGTTCGGGGGATTTACTTGGCCGTTCAAGGCTGTGAACACCTCAATCGCGCCTTGGTCGTGGAGCGAGAATTGGCAGAAAAGAAAGACCTAGAGATTGTCAATGTCCTGCCCAGTCTACATGCAGGCGGGAGTGGCCAGCTAGCGGCTTTTGACTATATGAAAGATCCTGTGGAGGTTGAGTTTATCACAGCCCATGCTGGCTTGGATGTGGGAGATACGTCAATCGGAATGCATGTCAAGCATGTTCAGGTTCCGATTCGCCCTCAGCTACGCAGTTTGGGTCAGGCTCACGTTACCGCCCTTGCCAGTCGTCCCAAGTTAATTGGCGGAGCTAGAGCGTCTTATATCGAAGATAGGATTCGAAAATCTTAGTAGGATAGTAGAAAGAGGCTGGGACAAAAGTCCTAGCCTCTCAATTGTCTTTGGATTGTCGAGCAAGACGCAGTGGTTGAGTGGGCTCTACTACGCTGATTTCATCAGCTTTTACAGCCCTACTCAACTGTGCGGAGGTGGGACGACGAAATCGAATTCTAACGAATGACCGATTTCTGTCCCACTCTCTTTTCCCAAATGGTAGACTTTGCTAGTCGATTCTCGTGCTGGTGAGGGAAATAAACCCACAGTGATAGGAGAATATTGTCTGCTAAGAGCTGGGCAAATGGTCAAAAAAGAGCAAAAAGTGGCTTGGATTTTGGCTTGTGAACGGGGAAAAAGGCGAAAAATAAAAGGTGTCGCTTGAAAAAACTGCTACTTATGTTATAATGGATTGTATGTAAAAAATTTGAAGGAGAACTGACAGAATGTCTGTATCATTTGAAAACAAAGAAACAAATCGTGGAGTGTTGACTTTTACTATCGGTCAAGACCAAATCAAACCTGCTTTGGATCGTGCTTTTAATGCAGTTAAGAAAAATATTGCTGTACCAGGTTTCCGTAAAGGTCATATTCCTCGTCCAGTCTTCAACCAACGTTTTGGTGAAGAATCACTTTATCAAGATGTCTTGAATGCATTGCTTCCAGCAGCTTATGAAGCAGCTGTAAAAGAAGCTGGTCTTGAAGTGGTTGCACAACCAAAAATTGATGTAACTTCAATGGAAAAAGGCCAAGACTGGGTGATCACTGCTGAAGTTGTGACAAAACCTGAAGTGAAATTGGGTGCTTACAAAGACCTTGAAGTATCTGTAGAAGTTTCTAAGGAAGTTACTGACGCTGAAGTTGATGAGCGCATTGAGCGTGAACGCAACAACTTGGCTGAATTGGTTCTGAAAGATGGAGCAGCAGCTGAAGGTGATACAGTTGTCATCGACTTTGTTGGTTCTGTTGACGGTGTTGAATTTGACGGCGGAAAAGGTGATAACTTCTCACTTGGACTTGGTTCAGGTCAATTCATCCCAGGCTTCGAAGACCAATTGGTTGGCCACTCAGCTGGTGAAACAGTAGATGTTGTTGTAACCTTCCCAGAAGACTACCAAGCAGCTGACCTTGCTGGTAAAGAAGCAAAATTCGTTACAACAATCCATGAAGTTAAAGAAAAAGAAGTTCCAGCTCTTGATGATGAACTTGCAAAAGACATCGACGAAGAAGTTGAAACTCTTGCTGAATTGAAAGAAAAATACCGTAAAGAATTAGCAGAAGCGAAGGAAGCAGCTTACAACGATGCAGTTGAAGCAGCAGCGATTGATCTTGCAGTAGAAAATGCAGAAATCGTTGACCTTCCAGAAGAAATGATTCACGAAGAAGTTCATCGCGCTGTGAACGAATTCCTCGGAAACATGCAACGTCAAGGTATCTCTCCTGATATGTACTTCCAAATCACTGGTACAACTCAAGAAGACCTTCACAAACAATATGAAGCAGATGCTGCAGCACGTACTAAGACTAACCTTGTTGTAGAAGCAGTTGCGAAAGCAGAAGGCTTTGAAGCTAGCGCTGAAGAAGTTGAAGCAGAAATCACTTCATTGGCAACAGACTACAACATGGAAGCAGACCGCGTTCGCCAATTGCTTTCAGAAGAAATGCTTAAACATGATATCGCTGTTAAAAAAGCAGTTGAAGTTATCACAAGCACTGCTAAAGTAAAATAATAGCTTCTAGTCAGCCCTAGTGGATGACAAATGCAAGCACAGGAGAGAACGATTTGTTCTCTCTTTTTTGATCTTGGAGGGATGGTTTAAAATGGGAAAGCTAATCTCTAGATTAAAATAAGCTCTACAATTCCTACAGGGAGTTAATCTCTGTAGAAATTATAGAGCTCATATCACAACATCCATGGCATACCCATTTCGTTTAATGCTTTAGTAGCATGAAATGCAGCTATTTCGTTTTCAATAATTTTTAATAACTCATCTTCCTCTAGTAAACGTAATATTTCAAGATTCTTTTGTGTCAGTTCCTCATTAGCATCACAAATTCCGATTCTAGCCGAATGAAATGCAATTGCATCATACCGTTTAAGTAATTTTGCTGTTTTAATAACCATCGAACAAATATGACTGCACATCGGAAAATGTTTGTAATAAAAATAAAAGGTAGACAAATTTGATAGAAGAGCTAACTTTATAGGAAGGATATTTTGGAAGTCAGAGTATTTTTCTAGTCTGTGAAGAACTAATTGAGTTGTATCTAGAATAGTCTCCGTAGGAAGGACAAAAAGAATGGAGTTTAAAATGTTGAAATCTGATGCGTACCAGGTGTCATGGTGTTTTAGATCGTTCCGTAAAATGTCAACGATATCTGGTGTCACCTTATCTCTGTTTGAAATTCCATTCTTTCTGACTTGAAGTATGACTGTCAAGGATTGGTGCAATTTTTGGATAGAGATATCCCAATGAGTTTTTAGATAAGATTCACATTTTTTATAAATAGTTTCAAGTTCTCCTACTCCACTAATTGAATGAATATTGCTGATTTGATTTAATAGTTGGGTATGCTCACTAGGATGGTAAAGATTACAAATATAATCAAATTCATCAAAGCTCATATTAATTTGTTGAAGTAAAAAAGCCATGTTCTCATACTTTGGAACGACAAGTCCATTCTCTATTTTAGAGAGTGTTGTAGGAGACAGTACATTGCCACACACATCTGACTGAGTGAGGTTTTTAGACTTTCTAATTTCTTGATAAACTTTTCCAAAATCATATCTCATATCATAATCTCCAAAAAAGCTTGAAAATAGTTAAAACAATACTACATGATTCTGACTACATTATATAATTTAGTAAGGAGGAATGCAAAGAAATATAAAAAAATTCAAGTCGTAAATTATGTTCTGTCATTTTCTTATATATTCTTACTAAACTCTATGTTAGGCTAGAGAATTGTGTAGGATATGGAATTTAGAAATAAGAAAGTAGGTCAAAAATGGCTAAGAAAAAGATGCTGTTAACTTTATCAGTCGTAGCATTAGGAATTGCTTCATATACTTTGCTGAAACCAGTTATTGCAGAAACAACAATCGGTAAAACAAACGAAAATCAGACGATTTCAATTTATAAGAATTTACTAAAAGGTAAATCTGAAAAAGAAATTAATGACTACTTTTCAGGTTTATCAGACAGTAAACTGATCATTGCAGACAAATCAGGTGGTTTTACAACTAGCTCTACAGATGACTACAGTAATCCAGTAGAGACAACTGATGAGAATGGCAATAAAGAATTAAAATCTTTCCAAGATAAAAGTGTTGCTGCAACAGTTGGTGAAATCAAAGAAGCACTTAAGAATAACTAAATCATACAACTTGCTGATGTTAATTGCTGGTTGTTGAATTAGAGAGAAAAGTTCCACTTAAAAGTGGAACTTTTTTTGTTGCATGTTTAGATTTTGGGCTCTATGATAAAAAGTTTGACCTCTTGGAGTAACTGGTTAGAGGAAGTATGTCTAGCTTAAGCCTCGGCTGGCTACTTTTCCTATAGATTCTTGGTAATCTAGGCCTCGGCCGCTCACTTTTCCTATAGTTTTATTGCAATCTAAGCCTTGGCTAGCCACTTTTCCTATAGTTTTTTGGTAGCTTAGGCCTCGGTCGGTCACTTTCCTTTAGTTTTTGAGGTAAATGATACTTTTTGATAGCTGTTGGCCAAAAGTAAGTATTTGACGAGAGGGAGATTTCTTTCTAGGTCTCAAATAGGGAATTGTTTCAAAAATAAATAGGATACCAAAAAGCAGCTTTTAGCTGATTGCTGAGAAATGCTAGGCTGTCATAGAGAGATATTTAGCTTTTAGACAGATTTTTTTGGGGAGCTTGTGATATACTGTTAGTATGGAAAAAAATGATATTGTTTACGGCGTGCATGCTGTGACCGAGGCCTTGATGGCCAATACGGGAAATAAACTTTACATTCAGGACGACTTGCGTGGCAAAAACGTGAGCAAGCTGAAAGATCTGGCGGCAGAAAAGAAGGTCTCCATCTCTTGGACACCCAAGAAAACCTTGCAGGAGATGACAGATGGAGCTGTTCACCAAGGCTTTGTCTTGCGGGTATCGGAGTTTGCCTATGCAGATTTGGCGGATGTTTTGAAAAAAGCAGAGCAGAAAGAGAATCCTCTGCTGTTGATTTTGGATGGCTTGACAGACCCGCATAATCTGGGCTCTATCTTGCGCACGGCTGACGCGACCAATGTGACTGGAGTGATCATTCCTAAGCACCGAGCAGTCGGCGTGACACCAGTTGTGGCCAAGACCTCTACGGGCGCTATCGAGCACATTCCCATTGCCCGTGTGACCAATCTCAGCCAGACTCTGGACAAGCTCAAGGAAGCTGGCTTCTGGATTTTTGGGACGGATATGCAGGGGACGCCTGTTCATAAGTGGAATACGGCAGGAAAGTTGGCCCTCATCATCGGCAACGAAGGCAAGGGGATTTCCAGCAACATCAAGAAGCAAGTGGACGAAATGCTGACCATTCCCATGAATGGTCATGTCCAAAGCCTCAACGCCAGCGTCGCAGCGGCCATTCTCATGTATGAAGTCTTTAGAAATCGGGTGGGCTAATGCAAGTACTAGGAAGCTATCTGTTAGAAAAATATCAAACAGAAACGTTTGAGCCGATCATTTATGCTATCTACCATAATAAAAGAGAAGATAATTATTGCTTTTGCTTTGAAATCACTGAGGAAGCAGACCAGTATCCCTTAGAGGACTTATTGACCCAGTATTCCTTGAATTGCACGGATTTATACGGTCAAGGAAGTCAGGTAAATGGCGCTTTGAAATACCTCATTGAGGTAGAAACCTTATCTAGTGATAAGGCGGATTTCATCAGTATTCTCAATTTTTCTACAATTTTAAATAAAGAGATTGTGAATTATGTAAAAGGAAAATATGAGTGCCTTGCTGAAAAGAGGTGTATGAGTTCCTTTTATATGGGGAACCAAAAAGTGGAAGTTCCTGTGCTTGCTTTCCGAAGTGATAACTCTGGGATGGTTTCTTTTCAAAATAAATATCCAGAGGTGCAATTATCAAATTTATTTTTAGAAGATAAAAAATATAATGTTGAGTGTTTAGATGGGGAATGGACCTGTATTGAATTGCTTAATGGCAAAGCAAACCTTATTTTAAAAAATTCACAAGATGAATATTTCCAATATATTTTTGATTTGAAAGGCTTTCAAGGTGTTAGTCCTGTTCTAGACTAACCGAGCGAAACTAGCTTTCCTAAGAAGTAAGAAATTTCCATAGCTAGTCTCGATATGGTGGCAGTCAAAGCACCACTACTAACCCGCTTATGTCCATGGAGAAGTCTTCTCTGTGGCAACTAAAAAATGATGGAGAAAAAAGATGACCTTTAAAATTTTAACGGATTCGACGGCAGATCTGCCAGAAAGCTGGACCCAAGAACATGATGTGCAGGTTCTGGGCTTGACCATTCAGCTGGACGGGCAAACCTACGAGACCGTCGGACCAGATAAGCTGACCAGTGAGCAGCTTTTAGCCAAGATGGAGTCTGGCAGCAAGCCAACTACCAGCCAGATCAATGTCGGCCAATTTGAAGATGTTTTCCGCCAGTATGCTCAGGAGGGCACAGCGGTTCTCTATGTGGCTTTTGCTTCAGCCTTGTCTGGAACCTACCAAAGTGCAGTCATGGCAAGGGAGATGGTCTTAGAGGATTATCCTGAGGCGATCATCACCATCCTTGATACCAAGGCAGCTTCGATGGGTGAAGGCCTCTTGGTCATGAAGGCTGTAGAAGCGAGAGCGGCAGGTCAAAGTCTGGAGCAGACGGCAGACTTGCTCCAAAGTCTAGTGCCTAGAGTCCAGACCTATTTCTTAGTAGATGACCTCAACCACCTCATGCGGGGTGGCCGTATTTCCAAGGCAGCGGCTCTCATGGGAAGCTTGGTCAATATTAAGCCCATTATCGCAGTCACAGCTGATGGAAGTCTGGATTCGGTCGCTAAGGTGCGAGGCAAGAAGAAGGCGCAGGCTGAGGTGGTTCGGATGACCTTAGATACGATTTCTGATCCACGGGTGGTGGTCGCCTATGCAGGTGAAAAAGAAGTCGCTGAAACTGTCAAGGAGCAGCTTTTAGCTTCTGGGCAGGTCACAGAAGTCCTTATACTGCCTCTTGGTCCGGTTATTTCGACGCATACCGGCCCAGGTACTCTAGGACTTTTTAGCATTGGCAGTGAACTTTCAGACTAAATAGAAATGAAATCGTTATTTTATAAATAATTGCATCAAATATATTGACTTTTGGTTAGAAAATTTGGTATGATAGTAGGCGGTATTGTTTACCCCATTTGTAAGGCCCCGGAACCTTTCAAATAACCCGCGGACCGGAACATCCGCCCTGTAAACAAAAACGATATTCATATAGGAGAAATCATGAACAAAACAACATACATGGCTAAGCCAGGTGAAGTTGAACGCAAATGGTATGTAGTAGACGCTACTGATGTACCTCTTGGACGCCTTTCTGCAGTTGTAGCAAGCGTACTTCGTGGAAAAAACAAACCAACATTCACACCACACACTGATACAGGTGACTTCGTAATCGTTATCAACGCTGAAAAAGTTAAATTGACTGGTAAAAAAGCAACTGATAAAGTTTACTACACTCACTCAATGTACCCAGGTGGTTTGAAGTCTATCACTGCTGGTGAACTTCGCTCTAAGAACGCTGTTCGTTTGATCGAAAAATCAGTTAAAGGTATGCTTCCACACAATACTCTTGGCCGCGCTCAAGGTATGAAGTTGAAAGTATTTGTAGGCGCTGAGCACACTCACGCTGCACAACAACCAGAAGTTCTTGATATTTCAGGACTTATCTAAGGAAAGGAACAATAAAGTATGTCACAAGCACAATATGCAGGTACTGGACGTCGTAAAAACGCTGTTGCACGCGTTCGCCTTGTTCCAGGAACTGGTAAAATCACTGTAAACAAAAAAGATGTTGAAGAGTACATCCCACACGCTGACCTTCGTTTGGTTATCAACCAACCATTCGCAGTTACTTCAACTGTTGGTCAATACGACGTTTTTGTAAACGTTGATGGTGGTGGCTACGCTGGTCAATCAGGCGCTATCCGTCACGGTATCGCTCGTGCCCTTCTTCAAGTAGACCCAGACTTCCGCGATTCATTGAAACGCGCAGGCCTTCTTACTCGTGATGCCCGTATGGTAGAACGTAAGAAGCCAGGTCTTAAGAAAGCTCGTAAAGCATCACAATTCTCAAAACGTTAATCAATACGATTATATCAACGTTTACAGACATTCAAGAATTTTCTCTTGGATGTCTTTTTTTGTTTAAAAATCAAGAATTTCCCTGAAAATTTCCCTGAGATTTCCCTGAATCATTTTTTGAGATTCCTAAAAGCAATTTCACCAACTGTCTGATTAACGGTATCAGCTGTATTTACATATATTTTTGTTACCTGTTTATCGCTATGAGTTAGAGCTTCAGAAATAGTCTCTAGTGAGACACCAGCTCGTTTCGCTAAAGTAGCACCTGTGTGTCTCAATTTATGTGGAGATGCTGGGGCAAGTTCAGGATGTCTTTTTCTTACAGATTTCATTCGGTAGTTGAGATAGTCTGTATGGAGAGGTAAATTTATGTTATTAGTCCGGTCATTATATGTAAACACAAATTGTTTCTGTGTTTGTCGTAGTCCAAAAAGTTTGAGTTCTTCTTGTTGTCTAACTTTCCAATTCTCTAGAAGTTCCATCAATTCAGTCGGAGCTTTAAAGAGAGTTTTTTTGTTCCCTTTAGTTGATTTTACATTGCCAAAACGGTCTAAAGCTTGTTCTATGAGTATTTCTCCAGTTGAAAAGTTGATGTGCTTCCATTGCAAAGCATAACTTTCTGATTTTCGGTCAGATAAGAAGAATGTTGTATAAAAGAGAGTGTAGTCTTTTAGCTCAATAAGTCCTTCCTCTAAATCAGTGTCAAAAGCTTGTAACCATAACTTTAACTCCTCTTTATCGAGAGAAAGATCTTCTTCACGTTTACTCTCTTTAAGGAGAATTTTTTTATTTGCTTTAATTCTACTAATTGTCTTTCGGAGTTTATTTGATGGAATATACTCAAGCTCCTCAGCCCAATCGAAAACAGAATTTACATAGCTCCTAATGACCTTGAAATTAGCATAACTATTTGCTTTGGGAGTAAGGAGTGACAGAACTAGTTGTTTATTATTTATTAAATGCTCTAGCGAGTATTTCCCTAATATCGGAAGAATATGTAATCTAAAAATACTCTCTGTTTGAAAAACAGTAGCTTTAGTAGGAGGTTTTATAGTAGTAGTGGTTTGACCTGCTTTGTAAGGTTCCAGCCAAATATCTTTATAAAAATCTTTAAATAAGATATTCCCATTAAGTTTTGAATCTATGGGTTGTCTACCTAATCGTGCATTTTCAATATCAATGTTTAATTTTATTTCTGCTTCTTTCGCTTCTCGTTTACTTTTATATCTTTTTTCAAAATATTGTCCTAAACCGAGTTTTCCTTGAACTTCTGCTGGAATATATACTTTTAGATGATATGTTCCATTTTTTGTTTTCTTTATTGCCACTGTTTTCCCCTTTATGCGCTAATTTCTAATCTTGTCATCCACTGATTGATACTTTCTTTATTAAAGCGAATGGATTTTCCAATTCGAATAAATGGTAGTCCCATAGCAATCCAAATATCTAAAGTGTTATTGGATACACCCAGATAATTACAAGTTTGCTTTTTATTAAGAAAAGGACTATCTGCCCCAATTTCTTCTTTAAAGTGATGAATTTCGTTTTTTAAGAGTGTTGCAATCATTTGTTGAATTTCTTGTGTTTGTTCGTCAGGTAATTGTACTAACATATTTTCTCCTTTCTAATGTCCTAAGACATATGTAAATTGTTTAGCTGATTCTGCATCGAATGTTCGATAGCTGACTATTCCGAGTCCCTTAAAATTAGATTCGGAAATAAGTATGGATCCATCAGATTTAACTTGCTCTACAAATGCTACATGCCCGTATACTGGGTCTGCGCCAGCTTGACTCGATGAGAAGGATAAGGCAGAGTGTTCAGTTGGCGTATTTGTAGTTGTATAACCTGGTTTTTCCATCCATTGATTACCATTCCCCATATAAGGGTCAAAGTTGACACCAACTTCTTTTCCACGGTTATAGACAAACCAAGTACATTGCCCCCATGGATAAGAACTTGCGATATAGTTAGTAGTATCAATAACTTGAGTAAGACTGTAGCCTTCTGGAATATCGCTTGAAGTAACACCGCCACCGTCTCTTGTTTTACTTGTAGTTTGTTTAGGTGCTTTTGGAGTTCCCCCGTTTTCATCAATGTAAGTATCCAGTTTTTGCATGGTTTCAGCTCTTCTTTTTCCTGAACCAGAAGTGTCTGTAAAGTAGACCCCTCCATCAACGGCAGTATTCAAAGTGCCAGAAGCTAACTTCTTTGCCTTGTCGTCCTGGATTTTGAAGGTTTGATTTTTATTACCAATGATAGTTTGTTGGGTAAGAGCGACTACGGCAACCTCATCATTGAAGTTATTGGCATTTTCGGGATTAGAGTCAAAAGCTCCATAGCCAAACATATTGGCTCCTGGATTTGTAGCAACTCCAGCAGTTCCTAGTGAACTTTCATTCAATGCGATTGCAAGTATCGCTCGAACATCCAGATTTGACTTGGCTTCCCACTCTAACAATTTTGTCCCATTGATGCGACTTGAATCATAGTTGATTCCTAGAGTTTTTAGGAATCCATCTAATTGTGAGGCCTTGATTCCGTAACGATGAACTAATAGATTATGTGTGTAGGCGTCCCCGTCTGACCAGTGTTCAGAATAGGTAACTCCGTTTTGACTGTTGGAATTTCCACCAATAGAGCCCCCAGCCATAGCAGAGGCAAGAATGAGAATAACAAGAATCGGCATGAGCAGAGGGAGGAGACCGAGGATGAGAAACCATTTGATTTTTTTCATAAACCCTCCTACTCTTAATAGCGAATGTAGGCAGTAAAGAGAACTGTTCCAAAGCGCCATTTGGCATCTAAGACAATTGTATGTGCTTTTACTTGGGAGATAATTATTTCTCTTTCAGAATCCTTTACTGGAAATAAAAGAAGGAAATCGACTGAGCGTTTTCCTTCTTGATAGGCTTGATAGAGTGTATCTTCTAGAATTCTTGGGAATGAGGTTCTAGAACGAATTTTTGTGTTCATTTGCTTCTCCTCGTAATTGGTTTAGTCTCTCGGTTAGTCTGTTTCTGCGTTCAATATTAGCCTTGATTTTATCATCCCTTGTCATAGTTTTTCTGTATGCACGGGTAAAGGCATTTGAACCTTGCGCTTTAAACATGGATTGAGGATCTTTGTAATCTTCTAGTTTTGCCTCTATACGATTGATACGGTATTGCTTGATAGGAGAAATCCATTCTTCCTTGAGAGTTTCAAATTCTTCTTCTGGAGTGACTTTTTCATTGTTTGGTTGCGAAATTGGTTCAAAGTTAGACGAAAGTGTTTTTTCTTGTTGTTTCGTTCTATGCTGAACCCTAGGATATAATTTAGCCCCATCTTCTTGGGCTTGCTCTGTTTCTATGGGTGGTAAAAGTTCATCCTCATTTGGCTGCTTATTAGTAAAGAATGATCCAACTTGTTGGAATTGGCTCTTTGCATTCATGACTGCACCAGCTCCATATCCAGCGCTAGAAAGGACAAAATTTCCTAATCCTTGAGCAGATGAAAGTGCCCTAGTTGGTACTTGTGAAGCTAATTCCTTTGTTTGGCTAACCGTTTGCGTGACCTTATTTCCGATATCATTTGCTACCATACGAGCTTTAGAACCAAGAATAAACTGAATAATTTCCGCCTTGTATTTCCAAAGGAGGAAAAAGATCATAGCTTTAGAAGCAACAGAAACCAAGAGTTTAAAGACGAGTCCAAAAAGCAGGAGAGAAGGGAGAGTCTTCAAAATACCATCAAAGCCAGACGTTACTAAGTTTTCAACTAATTGCTCAATATAAAAGATGAATAGTGTTAAGAGGCTAGTAATTGCTGGAAAAGTTAAGCCCGAAAACATGACTTTAAGAACCCCAAAAATCAAATCTTGCATCCGTGGAATAAAGGAAACAAGAAGAGCAATTGGGAATAATAAAATCATCATAAGAACTAGAACTTGAGCGAGTATATTTAGAATTTGAATCAATATAACTGGGATAGCTAAAACAATGGCTTCTAAAATTTTAAATATGATATAAAACATACGAATGAAGATGAAGTCAGGCATCGCAGACACCCAGCGGTTCTTTTCACCATCCTCATTAGCACCATTTCCGATTTTATCTAGATAGTCAGAGCGCTCTTTAGCTTTAACTGCTGTAAAGTTTCCGTTTGAATCAGAAGTACCTAAAACTTTACTATTATCAAATTCCTCTTCTTTTCCATCCTGACTATTCTTGTATTTACCGTTTTCTTGTCCAGTGTTCACAAAGATATAGGCTTTGTAAGAAGTTTCAGCAATATAGCTATCAGCCATTGAATCGCCAATTTTGATAGACTTATTTTTATCATAGTTGACTTCAATTTTGGAAATTTTCGAGGAGACATCTTTTGAAACATTGTGGATGGTATCAAGCAGATAAAGCCCACCTGAAGTTCCAGCGATTGTTCCAAAGTAGCTAAATCCTAAGAGAATTACTAAACAGACATGAAGCACCGTTCTTGAGAAACTCCCTTTAGAAAAGAAGTATTGGTAAAATAGATAAATCCCAAGAATAAGTAAGGACATTGAAATGAGCGAATCTTTGCCAACTCCGTTAGTGGTTGAAGCAGTGAATCCTTGCCATATAGAACTTGCACCGTTAAAGACATAAGTCTTGTAGGCGGAGTAGAGGTCTACTTGTTCTAAGATACGAATAAGAAGAGAGAAGAAACCGACAATGGCATTGAGCAGGAAAAAGAAAAAATTGACGAAGATTTCATTAATCATTACCCATGCACCGTTAAAGGAACCGAACCCAGTTGGCTCCATATAGGATTTGAGCGAGAAAATATCAACGCCTTTTAATTTCTCAAAAGCTTCTTGCATGGTTTCACCTCCTAACTAGCGTATTTATTTTCAAGACTTGAAGAAACTGTTGCTTTCATAGGTTTTAGTAGCATATCAATATCTTCAAAAAGATTGTGAACAGAAATCATGTTCAGGTTGCCATAGACGTCATAGTAGAGACATTGCCCTGAAATCATGTTATCAATCCATTCTAGGTTTTGTTCGTTGACTTCTAGGTTGACGTGACGAAGAATATCCTCTCTTTCTGATTTTTCGTAAAAAGCAAATATGGTTCCAAAGCCAGTCGTGTCATCGTCATTTTCAGCATCATGTACAGATTGAGTAATGAGTGCGAGGGTATTGTTTTTTGATCTCCCAATACGTCTCATGTTTTTTATAACAGCTTTTCCTTCTGCGGATTTCATCAGAATCCATGCTTCATCGAAAAATTCGATGGTGTCCTCATTTTCATTGCGCTCTCCAAAGTGGGTACAAAAGGCGCCAAGCGCAAACATGAGGGCAATGGAATTTCTTTCGTGATCTGAAATCTTTGTGGAATTATCCTTAGGGAGCTTAAGGTTGTTAACTTCTAGAATGGTGACTCGGGAATCGTAGTTGAGTCCTTGAGTGGTTCCATCTGAAAAAGCAAGTTCTAAGATGGAATTTGTGACAATAGAAGTTAGATAACGTCCAACAGAAGCAATATCGTCCTTCTCGTCCATTTTCAGGCGTTCTAAGACCTGTTTAAATCCAACAGCTTGACCTTGCTCTCTTTTCTCTGCAATGATATTTATAGCCTCTGTAATGGCTGTCTTTTGATCCATGGTAACATCATCTACGGCTTGCAGGAGAAATTCCAACATATTTTTTGCGACTTCGACCGCCTGTTCTTTCTCAAGAACGACGATAGGATCCAAAACACCATGGTTAGATGGTAGCGAGCTATCAAGAGTGACAAAGTTAAATGCCTCAATCTGTTTCTTACGTTCAGGATAGAGCTTTGCAAATTCAGGCGAGTTAATCACTTGTTGGTAGTGATTTCTGAGTTCTCGTTTCGGGTCAATGTAGAGGGTTTTGACATTTTGCAGGGCAACGCTCAAGAAAATAATCTGAGCCAAAAAGGATTTTCCTTGTCCAGTAGCACCTGTGATGATAATGTGTGGATTCTTAGTGATTTTACCAGCGATATCTTCTTTGTTACCGACAGTGGCATTATATAGGACAATGTTTTTGGAGGATTCGATAGCTTTTTCAATCGAATCCCAACGCCCTGTCCAGTTGTCTACTCGTCCGATATACCAGCCAATCCGATTTCCTGAAGAGCTATTGGTAAAGGGCATCAGTTCTGAGAAACCACGAGGAGTTACCATATGAGTCCAAGTTCTCGTTTTCTTTTGAAGGTGTTGACCATAGAGGAGGGCTTGAAAAAGGTAGGGTGCATCTTGGCTAGCTTCACTAATTTCAACGCCCATATCATCAAAGTAATTGAGAACTACTTGTCTACGTTGTCGTAGTTGTCCAATACTGGAAGCAGAGACAATAAGATAAGCTCCATATTCGATGATATTTTCCTTATTTCCTACCTTCTTCATCAAGTCTTTCAGAGAAAGCGACCCCATGATGATTTCATCTTGTTGGACAGTATCTGTATTTTCTGCCTCTTCCATAATATTGCGATAACGGGTATTGGAACGTCCCATTTTCCCTTTGATTTTATTGTTATCAATAAATTCTGCCTTAATACGCAATTCGACAGGAAAGTTAAGCCGTTGAACAAATTCTCCTAGATGAAAGCCGTTAAACTGAATGGGGAATTTTCCAACAGGAAGAATGGTTACAAAAGAAGATCCATAAGGACTTTCTAGTTTTAAAAAGCCCCCCTTGGTGACTTTAATTAGAGTATCCGTGATATTAAATTGGGAACGATTGGCAAGGACTTCCTTTTTGTAGTGGGGAATATAGCGGAGATATTGCATCCGTTGATAGTAGAACAATTCCTCATCCGATAAGGCTTTTGCTCGTAAGGGAGCAAGGGCTTGGTAAATGGTAAACTCATCTGCACGGTAGTCCTCATACCAGTTTTCAGCGAGTTCATATTCATAGCCAAATCCCTGAGCGATTTTTTCGGAAAAATCAGTGAGGCTTTCAAGTGCTAATTCTTTGATTGTTTGCCCATGGTTTTGTTTTCGTAGGTTAACTCCAATCACCCAATCAAATTGATAGGGGATTTCCATTTCATTTGTTAAATGGTCAACGGTGTAGAGGAGGAGTTCTTCACCGAGCTCTCTACTATCATCCGCTAGTGCATCTGAAAAGTCTTTTAATTTCTCCTCTAAAAGATAGTCCTTGGGAATGAGGGAAACCTCAAAATATTGATTCTTTTGAAGTTTCTTCATCATTTGGGCAACAGTTAATTTGTGCTTATTTTTTCGTTCATCATCCGTGATGGTGATTGGGGTATTCGGAATACGGTAGTAGGCCATTACAGACCGATCCCGTTTCAAGACAAGATTATCATGCGTTTGTAGAATGGGATAAGTTAAAGGTAGAGGCATATTTCCTCCTTTCTAGAGGTTTGTTTTTTCAAATACAATTTCTTCAACCGGTTCAATATGATCTTCATGGTAGATTGCCTTTCTATTGAGTTTAAAATCCCAACAGTAGATTAGGTAATCTGCTAGAAAGAGATGCATTTTCTTTCCATGTGGTTCGTATTCGGTATAAAACTTTGCTAGTTTATAAGGGATAAACCAGTAGAGAATTAACGAAATAGAGTGAGTGGCTTTAGCTAGAGGTACAAGAATAAAACCACCAAAGAGTAGCATGGTAACAAAGATGAAGATAAAGACTATAAAAAAGGACAGTTGCATGGGTGTAGCAAAGTACCAAATGCGAGTGCCTTTTTTAGTTTTTATCTCTTGAATCCAATAAGGGGCGTTAAGCCCCTTGGCGTAATCATACAGTTTTTCATCTTTCATAGTTAGAGTCCTGTTTCAATCCCAAAGAGACGAAGGAACCAGCCAAATGCTTTTAGAATGTCTTGCCCTTTTGTGAGTGAGACAATGACAGCATAAAAACAAACTACTGAAAAAAGTTGGATCCAGGAGCTGTTGCGCCAAGCTTTAACTGCAAGTAGTACGGCAATTGCTCCTAGTACCCAAACAGCATCTCCTTGTAGGAAGGCTCGTAAATTTTCTGTGTTCATGTTGTTCTCCTTTATTTTTCTTGTTTTGCGTAGTTAAGAGGGATAGTGTGGGCTAACTCATCTACAAAATAAGTCCCGTTATTTTGAGTAAGCGTGAGAGTGAAATTCTCTGAATGAGTTGAAGCCCCTACTTCAAAAGTAACTTGAACAATTGCGATAAGCTTTTCCCCATCTTCTTTTAGATAGGTGTAGTCAATACTTTTAAAGGTAGTATTTGCGACTACAGAAACATCTTTAGCAATCAAATTCAGGTTGTCTTGATTTGTAGTGTAGTTGGTGAAAAAAACAGTTAAAAACTTGTCTACTTTCTTGTGTTCATCCTCCGATAGACGATCAGTTGCTGATAAGGTCAATTGCTCATCTTTTGAAGATGGAGTTGCTTGTGAGGAGTCAAGACTTGAGAACCAAGGTAGACCAGCGATACGATATTTACCGTTTACTTCCTCAAAAGGAATATTAAATCCTGTTGTGATTTCCTTTTTCTCGGTATTGTTGTCCTTTTTGATCCATTCCTTGTATTTGACACGATAGGTTGCCACTTTATCTGTTACAGTGACAAGTTGCGAATAAATCACCTCGCTAGGGTTTCGGACTTGCCCTTGTGACTTGGTGTCAGGAAGGGCACCATAAAAGGAATTCAGATGATTTATTTGTTCGGTTTGCTTATTATTTTCTTGTGAGAGAGTAAAGTAAGCATAAACAAAATCATTTAGATAGTATTGTAGGCGGTAGTCATATTGCCTAGTAGTTGAAGGGGTGTCTGATTTTTCCTTTTCAAAGTTTTCAATGCTTGTTTTTAGACTTGAAACTTGATTTGATAAAGTGATAGCTCGAATAGAGCCCATGAGCCCAATAAAGAGAAGGCAGCAAGTTCCGCCAACTACAGCAAGATTAACTTGTTTTTTGGTGAGGGTTTTAAGTTTTGGAGGCTTCTTTTTCTGTTCAACCTTTTTAAATTGTTCTAGAAATTGCCTCACCTTTAAGAGATAGGATTTTAAATTGTCCATAGTTCCTCCTGTTACACTTGGGCTAACTCAATAAGTTTGGTTCCTTTTGCATAGAATCGTTTATTAAGTTTTTCCATTTCTGAATTGATAAAGTAATATCCTTTTAGCTCGTATTGAAGTTGTTCCAGTAATTGGGGAGCTAGAGTCTTTGCCTCCTCTTTTTTCAGCAAGCTATTTAATTCACCTGCTTTTGTCCAAGATTCTTTATAATCTTTCTTTTTGAGACATTCGCCTAATTCATTAACGACTTGTTCTACTTGTCGAGTGAAGTTTGTTTTTGTTGCCATTTCGATTTCCTTTCTAAATTGTTCTTGATTTTGCTTGATGGTTTGTTGGATGTAAGCAATAAGTGAGGGACGCATCTTCTGATTGTTAGTAAGAACTTGTCCTTCTAGTGTGAAGCAAGCATGCTCGTAGCTATAGAGACCTTTAGAATTTGGTTCCTTTTCGGTACACCTTCCAGCACATTCATAGTAGAAATCTTTTCCCCTTCTTAGGAGAATGTAGAAGTGCCAAAATTGTTTATCTGGCAAGAGAAATAAATCTGCTTGGTAGATTTTCTTGAGCATGACTTATGCCTCAATTAGATCCTGATAACCCAAGGCCTGGTAAATGAAATCAGACTCAAACCAGAGCCAATCATTGATTTGGGTTTCAGTTGGGATATCACCAGAGAAGATGTCCTCACAAATAGTGGTGAGGGTATCTAATCCTCCACGTTCACGGACAGTATTTAGGGTTGTTACAGCGCCTGACCATGCTTTAAAGTTCTCTAGTGAGTTGATATGTACTTTGTATTCCATTTGTGTTTCCTTTCTATGAGTGGTAGGTTTGATTGGTTTTGAGGAGTTTTAACATTGCCTCCCCTCTTTCAGTAATTTCTCCACTATTTTGAATCATCTTCATGTATTCAGTCTGCATGATGCGATCTGCTTCTGAAACTAGTGCAAGGGAGTTCGCCACTTGGAAAGTTAACCAGCGGATGGTTCGTTCAATAGAGTAGGGTTGAGGACTGGTTGAGAGTTTCAAAGGTTCCACTCCACCAAAAAGTCGCTGCCATTTTTGGTCAGGCTTATAAGCTCCAAATTGATTGATTCCATCATAGACTTGCATTTCATGATTGATAACCCCACGGGCGATTTCCCCAAGGTCTACACCGTTGATGTATTCCTCGATAGCTCCTTGTGCTTTCTGGTCTGAAAAGCGAAGTTCATAGCGATTCCAAACACCAAAAATCTCCAAGGATTCTTCCAAGGAGATATTTTCTTGACGGGCGAGTTCATAGCGTTTCTCGTAAAAGTTAAAGTAGAGTTGGCTTTGCCTTGAGCCAAAGTAGAGAGATAAACCGTGATTGGCTTCCATATCCTCATTATCAATAAAAGAGCCACCTCCTGTTACATTCCATTTCCGAAAAGTATTAAGAACTATTTCCTTAGCGTAGAGCTTCTCAATTAACTTAGGGATATGAATCTGCTGGTCTTCTTTTCCAAACCCTTTGTAAAGCTCATCTAGAGCAATATCTAACCTCTTAATTCGGCAATCCTCATAAGCATAGAAGAGATTTTGAAGGAAGGCCTGCCAAGTGATTCCCTTATATTCTAGGAGTACTTCCAACTCACGGCACCCTTGTCCTGATAGTTGAAGACAGGATTGGTAGTCTTTGGTTTCTGCTTTATCAAAGAAATCAAAAATCCAAATGTTACCTCGTTGCCAAAGATGAGTATAGTTCATGAGCCGTGTTTCTTGAGCGCTAAATTCGCTCAGATGACAGAAGAGATAGTTTTCACAGAAAGAATCTAAGTCACGTAGGGCAGGAAAAGAGATTCGTAAGTAGTCAATCCGAGCACGCAAACTTTGTTTTTCATGCTCTCTATGAAAGCCTAGTTTGGCTTTTAGGTCACGGAATTTTTCAATGCTCAATCCTCTCTCGCCAGCTTCGTAGGAGCGATAGGTTCTAGTAGGTAGGTCAACCGCTTCTGCAAATTGTTTTTGGCTCATACCTGTTTCTTGACGAAATTTCTTAAGATTGAATGGGCTGATTTTATCCATTCATGGGGACACCTCCTTTTTTATGAGTGACACATTTTTTTTGCCAAAGTGACACACTTTCTAAAATTCGCAATCCCAACTCCCACAAGGAATGAGGAGGGTTGGACTTTGCCATTTTGCCAAATGTAACCCCCCTATTAGAAATCGGGGGTTTCATCATCAGAAACTAGGAACTTCGGGCTACGGTCTGCGCCTGACTTGCCGTCAGGCTTGCCCTTGCCCTTGTCCTAGTTCCTGATGATTAAGTGCCGTCTGAACGGCTTTGGCATATGATTTTCGTCTGCCCTCTTCAAAGCGAATCAGAGTTTCCAGAAGGAGTTCTTCTTGAAGAGGAGTCACCAAAATAGCTGAGTCAGAACGGTCAAAATTAATTCCTTGTTCTTCTAAGAGATAGATAATCTTTCGAAGTGTTGCGACTTTTAGTTCCTGCTCTTCTGCAAAATCCTTTAGTGGTCGTTGGTTGATATGGTTTTCTAACTGTACTACCTCTTCTATTAGTTCTTTTGTTGGGACTAGTGAGTCATAGTCTTTAAAGACAGAAAACTCTTCTCCTTCAAATTCTAAAATAGGAATTTGCGAGTAGGCTTCATAGAAAGAAAAGCCCTGGTCCAATGGTACATAAGGTGAGAAAAATTCACCAGCCAAGTCTCCGTTGTTTGCGATGTAACCCCGTCCCTTGACCTTAACGCCATTGATTTCATCCAGTTTTTTGAACTCTTTGGTTTTATTGGCATCTCCAAACATCATGTCATAGCCTGTTGATTCTAAATGACCGACTGAGAGACGCTTCATGAAGTTATCCCTAAGAGCAGTTTTGACAAATTCCCCGTCAGGACGTTGCATGGCAAAAATTACATAAACTCCAGCTTGACGGCCTTCTAGGACTAGTTGTGTCAGGTATTCAGTGACTTCTGCTTGTAGGCTATAATCACGTTCGATTTTAGCGATAAGTGCTGCCCACTCATCTACCAGAATGAATTTAGGCTTCATCCCGTAATACGTAAAGTTCTTACCAGCTTGAAATTTGGGAGAGTTAGACATGAGTTCATAGCGTTTCTCCATGAACTCCACGTTTTCCCTAAAGCACTGGATAATATCTTCCTTGCTGGTAAAGACTCGACCATGAAAGACAGGAATTTTTTTCAAACCAGATAGGTCAGAATTTTTCGGATCGCAAATATCTATGAAACCAATCTTAGCAAGAGCATAGATGATGGACATGAGAAGAATCGTTTTCCCTCCTCCTGTCCCTCCACCAATCAGTAAGTGTGGTTCTTCGATGAAGTCCCAAACAACATCTTTCATAAGTTGGAGTTTTGACCCGTCAACCACTACTTGGTCAATCCCAATACGGCTATCAATCCGATTGATGGCGATATCGTACTTAATAAAACGTTTATCAAAGGTTTTATTTCGAAAGTCACCATTAAACATGACTTCAAGGGTTGCCCCAAGATTGAGAAATCGATCTTGAAACTTATTGCCTTCTAGGATAAAACTCACTTCCAAACTATAACGGGATTGTTTGAGATAGACTTGAGGAAGTCTGATTTTCTCTATCATCCTTTTCTCTCGTTTGACTTTCTTGACTAGGTAGAGATTGTTTTCTAAGAGAAAACGAGAGAGAATTCGCAAGCTATTGAGTTTTTGAAAAGCGAGTAGTTTCTCGTAGCAAAGCCAATTCAGAATTTGAGAGATGAGAGCGGATAGTAAGGCAAAGGCAACTAAGTAGTAGGTTGTGGGAAGGGGTTGGGCTTGTAGTTCCAAGTGGTGTTGATAGACATAATAAGCTAAGGCAAATAAAAAAGGCGACCACAAGATAAACCAAGTGATTGCCTTGATATGTCGATGATAGACTTGAACTCTTTGTCCACGGTAGGTAAAGAGTTTCATGTGTCACCTCCTAGTTTTCTTTCTTGTTTTCTACGGGTTTAGAGTCTTTAGGGTTTGCCCCTTTTTTCTTAATCTTAGAAGCAAAGAGCTTGTAGATATCATTGCGGTTAACGTGAGTATGAGTTACGACAATGTCTTCTAGCTCCACTCCCTCACGGTACTTGAGCCCCAAGTCTTCGATTTCAGACTCTGACATATCGGCAATGGTGAAAAAGAGAGTTTCATGTTGGACTGAAGAATGAATCCCTACCACAACACCCCGAATTTCCCCCGTATTAACTTGAACGTAGGATCCGTCAGGATTGCGTTGGGAACGGTCAATTTCATAGATGGTATCTGTTCCTTCAATTCCTCGGAAAGTCAATTTTCCAAAGACTTGAGGGATGTTTAGACCTTCTGAAATAACTCGATAGGTTTTATCTGCAATTTGAAGTTTTTCTCCGTAGTTTAATCCAATTTTAGCCATGTATGTTTTCTCCTATTCTTTTTTATTTTTTCAAAACCAATTTTTCAGCAAATACATTAAGTGCTGGGGCAACAGAATTTCCGTTTAGGGAAGTATCTGCGAGAAAAATGGGATTAACCACTTCAACCAAAGCATCTTCTGGAAAGACGGTAGCTGAAGCAGGTGTGATTACGTGGAAGGCTCCGTGTTGTTCATTGTTTAGCACGTGGCGTTGATATTTGCCTTCTTTTCCGAAGACATAGCGAGGGGCATTTCCCAATTTTTCGTAGTAAGCAGTACCGATAAATTCTGGTAGCATGACAAGTGTTTCTGGGATCATAAGTGTTTCCTTTCTGAGTGTAAATTAAAAAGAGTTAAGCTAGTTGCTTCACTCTTGAGTAGTAATGAGTAAAAAGTTTTCGTTTAAACATTCTGGTATAAAATTGTACTTCACCTTGAGCAAAGCCAGTAAGTAGTGATTGGTTGGCAAGTTTATCTAAATCATTTTGGGCTTGATGATAGAGTTGTCCCTGGAGTTGTTCGGAAGCAGAAAACATATCATAGGTGAATATGTAATTATTGTAGAGTCGTTCACATTGTTGTGCGAAAAAAGTTAGACATAGTGTTCTCCTTTATTGTAAAAGTAAAAAGCTACTAAGAAAATGGACTTAGTAGCTAGAGTAAATCTATCTAGTAAATTAGATAGAAAGCAGTAGAGAAAAGTTATTTGGTTGAAGGATTCCTCCTTCGCGGTGGCAACGTTTAGCAAGGTGCTTTGCATCAATTACCATCGCTTTCCCAGCCAATCTCATCAGGTAGTCATTGTCATACCCTTAAGATTCTCTTACGCCTTTTGGCGAAGCCAGTTCACTTTACTATTCGGAAAAGTGCGAAAGTCCGAAATGCGTGGAAGTCCACAAAAAATGTTTTAAATCTTCACTTCAACCATCAAACAGACTTGACTTTTCTTTCCAAAACGTTTACAATAAAGGTACGAAGTTTAGTGTAGTTTTGGCAATCAGTCCTCTGGTTGTCAGACGCACTTTTTATTTAATTGTCAATGATCGTGATTCAGCCTTGAAGATAAGGTTATTATTTTCAATTGCTATACAACTATTAGTTGTTGATTTTATTATACAACCATTAGTTGTAAAAGTCAACGATTTTCTACAAAAATTTAAATTAATTTTTTGAGGTCACATATGAAATTCGGAGAACGCTTGAAAATACTGAGGAAACAAGTAAAATTAACACAATCCCAAATAGCTGAAAAACTAGATATTTCTCAACAGGCATACGCATCATGGGAACGTGGAGTGAAGAAACCTACACAAGAAAATCTTATTAAAATTGCACAGATACTAAACGTTACAGTTGACTATTTAGTTGGCAACTCAGAAGAACAATCAGATGAATTCGACAATATTGAATTACTTTTCCGAATGAATTCAAAGGGATTAACTGAAGAAGAAAAGATAATTTTTAAAAAAGAATTAATTGAGTTTATGAGAAAACGAAAAAAAGCGTTTGAGACCAGAGAATAACGAATAACATAAGTAGACTAATTTATCAATAATAAAGTAGTATATGAAAGGAAAAAAACATGACCAACCTAAAAGAGTATTTGGATGAAGATGTAAAATCTTTACTTGAGAAAAAAGATTTTAAATTTGATGATTTTAATGTGAGCATAGATAATCCTCAAATTGATGTGAAAAAAATTGCAGAATCGCTGGGATGTAAAATAAAATATAGTTTTTTAATATCAAAGGCCGGAAGTCATAATATAGAAAGTAAAGAGATTACTGTTAATGAACTTGATCCGGATTATAGACAAAGATTTACAATAGCTCATGAGATTGGGCATAATGTCTATGACCATAGTGGTGTTAGAAATAGAATTACGAAAGATCAAAAGATTAATAAAACAGAACGTTCTTTTGTAGATATTCTTATTGAGAGACAAGCAAATGATTTTGCCTCAAAACTTTTGATGCCTGAGAAGCTACTTTTGGGTGTAAAAAAATACTTAGAAGATAACAAGGAAATTCGAAACGAAAGGCAAGTAGTTACTAAGCTAGCTGATAAATTTAATGTTTCTTATATCGCAATGGAATACAGATTGAAAGCGGTAATAAATGAGCAAAAATGAATATAAAATAATTAAAGACTTTTTAGATAAAGAGGATTCGCTCTTTGATACGTTGATAATTACTATTGGGCTTGTTGGTATTAATGATAATAGTGATGATTTATCTCATAAATATAGAGTTAGTAAAATTGAAGCTAGCTCTGAAGGAAAAAATGATAAGTTTATAAAAATTCGTAAATTTATTCAGGAACTTAATAAAGAGGTTTCCAATAAATCAAATACAGGTTTCAAAACAAGTGATAAGAATTCGGGATGGAGTATATTTTTTTTAATAAAAGAGTGTATTCAGATATTGTCAAGGGATGAATTTCACTTTAATTATTATAGGGGACAGAGAAAAGGGGAATGGAAAACAATTCCTTCTGCTTTCAGAGATCTTGTAAATATCCATGGGGATTTATATTCTGATGAATTTGAAGATATTTATAAAGAGATTCATCGAAAATTTCCTGAGAAAATTGAATATGTAGAATTTCCTCAAATGAGAGTATCAGATGAATGTTCAACAATAATACAAGCTCGAGGTCAACAGTTAGCTTTATTACAACATTATGAACTACATACTGCATTATTAGATATTACGTCAAATCCATTTATAGCTTTATTGTTTATGACTAATGGAGAAATGGATAATCCAAAACTTGAATTTTATGATGTTTCAGATACAAAGTTATTTATGGAGCCCGAAAAGACTGAATTAAATAATAGAATACTTGCTCAAAAGGGTGCTTTTCTTAATTTTGAAATGCTGCTTTCAAAAGTTAAGAGAAATACTAGTTTGATTGATGAATTAAAAAACGATGATAATAAAATGCAAATACCTAGAGTGGTTCTGGAAATTAAGTACTTAGAGGAAGACACTGAAGCGGAAAATAAAAAGCAATCTGAAATTAACGAAAAGTTAGGAAAAAACAAAAATACGAGGACATTAGCGAAAGAATATGGAAATGTATTTACTGTTGATAGAGCAGAAATTTTTCAGGATGTTAAAGAAAAATTAAGGAAAAAATTATCTGAGTTTAAATACAATGAAGATGATTTATTCCCAGATTTTGAAGATTTTTTAAAGAATAGAATGAAGTTGTTCGATAAACCTGAATAACAAATTTCCTAATTAATAATAAAATGAAAGTGGACAATTGTCCGCTTTTTTTGTATAATATACTCAACCAATTCGGTTTAGTATAGAGCGTTGTGACTTAAAGGAGGTACTGTTCGTTGGATGAATTGTATTCAAGAGTAAGTGAAATCACAAAACAAGTCCTTTATTCCTTTATGAAAGAGGAAGAAATTTCAACTCTACACTATCACTTTCACTATTATTTTGACTATTGCGTTCATGATAATAACATTCAAGTTATTAGTCACCACTTTTCAAATCATAAAATTGAAGGTTTGACAGTTATTGATAAACTAGGGACGAGTTTTTCCTATGAGCAAGACAATCCTGTAACCAAGCGTAATTTTACCTTATGTCATGAATTAGGGCACTTCATTTTGAAGCACGATGGCTCTTATTTTACAGAGTCGGTGGATAATCAGGAATCGATTCTAGAGCGAGAAGCCAATGTATTTTCAGCTATTGTACTAATGCCTGATATAGTGTTACTATCCAAGATTTACTACGCTTGTGAATCTTTTCAAAAGGTCAAAGAGGATCTAGAAGTTTCAAAGCAGGCACTTTATTTCCGACTGATTGACTTGTTGAGAGTTTACCAAGTGGATACTGAATCAGTTATCAAACAGGCAGTAGATGAATACCTAGACGGTCAAAATGCCTCCCTTCACCATTACTTTCATCAACTGAAAGAAATATTGATTGAAGAGTTCAATCAATATCAACCCTCGCTTATAGCACGGCTAAAAAAGAGATTGAAACAAAGCAATTTTGTGACTAGTCATGAACTACCAGAGTTGCTTGACCAGAAAAGATGGGACGAGATTAGAGCGGTAAAGAATTTCAAGGTATGGCTTGTTTACAATAAAGGAAAATCTTTAGCCTATGTGTGGGATAGCAACAAACTATCAGAGGCAGAAGCTAGGAGAAAGGCAAATTTAGAATTATTAGTCATGTGAGGTGAATCATGTATCAACCAGAAAAATTAAAAGCTCGGAGGAAAGAGCTAAAACTAACACAAAAAGATATTGCAGATAAGCTAGGAATTAGCTATCAAGCCTATTCTGCTTGGGAACGTGGAGTCAAAGAACCTTCTACTGAGAAAGTGGCATTATTAGAGAAACTTTTGAAAGTTCCAAAAGGCTATTTCACTGAGATAGAGATTGTCAGACTTTATAATGTCCTCTCACCAAATGGAAAAGAACAAGTTGTGTCTTATGCTCGTGACTTAGTCGCAGAAGAGCAAAATAAGAAGGTGGTCTCTATTACTGAACCACGCTATGAATATCGGGTCTATGAAGAAATGTCTGCTGGTCTTGGTGCCACTATCTATGGAGAAAAAGAATACGATACAGTCTACTATAACGAAGAGTTAGGGCATGATTTCGCCTCTTGGGTATCGGGGGATTCTATGGAGCCTAAATATCCAAATGGTTCCGTTGCCCTTATTCGTGAGACGGGCTTTGATTATAATGGGGCAGTTTATGCAGTTGTTTGGAATGAGCAGACCTATATCAAGCGAGTCTACCTGGAAGAAGACGGCTTACGCCTCGTTTCCATCAACAAGAAATACAAAGACAAATTTGCTCCTTATGACGATGATCCTCGCATTGTCGGAAAAATTGTCGGAAATTTTATGCCTCTAGAGGACTAGGTTATGGGAATCATTGACTATTCAAAAGAACCTGTTAGTGATATTGCCTTTATTGATATGAAATCTTTCTATGCCAGCGTTGAGTGTGTGGAGCGAGGGCTTCATCCTCTTAAAACCTCCCTCTGTGTGATGAGTCGAGCAGATAATTCTGCTGGATTGATATTGGCATCATCACCCATGTTTAAGAAAGTATTTGGGAAAAAGAATGTTGGTCGGGCTTATGATTTACCCTTTGATGTCAAAACCAGAAAATTTTCTTACTATAACGCAAAAAAGCAGGGACTTCCAACGGATCCAGATTTTGTACGCTATATTGAGGAATGGGCGAAGACCACCTTTATCGTTCCACCTCGAATGGACAAGTACATTGAGGTTAATATGGAAATACAGCGAGTTTTTCAAAACTACGGTAGCCCCAATGAAATATACCCTTATTCGATTGATGAGGGCTTTATTGACCTAACAACTTCTCTTAACTACTTTATTAGTAATCAGACCATATCCCGAAAAGATAAGTTGGATATGATCTCTGCTAAGATTCAAAAAGATATTTGGCGAAAGACAGGTATTTACTCAACTGTTGGTATGTCAAATAGTAATCCCTTGCTTGCTAAGCTAGCCTTGGACAACGAAGCTAAGAAAATGCCCACCATGCGTGCTAATTGGTCTTATGAAGATGTAGAAAGTAAGGTTTGGGCAATTCGTAACATGACAGATTTTTGGGGAATTGGTCATCGTATGGAAACGAGATTAAATAATTTGGGAATTTTTTCTATTAAGGAACTTGCTAATAGTAATCCCGATTTACTAAAAAAGTCTTTAGGAGTAGTAGGGCTACGTCTCTGGTTTTACGCAAATGGAGTAGATGAAAGTAATGTTAATAATCCATATAAACCAAAGAGCACAGGATTAGGTAACTCTCAAGTCTTACCAAGGGATTATATCAAGCAACGGGATATCGAGATTGTCCTTCGAGAGATGGCAGAGCAGGTTGCTATTCGTCTTAGACGAGCGGGTAAGAAAACAACTGTTGTCTCTATTCATGTAGGCTATTCCAAACAGGAAAATAAAAAATCAATCAACACACAAAAAAAGATCGAACCGACTAATCATACGGACACGCTAACTAATGTGGTTTTACAGTTATTGCATCAGAAATACAGTTCAGGTGCCGTAAGGAACGTTGCTGTCAACTATTCAGGTCTAGTGGATGAATCGTTTGGACTCATTTCTTTATTTGATGATGTTGAAAAAATAGAAAAAGAAGAAAGGCTCCAATCAGCGATTGACAGCATCCGAGATCAGTTTGGGTTCACTTCACTCTTAAAAGCCAATGCCCTTGAGTCAGCATCAAGAAGCATTGTTAGAAGTAAACTAATTGGAGGTCATTCTGCTGGTGGACTAGATGGTTTAAAATGATAGATCGTTCCTATTTGCCCTATCAGTCAGCCCGAGAATATCAAGATTCAGGTATGCAAAAGTGGATGGGCTTCTTTTTATCTGAACATACTACATCACTAGGAGAAGAGAAACATCGTGTCGATCTAACTAGTGACTTGAACAGAACAGAAAAACTCTTGTTACTTTCTCAGCTTTATGTTGGGCGTTTAAAAGGTCGTTTCACAGTCAAACAAAAAGCTCAAAAAATAACCTTAATTGGGGAGGTGGGGGAAATTGCAGTAAAGGAAATATCCCTCAAAACACTTGAAGGATACCAGCTGGTTGAAGTGGAAGACATCCTGGACATTCAACTATTAGAAGAGGTTGCCTATGAGTAGAAAAGAACTCTATGAGAATAAATTGCAGATGGACTATTTCTCTGACAACTATATTCGATTTGAAGAAGATTTCCAAAAATACTCAGCAATGGACATACCACTTACTTTTCTAGTTGATGATATTCTCAGAACTATGGCTATGAATCAGAAAAACTACTTCAAACTTAATAAAGAGAATTCTAAGGATGGGCGAGAACATTATTTCTACTTTAAAATTAAAATGAGTGATGAAAGTAAGATGGTTAGGAAGTATCAGTATTTGCAGGTGTTTAGTAGCCTTCAATGTATTTGACTTTATTTTAGAACATATCCCTATGTACTACTATGGGATGTTTGAGTGAAGTGTGATATAATTTAGAAGGTATTATTTATAAAGAGAAAGTGAGAATAAATGATGACGAGTGCATTGGAACTCTATTTATCTACTGTAAAAAATAAAGTTGTAGAAGAATTTGATTTTACAAATAAAAAAGTGAAATATACTGAAAACTTAAAAGGTTGGAGTATTTCCTCATTCACTCCTGAAGAACAGGTTAGATCGTATTTATTATCAAAACTTGTTAATGAATTAGATTATGAAATTGGAAAAATTGAAATTGAAACAGAATACCCAGTAGGTAGAAAAAAAGCTAAAGAACGTCCACGTGTTGATGTAATTGTACGTGATAATGAAGGAAAAGCATTTCTTTTCATTGAAGTAAAAGAGCCAGATCAATTTGAGAAAGAAAAAGAAGAAGCAATTGAAAATCAATTGTTTAATTTAGCACCAAGTGAGGATGCAAAGACTGGTGTTAAATATTTGGCGTATTATACATATGAAATTAATGGTGAAACAATAAAAGATAAAGTAATTATCATTGATTTTGAAAAATTTAAATCTTATGAGAGTTGGGAAAAAGTAAGAGATTTCTCCGATGAAATTCCAAAAAGATATGGTATTGCTCAAAAACAGCCTTACTGTAAAGGTAGTGATAAAGATTTAGAGAAAAATTTTACTCATGAACAGATAGACGGAATTAGAGTTAATCTCCATAATGTACTATGGGGAGGAGGTGGAACAGATGATAATGAAGTCTTTTCCAGTTTGGTAAATATCATTCTTGCAAAAATACAGGATGAAAGTGAGAAAAGAAATGGAGATCAGTATGACTTTCAAATTCTAGCTGATGTTAAGGATAATGCTATCGAATCTGATGAAGTATTATTTGATCGGATTAACTTATTATATCAACGTGCTTTAAATCAGAGAATGAATGTATCAAAAGTAGAAGATGCAAAAGTTATTGATGTAAATAAATTTTCTCTTTCTAAACTAAAATATACTGTGCAAACACTGGAATCTTATTCTTTT
Organism: Streptococcus sp. Marseille-P6264; assembly: GCF_902460355.1. Taxonomy (GTDB): domain Bacteria; phylum Bacillota; class Bacilli; order Lactobacillales; family Streptococcaceae; genus Streptococcus. The sequence goes on from NZ_CABPTO010000002.1 coordinate 236,714, forward strand.
GTTGATGGAAAAAATTCATTCACGGGTAAAGATATACTTGGTGATTTCTTTGAAGGAATTATTAGGGAAGGTTTCAAACAAAGTAAAGGACAGTTCTTTACCCATATCAATGTTGTAAAATTTTTATTGTGGGGATTACAAGTTGATAAGTTAGCAATTGAACGTGTCAATAAAGATCAAGAAATTCCATATATGATTGATCCGAGTTCTGGGAGCGGGACATTTCTTATCGAATATATGAAATTCATTACTGAGAACTTGAAGCGACGCTTTAAGGACCAACTAGCGACTAGTAGGGATGTTGAAGATAAATTTGATCAATGGTTTACACCAGACCATCGAGAAAATAAATGGGCGAAGGATTACATATATGGGTCGGATATCAATTTTAACTTGGGGACAGCTACAAAGGTTAATATGATTTTGCATGGTGATGGTTCAACTAATATCTTCGTTGGAAGTCCAAACGGTGATGGCTTATTGCCATTTATGGAATACAATAGCGAGAAAGCTCCTAATGTCTTAAATAATTCGTCGGAAGACTCATATTATAATAATAAAAAGGTAAACAAGGCCTTTGATGTGATTGTGACTAACCCTCCTTTTTCTGTGGATCTAGACAAAGATACAAAACGGAAATTAAATGATGGTTTCCTTTTCTCAGATAAGAAAAACTCTGAAAATTTATTTATCGAAAGATACTATCAATTATTAAGAGATAAAGGGCGGTTGGGAGTTGTTTTGCCTGAGAGTGTATTTGATACTAGTGAAAATAAGTATATTCGTTTATTCATCTATAAGTACTTCAATGTTAAAGCAATTATTAGTCTTCCACAAGTTACTTTTGAGCCGTATACTTCTACAAAAACAAGTTTACTGTTTGCTCAGAAAAAAACTCCTGAAGAAATCTCCGAATGGAATGTTCTGTGGAAAAAATATGGTAAAGAGTGGGAAAAGTTAAAGACACGGATAGAAAAAGAGCTTGAATTACTTACTTTGATGGAATTGCTGGATAATTTTGATGAATTGTCGGCTGAAGAAAAGGATGAGCTATATAAACAGATAAAAAAATGCTATCAGTTGAAAAAATCGGATAAGGATTCTCTTGTTCAAAAGAGTTTTTCAGAACTTGAAGAATTATTATCAAATATAACTTTGAATAGTAAATGGTCTATAGCTTCTGAAAATGAAGAACAGAGAAAAAATAATATTCTCTATTTGTTAAATGTTTACGATTCAATTGATGAAAATCTATCGATCATAGAATTACTCAAAACCTATCGACAAGAGTTGATTGATCTAATTACACTAGATAAGGACACAAAGGAAGTATTTGGTTTTGTAAATACATGGTGGGTATTTAATCAAGTTGCAAAGGAACTGTCTTATTCAATATTTATGGCTGAAGTTGACAACGTAGGTTATAAGAGAACTAAACGATCTGAAAAAGAAATGCCAAATGATCTTTATGATTTAGAAATCGCACCCCAAACGTTGGATAAAGAGGAGGTTATGAAGCCATTGTTATCAGAACTAACTAGTGTGTTGAGTCAGATAGAAAATCTAGAAAAGAACGAAACAAAAAAATCACTAGATGAATTAGGTAAGTTAGAAACGAAAAGACTTAATTTAGAACGTGAAATTGCTGAGCTAGAAGATCTAATAGATAAACTGTATGATGACGGAAAACTGAAAGATGAATACTTTGATCGAATACAACAAGGTGAGTTGCAATCTGTATTTCTAAATCCGTACCTTAAGCCATTTATATCTCATAGGGTAGCTTTGAGAAGTGGAGTAAAAATAAAAGTTTTGGATTATTTGAGGGAAGTTGAATGGCAGTAAAGATTTATAACGTTGAATTTCAAAGAATGGCTTTAGAGCCAAGTCTGAGAAATGACTCAAATTTTATTTCATTTGAAAATGCTGTCGTTAATCGATTCTATAAATTCAAAGAACTCTTTGAGATAGTTAATGATCATAAAGTACCTTTAGAGAATCTAAACGATGATTTTTATTATGTCGAAATTGGAAATGCGGATAAATTAGGAAATGTATTTCCTGTAAAATTAAATTTTAATAATCGTCAGTTAGAAGATGAAGATTATTATAAGAAAATTGAAAAAGGAAATATTATAAAAGTTCAAAAGGGGGATATACTTATTTCAAAAGTAAGACCTTATTTAAAGAAGATCTTACTAATTGATGATGATAATTCGAAATATTATTATACTTCTGCTTTTATACACATTCGACCTAAAAAGATGGGTAAGATTATGTATTATTGCATGCGAACTTTGTTTTTTGAGAATCTGATTGCGATTTCTAGACAAGGTAAAGGATATCCAACATTAAATGAAACGGATCTCTTATCTATGAAGTTTGATGCATCGATAATTGATTTACTTTTAAAAAAAGAACAGGAATTGTTGCAGAAAATAGAGCAAAGAGAGAGTGAAATTTTACAACTAGAGCGTACCAGAAAACCTGAAAGCCAATTAATAAATGATATATTTAAGCAAGAATTCAGTTTGAATTTAAATGAGTATCATGAGAAAAGGAAAATTAGAATTTTCCAAACCAGTTTAGAAAGTTTTTCAGCGAATTTAGATCTTCGTAATAGTGTGAAATTTCATTGGCCATCCGGACAGTATGTATATAATGAGTTAAAGAAACAGTCATCGAAAAAGATAAAGGACTATATTTCAGAACCTATCGTCTTAGGTAAAAGTATATCACCTGTCAATTATGACGAAGAAGGAGAAAGCTATTATATATCAATGGCTGCTATAAAGGATTGGAGATTTAATCCTGATTCTGAGAACGCAAAGACAATATCAGAACAGTATTATAATGAAAATAAAGCAACCAAGTCTATTCAAAAAGGTGATATAATCTTAGCAAGATCTGGTAAGGGGACAATAGGCAAAGTCGCTTTAATTGATAATGATAATCATGAAGGAATATTTGCCGATTTTACGATGAGAATTAGACTTAAATCGTATTTACCTAGATTTGCTTACTATTATTTCAGGACAACTTATTTCCAACATTTATTGGAAGTAAACTGGAAAGGTCTGGGAAACAACTTAAATATATTTCCTAGTCAAATTCAGGAACTTCCTATACCGGATATAACCATTGAGGAGCAAGAAAGAATCGTTTCTTTGATAAAAGGAGAGATAGACTTGCAGAATCAATCAACTGAACAAATTATAGAAAAGCAATTGGAAGTTGAAAGTTTAATTGAACAAAGCCTGAAAAGTTAAAAGTCCATTCTAGAAAAAAGGGCTACGAAACTATTGTTTTATTAGTTTCGTAGCCCTTTTTAAATTATGTATAAAGAAGATTTTAGTTTTGTAATTCATTGTATTTCTTAAGTGCTTCCTCGTAAGCATCCGTTCCTTTTAGATAATAGTCGTGTTCTGTACCACTAATATCTACGGTAATAACACCGTCAGAATGTTTGTAAGTAACTTCTTTAGCTGAAACCTCTTCACCAGAAAGTTCAAAGGTGTTGTTTTTACTATTGATGGTGAATTTGTCATACTCTTCCTTATCGATCGTACCTTCAGTATCTTTGATAGAGAATGACAACTCGTTTCTTAGACCATTCTCGGTATTAATCCAATAGTAGTTGTCATCTAGGTTGTCTTGTGGGGAACAAGAAATGAGGATAAACTCTGATAGGGTAAGAAGTAGAAATGATAAGATTTTTTTCGTGGTGAAATTTTCCTTTTCTACTGTTATAATAGATAATATTTGTCTGCTAAAAAATAAAATAATGTCCATTATAACGGAAATTTTTTGATAAGTCCGTTTAAGTAGACCTAATCTTTTGAATTATCTTATATATATTTCAATTAATAAATGGTATAATATTTATGTTAGGACTTTGCTTGATTCCCCTTTGGAAGATCAGCAAAATTTACACCATTCTGATATAATTGAATCAAATATAATAAAATTTGAGCGGTAATTCTAAAAATGTTGAAGCTAAAGCTTTTTGAAACTGGTTGAAATAAACGCTTATTAAGCCAGATTTTCCAAAATGTAGAATCTGAACTAAAATTAAGTGAGACATGTATCAAAACACTTCCTCCCTATCCAAATTCGGATAGGGTTTCTCATCGTTAAAAACTCTCTTTAGTATCTCGACACTTTCCTTCAGATGAAGGAGTTCGATTTTTCTTCTAAGAATATCAGTATTTTTCTCTATATTCTCGCAATGTCGTTTGATGTGCCATAAGGATTTTTGAATGTTATCTTCTTTTAAATTTTTCATACTCCTATCTTATCAGGTAAATTCTTAAAAATAATGTTGCTTTCCTCAAATGATCAAAATATAGCCTGAAAAGCACTAAAAAATAAATTATGCCCAATTTCCCTTTGTTAATGGGACAACAAAAAACGCTTCAATCAAAGCGTTTTTATTGTATAAAGAATAACGAATAGTTTGAAAGTTTACTTGTTGCCGTATTTCTTCACAGCTTCTTTATATGCTTCACTACCCTTTTTGTAATAGTCCTGCTTCGTTCCTGAAATATCTACAGTGAATACGCCATCCTTGAAGGTATAATTCTCTTTTCTATTTATGATATTAGAACCAGTCAGTTCGATTGTTGAACTATCTTTATCAATTGTAAAGGCATCAGCCTCCCCTTTATTGATATTTCCTTTGTTACCTGAAATGGTAAAGGCAACTTCATTTCGACTCTCGTTTATCCAGTAGTATTCGCCATCTAAAGAATTGCTTGATTGGTTAGAACAGGCAATTAATAAAACGGCAGATAGAGACACTAAAAGTAATGTGATAAATCTTTTCATTTGCTTACCTCCATTTCTATTATATCAAAGGAATATTACAGGTGTAAGACATTAATTTTTTAAGTTAGTTTTCCTTCTTTCGGGAAAATAAGTCTTTTTCGGAAAATAGTGGTTAATGTGTAGACAATTTATCTAAATTGTTTGGAATATTTAAGTAACTTAACATAGGTTGGTAGCCTCTGAACTTCAATTTTTTCTATGTATTGAAAGCCTGTAGGGTTGAATGTGAATAGAATGAAATAGTTGTTACATTCGGTAACAATATATGTTTCAAATTTTGGAACAGAACGACTTCGGTAGGTTGCTAATTCAATAAAGTCATTTTCTATAGCTTCCTTGACAAGAAATGTTAATTTATCTTGCTTTATTTCTCGTTTTGTATAGAACATATAAGGGAAGAAAAGTAGTAAATTTTTTTCTGTTTCTATAGTGTTTAATACGTCGAGAATATCAACTTCATCACATAGAGGTTTATTGTTTTGATTTTCTCGTAAATACAACATATCATCGAGTGTTAAGGATCTAAATATTTTATGAATTTCGCCAACTCTAAAATTTTTATTCGGTTCTCTAGGTGGCCCGTAAGCTGTTACACCTTTGCATGGAACTGATACGCTTGGGCTAGCTAATCGCAGACCTCTGAGATAGGATCTTGAAGCTAGAAGTTTAAAGTCAATCTCGTAAGAAGGTGTGGTTGCATCTGGTTCAGAATTGCTTTCACTTAAAGGGTGTTCATATACATGATGTTCTGATTTTTTTTGAAAGAATAGGGATTGATTGAGATATTCCATTAGGAAGTATTCATAGTTTGAGTGACTTTCGTTATCAACAAAGTTATTCAATAAAACTGTTGCAGGCATAATATTAGCCTTTAGTTCTTCATCTATCATTATTGACCTCCGTTTTCTTCTATTATATAATACTAATTATAAAATTAATAACTTTTACCTGCTGATATCATCAACGATAGGAAGATTGGGAAATAGTTTCCCTGTTTTAAAATAATTCATTCAAATTTTTTGAAATCTTTTTCGATAAAAGGTTTTGAAAGAGGTTATGGTTGTGGCTTTTTGAATTCACATAAAAAGAGACCTTGTCAAACCAGGTCTTAAGAAAGCTCGTAAAGCTAGCCAGTTCTCAAAGCGTTAAGAAACGGCTTTATATCAATATTTCAAAGCACTCAAAAGTTTATCTTATGGGTGCTTTTTTCGTATTTTTTGAAAAAGTTCACCTCAAAGTTTACCTTATTGTTTCAGAGATCTTAGGGCGAACTCACCAACTGTCATAGGAACTATGTTGGAATCTTCTATTCTAAGAAGCTTATCAACAGATCTGTTAAAAGAAGTATAGAATGTAGCAAGACTATACGCACCAAAAATGGTGTGTTTTCTTTTTTTATGCTATAATAAGAAATAACTAAAGGAGGCCTCTTATGATTGGAGAAAATATAAAAATATTACGTAAAACACATGATCTAACCCAACCTGAGTTCGCAAAGATTGTTGGTATCTCACGAAATAGTTTGAGCCGCTATGAAAATGGGACAAGCTCAGTTTCGACAGAATTGATAGACCGTATTTGCCAGAAATTTAATGTTTCCTATATCGATATCATAGGGGAGGAAAAGATGCTTACGCCAGTAGAAGATTACCAGTTAACTTTAAAAATAGAATTAATAAAGGAACGGGGGGCGAATGTCTTAGCGCGACTTTATCGTTTTCAAGATGAACAAGGAATTGCATTTAATGATACTTCTAATCCGTGGGTTCTAATGAGCGATGATCTGTCTGATTTAATTAACACGAAGATTTATCTTGTTGCAACTTTTGAGGATGTAGAGCGATATAATGGCTATTTGGATGGCATTGAACGTATGCTAGAACAAGCTAGTCATCTGGTGGTGGCTTAATGAAGCTAGAAGAATTTAGTCAAGATAATTTTGAACAAGCCTCCAAACGACTCGTTCGTTCTTTAACTCGTGGAAAAACAACCTCATCTCATCCTAAGGCTATTTTGCTCGGTGGACAGAGTGGTGCTGGGAAAACAACGATTCATCGTATTAAACAAAGGGAATTTCAAGGTAATATCATTATCATTGATGGGGATAGTTATCGCTCTTTTCATCCGAACTACCTTGGCCTACAGGAAAAGTATGGCAAAGATAGTGTGGATTATACCAAAGTATTCGCGGGACAAATGGTTGAATATCTTGTAGATGAGTTGAGTAAAAAAGGTTATCATTTATTAATCGAGGGTACCTTGAGAACAACAGAAGTTCCCCGAAAAACGGCCCAATTATTGGCAATTAGAGGATATCAAGTCTCACTTGCACTGATTGCGACCAAGCCAGAATTGTCCTACCTTAGCACCTTGATACGTTACGAAGAGCTTTATACTATAAATCCTAGTCAAGCTAGAGTAACTTCTAAAGCACACCATGATGGAATTGTAGAACATTTAGTTGATAACTTACGGGAGTTAGAAAATGACAAGATTTTTAATCAAATTCAAATTTATCAAAGAGATCAATCGTGTGTTTATGATTCGCAAGTAGACGAAACCTCAGCAGCAGAAGTTCTACACGAATGCCTCTTCGGAAAATGGAGTAAGGTGGAGGAAGAGATGTTGAAGATGGGGCAGGAACGGTTGAGAGAGCTAGGGGGAAGTGTGACGGTGGAAAATTAATTTTCACATAGATATTTAGTATATAATATGAGGGATAGATAATGGAAACTGTAAATACAATTTTAGGAATAGTTGGATCGTTGTTTGGTATATATGCTACGGTAATTTCTCTTAAAAATAAGAAAGATATTGAAGTAATTATAAAAAATTCTAATAATAGTCAAAATATAGGTAATAATAGTAGTAATAATGTGCAAAATATTGGTGATAGGGGGAAATAGATGGCTAATTCTCAGAGTATTGGAAATCATAGCAATAATAATACTCAAAATTTATACATAACAAATATTGAGCAGCGTACATTGATCCCAACTGTTATTTTTCAGCTTTTAAAATATGTTGAAGGATTTCACTCTCAAAACGATGAAGAATTTTTACTTGAACAACCAGCTGAATTAAAAGCAAAACTACAATTTAATAATTCTAGGAGATATATTAGATTATTTAAAGAGGGTCTCGGTAACTATATTTCACTAGAAGAGGTACTAAAAGATGAATTCACAGATAGTCAAAGAGTAGTTGAAAATATAAAGAATATTTTTATGGATCATACTCCTATAGATGCAGAAGGAAATCCGACAGTAGGTAATGGTGATGAATGTTTGAAAAAGATGCATGATGATATCAAAGAAAGAATCGCGAGAGATCCTGATTTTTTATCTAGTCAAATTGATGACTTAGAATTGGATAAATTTATTATTGCACTTCTTCAATATGGAGTCATGGAGTGTCAGATATTATTGAATCCAAATATTTATATGGGGGATAATAATGTTATTACTTGATAAAAATGCTGAGCCCAAAAAGACTATTTTTTATCTTTCAGCTATTGTACATGGCTTGATTTTAAAGAAGATAGTCAATATAGAAAGTCTTTATATAGAACTTCAAAAAGAAATTGAAGATGAACTAAATTATGATTTTTTTATTTTAGCACTAGATTTTCTTTTTCTATTAGATAAAATAAGAGTTAATAATGAAGGAGATATTGAGAGTGTTCATTAAAAGTTTGAGTATTATCAGTAAAAATACTGATGTTATATTGAGAAAAATAGAATTTAAAAATGGAATTAATTTTATAGTAGATTCGGAGAAGTCTGATAAGCATAATAAAGTTGGAAAAACAACATGCTTAAAACTACTGGATTTAAGTTTAGGGGCAAAAAGTAAAGATGCCATTTTTAAAGATTATGAAACACAGAGTGTTAATGAGCAATTAAGATTGTTCATTGAAAATCAAAAAATCTATACTGATATGGTGTTAATAGATGATTTCAACCATCCTTCTAAAGAAGTTTCTATAAAGACAGAGTTGTTTAACAGAGGTAAGAGATATATTAATGGTGAGCAAACTTCATATGATGAAGTTAACAAATATTTAAATGAATTATTGTTTGAAAACAGCTCTCAAAAGCCAAGTTTTAGAAGCACAATAAAGTCATTTGTACGAATTTTAATGACTAAGGATAATACTCAATTTTTAAAAGTATTAGATAATTTTTCAAATATTTCGGAATATCGTGCTATATATAATTATTTGTTCGATATTTCAGATCCTAAAAACGATTTAGAGCTTGGTAAATTAAAACAGGAATTAAAAAAAATAAAAAGTAAGGAAGAGAATTATAAAAAAACAAATACTATAGATGATGTTGTAAAAATAAAACAAATTAATGTTGCAATTGATAAAGAAATTGATCGGTTAGAAAAAGAAATAAATGATTTAGTGGATAAAAAAGCATTTGAGAAAAATAGAATTCATATCAACGATATTAGAAAAAAATACGAGGAGATAAGTCGACAATTAAGTAAAATTGATTTTGACATTTTACAGTTACAAAAATATATCAAAGAGGCTGAGGAGAAATCCCAAAGAATAGTTAATCAAGAACTGGCAAATGACTTTTTTCAAGAAATTTCAGAATTGCTACCTAGTATTACTAAAACTTTTTTGGATTTAGTTGAATTTAATTCCCAATTGAGTATAAATAAATTGTCTTATTTTAATGATAGAATTCAAGAATTGATAAGAGAAAAGGAAAATAAAGAAAATATATTGACGGAATTGACTGAAAAAAATTCAGAATTTATTTCTTTAGTAGAAGAAAATAAAGTAGATTTATATTATGATAAATTAAATCAACTAAATGAGTTAAAAATAAAAAAAGTACAAAATAATTCAACAATTATTAGCTTAGAAAACATTGAGGAGCAAAAACAGTCTATAGAAAAAAGACTATCTGAACTGGAGAAGACTGTTAAAAATAATGAAGTAGAATACCAGAAAAAAATGGATATTTTTAATAGTTATTTTAAGAGCGTTGCAGGTCGAATAAATAAAGAACAGCCTGTCTTACTTTATAATCCCAAGACAGATGAATTTCCAGTTTCAATTGGCCAACTATCTGAAGGTACAAGTACAGGGACTAGAAAGTCTCTTATTGCTGCATACGATATTGCTTATCAACTTTTTGCTAGAAAAATTAATAAAGCAACTCCTAAATTTATTGTACATGATGTTCTTGAGAGTATTGAAGGTGATGATATTAGGGCGTTAGTTGACGAAGTGGAAAGTAATCAAATACAATATATTTCAGCGATTTTAAAAGAAAAGTTGGTATCCTCTGGGATGTCATTGGAGGAACAAAACAAAATGATTATTTTGGAACTTTCTATGAAAGATAGATTGTTTGAGAAATGAAGTGAGTTATTAAATGTTCATTGTTAATTATTTATAATCTAAATCGGATACCTAAGAATAATTTAAGAGAAGTTTTTATTATGGTTATCGATAATATAAATTTCCTATACCAAATGATATTCGAAAGGGTTTATAGCCAGATATATACAAACAGTTCGGTTCTATTATTAGAAATAATTTAGATACTTATTTTCTACCATTGAAGATATAGAATATTGTTGACAAATATTTTATGTTTTGTTATACTTACTTTAGATTTGAAGTCATCGAAGGTGCCGTTGGGCATAACTAGGTGGCCTTTTTTTATACATAGAGGGAATATTATTCATGTCAGATAACATATTTGAACTCAAAAATTTTAAAGAATATTTACCATTAGAAGTTGATATTTCTGATAAAGAATATTTACATTATAAACCGATTTTAGCACCAACTCAATTGAAGAAAGAAATTGAACCATCGTTATCGGAAGAGAAGCTTTATGACCACATGAAATATATATCTAAATGGAATTTCTCAAAAAAAGATTGCGATGATTTTTATAAAGAAGATTGCGTTAATTTTTTAAGAGATATTGATTTTCAATCATTCTCACAGTATGGTAAGTTAACGGAACGTAATTATTTCAAAGCAAAAACTGCCTATTTATTTGACAGCTATTTAAGAAATTTTCTTCAAGAGATTTTAGAACGTATTGAAGTTTTTTTGAAAAAGAGTACCTCAGATGCTATAACATTGGGCTATAATAAAGAAATCTATATTTTTGAAGATGATGAGTTGTATTATAATGAGAGTAAAAAATATAGTAAGGATGACCCCCATAGGAAAGATTTAGTTCTTCGAACGAAATATTATTTATCTAGCCTGATATTGCAAAAAAGTGAAGACAATATAGTTAAAAAACAGATATCTGAATTTGGGGTAGTACTTCCTTGGACAGTTTTCCGCTTGATGACATTTGGGAATATTTCTTCTTTTTTGGTTGCGTTGCAGCCTCTTTATAGAAATAAGGTTGCTTCCTATGTAAGTTTACCCTTAGATCAAACAAATAAAATTGCCGCTAAGGTATTGTTGTCATGGTGTAATGCTCTTCGCTACTTGAGAAATATCTGTTCCCATAATGGACGTTTATATGGTCGGTTGCACAATTTGCCACCAATTATTCATCGTGCTGATGAAGAATTGGTGTGTGATTGTTTAGATGATGATGATGATAAAAAATTATTTGTCTATTTTGTGGCAATGAGGCATATTATAATATCTATGTCTGAAGAGTCACATTTATTTTGGAATGATAAGTTAAAACGATTGTTGGAAGAGAGTCATCGCTATGAAATCGATTTTGTAAATTATGGTTTTCCAGAAAATTGGTTTGAATTGCTAAAAATCCAGAAAAAGAATGCATAAAACTAATAATAACCAAAATGGTGTGAACTTTTTGGTAAAATCTAGCTCAATTCGTGTATTTTTAGTGTAAAATTCACACCATTCAACTGAAAGTTATTCAAATTAGATGAAATTGTTCTTACTGAAAACGTGGGAAAACATTGATTTTAAGCGCATCTTGAAACGTATTCAAATAGAAGTGTTTCCAACCAGGTCTTAAGAAAGCTCGTAAAGCATCACAATTTAGTAAACGTTAAAACTTATTTAAACTTATTGAAAGCATTTCGTATCAAAAATACGGGATGCTTTTTCTGTTCACCCCAAATATTTGAACCTTGAATTTCCGTTAATACGTTCCGTTACGACTGTTGGCTTTAAAATAATTAGCTTTATCGTAAGGCTCATACCCTAAAAAGGCTGATAACTCTGCTTGAAGCAGATCGTTCATAACTGTTTCAAGGGATGAACGAAAAAATTCATCAATATCTTGCTTTTGGGCTAAGAAGTTAAGTAGTTCTGTGGTAAACTGAGTCATAGGAATAAACCTCGTTCTAGTAATGTTTCGTAACTCTACTATAACGGATTTCTTCCTTTTTGTGTTTACACAACCTATTTTACACTACCAAAAGGACTTTAGCTATTGGGTATGCAAGCTAAAGTTCTTGGCTCTATAATTTCTGTAGTGGGTAAAGCCACCATAGGAATTATAGAGTCTATTTTGTTGTAGAAAACATACTAAGATTAGTAGTGAAGAAATCTCCGATGCGAGAGAGTACTCACTACTTTTTCTTTATGTTAAAGTAGTGGTGTCTTGTAAAGTCGTAGGGCTCTATGGCGCTAGACGTCGCTTGACAAACTGGCAAGACACCTTGTTTTAGGTGGAGTTTGATCAAAGTATGTAGGACGCTAAACGTCGCGTATTGAAAATAAAATCACTAAAGCATGGAATTATTCAAGACAAAAGAGGTAATGTCATGCGTGCAGTATTTGGAATTGATGTCAGTAAAACAAGTTCTGAGGTGGCCATTTTAGTCAACGGTGAGAAGGTTCATGGCTACACCATACTCAATGATGCTATTGGATTCAATCGCCTGTTGGGCGACTTGAAAACTGTTCATAACCCTGAGATTATATTTGAGGCTACAGGTGTCTATTCTCGACGTCTTCAAGCCTTTCTTGAGGAATATAGTTACGCTTACACACGGCTAAATCCACTGGAAGCTAAGAAGCAATTGGATAGTCTGCGAGTTCGTAAAACAGATAAAATTGACGCTGAAAAGCTGGCTAAATCTTAGCTTGTGCACAATCGTAAACCAACTTACGTGCAGGAAGAAGTTTATCAACACCTGCGTGATTTAAGCCGTTTCTATCAAAATATGACAGAAGATCTTGTTCGAACTAAAAACCGTCTGCACAAGGTCCTACAAGTCACATTTCCTGAATTGGAAAATCTATTATCCACACCTACTGGAGAGCAATATTGAAACTTAGTGATGGCTTTTCCATGCAAAGAGTTTGTATTAAGCCTATCTCAAAGTAACTTGTGTGAGATTATCCGTCAATCTACCTCCAAACGCATCTCTGAAAAGCGTATTGCTTACCTGACTGATAAACTTATAAAACTCGCTAAACAATCTTTTTGTGCGGTCAAGAAAACCTCTCCAATGCTTGAAGAGGTTCGTTACTATGCTCAAGAATTGCTTCGTCTTTCTGAACGCAGACAAGTTGTCTTAAACGACATGGTAGCTCTAGCTCAGCTTTTACCAGAGTATGACATCTTACGGTCAATTCCTGGCATCGCAGAAACCACAGCGACATCTATCATTGGCGAATTGGGAGATATTCGTCGCTTTCAGTCTACCAATCAAATCAACGCTTTTATTAGCATTGACCTGAGACACTATGAATCTGGGAACTTTCTCGC